>PAPM01000011.1 GCA_002708905.1 Pseudomonadales bacterium | reverse complement strand
GTTGGAAATGCCTCGAACAGCAATGATATATTCGCCCTCCACCAATTCCAATACCCGGTCTACCTGCAGGAAGGGGGCTCGGTGGGGCAGGATTTCCTTGATTTCGTTTATATTCATCATAGTTCACGGTAAGATTTATTTTATTGTAAATCACTAGCTTATGGCGATTCCAGCCGCAAATCACGCCCATTAACGTAACACGATATGTATTTACTTCCCGCTTGCCAGTAAAGCCTTAAGCTGCTTTTCCAACCGGCTGATCTTCCTGGCCATGTCATCCAGGCTCCTGAACCGGGCTGCGTTCTTGCGCCATTCAGCGGTCTTGGACATTGCCGTGCCTGACGAATACGAGCCCGGTTCAGATATGCTTTTGGTGATGGCGCTCCTCATGGTGAGGTGAACCCGGTCAGCTATTTCCAGGTGTCCTGCTATCCCCACCGCTCCGGCGATGGTGCAATAGCTGCCGATTTTCGTACTGCCGGCAATGCCGGTACAGCCGGCGATCGCCGTCCCTTCACCGATTTCAACGTTATGGGCAATCTGAATCTGGTTGTCCAGAATCACGCCATTACCAATCACCGTGTCCTGAATTGCGCCGCGGTCGATGGTCGTATTGGCACCAACATCGACATCATTACCAATGGTGACTGCACCGAGCTGGGCAATCTTCTTCCATTGGCCAGCTTCGTTGGCAAATCCGAACCCATCGGCACCCACCACCACACCACCATGAAAAGTGCAGCGATGACCAATCTTGACCCCATGGTATAAGGTAACATTGGCATGGAACAGGCAGTCATCGCCGACCCGACAGTTAGCGCCTATCACCGTACCGGCGCCTACCTCAACGTTTCGCCCCAACACTGCGCCGGACTCAATCACCACTTTCGGACCTATCCGGCACCCTTCTCCAAGTACCACATCATCCGCTACAAAAGCGCTGGGATGGACCCCCTGATCCGGTCGGGGTCTGCGGTCAAAAAAATGGGAAACCCGCGAGTATACAAGGTAAGGATTATCGGCAATCAGGGCAGACACAGGGCATTCTGCAGCGTATTGAGGTTGCAGAATGACTGCAGATGCTGCGGTAGAACTCAACTGATTTCGATACAGAGGATTGGCAAGAAAGCTGAGCTGGCCAGGCTGGGCCGTGCCCAATGTGGCCATACCACTAACTTGCAGGTTGGCGTCTCCTTGCAGCTCCACCCCCAGCTCCCGGGCCAATTCACCCAGTTGCCAAGCTTCCCGCACCTCTGTTGTACTCATAGAGCCCTGGTCTTTATGTGGGTTCAGTCTTTGATGGCGTTCATTTTTTCCACCACCTGGTCAGTGATGTCCAGGCTGGGATTCAGATCCAGCACCGCTTCACGGCGCAGCACCATATCAATTTTTTGCTCGGCAATGATTTCCTTCATTGCTTTCTGGAATTTGGGCAACATGGATTCCACCACCTGACGCTGATCAGCCTGTCCACTTTGCTTGAGCTGCTGCTCTTTGAATTTCAACTCCTGGGCAATTTCCATGAGTTCTTTTTCCAGTTTGTGGCGTTCATCGGCGGACATAACCGCACCATCTTTCTGAATACGCTCCTGGAGCTTTTGCCCTTTCATGTTCAAGGCTTCCAGACCGGCTTTTTCTTTTTCAAATTCGCCTTTCAGTTTCTCGATCTTGATTTTGCCTTCTTCAGTGGTCATCACGGCACGTAACACGTCCACTGTCACCACTTTTGACGATTCTGCCGCCATCAGCGACTGAGCCATCAACAAACCTACCAGCACTACCAGAAATTTCTTCACAATTGACCTCTTATCCTGCATTCGTTCTTTATTAGAATGGTTGTCCCAGTGAGAACTGGAACGCCTGCACATCGTCGCCGGGCTGATCGTTAAAGGCCTTGGACAGGCTAAACGACAGCGGTCCGATACCTGTAATCCAGGACAGGGCGATACCCGCCGACATTCTCATTTCACTCAATTCAAGACCATACTCGTCTTTGCGGTGGGTATCAAACACGTTACCGGCATCAACGAAGAACATGGTTCGGAAGGAACGGTTGTCCGCCACGAATGGCATCGGGAAGATAAATTCCGCGCTGCCTTCCACCAGAAGATTACCACCGATTGCCCGCGGGTCGCCAAAGTCATAGGCTGACTGGATTTCACGGGGCCCCAAAGAGCGATCCTCATAGCCCCGGATGGAGCCAAAGCCACCGGAGTAATAGTGTTCATAAAACGGCGGCTTGTCATCATCACCGTATCCGTCCAGATAGCCCAGTTCAGATCGCAGACGCAAGGTCCAGCTCTGACTCAACGGGAAATACTTCTGTGACTGGAAACTGGTTTTGAAGTATTCCAAATCACTGCCGGGTGAGGTGACCTGCAAAGACAGCGTGTGAGACGATCCCCGGGTAGCAAATACACCACGGTTAAGGGTGCTGATCGACCAACTACCGGTCAACGGGAAGTTCAGGAACTTGTCAGATTGAGTGTACTTATTATTGATATTGGCGTCATACAAGTCGTATTTAACCAGCTCCCACACCTGGATGGGTGAGCGCTGACTGGCATACACAGTCACGTCCTCAAAACCAATCCCAAAACTCAAACGAGAGATATCACTGGTGGGATAGCCGAACGTAACATTACCCCCCAACCGATCGGACGCCCAGTTGGAAATTACATCGTCCTCACTGATATCGGTTTGTTGAAAGAACAGAGAGAAACCTCTGGAAACACCGTCAATGGTGTAATAGGGATCGAGGAAAGAGAAACTGACGCTATCCCGGATATCACTGCGATTGGCGGCAATGCTCACCCGGTTGCCCGTACCCAGGAAATTGGTTTGTGACAAGTTGGCGCCAAATACAAAACCCGTGCCCTGCTGGTAACCAACGCTGGCACCGATGGAACCGGAGGGCTGTTCCTCCACCGAGTAATTGACGTCCACCTGATCGTCTTCACCCGGAACCCGCGGGGTTTCCACTGTGACACCTTTAAAGAATCCCAGACGTTCCAGGCGTACCTTGGAGTTTTCAATCAACTGACCTGACGCCCAGGCACCTTCCATCTGGCGCATTTCACGCCGCAGAACCTCATCCCGGGTTTTGGTATTCCCGAAGAAATTGATGCGCCGAACGTACACCCGAGTACCGGCATCCACATAGAAGGTAACGTCCACTGTATTGTCGGCGTTGGGCGTCAGCGAAGGCACTCCGTTGACGTTGGCGAAGGTATAGCCCTCATTACCCAGGCGCTTGGAAATAAGTTCGTTGGAAGTGGTTACCAGCGCGCGGGAAAACGTTTGCCCGGGACGCAGCAGAATAAGGCGACGCAGCTCGGCCTCAGGCACTTTCAAATCGCCGGTCAGCTTCACCTCGTTGACGGTAAAGCGCTCGCCCTCGGAAATATTAACGTTGATGTAAACCTCGGATTTGTCGGGGGTCACAGACACCTGAGTGGACTCTACCCGGAAGTTTACGAAGCCCCGATCCTGGTAATAGGAAGAAAGCTTCTCCAGATCGCCGGACAGCTTTTCACGGGAGTATTTATCGTCGCCCTTGAAAAAAGAAAACATATGGGATTCTTTCAGTTCGAACTGTTCAGCGAGCTCTTCATCAGAGAACACCGAGTTGCCGACAATGTTCACTCCGGAGATGGTGGCCACATCGCCTTCTTTGATCGTAATGTGAATGGCAACCCGGTTGCGGGGCAGTGGTTTGACCTCCGGATCCACCCTGGCACCATAGCGTCCCTGGGCAATATACTGGCGCTCCAACTCCACTTTTAACCGGTCCAGTGTCACACGCTGAAACACACTGCCCTCACTAAGACCTGCCTGGGACAAGCCCTCCATCAGGTTTTCGGTTTCAATGGACTTGTTACCATCGAGTTCAATACTGGCTATTGAGGGACGCTCACTCACCTGAATGATAAGGATATCCCCATCCCGCAGCAGATTGATGTCCTGGAAGTTACCGGTTTTAAAAAGAATGCGGGCGGAACGGGCCAACACGTTGTCGTTTACCTCGTCCCCCACCTGCAGAGGTAATACATTGAACACCGCCCCTGCGGAGATACGCTGCAACCCTTCGATTCGTATATCTTTTATGACGAAGGAATCTGCCATTACTGCGTTTGCCAAAAATGCCATCCACAACAACAGCACTAGCCTGATAATTCGATTCATTTAACGCTCAAGTCCGCAGGAAAATCAATTGGTCCAAAAAAGGCGGGATTAAAGCCCCATTATATCGTTATAAAATGCGAGTCCCATAAACATGACCAGCAAGCCGAGCCCCAGGCTGTTTCCCAACGCTTGGGCTTTCTCCGATACCGGGCTTCCTTTAACCATTTCAACGAGATAGTACATTAAATGGCCGCCGTCCAAAACGGGAATGGGCAGCAAATTTAACACTCCAAGACTGATACTTAAATAGGCCATGAAGCTAAGAAAGGGTTCAATCCCATAACTGGCGCTGTCTCCCGCCACTTTTGCTATGGTGATGGGGCCACTCAGGTTATCCAGTGAAATCTTTCCCGTCACCATTTTGGCAATGGACAGGATCGTAAGTTCAATGCGGGACCAGGCATAGGTAATGGATTTCCCTACCGCAGCCAAGGGGCCGTATTCCAATTTGCGCACCATGAAATCGGGCAAGGCGGAATATTCCGGCGAGTTGGCGGCACCGATTTGCCCGAACGCCTCGCCATCCTCCCCTATCACCCGCTCCGGCGTAATTTGCAGCAACACTTCATTGCCCGCGCGCTCCACCAGTACGCTCATGGTAACTCCGGGATTTGCACGGATCAGTTCCACCCACTCTTCCCAGGTCTGAATTTCAACCTCATTAACCGCCAAGACTCTATCGCCGGATTGCATGCCCTGTTGCTGGGCTGCCCGCCCCTCAACCAACTCACCCAGCACCGGTGGTATGGGAGGAAAGAACGGCTCCATACCGAGCAGTTGTAAAGGGTGTGTTTTTTCCTGCCCCTGCATCCAGTTTTGGAGATCGAGCGTTCGCTCGACGGTACCACTGCTGCCCTCCGGCCGAACACTGAAACGCACCTGTACACTCTCGCCAATTTTGGCGATCAGCGCCATGGTCACATCATCCCAGCTTTCTGTCTTCTCGCCGTCTACCGCAACAATTTCGTCCATCGTCTGGAAACCGGCAGCCTCAGCCTGGCTTCCGGGTTTTACATCACCCACGTAGGGCGCCAGAGAGGTTACACCGGACACAAACAACATCCAGTACAGAAGTATCGCAAAGACCAGGTTCACCAGGGGACCGGCAGAGACAATGGCAAAGCGCTGAAAGACGGATTTATGTGCAAAGGAATACTGCTTTTGATGCTCGTGAATGTCACTGCCGGGTTCACCCAGCATTTTAACAAAGCCCCCGAGGGGTAAAGTGGCAACAACGAACTCCGTACCGTGACGGTCCATCCATTTAAACAGTGGCTGGCCAAAGCCCACCGAAAAGCGAATCACTTTGACACCACAACGGCGAGCCACCCAAAAATGACCGTATTCATGGACAAAGATCAGTAGTCCAAGGGTCACTACAAAAGCCAGAAGTGTCTGCAGAAAATCGAACAATTTAGCCTCTATCTCGTTGTTGTATCAGCCGTACCTGATTAGGTTTCGTTACTGGTTCAACTGCTCTCTCGCCAGCAATCGAGCCGTTTCATCTGCCCTTAGGATAGTATCAATATCCACTGCGTCCACCAACGGGGATCGACCCAACACGGTTTCGATGACCGCTGGTATCTCGGTAAATTTGGCACGCCCGTTGAGAAACGCGTCCACCATCACCTCATTCACTGCGTTCAGCACCACAGAGGCTGTGCCACCGGCTTCCATGGCCTCCCGCGCCAAACGCAGACAAGGAAAGCGCGCCTCATCCGGGGCCTGAAAATCCAGCTGAGCCACCTTGATAAGATCCAGGGGCTCCACCCCGGACACCTGTCGCTGCGGCCAGCCAAGGCCGTAGGCAATGGGTGTACGCATATCCGGATTACCCATTTGCGCCAGCACCGATCCATCCACATATTGCACCATGGAGTGAATCACGCTTTGCGGATGCACCACCACCTGAACCTGCTGGGTACTGGCAGAAAACAGCCAGCATGCCTCAATAAATTCCAGGCCTTTGTTCATCATGGTGGCGGAGTCCACCGAAATCTTGCGCCCCATATCCCAATTGGGGTGGGCGCAGGCCTGATCCGGTGTCACGCTGGCAAACTGTTCCAACGGCAGGGTACGGAACGGACCACCGGAACCGGTCAACAAAATCTTCGATACCCCTTTTTGCGTTAGCCCGCCGGCAAAATCCAGGGGCATACACTGGAATATGGCGTTGTGTTCACTATCGATGGGAAGCAGCTCTGCACCACTTTCCTTCACTGCGGACATAAACAAATGCCCGCTCATGACCAGGGATTCCTTATTGGCCAACAAGATACGCTTCCCGGCCTTGACTGCGGCCATAGTGGGAATCAAACCGGCCGCCCCCACAATGGCTGCCATCACCTGATGCACCTCGGGATGTTCGGCAACAGTAACCAGCCCTTCAACACCAGCCAGAACTTCAGTATCAGACCCCGCCTGCAATAAACGGTTCCGCAGGGCCTCTGCCAGATCTTCGTCCCGCATTACGGCGTATCGGGGCTGAAAAGTCATTACCTGCTGGAATAATTCTTCCATGCGACTGTTGGCCGTCAGTGCAAAGGCACAATAGCGGTCGGGATGCCGCCGCATCACATCCAGGGTACTCACACCGATGGAGCCGGTGCTACCTAGTACAGTTATGTTTTGTAAAGGCACCATCAGACACCCTTAGTGAAACGCGCCAAGCAACAACATACCTGCGGCAAATAGGGGTACCGCTGCGGTGATACTGTCAATGCGGTCAAGTACACCACCGTGCCCTGGCAAGATCTGGCTGCTGTCTTTTATCCCACGGTGACGTTTAAACATACTTTCCACCAAGTCACCCAATACGGATCCCAATACCGCCACCAGGCTCACCACCATGAACCAGGCCATACCCACGGTGTTCAGCGCCTCGGTTTGAGTGGCCACCAGCACCGCGATAATCGCCACCACGACAAGGCCACCCAGCAAACCCTCTATGGTCTTGCCCGGACTCACGGCGGGAGCCAATTTACGCCGACCAAAGGTGCGCCCGGCAAAGTAAGCCCCGGTATCCGCTCCCCACACCAATAAAAAGGCATAGAGCAACCACCAGGAACCGTCCTCTTGTCGATGCAGAACCACCAGCCCCCACCAGGCGGGTAACAGCAAGAGCAAACCGATCAGGCCCTGGACAGGGACCTTTTCCCAGAGTGCAATCTTCTGGGGGTAAGCCCGTACCAGGCCAACGGCAAGCGACCACCAGATAACGGAAAAGGCCAGTACCAGATCCAGCTTGATCCAATATTCCAGGGCCAACCCAGTCACCACCAAGAGTGCATAGCCACAACGGCTTGGCTGCCCTTCCAACCCCATAATGTTCGCCCACTCCCAAGCCGCAACGGCAACCGGGATCACCATTACCAATGCAAACCACTGCGTTGGCAAATAAAAAATTGCCCCAAGGACCAGGGGCAATAAGATGAGTGCTGTTATTATTCTCTGTTTCAGCATCTATTGTTGGCTCGCTTCCACTTGTTCACTGGTCCGACCGAAACGCCTTTGCCGGCGCTGGTAGTCTGCAAAAGCCTCTTCAAGCGCCTGCTTGTCAAAGTCCGGCCAATACAGATCGGTAAAGTACAATTCAGAGTAGGCTATCTGCCAGAGCAGGAAATTACTGATGCGGTTATCCCCTCCGGTACGGATACACAGGTCCGGCGGAGGAAGATCCCCTAAAGCCACTGCGTTCTGCATCAACTCCGGCGTAATTTCCGAGGGCTCCAGGGTTCCATCCTTGACCCGCTCCGCCAAATGACGTGCCGCATTGGTGATGTCCCACTGACCACCGTAGTTCACCGCAACAGCAAACACCATTTGCCTGTTACCGGCAGTCTGGTCCATGGCCTGCTGCATTTTGGTCTGCAATTCAGAACTGAAGGCGGAAAGATCCCCGATAAAGGTGAGGCGGATGCCGTTCTTGTGCAGGTCCGGCACTTCATCGGCCAGCGCTTCCAGGAACAGGTTCATCAGCGCACTTACTTCTTCCTGAGGGCGCCGCCAGTTCTCGCTGCTGAACGCATAAACCGTGAGCACTTCCACTCCGGCCCGGACACAATTTTCCACCGTTTCCCGAACGGTTTTGGCCCCTTGCTTGTGACCTTCGACCCCACCCAAACCGCGCTGTTTGGCCCAGCGGTTGTTACCATCCATGATGATAGCCACATGGCGGGGAATGGAGGACTGGACACTGTCCAGATCCGGCGCAGAAGATTGTACTTTCACAGTGATCCTCTGGATTGGCGAATAGACGCGGCAGATGGCAGCGACCACCACCTGCCGGAGAGTCAAACGGGCTTAAACTTCCATCAAGTCCGCTTCTTTTTTCTTCAACATTTCTTCAATCAGAGCAACATATTTGTCCGTCAGCTTCTGGATGTCATCCTGCCCCTTACGCTCTTCGTCTTCGCTAACTTCCTTTTCTTTCAGCAAGTCTTTCAGGTCGCTGTTGGCATCACGACGGATATTACGGATGGCAACCCGGCCCTGCTCAGCTTCCGCCTTGCATACTTTGGCCATTTCCTTACGGGTCTGTTCCGTTAACGGTGGCATTGGCACCCGAATCAGATCGCCATTGCTGCTTGGGTTCAACCCCAGATCCGCCTTCATGATGGCTTTTTCGATATCTGGAATCAGGTGCTTTTCCCAGGCACTCACCGCCAGGGTACGGCCATCTTCGATGTTGATGTTGGCGACTTGCTTGAGGGGAGTATCAGTTCCGTAGTAAGACACCATCACCCCATCCAGGATGCTGGGGTGCGCCCGACCGGTACGAATTTTCTTGAACGCGTTTTCCAGCGCCTCAAGCGACTTTTTCATGCGAGTTTCAGCATCTTTCTTAATATCGTCAATCACGGTCTTTATCCTTTTTCGATAAGGGTTCCGTCATCCCCACCCAATGTCACGGTGAGCAGCGAACCCGGTTGGTTCATATTGAACACGCGCACAGGCATATCATGATCCCGGCACAAACAGATGGCCGTAAGATCCATGACTCCCAGCTTTTTTTCAAGCACTTCGTCATAGGTCAGGCGCTCGTACTTCACTGCATCCGGGTTTTTCACCGGGTCGGAATCATACACGCCATCCACTTTGGTGGCCTTGAATACGGCGTCAGCCTCAACCTCAATTCCCCGCAGGCAGGCAGCTGAATCCGTGGTGAAGAAGGGATTACCGGTTCCGGCAGCGAAGATCACCACATCCCCCAGTTCCAACTGGCGAATGGACTTGCGGCGGTCATAATGCTCCACCACTCCGCTCATCTGGATGGCGGACATCAAGGTGGTGGAAATATTGGAGCGTTCCAGGGCATCCCGCATGGCTAAACCGTTCATAACCGTTGCCAGCATACCCATATGGTCACCGGAGACACGGTCCAGACCGGCTTTCTGCAGTGCCGCCCCCCGAAACAGGTTGCCCCCGCCGATCACCAGCCCCACCTGTACGCCGATGCCTCTCAGCTGCCCGATTTCCAATGCCATGCGATTCAAGACGTTGGGGTCTATCCCGAAATCCATATCGCCCATCAGGGCCTCACCACTGAGTTTTAACAAGATGCGCTTGTACTTGGGCGTACGGTCGGTCGCTGGCATGCATTACTCCAAATCAGAAAGCGTTAGTTATCAAAAAGCACCCATGGGGGAGCATGATACCCAGAGAGTATCATGCAGTCCATGAGTGCTTTTTAGATTGAAGCTGGATTATTTGCGGGCCTGAGCCATTACTTCGGCAGCGAAGTCCACTTCTTCTTTCTCGATGCCTTCGCCCACTTCGATGCGGGTGAATGAAACCACTTCTGCACCGGCGCCTTTCACAAGTTTGCCAACCGTGGTATCCGGGTCCTTAACGAAAGGCTGGTCTACCAGGCTCACTTCTTTCAGGAACTTGGCAATACGGCCTTGAACCATTTTCTCAATGATATCAGCAGGCTTACCGCTTTCAGCGGCCTGGGCGGAGAAGATCTCCTTCTCTTTATCCAGAGTGGCCTGATCAACCTGATCCGGGTTTACCACCATTGGGTTAGAGGCGGCCACGTGCATGGCAACATCTTTACCCAGATCGTCATTACCACCGCTCAGGGACACCAGAACACCGATCTTGCCGCTGTGCACATAGGCAGATACCAGGCCTTCGCTTTCCACCACATAGGAACGGCGAACCTGGATGTTCTCGCCGATCTTCTGCACCAGGGCGGAACGGGTGGTCTCGACACTGTCGCTACCGCCTTCAACCATAGGGGTTTCAAGCAGCTTGGCGATATCGGTTTCTTTGGTGGCCAATACGCGATCAGCTACACCATTGGCGAAATTGAGGAAGTTGTCGTCACGCGCAACAAAGTCAGTCTCACTGTTCACTTCCAACAGGATTCCAGTTTTGCCGTCCGCAGACACTTTGGCAACTACAATGCCTTCCGCAGCGGTTCGGCCAGCTTTCTTGGCCGCTTTGGCCTGACCGGATTTACGCAGGTTGTCGATGGCCAGCTCGATGTCACCGTCGGTTTCCACCAGAGCTTTCTTGCATTCCATCATGCCCAAGCCAGTGCGCTCGCGAAGTTCTTTTACCAGGGCGGCAGTCACAGCCATGAGAATATCCTCTTTACCTTGAATGAATTTGGTTGCTATCTGTTCAGTTGGAAAAAAGGGGGCCTCGCCCCCTTCTTCGATCCGTCACAACAAGGACTGTTATAACGTCTAATTGTGACGGCTGTTCTTTAATTGGCAGCAGGTGCTTCTTCACTGCTTTCTGCGACTTCCACGAAACCGTCAGCTTCGGAGGCGCCGCCTTGAGTCTTGGCGTATTCAGCACCTTCAATGCAGGCAGTGGCGATGGATTCAACGTACAGTTGAATGGCCTTGATCGCATCGTCGTTACCGGGAATGACATAATCAACGCCGTCTGGATCACTGTTGGTGTCCACGATACCGATAACCGGGATACCCAGCTTGTTGGCTTCGGTTACAGCAATACGCTCATGATCAACGTCGATCACGAAGATGGCGTCAGGCAGGCCACCCATATCCTTGATACCACCCAGGCTACGCTCCAGCTTCTCCATCTCACGGGTACGCATCAGAGCTTCTTTCTTGGTCAGCTTGTCAAAAGTACCGTCCTGGCTCTGGGTTTCCAGATCTTTCAGGCGACGGATGGACTGACGGATGGTTTTCCAGTTGGTCAACATGCCGCCTAACCAGCGATGGTTAACATAGGGCATACCGGCACGACGGGCCTGTTCCTGGATGATTTTGCTGGCAGCACGCTTGGTGCCAACAAACAGAATCTTGTTCTTGTGGGAAGTCAGTTTGTTTACAAACTGCAGGGCATCATTGAACGCAGGAACGGTCTGCTCCAGGTTGATGATGTGGATCTTGTTACGGGCGCCGAAGATGAACTCGCCCATCTTGGGGTTCCAGAAACGGGTTTGGTGACCGAAATGCACACCGGCTTTCAACATTTCACGCATGCTGACTTGCGTAGCCATAATAGACTCCTGATTTTTCAGTGGGTTAAGCCTCCATGTTCCCCATGAATCAACCCCGCTGCCGTGCGGCAAACCGGGCACCCTGATGCATGTGTCGGAACATGTGTGGTTTAGGGTTTAGTTAGAGCGGCGCTTTATACCACAAACCTCACACCACAACAACCAATTACGCCTTTCAGCGCGCGGAAATCACCACATTGTTCAGGGGTATATCCTTATGCCCGGCCAATGTACAATACCCGCCTTTGTCCAGCCCACGCTGACTCGAAACGGTTTTCAATTACATGAGCATTATCATCAAGACCCCTGAACAGATCGAAAAAATGCGCGTCGCCGGTCGCCTGGCCGCTGAAGTCCTTGAAATGATTGGTGATTACGTCAAACCGGGCGTCACCACCGGTGAGCTGGACAAGATCTGTCATGACTATATTGTGAATGAGCAGCACGCCGTTCCTGCCCCGCTCAATTACAAGGGCTTCCCTAAATCGATTTGCACATCGGTAAACCATGTTATTTGCCATGGTATTCCCAGCGACAAAAAAGTCCTTAAGAAAGGCGATATCGTCAATATTGATATCACCGTGATCAAAGACGGCTATCACGGTGACACCAGCAAAATGTTTTTTGTGGGAGAACCCTCGATCCAGGCCCAGCGCTTGGTCAGCATCACCCAGGAATGCCTTTATATGGGGATCAAGATGGTGAAACCCGGAGTTCATCTGGGGGACATCGGCGCCGCCATTCAGCAACACGCTGAAAGCAACCATTACTCGGTGGTGCGGGAGTATTGTGGACATGGCATCGGTGAAGGCTTCCACGAGGAACCACAAGTGTTACACTACGGTAAGCCCGGTACCCGGGAAGTTTTACAAGCCGGCATGATTTTCACTATCGAGCCCATGATCAATGCCGGCAAGCGGTTCACCAAGCTGTTACCAGACAAATGGACTGTGGTAACCAAAGACCACAAACTGTCTGCGCAGTGGGAACACACCGTACTGGTTACGGAGACCGGCTATGAAGTGTTGACTCTGCGCGCCGAGGAAAGCGGCCTCTAAGCCACTATGAAAACCCCTCTCGTTACCGAGTTGAAGCACGATTCGGAGCTGTTTGAGCAGGCGCGGTTTGATCAATTGGTAGCCGAGAAAGGCTCCATTGCCCTGGCCTTCAAACAAGCCATGAAAGATGCGGATGCCGTGTTGAACCAGCGCTTCGAACGCCTGGAAAACATCAAGCTGATTATCCGCCGTCGAGCTTGGGTCATGGACAAGCTGTTGCAGCAGCTGTGGTGTCATTACGGCTGCGCCCAATGCCCGGGCATTGGGTTGTTAGCGGTGGGTGGATATGGCCGGGCGGAGCTTCACCCCCACTCCGACATCGATCTGATGATCCTGATCCGGGACGAGGCCGCTGCAGAGCCTTTTCATGAAGATCTTTCCGCTTTTGTCACCCAGCTCTGGGATATCGGTTTGGAAGTAGGCCACAGCGTGCGCACGCTGCAGCAATGTGCCGATCTGGCAGCATCCGACATCACCATTGCCACCAACCTGATGGAAGCCCGCACCATCCACGGTGACCCCCAGCTTGCCCGGGAAATGCAGGAACTTACCGGCCCGGAGCGCATATGGGATGCCAAGTCCTTCTTCATGGCGAAATGGAAAGAGCAAATCGCCCGCTATGACAAGTTCAGCAACACAGAATTTAACCTGGAGCCCGACATCAAGAGCGCACCGGGCGGACTGCGGGACATTCAAAATATCGGCTGGGTTGCCAAGCGCTACTTTAATGCCCGCCGCATGAGCGATCTGGTAAGCCACGGCTTTCTCACTTCCGACGAATACGACATTCTGAATTCCGGCCATCTGTTTCTATGGGAAGTGCGCTATGCACTGCACCTGATTACCGGTCGTGGCGAAAATCGCCTGCTGTTTGATTACCAGCGCGCCGTAGCGGAAATGCTGGGGTACAAGGACTCCGAGTCAACCCTGGCGGTAGAGAAATTCATGAAGCGCTACTACCGGGTGGCACTTTCCATCTCGCAACTAAACGATATGCTGTTGCAACATTTTGATGAAGCCATCCTGCGGGCCGACGAACCCGAAGTCATTACGCCCATCAACAGCCGCTTCCAGATTCGCAACAGTTTTATTGAAGTCACCTACGACAAAGTCTTTGAGCACTACCCTTCGGCTTTAATGGAAGTGTTTCTGATCCTGGCGCAGAATGAACAGATTGAAGCCATTCGAGCCTCCACCATCCGTCTGATACGGGATCACCGCCATCTGGTGGACGAGCACTTCCGTAACGACATCCGCAATATTTCCATGTTCATGGAGTTGCTGCGTTCACCCAATAAGATTTACACCCAATTTTATCGGATGAAACGTTACGGCATCCTGGGTAACTACATACCCACCTTCGGCCAGGTGATTGGCCAGATGCAGTACGACCTCTTCCACATTTACACGGTGGATGCCCATTCCCTGCATGTGCTGCGCAATCTGCGCATGTTCCGCCACCTGGAAGTAAAAAAAGATTTCCCCATCGCCCATTACATTGTCCACCGCATTCCCAAAATAGAACTGCTCTATATCGCGGGCCTGTTTCACGATCTGGGCAAGGGCCGCGGCGGCGACCACTCGGAACTGGGATCGGTGGACGCCTACAACTTCTGCATTCACCACCGCTTAAGTAAATGGGATGCGAGCCTGGTGGCCTGGCTGGTAGAGAATCACTTGCTGATGTCGCTCACCGCCCAGAAGAAAGATGTATCCGACCCCGATGTAATCCATGAATTCGCCTGCAAAGTGGGAGACCAGGTACGGCTGGATTATCTCCATGCATTGACGGTTGCAGACATTCGCGCCACCAACCCGAAGCTGTGGAACGGCTGGCGGGGTGCCCTGCTACGGCAACTCTACGCCGAAACCCGTCGCGCCCTGCGCCGCGGCCTGGAGACACCCGGCAACCGGGAAGACTGGATCGAGGAAACCAAGGAACGGGCCATGGCCCTGCTCTCCAACCGCGGCATCCGTGAAGAAACCGTAAACGTGTTCTGGGACAGCCTGGGTGATGATTACTTTCTGCGGGAAACCTATGGCGATGTGGCACGCCACACCGAAGCCATGCTGAAGCATCAGGACAAGGATGAGCCCATGGTGTTGCTGGGCAAAACCGATGACCGCAATTATCACGGTGCTGCGGAAGTGTTTATCTACACCAAGGATGCCCCCAACCTGTTCGCCGCCACCGTAGCCGCATTAAACCAGCTTAACCTTACTATCGCAGACGCCAAGATCATTACTTCCGCCACCGGCTTCAGCCTGGATACCTATATTATTCTGGAAGAAAACGGCACCAACATAGGGGACGACCCTGCCCGCGTGGAGCAGATCGTCAGAAAGCTGCAGAAGGCACTGAAAGATCCCAGCAAGTATCCAGAAATTGTACACAAGCGCATGCCGCGCGCTTTAAAACACTTTAATATCCCCACCGAAGTGGTGATCAGCAACGATATTGAAAAAGAACATACCGTCGTGGAGCTGGTGGCACTGGACCGACCCGGTCTATTGGCGGAAGTGGGCTGCATATTTTTGGAAAACAACGTTTCATTACACAATGCCCGTATCGCCACATTGGGAGAACGGGTGGAAGACGTATTCTATATTACCGACCTTAATGGGGACATGATCAAAGACCCCAAACTCTGTAAACAGATAGAAACGGCCCTTAAGGAAAAACTGGACCAAACGGCACCCTGAGCATGAATGACGATTTGCACAAGCTGCAACCCTACCCTTTTGAAAAGCTGGCCCAGTTGTTCCAGGGTGTTAAACACCCCGGGAAACTGCCCCATATAGCACTGTCCATTGGCGAGCCCAAACACGCCAGCCCGGACTTTGTGAAGCAAAGCATTATCGACAACATCGACAAACTTTCAGTGTATCCCACCACAAAAGGACTGCCGGAACTGCGTAACAGCATTGCAACATGGTGCTGCAATCGCTTTGACCTGGGTGAGGAAGGCCTGTGCCCGGATACCCAGGTATTGCCGGTGAATGGTACACGGGAAGCCTTGTTCGCTTTCACACAGGTGGTGGCCGATCGCACTCATATCGATGGTCTGGTGGTTTCACCCAACCCCTTCTACCAAATCTACGAAGGGGCCGCCTACCTGGCGGGCGTCACACCGCACTTTCTACCCTGCCTGCCGGAGAACAACTTCATTCCGGACTACGATGCTGTGCCGGAATTCGTGTGGCGTCGCTGTCAGCTACTGTTTTTATGCAGCCCAGGCAACCCCACCGGCGCGGTAACCAATGAAGCCACCTTGCGCAAACTGATCGAGCTGGCGGATGAACACGACTTCGTGATCGCATCCGACGAATGCTATTCCGAGATCTATTTTGATGAAGCCAAGCCACCGCTGGGTTTACTGCAAGCCTGTAAAAATATGGGGCGGACGGACTTCAAACGCTGTGTGGTGTTCCACAGCTTATCCAAGCGCTCAAATCTGCCGGGACTGCGTTCCGGCTTTGTTGCGGGCGATGCCGACATTCTGGCGGACTTCCTGAAATATCGGACCTATCACGGCTGCGCCATGCCGGTACAACATCAACTGGCCAGCATCGCCGCCTGGTCCGATGAAGAACACGTGAAGGAAAACCGTCGTATCTACCAGCAAAAGTTCAGTGCTGTTCTGAACATCCTGGATGGAGTTGTGGACGTGCAATGCCCTGACGCCAGCTTTTATCTATGGCCGCAAACACCCGTGGCAGACACTGATTTCGCCCGTGACCTGTTTGAGCAACAGCACGTCACTGTGCTGCCGGGCCGATACCTTTCCCGCACGGTGGACAACATCAACCCCGGCGAATACCGGGTACGTATGGCACTGGTAGCACCTTTAGCACAGTGCATCGAAGCCGCCGAACGCATCAAACACTTTGTCCAATCCTGATCAGGACAGCCAATAACAGGAGAGTCTAAATGTCCGATTTGAAATCCATAATTGAAACTGCGTTTGAAAACCGCGCCAGCATCTCACCCACCAGCGTTGACGCCAGTGTCAAAGCAGCCGTTAACGATGCCCTGGCCATGCTGGACAGCGGCGAAGCCCGTGTTGCCGAAAAACTGGACGGTGAGTGGGTTGTTAACCAGTGGTTGAAGAAAGCGGTACTGCTGAGCTTCCGCATCAACGACAACGAGCCGATCGATGGCCAGTTCACCCAGTACTATGACAAAGTGCCGTCCAAGTTTGCCAACATGACGGCAGAGCAATTCAAGGAATCCGGCGTACGGGTGGTGCCACCCGCCGTGGCCCGCGCCGGCAGCTACATTGCCCCCAGCGTTGTGCTGATGCCTTCGTACGTCAACATCGGTGCCTATGTGGATAGCGGTACCATGGTGGACACCTGGGCCACGGTCGGTTCCTGTGCCCAGATTGGCAAGAACGTGCATCTGTCCGGCGGTGTGGGCATCGGTGGTGTGCTGGAACCACTGCAGGCCGGCCCCACCATCATCGAGGACAACTGCTTCATAGGCGCCCGCTCCGAAGTAGTGGAAGGCGTGGTCGTGGGTGAAGGTTCCGTGATTTCCATGGGCGTGTACATCGGCCAGAGCACCCGCATCTATGATCGCGAAACCGGTGAAGTGCATTACGGCAAAGTGCCTGCGGGTTCTGTGGTGGTATCCGGCAATCTGCCATCCGCCTGTGGCAAGTACAGCCTTTACGCCGCCATCATCGTGAAGAAAGTGGATGAGAAGACGCGCGGCAAAGTGGGCATCAACGAGTTGCTGCGCATTACTGACTGATAACCACCGAAGGTCAGGCTGAAGCCGGAGGCGGCATAAGCTCCAAGAACGTCAGCGGCAGGGATGCCGCTGTCGAGCCCCCAGGGATGGGTTCACGGCGTTTCTTGGAGCTTATGCCGCCTCCGGCGCCCCGCTCCAATCAACATATCAAAGGCTCTTATCGGAAACCACAATGACTACAACCCTCTACGGCATCCCCAACTGCGATACGGTAAAGAAAGCCCGCAAGTGGCTGGAAGCCAACGGCATCGAATATACCTTCCACGATTTCCGCAAAGACGGCATCGACGAAGCCATGATCCGCAACTGGATGAAAACCCAAAGCTGGGAAATCCTGCTCAACAAGCGCGGCACCACCTGGCGCCAACTGCCGGACGACGTCAAAAACGGTGTCGATGAGAGCCGTGCAGTGAGCCTGATGGCCGAACACCCCACCCTGATCAAACGCCCTGTTACCGTATCCGAAAAAAAGACGGCAGTGGGTTTCAAGGAGCAGGATTACCAGGCTTTTTTCGGCAAATAGGCTTCCATTTGGTGGCAGAAACTCGCGTTCCCTCTGAGTTGTCTATACTAATTCATTAAATTCACTGAATTTTTAGGACACTATGAGCGCGCTACCCTATCTGTTGCCCTGGATTTTACTGCTGCTGGGTATTGGCCTGGCGGCTGCGGTAAAACTGCTCCCCCTGAAATCCATTCCCGGTATCGCGGTTAACGCCACACTACTTCTGATCATGCTCGGCATGGCGGTCTATGCCAACGTTATCAGCAGTCAAAAGTTTGATTTAATTGCAGAAAAAGAAGAGTCCATTGCCGAAATGGAACAATGGAAATACAGTCACCTGGATGAACTGACCCTGATCCTGGCCCAACTGCGCCCACCCAAGGAAGAAGAACTGGCACTCATGCAACAACTGATCAGCTTCGGTTGGGTCAGCGGCAATCCCAGCCTACTACGGGCACAGGAAGCCCATCAGGCCAGGGAGCGTCTGCTGGAGTCACACAAAGTGGAATCCCGCATGCTGATCAAAGGCATTCCGTTAACCGTAAACCAGCAGATTGTGGAGCTGGCGCTGAAAGAGATCGGCTTTATTGTGCTGCCTTACCGGGAAGACGAAAAGCCCGAAGAAGACGCCAACATCATCTACTTCGGCCGGGATATGACGCTCACAGAAATCAAGCTCACCGCCCTTACGCTGATGCAGGCCGGCATCGACCTGAAGGCCATCAAACCGTTCCCCAAAGCCACTCAAGGCAACCTGCGGGCCATCAAGATCGAATGGAACAAGTATTACGAGGGGCGTAAATCCCTGTCACCCGAAGAAGTCGAAGCCGCGAAAGGCTTTAACTAGGCATCCCCCCAAGACATTCCGTCACCGTAAACATTCGGTAATAGGCCCGCTGTTTGGTATCATAGCGGGCCATTTGACCATCCGGGGTACCCTGATCCATGTCTGACCTGTCGCCTACGCTTGAACTGGCCACACAACTTATCGCCCAGCCTTCTGTCACCCCCGACGATTGCGACTGCCAGAACATCATGATCGAGCGCCTGGCTGCTATTGGTTTTGAGGTGGAGCGGCTGCGGTTTGGTGAAGTCGACAATTTCTGGGCACGGCGCGGAAATCAGGGACCGGTGCTGGCGTTTGCCGGACACACCGACGTGGTCCCTACCGGACCGGTGGATAATTGGGAACACCACCCGTTCGAGCCGGTCATTCAGGATGGCATGCTCTGTGGCCGGGGTGCAGCGGATATGAAGGGCAGCCTGGCCGCCATGGTCACCGCCTGTGAACGCTTCGTGGCAGAACACCCGGAGCACAGAGGCTCCATAGCCTTCCTGATCACCAGCGACGAAGAAGGCCCTTCTATCAACGGTACAGTGAAGGTGGTGGAACACCTGGAGGCCCGCCAGGAAAAAATGGACTGGTGTATCGTGGGCGAACCCTCCAGCACCAACAAAGTGGGAGACGTGGTCAAGAACGGCCGCCGTGGTTCTCTCGGTGCCAAGCTGATTGTCAAAGGTATTCAGGGGCATGTGGCCTACCCTCATCTGGCCCGCAATCCAATCCATCAGGTTGCGCCAGCTTTGGACGCCCTGGCCAACGCCCACTGGGATAACGGTAACGAGTTCTTCCCCCCCACTTCGTTCCAGATCAGCAATATCAATTCCGGCACCGGCGCCACCAATGTGATTCCCGGACACGTGGACATCATATTCAACTTTCGCTTTTCCACCGAGAATACAGCCGAATCGCTGAAGGAAAAAACCCACAAAATACTGGACGAGCATGGCCTGGAATACGACATCGAATGGACCCTGTTTGGCCAACCGTTCCTCACCGGTCGTGGGGATCTGGTGCAGGCCGTGATCAGCGCCATCCGCACCGAAGCCGGTGTGGAGCCGGAACTTTCCACGTCCGGCGGCACATCCGATGGACGCTTTATTGCCCCCACCGGTACCCAGGTAGTGGAACTTGGACCCTGCAATGCCACCATTCATAAACTGAATGAGCGCATCAAGGCAGATGATCTGGATATACTGACCAAAGTGTATGAGCAGATATTGGTGAACTTACTAGCCCCGGAATAACGACCCTATGAGTAACGAATCCCTTTCCTACCTGGATGATCTGGAAATCTATGTTGAGTGCAACGATGTGGAGGCCATAACCGGTTGGCTCAGCACGGCGTTCGCCTACTTTGAGGTCATCCGCAGCAGCAAGAAAGGCTGTAAATTTCGCTGCGGGCAATCCGGTTTGTCCGGCAATGGCATGGTAGTACTGAATGCGGGCCGCACCGGGTTTACCTCGGTGTGGATCGACAGCAAAGACACACCCTGGAACAATGATGTGGAAATGGGGCGCGCCGCGTTTGCCGCCCTGAACAGCGAAGTGCGTTGTGTGGAAAGTGCCTGGACCAAAGGCGATGATCCTGACCAGTGGTTGCAGATCAACGCCCAGGGTGAGCAGATTATTCAGTGGGTCACGGAAGAGCCGTAACCCTTTTCTTTACGCAGAAACCAGAGAAGCCTGCCCCAATACCAGCTTGTTCAATCCACCGGTGATCAAACCCGGTGAATGCTTGCCTTTCAGGCGCCGCATGGCCTCATTGTAAGGCGGCAGATAGCGCAAATGTCGTGGCAACAATGGATAAACACGACGCACTATCCGCAGATTGCGTTCAAATATGGCTCGATTTTCCGGGCAATCTTCTGGCAATCCATATTGCACCCGCACCGGCTCAGGCATCAGCATCGACGTCACTACCTTGTAGCGATTCATCAGCGGACGCAACGGCTTGTGAATGGAGAATAGAAACTTGGCGATTTCCTTGGCCGCTGCCTGCACATTCAGCTGATCCGAATACCAAAACTTCGCATTGTATTCGAGGAACTCATCCCAATTAGGTGGCAGCGCTTCCTCTGGAATTCCAAATAAGTAGGCAAACATTTTGGACTCCTGATAATACTGTTCCTTCTCTTGCTTGGTCAGGGTGCCCACATAGGTTTCGTACATCTTGACGGCACCTTCCCACAAGGTCGCATGCACCCAGATCATGGCGTTCACTTCGTTAGCCATGTACCGGCTGCCACCGGCAAAAGCCCCCGAATCCTCTTCCACCTTGCCCACAATTTTACGGTGCATATCGTGCACCCTGAGGGAGCTCTCCACCACCTGATCCAGATTGCCGAACACCATGGTGAATACATTGGTGAACGTGCCCCGAAAGCGACTAATGGGATCACTCATCGTGCGGGAGTGTTGCTTCACACCATTGGCAACCCAGGGGTGCGCAGTCTGTAACAGTACCGCCCTGCCGGCACCCATAAAACTGGCGGAATGACGGACTACCCGCCAGAACATGCTGTCCGGACCAAAGATGCCGGCCTGAGGATCAATAACCTGCCCTTTCATGTCCTCAAGTTGGGCCACCAGCGCTTCCCGGGTAACCGGTTGAATGGATGCCATTGGAATCCCTCCGAAAATTCAGTAAAAGTAATATTTATTAGATGTACCTGACTTCGAGCGAGACATTTAATATAGTTTGTCTCGCAACCCCAATGGCAGAAAAGCTCATTGAACCAGACCTTTTCCGCCACCCCTATTCAAGGAGCACAGTGTGTCCAACAAGCCCACCCTCGATCTGATGGCCATTCACCACTACGTATTTGAAAATTCGGTAAGAGATGACGAGCTGCTGAAAGCCCTACGGGAAGAAACCGCCCAGGATGAAATGGCCCGAATGCAGATTGCCCCTGAACAAGGCCAGTTTATGGCGCTGCTGGTCAACCTGATTGGAGCACGGCGCATTATTGAGGTAGGCACTTTTACCGGATACAGCAGCCTGTGCATGGCCAGGGCATTACCGGAAGACGGCGAGATGATTTGCTGCGACCTGGATCCAACCTGGACTGACATCGCCCAACGTTATTGGCAAAAGGGCAAAGTGGATCACAAGATCAGACTGGTACTGGCACCGGCGTTGGAGACACTGAAAAGCCTGCTGGATGAAGGCCAACAGAACCGCTTTGACCTGGCTTTCATCGATGCCGATAAAGAAAACTACGACCACTATTTTGAGTGCTGCCTCCAGCTGGTTCGCCCCAATGGCCTGATCCTGCTGGACAACATGCTGTGGAGTGGCAGAGTGGCCGACCCAGCGGTGAATGACGCCGATACAACAGCCCTGCGGGCGCTCAATAGCAAGCTCAAACAGGATGACAGGATCGAACTGAGCCTGTTGACCCTGGCTGATGGACTAACCCTGGCTAGAAAGCGCTAATGCTTTAAAATCAAGGTGTTACAAAGGAAAATACCGAACGGGAAGGTAGAATCGAACTACCCGATCGCGAAAAAAACCCTGCTTCACCATAGCTGAGGAGAATTAATTGGAAGGCAAGACAATTCGTGCGATCGGGCAGTCGAGACCCTGATAATAGACCGCAAAAACTCACATAAGCAAGGGCTGAAACCGATAAATTGGCCACTAATTTGTGGCCTCAATTTCGGTTAGCGGCTGCTTACATTTAACAGCCTGAGCTGCATACCATTTTGGAAACCCTAACCAGATTAGCAGAATTTATATCATGATTAAGATCATGACAACGGTTAAATTTGAGTCTGGTTCCAAAGTCGATTTGTCGACATTTCGAACGCCCTTAGGCACCCTACAGGTTAATGAAAGGATCGTGGCTGAGCGGGCAATAAAAAATTGACAATTGTGCGGTTGATTCCTTTCCTGAAGGGCATCCCAACGGGTAACATGGCGTTTATTTGATTGCCTCGCACTGTAAAGATAAAGGACTGTTCATGCACCATCCGCAAAAACACCTGCGTACCTGCAACCTGTGTGAAGCCATGTGCGGCATAGAGATTACCCACGACCAGGGCCACATTCTCTCTATTAAGGGTGATGCCAAGGACCCGTTGAGTAAAGGCCATATCTGCCCCAAAGCCGTGGCTCTGCAGGATTTGCATGAAGACCCTGACCGCCTCAGGTACCCGATGTTGAAAACACCGGATGGCTGGGAGCAGATCAGCTGGGAGAACGCCTTCAACGAAGTGGCGTCCCGGCTGCGTAACATACAGGCCAAACACGGACAGAATGCTGTCGGGGTCTATATCGGCAATCCCACCATCCACAATATGGGCAGCATGCTGACCCTGATGCCGTTTCTGTTGGCCCTTGGCACTGCCAATCGTTTCAGTGCCACCTCCGTTGATCAACTGGCTCCAATGTTGGTGGCCATGAAAATGTTCGGCAATCAATTACTGCTGCCGGTACCGGACATCGATCGCACAGATATGATGATCTGCCTGGGTGCTAACCCAATGGCCAGCAACGGCAGCCTGATGACGGCACCAGGCTTCAAGGATCGTATCAAAGCCCTCAAGCAGCGGGGTGGGCGCTTTATTGTTATCGATCCGCGACGCACCGAGTCTGCTGAGCTGGCCGATGAACACCATTTCATTCGCCCCGGAACCGATGCGTTATTGCTAATGGCAATGCTCCATACCCTGTTCCGCCAGGACCTGATTGATACCGGTCGATTGACCAATCATTTGCAGGGTTTGAACATTGTTAAAAATCTGGTGGTGGGATTTACGCCGCAAAAGGTGGCTCGCGTGACCGGGATCAAAGCCCAGACGATCCGGCAGCTGGCGATCCAATTCGCCAAGTCTCCCAGCGCCTGCTTCTATGGCCGAATGGGCGCATCCACCCAGGAGTTCGGCACACTGACCAACTGGCTGATCACACTGCTTAACACGCTAACCGGCAATCTGGATGAACCCGGCGGCGTGATGTTCACCCGTCCGGCGGTGGACTTGCCGGGTTTGGCAGAAGTGGCTGGGCAGACCGGCAGTTTCAATTCCAGAAAAAGCCGGGTCCGAAAATACCCTGAATTCGGCGGTGAGTTTCCGGCTTCTACCTTGGCTGACGAAATTCTTACCAATGGCAAAGGCCAGATCAAAGCCCTGGTAACCTCGGCTGGCAATCCAGTGTTATCACTTCCTAATGGGCGCAAAGTGGACAAAGCTCTGGAACAGCTGGATTTCATGGTTTCCATCGATTTTTATCTGAACGAAACCACCCGCCATGCTGATATTATTCTGCCGCCCACTGGCCCACTTGAGCATGGCCATTATGACCTGGTTCTGAATATGGTTACGGTGAGGAATACAGCGAAATACTCGCCACCGCTGTATAAACCCATGCCCGACACCCGCCATGATTGGGAGATCTTCAACGAGCTGACCCGGCGCCTGCAATCCCACTCTCCCATTAAATGGGCTGCCAGTGAGGCACAATACCTGGCAATCAAAAAATTGGGGGATGAAGGCATGCTGAACCTGGCCCTGAAAGCAGGGCCCTATGGCAGCCAGCCGGAGGCCTTTGCAGAGGCTCAATCCCGCATGGCCCGCTTCGTTTACCGTCGCTTTCCTGCCAGTCGCGTCAGTCGCTTGCTCGATGTAAGCCCCTACAGTCGACACACCCGTGAAGGCGCCTCCGGCTTAAGCCTGAAAAAGCTAATGCAACACCCCCATGGCATCGACCTGGGACCACTGGAACCCTGCTTCCCGGAGCGTCTGGCAACCCAGGGTAAGAGCATTAACCTGGTGCCGAAACTGTTTATGAAAGATATTGTCCGGCTGCAAAAGCGGCTGGAAAAGAAAACCAAACAGGCCCCCGACTCCTTTGCCCTCATTGGACGACGGGATGTACGCAGCAACAATTCCTGGATGCACAACAGCCAACGCCTGGTAAAAGGCAAAAACCGCTGCAGCGCCCTGATCAACATTGAAGACGCCAATCGCCTCGGAATCAAAGATGGGGACACCATTATCGTCAGCAGTCGCATAGGAGAGATCGAACTTCCGGCACAGCTCACAGAAAACATCATGCCAGGTGTGATATCTATTCCCCACGGCTGGGGACACAGTCGGCCGGGAAGCCAACTGTCTATAGCCGGAAAAAATGCGGGGGTCAGCATCAACGACATTACGGACGATTACAGTATTGATGCCGTCACCGGTGTGGCCGCGTTCAGCGGTCAACAGGTGACAGTCAGCACCATCAAAGTGGAAAAAAATGTGGTGCGAATGAACGACAAGCGGTTGGCAGTAAGTTCCGCCTCCTGATGTCATTGTTGTATTAAGACTGAAGAAAACGTGCCTGGGCACGGGGAGTAAACCATGGAAAAGATTCTAAAGGTAATGTTGGGCTTGGCCCTGATAACGACCTTAAGCGCCTGTGGCGGCAGCGGCAGTGAATCAGGAAGCGGTACTGGTCAACTTAGCCTCAGCATTACGGATGCTCCGGTGGATGGCGCAAAAGCAGTCTGGATCACCATCGACGAAGTTTATCTGAAGCATTCATCCGATAACGCCAGCGAGCAGAAAATAACCCTTAGTGGACCGGATATCTCTCCTGAGGGCACCCTTACTGTAAACCTGCTGGATTTGTCAGGTGGCGAGTTACGCCAACTTTTCAATAGCGAAACTGTGCCTTCAGGTAAATATCAATGGGTGCGCTTTGGTCTGGTGGAAGATACCGCCAAAATCGTCTGGGATGACGATACTGACAGCCCACTCAGCATGCCCGCCAACAAGAATGAACTGAAAACCAGCGGTAGCTTCACCGTAGCTGAAGATAACTCTGTTGCCTACATCATTGATTGGGACCTGCGTAAATCCATCGTTGAATTCAACAAGGATCAGTACAAACTCAAGCCTGTTCTACACATTAAACGCGATGACTTCTACGCTTATGTAGAAGGTACTGTGAGCGACGAGAGCTTTAGTCTGTGTGGCCCAGAGCAAGTGCCTGCGGTGTACGTATTCAGCGGATTCGATCAGACACCGGATGATATTGGCGGTGCACTGAACGTTGTGACTTCCAGCTACGTCAGGGCTGATGCCGGTCACTACTTTTACGTGGGTCCGGTAGATCCTGCTGAGTACACGTTTGCGTTTACCTGTGAAGCCTATGATGATGATCCCGAAGACGATGATAACATCACATTCATAAGCACATTGAACGTAGCTTTGAGCAGCGGCAGCAATAGTTGGGTGGGACCACTCTGAAGCCGGGGCGGATCTGTGGCATAATCCCCGACTGATTTAACAGGTTGGCACCAGGATAAGAATGAAACTGCCACATAAGACCCTCAACTATATTGCACAGCACCTGCCCGGACTGGCAGCTCCTGTCAAGAAAACTTCGGAGCTGCCCCAGGGCAAGGAATTCACCATTGATGAACTGGCCCGGGCCTCCGATACCACGGTACGGAATATTCGGGCCTATCAGGATCGCGGGCTGTTACCGCCTCCCGAACTGCGCGGCCGCAAAGGCTATTACTTTACCAGCCATCTGGCACGGTTAAGGGTCATCGCAGGATTACTGGATCGGGGCTATTCCCTCAACAGTATCAAAGACCTGATCGACGCCCTGGAAAACGGCATCGATCTGCGCCATCTGATGGGGCTGGAATCCGCCATGACCAGCCCGTGGACTGACGAAGAACCGCAACTGGTGCCCATGACCGAGCTGATCAAGATGTTCGGCGCCTACCTAACGCCGGAAGCCCTGGCCCGTGCCGCCGACCTGGACCTGATGCGCCCAGAGGGCACCATGGTGCAGGTGCGCAGCATGCGGACCCTTCGAGCCGGTGCGGAACTGGTGGCTACCGGCATCCCCTTGGAAGAGCTGCTGGACATCGTACGGATGCTGCGGGGCAACGTGGAACGGGTGGCAAACGAGTTGGTTCGACTGGTGGGCGATCACGTACTCTCCAACTATGAAACCGAGGATCTGCCACCGAAGGAAGAATTCCCCAAACTGGCGGATCTGGTCTGGCGACTGCGGCCACTGGCTGAGATGGCAGTGCACGCAGAGCTGGCACGGGCCATGGAAAACGCTGCCAGCCGATTTCTGTCCGACCGCCTGGAAAAAATCATTGAGCGTATTGCCCGGGAAAAAGACATCAAATAAAAAAGCCCTCCCCACTTTCGCAAGGAGAGCCTTTTAATTAGCCGGTGCGGTTACGCCGCAGCAGCATCACCCTTTGCAGGCACGAGATTAGCCTGTTCTGCGAAGGTGTCCACGACACGCATCAGTTCTTCGGCTTCGTCCAGCAGATGGCTGTTATCAATATCCCAGGGGTGGAAACCAGGCTTGAAGAAGCTCAGCCACTCACCGATCAGGGAGGGGAATACGCCGCGTTTGCCGAACTGGTAACGGAAGGATTTCATCCAGCCGGACAGATTTTTGTGTTCGTTGCGGCTCTTCATGACCAGGTAGTAGTAACGGTAGAACAGACTCCAGAAAATCACGTTGGCGGCGACAAAGGTGACTGAGCGCAGCGCGTAGGCAGCAGGGCCTTTACCAACGACTTCTTCATACACGTCATAGCATACGCCTTTGTGCTCGGTTTCTTCCATGGCATGCCATTTCCACAGGGCTTCATAATGAGGATCGGAATTCTTAATGAAGCGGTCGTCTTCCATCACGATGTTGGCCAGCATGGCCGTCAGGTGCTCCAGCGCAACAGTGACTGCCAACTGCAGGGGACGGGGCGCATTTTCTTGCAGGAAATCCAGCAATTTCTGCACACTGGCTTCCATCTTGTCGATCGGAATACCCGCCTCAACCATGGCTTCGTTGTATTCCTCATGTTCACGGGTGTGGAAGGCTTCCTGGCCGATAAAAGCAGAAACCGCCTTCTTCAGCTCCTTATCCACAACGTCGTTACGGTAGTTGCGTACACTTTGAATGAAGAAACGCTCACCGGCAGGAAAAAATAGAGAGAGGGTGTTCAAAAACTGAGTCCAGTGGGCTCCGCCACCATTCCAGTCATTAATTCTATCTTTGGGCAAAAAGAACTGCAGGTTGCGGCGTACAGGAAGAATCGCAGCTGTCATAGGTTTCCCTCTGTTTCATTGTTTTATGTTACACCAATCAATGTAATATAAAACAAGAGGGAGGTACAGAGGTTTTAACAAGATTAATGTAACATTATTTAGTGTTATTGATGGTTATGAATAACACAGTATCTGAACGGCATAACGCAGGTTAATTTTTGGTCAGAATATATTCAAGTGTTATTTCAACTAACCAGGTTAGACCGCTCAGCCAACCATTTCGCCGTCTCTGGCCAGGCCAAATCCGGAGCGGCGCTGCCACTAAGAATGCCGGTATGCCCACCGGGGCAACGGAGAAAAGTTTTGTCGCTGCTCCCCACCAGATTCATGATGGGCTTACAGCAATGTTCGTTGGCCAGCTTATCGCTGCTGCCGGCCAGGGCCAGCAGGTTGGCCGTGACGTCGCTCAGGTAGATCCGTTTATGGCCCAGTGTGAAATAACCGCGGGCAGCTTCATTTTCGAGCCAGATGCTATACATCCAGTCCCGGATCACACCCCCCGGATAAGCCTCCAGATTGTCCATGAAGGCGCTCTGATTAGCATGCTGGATCACAAACTCTCGATCATCCAGGTTACGGATCAAATCCACATACCCCTGCACGCTGCTGATGGGATCAGAGAGTTTAAAGCCGATGGCATTAATCCATGCAGGAGCATAGGCCGCGCTGGACGGCACCCGGCGAAAGTTAACCCCAACCGCTTTCAGAGCCCGGTTGAGGGCGGCATATTGACGACCGATCTGGCCGTTCGCATGCCCATCCAGTGCCGTCCCTACAGTAACAATGTTGCGAATATCCGGATCCTTGGTGCAGGCCTGATAACAGAGCGCGAATCCCCCGCCCATGCTCCAGCCATGCAACGACAACACCTGCCGGCCACTGTGCTCACGCACCGCCTGCAAAAATTCCGGCAACAACTTGGTCACATAGGTGGCCAGGGTATAGCTGGCATGCCGGCGATTGGGGCTGCCCCAATCAATCAGGTAGACATCAAAACCCTGCTCCAGAAAATAACGCACAAAACTGCGTTCCGGGAACCAGTCGTATATCAGCATATTGACCGCCAGGGGCGGTACGATCACCAAAGGTACATCGTGCTGCACCGGCGGGAACCCCTCTCGCCCATAATGCCGCAGACGCACCAAGCCGTTATCAGTGACCACCCGGTAAGGTGTCTTCCCTGCTGTAATCATGGTGTGGGGGCGCAAGACCCTCTCCCCGGCATTGGAGATAAGACGCTTCACACGATTGGGGCTGATTCTTTTCAACATGGGGTTGGTCTCCTGACGTCAGGCGCAGTGTACTGCAAAGCAAGAATCTGTCAGTGACTCTGGTGTAGAGGTGACCGTCTGAGCAGCCAATCGGATAACGGTAAGCAGAAGCTGTTGACTGGAAGTCTTGAGATGGTGCGCCAGGAGGGACTTGAACCCCCACGCCTCTCGGCACCAGAACCTAAATCTGGCGTGTCTACCAATTCCACCACTAGCGCATGATGTTGAGAGGCGCGCATTCTACCAAGTTTTTCCGGGATGTGAAACGATTTTGCCCGGCCCGAACTTATCCCCTGGAAAGTTTCAGTCAGACAGTCCGTTTCAATCAGGCACTTTCAATCTGGGACAAAAGCGCCGACCGCTGCTCCGGCGTCAGAGCCTGCCACAGGGGCAACAAACGCTGCATGGCCAAAGGAATCTGATCTTCAATAGCGGCAGCGCCTTCAGCGCTCAATGTCGCCAACAAGGTATCGATGGAGAAATCCGTAACATCCTGCAGCCCGCTATCTGCGACTCGATCCGAGGAGTCGATGAGTGCATAAACCTGGTTACCGCCGGCATCCACGGCATGATTCAAAGCCTGCTCGGTTTTCATCATGCACTGCGAGTAGAGATCAGCCCCTTTGTCCGCCGGCACATACAAACCGATGGAAACACTGATTTCCAAAACCTCGCCACGTAATTTGGCTTTGAATCCGGAGATTGTGTGACAGACTCTTTCCGCCAAACGGGTAGCCCCGTCCGGTCCGGCAGTAGGCAGTGATATGGCAAAGCGGGACAGTCCAATACGACCTACCCCGTCCTCTTTGCGCACATTCTTCAGCAACACTTTCGCAATTTGCTGAATCAGACTGTCCGCGCCCTTACGACCTATCTTCAGGAACAGGTCGTTAAAGTTATCCACTTCCAGCAACATAATGGCAATGTCATGGTTGTGGCGTGCGACAAAAGACAGATCCTTTTCCAGGTGTTCCTTAAAGCTGCGCTCATTGCTAAGCCCGGTGAGGGCATCCACACTGGCCACTTGCTGCAGCGTTTTGGTATTACGTTGATAAGCCGCATGGGCATGAGCCCGGGCTTTCAGGTCAGTGGAGTTGAACGGTTTGGTGATGAAATCCGTGGCGCCCTGTTGCAGCGCTTTTTCCTTGGCCTCATCATCGTTTTCCGCGCCGGTCACCACGATCACAGGAAGATTCCGAACCCCTTCGTCCTCCGAGGTACGAACCGCTTCCAGCAACTGGTATCCGTTCATCTTCGGCATATTGAGGTCGGTGAACACCACCTGGATAGAAGAGTCATCGAGGATCATATCCAGACCCTGCTGACCATCCTCAGCCACCACCACATCAAACTCGTTGCCCAGCATTTTTACCGCGGACTTTCTCATCACTTTTGAGTCATCGATGAGCAGAATTCGGGTTTGGCTCTCGGAATCGGTATCCATCTGATTTTCGACGGCTTCGGACATGGATTAGGGGCTCCCAGCGGAACGAAAGGACTACCTTTCACTATAGACAGTTATGCTCCAAGCGGTAGATTAACTGAATTAGGAACCCCCAACATCTGTGAGATTGATCACAGTTCAGACAATCAGGTACCAGAGGCGGCCTTGGCCAAGGCTCCGACTTCCTTGTCGAGTTTTTCCAAGCGCCCATTTATCTGACTGCGATGGGCATCTATGGCCTTGATGGCCACTTCCAGACTGGTGATGCGATCGTCAAAGTCCGAAGCGTTTCCAAGAATGGACTTCACCTGTTGCAGCTCTTTTTTCAGAGTGTCCGAAGATTTTGCAAGAATGGCGCTGCTTTCCTGCATCTCACTGAGTTCTTTCTTCAGCGTTGCCTGTTGTTCAGTGGAAGAACTCACTTTTTTCGACAGCGCGCTGACAGTGTTGTTGCTGGACTTGAGGTCACCCTGCAGGGACTTCAGCTGCTTGGTAAGCTCAGCAATCTCAGGCCGGTTCTTTTTGTTGGAGAGGTCCCACAGCTTACGCACTTCGCTTTCCAGCAGTTTGATGTCCGACACCATCTGGTCGCCGGATTTACTCAGGGTATTGTCCCGGTTTTCAAGATTGGTCTGCAGCTTGGACAGTGCCTGTTCTGCAGACGCCAGATTTTCCGTTGAGGCCTGCAGACTGTTTTGCAGACGCTCAATCTTATCCCACAGATACCATCCCCCACCGGCACTGCAGGCAATCACCAAAAACAATACCGACCAAAGGCCGGCCTGGCTGGCAGAGCCGCCGCTGGGGGCTGGCTTCGACGGGGTGCTTGGTTTGCCCTTTACCGGTTTCGCTCTGGTGTTCTGTCGTTGCGCCAGCTCATCCCGGGCCGGCTTCATACTCAGGTCGCCAAGTGGATCATTTGTCATGACTAGGTTTCCAATGGTCTTGTAAGTTGCGGGTATTATACAGAATTATCCCGAATGATGATTCCACCACTCGGCAAAATCAGCCAGGGTATCGTTTAGGGGGGTGTGAGGATCATAACCCAGTTTTCGCCTGGCCCGTTCAATATTCAGGGTAAACGAGTTCCCCATCACGGCCACCTTATAGCGCATCACATCCGGTTCCTGCTCTGATCGACGCAGCCGATAATACGCTTCCACCGTGGCGGCCAAAGCAAAGGCCACCCCATAGGAAATTTTACGCGTAACCGGCGGCAGGGAAATCAGGGAAATCAGGGAGTTAACCGTATCCCAGAAATTGACCGGCTGCGGATCACTCAGGTTATACACATCACCACAGATATCATCGGGACCAAACACCGCGCAATCCAGCCCCTGCATCATGTTGGCAATGCCGGTCATACTGACGATGTTTCTGCCCTCCCCAATCTGCATCAGCCGCCCCAACTGATGGCTGCGAATCAGGCGCGGTAAAATGGAGTGATCCCCCGGACCGATGACAAATCGGGGCCGCAGGGAAAGCGTTCTCATTTGTTCGCTATGTGCCCGCAGCACCCGGGTTTCCGCCTGGTATTTGGTTCGAGCGTAGTGATCGGCAAAACGGGGCGGCAGGAAATCTTCCGTCACATTCAAGTGGTCATTAAAGTCGAAATAGACACTGGGAGTACCCAAATTGACAAAGCGCTGCACCCCGGCGTCCATTGCCGCTGCCAGCATATGCTCGGTGGCTGCCACGTTGGCTTGATAGTACTCCACGTAAGGCCCCCATAAGCCCGAGCGCCCGGCGCAATGCACCACCAAATCCATATCCTTGCAGATGAGATTCACAAAGGGCAAATCATGTAACTCTCCGCGGTAATAATGGGCACCGGTCAGGGCAGCAAGCTGATTACCTTTTTCCAGGTTGCGACCGCTAAAAAACACCTTCACATCCTGGCGGGTCGCACGCAGGTGCCGAACATAATGCCCACCAATGAAGCCAGTGCCACCGGTAATCAGGATCTTCATACTTTAACGCCCGACATAAAGGACAACAGCAGAGACATGGTCTTCTGGTGATTGGGCATGAACGGCAGGAAATCAAAAATAGGTCGTACGTGACCATAGCCTTCCTGTAAATGAAGTTGCACCGGTTGGCCGACCTGCCGGGCCGCCTGCAGCATGTGCTGGGCATTACGGGCACCGATCACCCGGTCCCGGTCGCCGTGCAGCATTAAGATCGGCACTTTGTTTTCCCCTACGTAATTAATGGGCTTAACCGACTCAAATCCCGGTTCTGCGGTCGAAAAAATATCGGAATAAACCGGCGATACTTCCGGGCGGAAACGATAAACCCCGGACAAACCGATGATGCCGGCAATACTGTCGCTATCCAGCTGGGCCAATTCGCGATAGCGCTCGTCCAGTGCAACCATACAGGCGATGTGGGCGCCTGCAGAGTGGCCCATCAGATACAATGGGGCATCACTGAATCCATAGCGCACACCCTCTCTGCGTAACCAGGCGATCGCATGGGAGACGTCTTCGATAAACACCGGGTAGCGTACCTGCGGATATAAACGATAGCCCACTACCGCGCAGGCCACACCATAGGCTGCCATAGCCGAGCCCAGGTAGGCATATTCATCTTTACTACCTGAGTGCCATCCACCACCGTGGAGAAACACCATCTGCGTACCGCGATCACTGTCCTGCGGAAGATATAGATCCAGGGCCTGACCAGGCTCACGCCCGTAATGCAGGTTCTGAATGACTTTCCCGGCACGCAGGCCGGCCCAGCGCAAGCCATGAAACATGCCTTTACGCAGACGGGTTTGAACGCGGTCGAAGGATTGTTTGATCATGTTGAGGATGGTTGCTGCAAATGACTACCGATCTGCGAAGACAACATTTTTTCCTTTATTGTATTGCGGTGTTAACAACCGAAGTTTTTTATCCGACGTGATTATATAGGGTATGAACACGGAAAGCGCATCCGGGTGTATGTGATTCAGCTCCACTCTGATTCCCGGCTGCGCCACCTCTGTATCCGCTCGGGTGGCCACATAATCCATAAAGAAACCTGCCGCCCGAATCCGGCGCTCCTGTGCGAGTGACCGGGTTTTCTTTACCAGTGATTCCATCGCGCGCTCAGCACTGTCTTCCCGCAGAGAGACCGGTGTCCCGATCAGGCGGATCTCGTTATCGTGCCCCAGCATGGCCACAAAGGGGTAAAAGCTCCCGTTCTCCACCAATTCCGACGCCAGCATTCTGAGGCCTTCATCGAGCAGGGTCTGCAGCTCCTTGCGTGCAATTTTGGACGAGACCGGTGGTTGGCTCACCCCTGCCGGCTGCCCACTTTCTTCCGAAGCGTCAGAGGAGGAGTCCCGGATGTTCTGGCTGGAGTCTTCCCCCTGACTTAAAGGTGACCAAAACAGCCCAGCAAGAGCAAACACCATGTATAGATAGGGCCTCAAATTCCGCGCCTCTTAAAATAAAACTAAAAAGCCAGTGCAAACCTTTGACTTTCTAACTGGTTATAATTAATACTCTTCCTAATAACACTAGAATAATAAACGGCCACTCGACTTGGAAGCGATCCATGCAGGGTAAACTAAACAGCCGACTTTCCAACAAACTTTTCTTTGCCGTCATGGGTACTGCCCTACTCATGGGCCTTCTTCTCAGTATCGTACAAATCATGCTGGATGCACGCCAGGCCCGCAAAAGCCTGGAAACCGAGGCCCAGCAAATCCTGGCCATGATGAAAGAGCCCGCCACGCAAGCCGCCTACAATAAGGATGGTATTCTGGCAGAACAAGTGGTGCAGGGCCTGTTTCGCAACAATGCCGTTTTCTATGCTGCTGTGTCCATTCCGGAAAAGCCGCCGCTGGCGTCCGAATTCCGTAACAAGAACATCATCCCCTATCGTTCCCTGATCTCTTCGATCTTTGGCCAGGAACTCAGTTACACAATGGAGCTGCGGGGCATTGCACCGGGGGAGCAGAATCAAGGGCGCAACGAATTGTTCGGCAACCTCGAAGTCAGCCTGGACCCATCCGGTGCCGCCAATGAGTTTATTGAGCGCAGCAAAACCATCATTGTCTCCGGCCTGACCCAAGCCATCGTGTTCGGCTCGGTTTTGTACCTTATTTTCCAGGGTTTGATTGCACGGCCGATGACTTCCCTGTTGAGTTCACTGGAAGAAATCGATCCCATGCGTCCGGCCCAAAACCAACTGGATGCACCCCGCGGCCACGAAGATGATGAGCTGGGTGCCTGGGTCCAGAAGATTAACGATTTATTCAAAGCCATTGAAAAGTACAACAGTAAGCGTCGGGTAGCAGAAGCCCATGTGGAACGGCTCAGCAACTATGACATGCTTACCGAACTTCCCAACCGCAATATGCTGCTGCGCCGTATCGAACAATCGATCCAGGATGCCAACCATCAAAACGATATGTTTGCGGTGCTGTATTGTGCACTTGATGATTTCAAGTCCGTTAACCTGCTGCATTCCTATCACGCCGGCGACAAACTGCTGCTGACCCTGGCAGACCGGTTCCGTGCCGACCTGGACCCCACTCATACTATTGCCCGCGTCGGCGGCGACGTGTTTGCCATGGTGATTCCCAATCTGGATAACCATTACCAGGCGGCAGACGTCGCCCAAAAAGTGCTGGACAGTGTGCGCCGCCCTTTCCGCCTGGATAATCACAACATCAGTCTCTCCGCTACCATCGGCATCACCATTTACCCCCACGATGCCGCTACTGCTGATCAACTGTTGAAGAACGCAGAGAACGTGATGCAGCTGGCCAAGTCCCAGGGGGGCAACAATTACCAGTTCTATGTAGCGAATGTGGACCAGCGCATTCGCGAAACCAAAGTGCTGGAACGCCAACTCTCCTCTGCAGCAGAAGACAACCAACTCCAATTGGTGTTCCAGCCCCAGGTCAACCTGGTCACCGGCGAAGTGCGTGGAGCAGAAGCCCTGGTACGCTGGCACCACCCGGAACGGGGTATGGTGTCCCCGGTGGAGTTCATTCCTTTGGCGGAACGCACCGGGGCGATTGTGGCAATCGGCGAATGGGTGCTTAAGCAATCCTGTTATGCCCTGCGTCGCTGGCTGGAAGCCGGCTTTCACAACCTCACCATCTCGGTCAATGTCAGTGCCATTCAACTGCACCAATCTGACCTGGTAGGCACGGTGAAACGCCTGGTGCAGGAAACCGGGATACCGCCCCAACACCTGATGCTGGAAATTACCGAAACTGCGGTAATGGAAAATGTGGATCTTGCGATTCGCCTGCTGAAGCAAATGAAAGACATCGGCGTACAGCTGGCTATCGATGATTTTGGTACCGGCTACTCCTCCCTGAGTTATCTGAAAAAAATGCCCATGGACGAGGTTAAAATCGACCGCGCCTTCGTGCAGGACATGCTGGAAGATCCCGATAACGGCACCATCGTGGACGCGATCATCCAGTTGGGACACAGCCTGGGACTGTCCGTTATCGCAGAGGGAACCGAGACCCTGGACCAGATCAAATACCTGCAGGAGTGCGAGTGCGATGTCGCCCAGGGTTACTACTACAGTCAGCCCATTCGGGAGGACTCATTCCTCACGTTCCTGAGCAATCAACGCAGCCAGGTGAAGAGTGCCACCCAGCGTGCCGCCAAAACCACCAACCCCATGCTGAACAAATCCAGCTAATCCGCTACTCCATTTGGAGTATTTGATCATTCGCACCACCCTCCATTTCCCGGTAAAATGCCTGCTTTGTCGTATCGACTTAACTAGATGAATTAGGACTACACACCATGAGCGAAGATGCAGTTGTCATTGTTAACGGCGCCCGTACCCCAATGGGTGGCTTTCAGGGTTCACTTTCCTCTGTTACCGCCACTGAGCTGGGCGCGATCACCATCCGTGAGGCGGTAGCCCGCGCCGGTATTGCCCCGGAAGACGTGCAGGAAGTGATCATGGGTTGTGTACTGCCGGCCGGCCTGAAGCAGGGCCCTGCCCGTCAAGCCGCTCTGGACGCCGGTCTGCCGGAAGCCACCGGCTGCACCACCATCAACAAACTCTGTGGTTCCGGGATGAAAGCCACCATGCTGGCCCACGACCTGATCAAGGCCGGCACCAACGACATCATGGTGAGCGGCGGTATGGAAAGCATGTCCAACGCGCCCTACGTGCTGGAAAAGGCCCGTGCCGGCTACCGCATGGGCCATGGCGAGATCAAGGACCACATGTTCCTGGACGGTCTGGAAGACGCCAAAACCGGTCGCCTGATGGGTTCCTTTGCCCAGGAAGTGGCGGATAAGGAAGGCCTGTCCAGGGAAGCTATGGACGAATTCGCCATCAGCTCACTGCAACGGGCCCAACAAGCCATCGCCAACGGCAACTTCAAAGACGAGATCGTTCCGGTCACCGTTAAAACCCGTAAAGGCGAAGTGGTCGTGTCTGATGACGAGCAACCTGGCAATGCCAATATCGACAAGATCCCCACCCTGCGCCCGGCGTTTGCCAAAGACGGTACCGTGACGGCTGCCAATGCCAGCTCCATTTCCGATGGGGCCTCCGCCCTGGTACTGATGCGCGAGTCCGTGGCCAAAGCCAAGGGTCTAACCCCGCTGGCGCGTATCGTGGGCCACTCCACGCAATCACAACACCCTTCTCTCTTCACCCTGGCGCCAGTCGGCTCCCTGCAGACCCTGTTTGAGAAAACCGGCTGGAGTGTTGCAGACGTGGATCTGTTTGAAATCAACGAAGCTTTCGCCCTGGTGACCATGCTGGCCATGCAGAAACACAACATTCCCCATGAAAAAGTGAATGTACACGGTGGTGCCTGCGCCCTGGGTCACCCGGTGGGCTCTACAGGTTCCCGTATCATCCTGAGCCTGATCCATGCGCTCAAACAGCGTGGCGGCAAGAAAGGGGTAGCCTCGTTGTGTATTGGTGGCGGTGAAGCCACTTCCATGGCCATCGAGATCCTCTAAATCCGTCTAAACGCTTTAAGGGAGGCGCTGCAAAAGCGCCTCTTCACCTCCCCTTTTATCCCCAATTCCCCGCCGAACTGACATACCTTTTTACACTTTTACAAATGGTTTCACTTTATCTCAACAATTGTGACCGCTTGGTCTAGCGGGGATTTTTCCACTCCCTACAATAAACAGGCTCAACATCTTGCAGGTTCATGGAGTCCCACTTTGAAAGCGTTACCCTTAATCATCGGATTTGGTGGAATCAATGCCGCAGGCCGGTCGTCGTTTCATCATGGCTACCAACGCATGGTTTTCGACAGCCTTGATCAGGCCAACCAAGCCGAATGCCTGCAAAGCCTTGCTGTGCTGATGAAGAACGGCCAGGAAAAAAACCTGAGCCAGGATGACATTCTGGCCGGTACCCTGATTCGAAAAATCGAGAAGTCACACTTTGATGTGGAACGGGTAAGCCTGCACAAGCCAGTTAAAATGGACGGCCAGAATAAAGAACTGGTGTTCAAGCTACGCAAGAAAGACCTGCCTAACGCAATTCCCGACAACTGGCACGTGACCATCAACGGCGATGAAGCCACCGTGGTTTGCGACGACGCCACCCGCATCCTGCTGGAGGACACCCAACCCTATCCGGTACGAGCAGCCGGCCAGATTCCCAGTGGTTTTGAACCCGGGGACACCTACAGTTCCCGCAATCATCCCCGTGGCTTGCAGTTGGCTACCTTTGCAGTGTCCGACGCTCTGCGTTCAACCGGCATTCCCTGGGACTTGATTCAACACAAGGTCGATCCCCAAAAAATCAGTGTCTATGCCAGCAGCGCGATGGGACAGCTGGATGAATTCGGCACCGGCGGTATGCTGCGCAGTAACCTGCAAGGCAAGCGCGTCAGCTCGAAGCAATGCCCCATGGGGTTTGCTGATATGACAGCAGACTTTGTCAACGCCTATGTATTGGGTAACGTGGGCAACACCGGCGCGATGGCCGGCGCCTGTGCCACTTTCCTGTATAACCTGCGCATGGGCATTCAGGATATTCAGAGCGGCCGCGCTCAAATCGTATTGGTAGGAGCCAGCGAAGCACCTGTTATTCCCGAAGTGATGGAAGGTTATCGGGCCATGAGCGCACTGGCAGACGACGAAGGCCTGCGCAAGCTGGATGGTGTGGAGGAAGTGGATTACCGCCGCGCCTGCCGTCCGTTTGGTAACAATTGCGGCTTCACCATCGCTGAAGCATCCCAGTTCCTGGTGCTGTGCAGTGATCAACTGGCGCTGGAACTGGGCGCCACCATTTATGCTGCAGCACCGGAAGTATTTATTCACGCTGACGGCATCAAGCGTTCCATTTCTGCGCCTGGTATCGGCAACTACCTGACCGTCGGTCGTGCACTGGATTACCTTGGACAGGCATTGGGAAGCAACGATGCAATGAGCAATACCTTCGCCATGGCACACGGTACCGGCACACCACAAAATCGCCAGACGGAATCTCATATTCTCAATACACTGGCAAAAACTTTTGGCATTCAGGAATGGCCGGTGGCCGCGGTGAAATGCTTCCTGGGTCACTCTATCGGTGTGGCCGGAGGTGACCAGATTGCGGCAGCACTGGGTGTGTTCAAACATAACATTTTGCCGGGCATCACGACGGTGGACGGGTTTGCTGATGATGTGGAGCGCACCAATCTCTCCTTCAGCAACCAGCACCGCAACTTTGGGGCTGATCACTTCCGTGGCGCTTTGATCAACGCAAAAGGTTTCGGCGGCAATAACGCCAGCGGCGTCATGCTGTCTCCACAGTGGTGTGAGAAGTTCATGCAGAAACGATACGGTGCGAAAGAATGGTCTGCTTATCAACAGCGGCAGGAAGTCGTGCAATCCGCCCAGTTGCAATATCATGATGATGTTTTAACTGCGATTCCTGCTTCCATCTACCGTTTTGGTGAACCGGAAACCAAAGGCGAACAACTGAATATTTCTAAATCATCCATTGCCATTCCAGGCTATCCGGAAGTGGATTTAAGAACGGATTTTGATTACTAAATACCTCTATAAGTAATAAACGCCCGGTTATATAAGTGCTTTTTATAATCGGGCGTTGTTATTAAAAACCGTAGAAAAGCGCATCCCTGGTTCAAGCAACTTCGTTTTCTCCAAATTTATTTCGTCTACCTTCCCGAAGCTTTTCAACAGGTTAGTGTTTTACAACAACAAGCCGTTAACAAAACCCAACTTTTTCACCTCGGCAAGCGCGCACAAATACATTATATTTTTTACTATAACTATTCGTTGTACGTATTGTGCACTGCGATCCAGTAACCAATACGCAACCGGAAAAACCATGAGTGTTACCCCACTCACGTTTGGAAGGAGCAATCCATGTTCGACATAATCGAGCAGGCTCACCTGGCTGAGCTGCATTTCAAATCGGATCCCACCAGTGGACTCAAATCCATTATCGCCATTCACAACACCAAGCTCGGACCTGCATTAGGCGGTTGCCGTTGTATTGAATACGACAGCGACCTGGATGCCATCAATGATGTAATCCGCCTGGCCAAAGGCATGAGCTATAAGTCGGCCCTGGCCAGAGTTCCACAGGGTGGCGGCAAAGCAGTCATTCTCAAACCCAAAGGCACCTTTAACCGGCAGTCCTTGTATAACGCCTTCGGCCGCTTTGTGAATGAGTTGGGCGGCCGCTACATCACCGCTATCGACAGTGGCACCACACTGGAAGACCTGGACGAAGTGGGACGGGTAACGCCTCACGTATCCGGCAATCATAGTGACGGCCTGGACCCATCCCCGAACACTGCTTTGGGTGTATTGGCCGGGATGAAAGCGGCAGCCCTGCAACGTTATGGCAACTCCAAACTGAAAGGTCTCACAGTCGCCATTCAGGGTATCGGCAATGTCGGTTTCCACCTGGCATCGCTGTTACACGAAGAAGGCGCAAAATTACTGGTGGCGGACCTGGATGAACAGAAAGTCAGGCAGGCTCAAAACGTTTTCCATGCGGAACCCATGGCACCGGACCAGTTCTGCTCCGCCCACTGCCATATTCTTGCGCCCTGTGGTTTGGGTGGGGTGATTAATGAAGACAGTATCCAGCAGTTCAATTGCGACATTATTGCCGGTTCTGCCAACAACCAGCTTGCCACCATTGAAATGGGCCAGCGACTCCACGACCTAGGCATTCTTTATGCGCCGGATTACGTTATCAACGCCGGTGGCTTAATCCAGGTTTCACTGGGCATGCATCGCGCATCAAATGCGGAGATCTCGAATAAAACCTGGGGCATCAGTGAAACGCTCTACGATATTTTCAGCCGATCCTGTGTTGAAAATCTGCCGCCGTCCACCGTGGCAGACATGATGGCAGAAGAGATTCTATATGAAACACACGGAGGGGCCTGAGCCATGCAGTACACGAAAACGCCTTACCAACAAAAACAATTTATCGACGTTAACGGTGCTGTGGCCGGCTCGTTACCTGTAACAATAAACGATGACCTGCTGCTTAGAAGCTATCGCACCATGGTAATGATCAGAACCTTTGATCAACGGGTGGTAGCCTTGCAACGCACAGGACAAATGGGTACCTATGCCTCCTGCCTGGGACAGGAAGCCATCGGCACCGGTATCGGTCTGGCACTGGGTAAGGAAGATGTTTTTCTGCCCTACTATCGAGACCAGGCCACTCAATATCTGCGGGACATTCCACTGCATCAACAAATGCAATATTGGGGCGGCAATGAGTGGGCCAATCATTTCACCGGAACATCCATTCAGGACTTCCCCAATTGTGTTCCCATTGCCACCCAGGTCACTCACGCGGCCGGCGTCGCCAGCGCCATGAAAATTCGCGGTGAAAAACGTTGCAGCCTGGTGACCTGCGGCGAGGGTGCCACTTCCCGCGGTGACTTCTACGAGGCCATGAATCTGGCGGGGGTTTGGCAACTGCCCATGATCATGGTGGTGAACAATAACCAATGGGCCATCTCGGTGCCCCGCAACATTCAAACCGGCGCCGAAACCATTGCCCAGAAAGCGGTGGCCGCCGGCATCGAAGGTTTTCAGGTAGACGGCAATGATGTCTGCGCGGTTTATGATGCGGTTCACTACGCCGTTAAAAAAGCCCACAGCGGCAAGGGCGCCACCCTGATTGAAGCTGTCAGCTATCGCCTGGGCGATCACACCACGGCCGACGATGCCACCCGTTACCGTTCTCATGAAGAAGTGAATGACGCCTGGAAACGGGAACCGATAAAACGCATACAAACCTATCTGCATGAACGGGGTTTATGGGATGAGGAGCAGGAACAGACGTTACAGGAACAATGCAAGCAGGAAGTGGAAAAGGCTGTACAAACCTATTTATCACAGCCACCACAGCCGGTTGAAGATCTGTTTGATTATCTGTTCGAAGAAACCCCGACTCACCTGGTACGACAAAAACAACAGGCCGTGGAAAAGCTGGCCAAACTGGGAGGCGAATGAATATGGGTATGCATGAAAACATTGCCACACTCAGTCAACAACACAAACCGGTGGATAGCAAAACACCTCACGTTGTCACCATGATCGAAGCCATTAACATGGCGCTGCACAGAGCCATGGATGAGGATTCCAATGTTGTGGTTCTGGGCGAAGACGTCGCCACCAATGGCGGCGTGTTTCGAGCCACAGTGGGACTAAAAGATCGTTTTGGTCACCGGCGGGTCATGGACACACCGTTGGCGGAAACCCTGATTGCCGGCATCAGCGTGGGTATGGCTGCGCAGAAATTGCGACCGGTGGCCGAGATTCAATTCATGGGATTTATTTACGCGACCATGGAACATATCGTTTCCCATGCCGCGCGGCTGCGTAATCGCACCCGGGGTCGGTTGACCTGCCCTATGGTGTTACGGGCGCCCTACGGTGGTGGTATTCACGCGCCGGAACATCATTCTGAAAGCACAGAAGCGTTGTTTGCCCACATCCCCGGCATTCGGGTTGTCATCCCCTCATCCCCCACCCGGGCCTATGGCCTGCTGTTAAGTGCCATTGAAGATCCGGACCCCGTCATTTTTCTGGAGCCCAAGCGCATCTATCGTATGGTGAAACAGGAAATCTATGACGATGGCGTGGGGCTACCCCTGGACACCTGCTACACACTGCGCCAGGGCGAGCACATTACGTTGATCAGCTGGGGATCCATGGTGCACGAAACCCTGCAGGCTGCCGATAAACTGCAGCAACAGGGTATTTCCGCTGAAGTCATCGACGTTGCCACCATCAGCCCTTTGGACATCGACACACTGGTGGCCTCCGTGCAGAAAACCGGGCACTGCGTCATCATCCAGGAAGCGGCTCGCCACTGTGGCGTGGCGGCGGAAATCAGTGCAACGCTTCAGGAACAGGCATTCAGGAGCCTGCAGGCTCCCATTGCCAGGGTCACCGGATTTGACACCCCCATGCCCTACCTGCAACGGGAAAACATCTACATGAACAGCGCAAGCGACATCGTAGACGCGGCCGTGAAAACGCTGGAGGCCTCATGAAATATTTCAAACTACCGGATCTGGGCGAAGGCCTGCAGGAAGCGGAAATCGTCGAATGGCACATCAAACCCGGCGACAGCGTTACCACGGGACAAACCATCGTCTCGGTGGAAACAGCGAAAGCCATCGTCGATATACCAGCCCCCCAGGACGGTACCATTGCCGCCTGTTTTGGTGAGGAAGGCGACCTGATCCACACCGGCGAACCACTTCTGGAATTTCAGGGAGAACAACAGGAGGACACCGGCACGGTGGTGGGAAAGATGGAGGCTGCCAAAGAACAACATTCAGAGCGAGAACAGTTTGTTATCGGTAGCCCCTATCGCCCCGGCCCCAGCGTACCGCTGGCCACCCCAGCGATTCGTGCGTTGGCGAAACGGCTGAAAGTGGATCTGAGCAAAATATCCGGCACCGGCAATCATCACATGATCACCAGCGACGATGTGGAACGGGCAGCCCGTCTTACCCAGGATTTAGGTGAGGCACAATCGCTAAAAGGTGTACGCCGCAGCATGGCCCGCAACATGGCCAAGGCCCATGCGGAAGTGGTGAAAGTCACCATCAACGATGATGTGGACATTGATCATTGGCCCGCTAAAGAAGACATCACCTTGCGGTTGGTGCGAGCCATCGCCAACGCCAGTAAGCAGGAGCCCAATCTCAACGCTTGGTATGACAGCAGTAACGACACATTCCGTGTCATCGAGAAAGTGGACCTCGGTATCGCAGTCGACACGCCGGATGGCCTGTTTGTACCGGTATTGCGCAACGTAGCGGAACGGGAACCTGGTGACCTGCGGGAAGGCATGAATCGTCTGCGCCAGGACGTAAAAAACCGGACCATCCCCCCCAGTGAAATGAGCGGAGCCACCATCACCCTATCCAACTATGGCACCATTGCCGGACGCTATGGCAATCCCATTGTGGTGCCACCGATGGTGGCCATTTTGGGCGCAGGAAGAATTTATAGCAATGTGGTGGACACCGGCATAGGCTTTGCCAGCCATCGTTTCCTGCCGTTAAGCCTGAGCTTTGATCACCGGGTGATTACCGGTGGTGAAGCGGCGCGTTTTTTGAAAGCGGTAATGGATGATCTGGCAATGACGGACTGATAAGTCGTTGCGCCATCGAGTCCTCCTAACCGGCGGACTTGATGGCTTCTATCTCATCAATCGGGAATGGTCGGGAGATGCCGTATCCCTGTCCGTAGTCCACTCCGATACGCTGCAAAAGATCGGCGATATCGTCATTTTCCACGAATTCAGCGATGGTTTTCTTACCCATCACGTGGCCGATACGGTTAATGGATTCCACCATTGCACGATCAATTTCGCTATCAACCATATCCTTGATAAAGGCGCCATCAATTTTCAAATAGTCCACAGGCAGATTTTTAAGATAGCCATAGGATGAGAAACCACTGCCGAAATCATCCAGGGAAAAGCTGCAGCCAATGGCACGAAACTCCTCAATAAACCGCAACGTATTCGACAGGTTGGTGACGGCAATGGTTTCGGTAATTTCAAAACAGATTTTTTCCGGTGCAATGCGATAGCGCTGAAATTGTTCCCGCAGGAACGCAGGGAACTCGTTGTCACCCAGGGTTAAACCGGACAGGTTTACGGAAATATCCGCAATCCCGTTCTGCTTCTCAGGGTTACCGGCCAGCCAACGGAACAGGGTCCCAACCACCCAGCGATCCACCTGGGGCATCAGGTTATAACGCTCTGCCGCTGGCAGGAAAGTACCGGGAAACACCATTTCATTCCCATACTGCAAGCGTAGCAACACTTCGTAGCTGTTACCGGAATAGGTATCTCCAGACAGTGCCGCAATGGGCTGCACATACAATTGAAAATGGTCGTGTTCTATGGATTCGGAAATTCGTGAGGCCCATTCCAGTTGGGTTTGATGTGTTGCGAGCAAGGTGTCTTTGGGGTCATAAACATGCACGCGGTTGCGGCCGGAATTTTTGGCACTCAGGCAAGCGGCATCCGCAATGTTCATTACCTCTTTCACCGATTCCATTTGCTGCGTAAGATGAACCAGACCAAGACTGCCGGCCGGATTAAACGCTCTGCCATCCCACTCAAACCGCATTACCTGAATCTGGGTGCGGATTTTCTCCGCCACATTCACCGCGTTGGCCTCGACGCAATTAGTCAACAGAATGGCAAACTCACCCCCCCCTAAGCGGGCCAAAACATCCCCGCCACGAGTGAGTTGACGAAGAATTTGGGTCACCTGCCGCAGCAATTCATCGCCCGCCACATGGCCACAGGTATCGTTCACCAGTTTGAACTGATCCAGATCCAACAGTAGCAAAGTATGATGCTCTCCCTGGTGATGCACCTCTTCCAATGCCTGATACAAACGGCTTTCAAATTCACGGCGATTCACCAGCCCGGTCAGAGGATCATGCCTGGACAAAAACACCAGTTGTTCTTCGTTACGTTTACGCTGGGTAATATCAAACACAAAACCTTCGACAATCGCGTCCCGCCCCCACTCCGTACCCGAGATCACTTTTGCCGATACTGACAACCAGCAAGTTTGCCCATCCCGACGAAAACCTTTCATCTCAAAGTGGTGGGCTTTACCTTTCTCCATAATGTTGTGGGTCAGACCACGATAATCCGCCTCACTCAAAAACTCAGTCACTTCCTTTTGGGAAAAGGCTGCCAGTAACTCATCAGGACTGCTGTATCCCAGCATGTTAGCCATGGCAGGGTTGACTGCAATCAGCTGTCCGTCCAGGTCGCTTTGGTAGATCCCTTCTGCGGCGTTCTCATAAAGCGACCGGTAACGCTCCAGGTTTTGAATGGATTGGCGCTGCGCTTTCTGCTTTTCCCGTCGCTCCAGATTAATACTGTCTGCCAAGGCCATTGAAAACAGCACCACCTCAAAAGTCACGCCTATCTGAAGCAGATATTCCGACATGACGGATACCGAGATCCAGCCCATTTTGGCAAGCGCAAACAATGATGCCCCAACGAAGTAAACCAGCCAACCCGCGACAAAATAGCGAGCTCTGCGCATGCCCTGGTAGAGCAATACCGATCCAATTGCCAAACACAACAAGGTACTGGGCAACACCAGTATGGTCGCCAGCTTTACCGCCAGGTTATAGGGCAGAACAATGGAGAGTGTGGAGAGCAACAAGGCTGCTGTCACAACGGCCGTCAGTATCCAGGCCGCCATCGGCCAGCGCTTCGTCAAGTCCAAAAAGGAAATGGTAAACATACAACGAAACACTGCTGCAAAAGCGATGAACAGAATCAGGCTGGTTTGATGCCAGCTTTTTAATTCCGGCCACATATATTGATAGGCCAGACCATCCACAGACAACTGGAATAACAGGATTGAGGCACCGTAACCCACGTAATACAGATAGCTTTGATCCCGCACCACCAGAAACACAAAGACATTGTAGAAGATCATGACCAGCAACACGCCGGCGAAGGCCCCTTTCAATAGCAAATTACCCTGTTCCACATTCCAGAACGCGTCACGACTCCAGACCCGCAATGGAATTTCTATGGAGCCTTCACTCTGCACCCGCATATACAGTTCAAGTGACCCACTGTCGGCAGACGGGATCTCCATGAGGTAATTTCGATGCCAGATAGGACGTTGCCAGAAAGAACGCTGGTCACCGGTGTTGATCTGCTTGATAACCTCACCACGGCTTATGAAATAGAGATCCAACTGGTCCAACAGCGGGTAACCAACCTCCAACAGATGGTCCTTTCCAACAACAAAGTCCGGAATACTGACATGCACCCAGATCGCATCCGTATTGAAACCCAGGTTTACGATTGGGTCCTTGACTGACTCCCAATTGAAATCCCGATGAGCGAGAAGGTCTTCGATAACCAGCTTACCGGCAGGGTCGTGCAGTAACTGACTGGGTAACACTAAAGGAAAATGGGATGGGTCGGGCGCACTTGGGGTAGTGGCGGGAGGTTCCGTTGGCGTGGCTGCCACTGCGGTGCCGGTGAAGACGGATGACAAAAGCAGAAAAACCATCAGCAGGACGCAGCAGAGCATCGGCGAACCCTGCCGTATCAATTTGCTGTATTCAGTTTGTTTCATCCGGCGAACATCGCTCTCTCATAACAGGAACCCCTTTCCTTTATGATCATAGCGCAGAACCCGCCCAGAGGCATGCAGGGTTACATTTTTTAGCAGAACATCAATAGGTTATACACGCAACGCAGCCAGAAACGAACGTATTCTGTCAGCATTCTTACCCAAGTCACTTTTACCCACCCGGCTCACAGAGCGAACATCGACTTGGGTACCGCCTTCAGCCAGCGCAGTCACCCGCACAGCGACATCATCCACAAAGCCGAACCAGAAGGTGGTATCCGAGGCCGTTAAAATGCCGGTTTCGGTATCCACAGAAATGTTCCCCCAACCGAAAGTCTTGGCCACCTGCTCCACCCTGGCCAGAACCTCCTCCCGCGGCTGACTCAGCACCAACGATGTCACCTCAGGATAAGCCGCCCGCTGCAACTCACGATTGGTCTCTGCAGATTGCAACGGGTTGGCCCCCTCCGGACGTTCAGCAATGGGGGGTGGATTATCCCAGGAGGTGCTGATGTCATAAAGCACCGGCAACTGACTGGCCTTGAGTCCATGACTGAATACCATTGCCACAGGCACCGCCAGTACCACAATGATCCAGATGCCCTGCAGCGCGGTTTTCTTCTGCTGTCGACGCAGCGCGGCCAGCAGCCCCACCCCCGCCAATGCCAGCAGAATTGCGGCCGTCAGGGCCGCGCCTGCCAATAAGGGCAGCGCCAAACGGAACCCCCAAATATCAAAACGTACCCCCAGCGCCAACGCTGGGAAGCTCAGCGCCACAATGATCGAAACCGGCAACAAAACCGGCATCAGTTTAAACAGTTTATTCATTTGAACTCCCAAAGCTCCTGTCAGCACACGCCTCTGATTTACTATGATTACTGTGAACCCAGCGCTAAGCGACCCGTCGGGCCATCACATGATAGTAGCGCCCGAGGGACCGATACGGCTCTTCCCTGGAGAAACGCTTTTCCAGAGCAACAATATCCTCCGCCGAGCGGCGAGCCAAAATTTCCTGGTGCATATAGTCATGAAACACCCGGATGCCGCTCTTGCTCAATACAGCCCAGCCCTGCTCGGACAGGAAGCTGACCACTTCCTCGGGGACCAACGGGTAGAGCGGCGTCAGGCCCTTACCACTACCCTGCAGCTTATCGTTGTTAATACGATCAAAATAGCCCCGCACCAGGCTGCGGAAAACCGTAGAATGGCGGTTGTAAAACATCAGTGAGAGATTGCCCCCCACATTGAGCTGTGAACTCAGTTTGCGCAACAATCCCTGCCAATCCTGCACCCATTCCAGCACGGCATGACAGAGTACCAGGTCATAGGCGGGGTCTGCATCCGGCAGATCCTGAATGGCACCCTGAATGAACGTAAAATGTCCCGCCAGCCCCTCTGCTTCTGCGGCGAGGCGCGCATTATCCAGCATTACCCGGGACAGGTCACAAAGGGTAACCTGATGCCCCCTGGCCGCCAGCCACCGGGCGAACTGCCCTTCCCCGCCACCGGCATCCAGCACCCTTAACGGGCGCGCGCTCAGTTCCGCCCCCAACACGTCCTCCAGATCCCGCTCCAACAGCGCCAGGCGGATCCGGCCTTTGGTGCCACTGTATATTCTCTGGGAAAACTGTAACGCCAGATCATCGAAATTCCGGTCCATAGTCGGTCATATTTTCCTAAGTGATATCGCTGGTGACAGGTGCCAAATTATGTCAACCATTGCCGTATTGAGACGCTTTTGTTACCCGGTTCACACTTGGTAGCGACAGCACCTGTCAGATTTTGACACCCTTAACACTTTTGAAACTTGCCGCTACTCGACGGTGTCGAGGCAATTTACACTATCTACAACAAGCGATTAAACAAAAAGAATAAAAACCGCCCAGAGCACAAACCAGACTAGGCAATTATATAAAAGCTCGTTTGGGGGGAACATCAGGCAATTTGCAAGATTGATTTATTGAGGTTACCCAGCATGATCAAACTGATCCAGACTCACTTGAAAAAGAAAAAGATTCAAGCCAGAGCGTCGATGCCAAAGCAAGTAGTCATGGTTAACAAGGAAGATATTCAGCGCAAATTGGCTGAATACAAACCAACCACGCAAGCAAGAAAGGCAAACTTTCAGGGCCCCACCCTGAATAAACAGGAATTCGAAAGCGCGCTTTAAGCACGCTAACAACCCGCTTCCTGCGCTGCCCGCTCAGATCTGAAGTCTGGATTTGAGCGGGCTTTTAATATCCGGAATGTAATATCCGAAACGAAACGCTCTACCAGGCCTTTTCCAGCACGGCAATCGCATCCGCCAGATCCACTTCCACCGGATTGAAGATAATCGACCCGTCGTCCAGGGCCATCTCTGCGATCTTCTGAATCTGATCCTTGGTTACCTTGCCGGTTTCCGACAGACTGCGCGGCAACTTGCAACGGCGATAGAGTTCATCGCGCATTTCACGGATGGTGTTGATCGCAGCCCGACCCCGCTCTGACGCCGGCGTACTCGCATACACATCGGCTCCAGCCAACGGCAGCAGCAACTCACCAATGATGTCGCCCCGCTCAGCCAGGTTGTACTCCAACACATAGGGCAGGAACAGGTTCATGCATAAGCCATGGGGCAAATGACAGAGTGCGCCCAGGGAATGCCCCAGGGAATGCACCAGCCCCACCATGGAATTGGAGAAAGCCACTCCGGCCATGGTAGACGCCTGTGCCAGTTCCAAGCGGGCATCCACATCATCTGGTGTGTTCAGCACAGTCATCAGGTTTTCACTGATCTTTTTGATGGCCGATACGGCATAGGCGTCACTAATGGGATTCTTACCCATGCAGGTAAAGGCTTCCACCGCATGAGTCAGGGCATCCATCGCCGTCATGGCGGTGATATGGGCCGGCAGGGTCAGGGTCATGCGGGGATCCAGAATCGCCGCATTGGGTAGCAGAAAATACGAGGTAAAGGGCAGTTTGACACCCTTTTCCGGATCTGAAATAACCGCCACCAGGGTAACCTCTGATCCGGTGCCCGCCGTGGTAGGCACCACAAAGAACGGCCTCAATGGCTTGGTCAACACACCCACACCAGAGAATTCGGACAGGTCTTCACCGTCTTCCGAGACCAGAATATTCACGCCCTTGCTGGTATCAATCACCGAGCCGCCACCCACCGCGATAATGGAGTCACAACCACTGTCGCGATAGAGCTTGGCGATGGTCTTGACCACGGTTGTGGAAGAATCGGGCGGAACATCATCAAAGATTTCCACCACGTCCATACCACTTTCGGCAAAGGCCCCCAACACGTGATCCACCAGACCCGCACCACGTACGCCCTTGTCGGTAATAATCATGGGACGGGAAGCTGCCAGTGTACGCAGCTCATAGGGAATATGCTCCAATGCAGCGTTACCGGCAACAATCTTCACTGGACAGAAAAATTCGTAATATGCTTTTGTCATTGGATTAACCCCAAACCAGGTTTTTTACTAAGCGCGTATAAATGCGGCCACCATCTGCCAGTTTCTCTTTCAGTGACAACTGGGGGTAGCGTTTCAAAGCCCGTACGGCCACTACTTTAGGCAGAATCAGACTTTCCATACGATTCAGGCAACGAACCAGTTTCATCGCATAGGCAATTTCACCATCCACCAACAGACGGTCGTTGGCAAAGGCCCGGGCCGTGCCTTCCTGAAAAGACAAAACCAGAAACGCGTGATTGAGATGCTTGAACTTGAGTGACACATCCGGCTTGCGGGGCGCTGTACTGCCAATGTAGCTCAGAGTGCTGTCGCCATCCTTTTGCATAACAAAGCATGGGCCGTCGGGTAAGGCCCGCATATCGAACATAAACCCATCCGGTAATTTTCGCACTTCCCTCTGAATAGTTTCATCCACCTGACTGGCGGCTTCCAAGCCCCGGCCGATGACATCCATCATCAAAGCCACATAAGGGCGCTTGAGCGGACCCACATTCAGGTCGCCAAGGTTAAGTTGTTGTAGTCGAATCATAATTCACACTTCTAAAGGTGCTGTTGGGCTGCATAATCGCAAAGCGCACTAATGCTAATTGTCTGAAAGTAAGACGTCCACAAGCACACACGACAAAATTGTCATGACCGGCCATCCAGCCACAATTTTATAAAAGATAGGAGAGAAAATGATAAAAGTCAGGCAATCAATAGCGAAGCCGGGCGTCCAGCTGATCCACCGCCTCGCACCATTCGGAGTCCTCTTCGATGGCGCTTTTCAGGAACTGGGCCTGGGAATCCGACCAAAATGGGGCTTGTTCAATACGCACACCATCCGATAACGCACGATGCCGACTGATAAATTCATCGATGTTTTCCGGCTCATTGGGCAAACCCAACTGCTTGAATAAGTTACACATTGAGTAGTACACGGAATCCATGGTCTGCGCTCCCCGATTGCTCTGTTTCCATATAATCCTGCACGCTGGGAGCCGCTTTCGCCAGTTTTCCCTTAGACAAATTCCCCATAACCGTTTATGCCATCATCGCCAATCCACATGAGAGGTTATAAGGCTGATGCATCCGGCGTCGGAATCTCTATAATAAACCCCACAACAACGAGAACAGGTAAAATTTTATGAGCGAGCTTAAGCAACAATTTGAAGACGCAGTGAATTTTGTGCAATCGGGGAATGGCGATTTCAAGCCGGATAATAATTTGAAACTGGAGTTCTATGCTCTGTTTAAACAGGCAACCGAAGGGGATGTAAAGGGCAAAAAACCCGGCCTGACTGACTTTGTAGGCCGCGCAAAATATGGCGCCTGGGAAAAGCTGAAAGGCATGTCCGCTGACAAGGCGATGGAAACCTACATCAGCAAACTCGCCCAATATCGCTAAAAACGGTACCGTTAATTCAATACCGCATCATAAGGCAGAAAACGCACCGGATCCCCTTCGGCAACCACCTGACCCGGGGGGATCACTGCAAAGCCGTTTCCCCAACAGGCAGAAAACAGAATACCGGAACTTTGATTGGGGTAGATCTCAACCTGAGGACCGGATTCGGTTTCCAGCAAACGGGCGCGCAAATACTCCTGACGTCCACCGGTCTTACGGGTACTGAATCCGGCGGGCACTAACACCTCTTGCGCCAGATACCCGGTGGCTCCCTGCATCTTCAACAACCAGGGCCGGGCCAGCAGGGCAAAAGTAACGAACACCGCCGCCGGGTTTCCCGGCAACCCCACAAAAGGGGTTTCCATAATGGAGCCGAACGCAAAGGGTTTGCCCGGCTTTATCGCCAGCTTCCAAAAAGCCAGCTGACCCAGTTTTTCCAGCATGGTTTTGATATGATCTTCTTCACCAACCGACCCCCCGCCACTGCTGATAACCACATCCGCTTCCGCGGCGGCACGGATGAATGCGGATTCCGTTTGTTCCAGATCATCGGGAACGATCCCCAGATCCAGAATTTCCATGCCCAACCCTTTCAACAGGCCAATCAGGGTGTAGCGGTTTGAGTTATAGATTTGTCCCGCCTGTAACGGATTACCAGGCTCAATCAATTCGTCGCCGGTGGATAGTATGGCCACTTTCAATGGGGAGTAAACCTCAACCTCCGCCACGCCCACCGACGCCAGCAAGCCCATTTCCTGAGGACGGATACGGCATCCCTTGGCCAGTACAACCTGCCCGTGCCGTATGTCCTGACCTGCTGGGCGCACGTTTTGTCCCGGCTTTAGCGAGGTGTTGATTACCACTCCGTTTTCGGTTGCGGTGACATCTTCCTGCATCACCACCGTGTCCGCATTGGATGGCAACTCGGCACCGGTAAAAATGCGGGCCAAAGTACCGGGCTGCAGCGGCTCTGGCGCCGTGCCTGCCGGAATACGCTGTGACACCGGATACTGCGCACCCGCATTAAAATCCTCATAACGCAGGCAGTATCCGTCCATGGCACTGTTATCGGCGGGTGGGACATCCACTGCCGATAAAATATCACTGGCTAAAACACGCCCCAGGGCATCCGTCAGTGCCACCCGTTGCGTGTTTGCTGCAACCTCCACCGATTGCAAAAGATGCTCTAACGCATCCTCTACAGACCTTAAGCCAGGTTGGTCACAATGACTCATCCGCGGGACTCGCAGGCTTCAACATTCAAACGATGATCCGTAATCAGCTTCACAAAATTGCAGGGCTTATGGGTGGAATCCAGTTGCTCCCGAATGATACCGCCCCAGGCCGTGCGGCAGGCGTTGGTGGAACCCGGCATGCAGAAAATCACGGTATTATTCGCCAAACCACCGACAGCCCGGGATTGCACCGTAGAGGTACCTATTTCGGAATAGGAAATCTGACGGAACAGCTCACCGAACCCTTCTATCTGCTTGTCGAACAAAGGCTCCACCGCTTCAGGTGTGGTATCCCTTTCGGAAAAACCGGTACCACCGGTGATCAGAATCGCTTCCACTTCCGCCGAGGCAATCCACGCAGACACAATGGCGCGAATCTGATAAACATCGTCCAGGGAAATCCTCTTGTCCGTTACCTCATGGCCAACGGCCGTCACGCTTTCCTGCAAAAGTTTTCCGGAGGTATCGGTATCTTCTGTTCGGGTATCAGACACAGTCAAAATGGCGACTTTGACCGGGATAAATTCTGCAGATGCACTCATGGTTTGGTTCCTAATATCAATTAATTTAATACCAGCGGGCCGAACCTTCCGTTCTCAACGAGTTCAACCGCCGGTCATATTCATAAAGCGAACGATCTGGGGCTCATCCTGCAAATCAAAATAATGCTGTTCCGGCTTCAACCCCATGGCATCGACAATAGCTTGCCGAAGAACAGCATCGTCATCAGTGGATCGCACCACCGCTCGCAAATCGACGGAATGTTCGTTGCCCAGACACAACAAGAGACGGCCTTCTGCCGTTAAACGCACGCGGTTGCAGTCGCCGCAAAAATTATGGCTATGGGGTGAGATAAACCCCACCTTGCTGGCACTGTCCTCAAACCGATAGTAGCGGGCCGGGCCACCACTGGAGTGAGTGATGGGGTTCAGAGCATAACGGCTGCTAATCACTTCCCGCACGGCTTCTGAAGACATGAAACACTCATCCCGCTGGTGTTCGGAGATATTCCCCAGCGGCATCTCTTCTATGAATGTAATGTCCGTTCCTTTAGCACGAGCGAAATCGATCAACGGCAGAATTTCATCATCATTGCGCCCCTTCAGTATGACAGCGTTGATTTTGACGCTATCAAAGCCCTGCCCCAGCGCCGCATCAATGCCGTTCAAGACCTGGGACAAATCACCGGTTCGGGTCAGATTTCGAAACCGTTCAGGATCCAGGCTATCCAGGCTGATATTGATGCGTTTTACTCCAGCCTGCTTCAGAAGCGGCGCAGATTTTTCCAACTGCGATCCGTTTGTGGTCATCACCAACTGATCCAGCATGGGCATCTGCCCCAGCTTCTCAATAAGCGTAATCACATTGCGTCGGATAAGGGGTTCACCACCGGTAAGACGGATCTTCTTCACACCCAGATCAACAAAGGCATTGGCAATACGATGAATTTCTTCCAGCGAGAGAATCTGGGTACGCGGCAGGAAGGTCATTTCCTCTGCCATGCAATAGACGCAACGAAAATCGCAACGATCCGTCACCGAAATTCGCAGATAGTTCACCTTGCGTCCGAATTTGTCCACCAGATTAGTCATTGCCATTACCCTCTGGGGTCACCTCTTCTGGCTGCGCCAACTTCGCTCGTTGCCATTCCTGCTCCATCTGTTCCAGGCTGGCTTCATCCAATGATACACCCTGATCCTTGAGGGCGCGCTCCAGGGTACGGAAACGCCGTTCAAATTTCTGATTGGCTTTGACCATAACCATTTCCGGGTCCAGTTTGTAATGGCGCGCAAGGTTGACACAGCAGAACATCAGATCACCCAGTTCATCAGCAATCAATTCGGTAGGCGCCTTACCATACACCTCTGCACCCAGCTCGCCGATTTCCTCTTCCAGTTTGGCCATAACAAGTGTGGGGTCTTGCCAATCGAACCCTTTTTTCGCCACCACACTCTGTAGCTTATGGGCCCGTTTCAGTGGCGACATACCGCCGGGCATGGTATCCAAAATGGATTCGCCTAATTGCTTTTTCTCTGCCTTCTCCTGCTGCTTGATGGCATCCCAGTTGAATTTAATGGTCTGTTCAGAAATTTGTTGCCCAGGTTCAATACGGCTTTGCAGGGTACCTTCCGGAAACACATGGGGGTGACGCCGGACCAGTTTTGCTTCCAGCTCCGCCAGGACTTCATCGAAATGGAAACGCCCTTCTTCTTCGGCCATCTGGCTGTAGAACACCACCTGAAAAAACAAGTCGCCCAACTCTTCCCTCAGGTGCTCAAAATCGCCCCTGGCGATGGTGTCCGCCACTTCATAGGCTTCTTCAATGGTGAACGGCGCGATGGTGCTATAGGTCTGCTTCAGATCCCAAGGGCAGCCGACTTCGGGCTCACGCAAACGCGCCATCAAATAGCGAATCCGTTCCAACGGGGTGGCGGTGCTGAGATCAATGTCGAGATTGCTCATCACTACTACCCGGCCCTTGGTGCGAACGCCGCACCTCGATCACATTGGAAAGCTGATTGATGCGCCCGAGCACATCCCCCAACCCTGCCAAACTGTTAATGTCCATCGTAACCTGCATGGTTGCAGTATTATCGGTCGGATTTGACTTGGTATTGATCGCCGTCACGTTTACCCGTTCATGGGCTAAAACCTGGGTAATGTCACGCAACAATCCCTGGCGGTCATAGGCCTTGATGAACACTTCCACCGGATATGTGCGGCCTGCCTCCGCAGACCAAGTCACATCCACCACCCGATCGCCGTGGATTTCCATCAGGCGCTGCAATTCCTTGCAATGTTTGCGGTGCACTGTGACACCACGGCCAACGGAGATATAGCCAACCACTTCATCACCGGGAACAGGTTTGCAGCAACCGGCGATGGACGTCATCAAATTATCCACGCCATTGATGCTGAACTCAGAAGTAATAGGGTTGACTTTGGGTTTGCGAATATCAAGAGGCAGCAGCTCCTGCTGGCGCCCGGTTTCGCTGCCAAGCTCCTGAATGCTGTTCAGCACCTGACTGACACGCAGATCACCGGCACCGACTGCGGCGTAAATATCATCGGCGGTTTTCAGGTTAAGGGATTGTGCCACCCGATCCAGGTTCAGCTTGCCCACATCCAGGCGTTTGAATTCCTTATCCAGTAACTCGCGGCCACCTTCGATATTGCGATCGCGATCCTGCAGCTTGAACCAATGGACTACCTTGGCCCGGGCCCGGTTGGTTCCCAGGAAGCCCAATGTAGGCTGCAACCAATCACGACTGGGGCGGGATTCATTGCCTTTCAACACTTCAACCTGTTCACCGGTTCGCAATTGATAATTCAGTGGCACAATACGGCCGTTGACCTTTGCGCCCCGGCAACGGTGCCCAACCTCAGTGTGAATGTGATAAGCGAAATCCAGTGGAGTTGCACCTTGCGCCAGGTCCACCACATGCCCTTCGGGGGTGAACACATAAACCCGCTCGTCAATGATGTCTTCACTGAATTGCGACAACACATTGCTGACCGCACTGTCGCCCAATTCTTCCTGCCACTCCAAGACCTGACGCAACCAGGCAATTTTGCCGTCATAGCTATCACTTTTTCCGGTACTGCCTTCCTTATAACGCCAGTGCGCACACACACCCAGTTCGGCTTCATCATGCATGTCATGGGTGCGGATCTGCACCTCCAACACTTTGCCTTCCGGTCCCAAAACAGCAGTATGCAGCGAGCGATAGCCATTTTCCTTAGGGGTGGCAATGTAATCATCAAACTCCCGGGGAATGTGCTGCCAGATGTTATGGACCACCCCCAGAGCCGCGTAGCAATCCCGAATGTCCGGCACCAACACACGCACCGCTCGAATATCATAAACCTGGTAGAAGTCGATATTCTTGCGTTTCATTTTGCGCCAGATACTGTAGATGTGTTTAGCCCGACCACTGATATCGGACTCGACCCCAACTCGGGCCAGCGCACTGTGCAACTGATCCACCACCCGGCGAATATATTCGTCGCGATCCAGTCGCTTCTCATCCAGCAGCTTTGCGATGCGCATATAAGCATCGGGCTGCAGATAACGGAAAGAAAGATCTTCCAGCTCCCATTTCAAATGACCAATGCCCAGACGATGGGCCAGGGGTGCGTAGATATCAAATACTTCGCGGGCTACCTTCTGCTTACGTTCTTCCGGTGCATTCTTTACCGCCCGGATGGCACAGGTACGCTCCGCCAATTTGATCAGTGCCACCCGGACGTCATCCACCATGGCCACCAGCATTTTACGCAGGTTATCCAGCTGGTCGGTTGCCTGCCCCAGTACCACCGCATTCTCAGGATTCATCACCGCGCTGATGGCTGCCATGCGTAGCACGCCCTCGATCAGTTTGGCGATATCGCCACCTGTTCGCTTGCTCACATTGCCAAGCGAAGCCTTGCCTTCCCGCACGGCCCGATAAATAACGGCGGCCTTCAACGCGTCCGTATCCAGATGCAATTCCGCCAGGATTTCCGCGATTTCCAACCCGGTATGAAAACTGTTGCTGCTTTCCCACTTGGCATCATCCCGGGCGACGGCTGCGTTCTCCAACTCCTGGGCATACAGCGCCACCTCGCGCAAACCAGCTTCATCGCTGATCTCCACCTTGTCCTTCAGACGGCTGATCCAGGCATCCAGATCAACGCTGCCGTCTTCTCGAATTACCTGCTGGTTGCGCACCGTTACCATAATTTATTCCGGTTCAAATACGGCGATGGATTCAACATGTGTGGTATGGGGAAACATATCCATAACACCCGCTTTTAACAGCTTGTATCCCTGCTTTTTTAGCTCCCCGGCATCTCGGGCCAGAGTCGCTGGATTACAGGATACATAGACGATTCGTTTCGGTTTGAAGACTGTCATTTTAGCAACGATCTCCAATGCGCCGGAGCGGGGAGGATCGATGAGAATCTTATCGAAACCACCCTGCGCCCAGGGCTGATCATCAAAGGGTTTCGTCAAATCAGCGCCATAAAAGGTGACGTTATTCAAGCCATTGAATTCAGCGTTTTCACGCCCCCGCACCACCATGGCATCATCCCCTTCCACCCCGACGACCTGAGCAGCCTTAGTAGCCAACGGCAGGGTAAAGTTCCCCAAACCACAAAACAGGTCCAGAATTCGCTCATCAGACTGTACATCCATGAATTCCAGAGCTGTGGCAATCATGTCTTGGTTAATATCCTGATTAACCTGGGTAAAGTCCGTGGGGTGGAATTTCATCTGCAAATCAAACCGGGGCAAGCGATAGCTTAAGCGCGCCTCGCCCTCAGGCCACACCTTGTGCACAGTATCGTTACCGCCAGGCTGCAAATAAAGTTGCAACTCAGCCTGTTCACAGAACGCTTGCAGCGCCAGCTGATCCTGTTCGCTGAGGGCATCCAGGTGTCGCACGATCAAGGCAACACCATCATCCCCTTTCGCCACTTCAATCTGGGGAATCGAGTTTTTGGCCTGTAGAGACATAATCAGCGCTTTGAGTTCAGGAAAGCGCAAGCCTACTTCTTCAGCCAAGACATGGCATTGATCGATCTCAGCAAGAAAACTGTTGCGTTTCTCCCGAAAACCCACCAGCACCGATTCTTTCTTAATTACGAACTTCACACCCAGGCGGGCTTTGCGCCGGTAACCGTATACGGGACCGGTTAGCGGTGGCAGGACTTCTTGCGGTTGCAGTGCACCAAAGTGCTGTAACTGCTCCAGCAATACACCCTGCTTCATCTGGATCTGGGCATCGGGGCTCATGTGCTGCAAACTGCAGCCACCGCAGATGTTGGCTTGGGCACAGCGGGGCTCAACCCGGTCAGAGCTCGCCTGAATCACTTCGACAGTGCGCCCTTCATCAAACTTGCCGCGTTTTTGGGTATACACGAAACGCACGGTCTCGCCGGGCAACGCACTGTCCACGAAGGTGGTTTTGCCTTCAATACGACCAATGCCGCGGCCGTCATGGCTCATAGCGGTGATCTCAATACTCACCGGATCAACGGGAAGTGACTGCTTGCGTTTTCTTCTGGCCATGTACAGCTAAACCTTAATTACCTTTGTTATGTGAACCGTTATGTGAACCATCATCTGATTCGTTGGATGCAGCTTCCCGGGCAGTGACGCCGGAACCCTGCCAATGTTGCAAAAATTCCTGGAAGTGAGGACGCGCTTCCCGCTGTAAATAGTCTTTCACCAGATCCAGCTCCATCTGGTATCCCTCGTCCATGATGTAACCGCGAATCAGTTGAAAACGCAGATAGACCAGCCATGTATTGAGCACGTCTGTCTCGCAATAGTCACGGATCCCTTTGATGTCCCCCGCCTGGAACGCCTCCCACACCTTTGCGCCACTCATGCCCATCTTGCCGGGGAAGCCCAACAGAGCAGCCATCTGATCCAATGGCACAAAGGCACGGTTATTATAGAGTGCCAGCAAATCCATAAGGTCGGTATGGCGTTCATGATACCGGCTGAGATAGTTATTCCATTTAAACTCCCGGTCTTCATTGCCCTGATTCCAATAGCGGGGGCTGGCAACACCGTGCACCAACGCACGATAGTGCAACACCGGCAAATCAAAACCGGAGCCGTTCCAACTCACCAAGGTGGGAGAATAGCGTTCGATGATGGCGAAGAATTTCTCCAGGATGGTTTTTTCATCCGCGTTTTCATCCCCCAGACTCCAGACTGCAATCTGGTCACGGGATCGAAACACAGCCGATATGGCAACGATGCGCTGCAAGTGATGACGCAAAAAATCGTTGCCGGCTTCCTGACGTCGGAGGTTGAACATGGCTTGTGCGGCAGCAGCGTCATCCAACCCTTCCAGGCCAAACAAACGGCGCCCGCCCGCAACGTCGGGAACGGTTTCTATATCAAAGACGAGTACATTCATGATCAGGCCGGGTCGAACACGCCTGTGGATAGGTAGCGATCTCCGCGATCGCAGACAATGGCCACGATGACGGCATTTTCCAATTGGCTGGAGAGCTGCAGAGCCCCCGCAACTGCACCACCAGATGAGACACCACAGAATATCCCCTCCTCACTGGCCAGGCGACGCATGGTCACCTCAGCATCCTTCTGCGCGACATCAATCACCTGATCCACCCGGGAAGCATCGAAAATGCTGGGCAGGTATTCTTTGGGCCAACGGCGAATGCCGGGAATAGAAGCCCCTTCCCGCGGTTGTAAACCTACAATTTGGATCTCCGGATTCATCTCCTTGAGGTAACGGGAGGTACCCATGATAGTGCCGGTGGTTCCCATGGAACTGACAAAATGGGTAATGGTGCCCCGGGTATCCCGCCAGATTTCCGGACCGGTACCCTCGTAGTGGGCCTGGGGGTTGTCCTGGTTGGAGAACTGGTCCAAAACCAGGCCTTTGCCCTCCCGCTGCATCTGGTCCGCCAGGTCGCGGGCGCCTTCCATACTCTGTTCTTTGGACACCAGAATCAGCTCCGCACCATAGGCAGACATGGCGGCACGACGCTCAGCACTCATATTGTCGGGCATGATGAGGACCATCCGATAGCCCTTGATAGCGGCCGCCATGGCCAGAGCTATCCCGGTATTCCCGCTGGTCGCCTCGATCAGGGTGTCACCGGGCTTGATCAACCCCCGCTGCTCGGCATGCTGGATCATACTCAGTGCAGGTCGATCCTTAACCGATCCGGCGGGATTATTCCCCTCCAGCTTCACCAAAATGGTATTGCTGGTGTCCCCCGGCAGGCGCTGCAAACGCACCAGCGGCGTATTTCCTACAAAGTCTTCAATCGTGGGATAATGCATTGTTCCGATTAACTGTTTTGTATAAACGGGGCCTTATTGTACCCTGCACGGGTGCCGGACGCATAACATTACTGCTTTTTTATTACGGCCCCACCAACCGCGAATTTGAGGGGTGGCGGCATAGGGATTGACAGGGATTTTATAAGGAGAAGATGGCTATACTGAATAAAAAGCCATCGGTCGAACCACGTGAAGCTAACAGAACGATTTAACTTATTGAAAGGTATGGGCTTACGCTCCCGTGCCCTGACCATAAGCCTGGTACCGGTTCTGGTGATTGGTCTGGTGCTCGCCAGCCTGTTCACCCTGCAGCGTTTCCAGGAGTTGGACGAGTCCCTGCTGGATCAGGGAGAAATGATCGCGGCCTCCTTCTCCCATGGCATTTTCGAGAGCATGACCCAGCGCCAGGGCCATACCCTGCCCTTCTATGCCCAGCGGATTCTGGAGGAAGACAACGTCCGCTCCGTGGCCATTCATGAAGTGGACGGAACCCTGATCACCCGGGCCGGCCCCAAGATGCGCCCCCTTCCGGAGGGAATCCCCCTTCTGCCTGACCCCGACATCAAACACGCCACCGGGCGCCTGACCGACACCACCCTGCGGGTTATCCATCCCATCTTCCCGGCCTCGTCCTATCATCCACTGGCCGGCGGGGAAGAGAATGCCGGTTGGCTGGAGGTGGAGATCGATCGCTCCAACCTGGTGATCGCGAAATACCGCAGCCTGCTTTACACCGTGCTGCTACTGATCCTGGCCCTGGCCGTCAGCGGTGCTGTGGCCATTCGCTTCGCCAACGGCATTGGCAGGGTGGTGGAAGGCATCAACAACGCGCTCACGGAAATGGGCAACGGTGACCTCGAGGTTCGACTGAAGGAGGACGCCTACGGCGAACTGCGCGCACTGCAGTCTGCGCTGAATCAACTGGGTTCCTCGATCCTTGAAGGCCAGCAGGAACTGCAACAGAACGTTGACCAGGCCACCGAGGATTTGCGGGAAACCCTGGAAACCATCGAAATCCAGAACATCGAACTGGACCTGGCCAGAAAAGAAGCACTGGAGGCCAGCCGCATCAAGTCCGAATTTCTGGCCAATATGTCCCATGAAATCCGCACTCCCCTGAACGGGATCATCGGTTTCACCAACCTGCTGCTGAAAAGTGATATTTCCCTTACCCAACGGGACTATCTCGACACCATCCAGAAGTCATCGGAAAGCCTGCTGTCCATCATCAATGACATTCTGGACTTCTCCAAGATTGAAGCAGGCAAGCTGGTTCTGGACCAGATTCCCCTGAACTTCCAGGAAGTCGTCGAGGACGTGCTGACCATGCTGGCACCGCTGGCCTATGAAAAGCATCTGGAGCAGGTCAGCCTGTTCTATTCCGATGTACCAACCGGTGTGATCGGCGATCCGCTGCGTTTGAAACAGATCCTCACCAATCTGGTGAACAATGCCATCAAGTTTACCGAGCACGGTGAAGTGGTGATCCGGGTGATGCTGGATGACCAGAAATATGACATGGCCACCATCAAAGTCACCGTCTCTGATACCGGGATTGGCCTCACCAAGGAGCAGCAACGGGCCCTGTTCAGTGCTTTCCGCCAGGCAGACACCACCACTGCCCGCCGTTTTGGCGGCACCGGTCTGGGCCTGGTGATTTCCAAACATCTGGTGGAACAGATGCGCGGCGAAATCGGGCTGGAAAGCGAACCGGGCCAGGGTTCCACTTTCTGGTTTACGTTCCGTGCCAAGGTGCATAACAAAGACGCATCCTACGTGCCGCTGATCATCAACCAAAGCTGCAAGATCGCCATCTGTGACGCCAACGCCACGGTCCGGGCCAACCTGCGCAACTCCCTGCAGAAACGCAAGATTGAAGTGATTGAGTACTCTGATATCGGGGCGCTCACCAACCTGCTCCGCTCCACCGACAGCGTGCTTCCGCAGGCCGTGATCCTGGGGGTTAACGCCCAAAAACCGCAATACACCGACGTTACCCAACTGTGCAAACTGAATCACCACCGGATTCCCATCGTGCTCCACGGCAACCCGGCCGACCAGACCACACTGGCTGAACTCCTGGACGGCGAGCAATTACCGTTGATCACCAAACCACTGTGCCAGCAGAAAGCCTATGAGGTGTTGGGCAACCTGCTGGAGTCGGACGCTTTTGAAACTGGATCGAAGGATACCTCCAGCTCTCCGGAGCCGCTGGCAACCCTGACAGCATCTGACCTTAACATTATTGCCGTCGACGACAACCCGGCCAACCTGAAACTATTGTGCGCGCTACTGGAGGATCTGAAGGTTTCGGTGACATCCTGTGACAGCGGTATCAAAGCCTTGCAACAAATGGAGCAACGCACTTTTGATCTGGTATTGATGGATATTCAGATGCCGGTGATGGATGGTGTTGAAACCGCTCGGCGCATCCGCGCCATGGAAGCCCGCGATACTCATACCCCCATCATTGCTGTCACCGCCCACGCACTGGCCAGCGAAAAACATGCACTCCTTAATTCCGGTATGGATGATTACGTTACCAAACCCATCAACGAAGCTCAGCTGATGCACATCATCCACAAGTGGACCGGTGTTAACCTGCAAGCGGAGGAAGAGCTGGAATCTGAAATACACACAGAGCGAGCCGCCGATGAACCGGTTGATATGGTTTTGGGGCTAAAACTGGCCAACAACAAGGAAGATCTGGCAGAAGAAATGCTGGAAATGTTGTTCAACTCCCTGCAAAAGGACAAGGATACCATCCGGGTTTTGCTGGAGGACGAGGACTATGAAACCCTGCAGGAAGTGGTGCACAAACTGCACGGCGCCACCCGTTATACCGGTGTGCCCTACCTGCAAGAAGCTTCCCAGGCGCTGGAAGAAAATCTGAAACTGGAAAAGTTCGAGGCCGTTAAGATTCTCACCAACACACTATTAAATGAAGTGGATCGCGTGATCAACTGGTGCGAGCAAAACCGGGATATGGTGGCGCACTAAAATCCGGATTATAGACTTCAGGATTCCAGAATCACAAAAGCGACAGCGTGCTCCCTTTCATCCGAGATGGACAAATGGACATGCTGCACCCCCATCGCCAAAGCCTTGTCCCGGGCCGGCCCGCTCAGCTCTATATAAGGGGCGCCCTTATCGTTGTTACGTACACAGACGTGCTTCCAGGTGATACCATCCGCGAACCCGGTACCCATAGCCTTGACGGTCGCTTCCTTGGCGGCAAAACGCTTGGCAAGATAGGCCGCGCCGTTATGCTTGGTTGCGTACTCGGCGTACTCTGATTCTGTCAACAAGCGCTTGGCAAAACGATCTCCATTGCCATCCAGCTTATTCGCCATGCGTGCAACCGTCACAATGTCCGTGCCGATGCCCAGAATCATGCACTGGCCTGCAACATCAAACGTTTCATTTCGCGCACGGCTTCTCCCAGACCGGTAAACATCGCCCGCGCCATAATACCATGGCCAATGTTCAATTCATTAATACCCGGGATGGCAGCAATAGGTTCCACATTGTGGTAATTCAAACCGTGACCGGCATTGACCACCAGCCCCAATTCGTTACCCAACAGGACACCGTCCTTAATGCGCTGTAATTCTGCCTGTTGCTCCTGCCCGGATTCGGCATCCGCAAAGGCGCCGGTATGAATCTCAATCACCGGCGCACCGGAGCGCTTGGCCGCCTGAATCTGTTCCGGGTCAGCATCGATAAACAGCGACACCTCAATGCCCGCTTTCGCCAACTGCGTGACTGCACTCTGTACCCGCTCGAACTGACCAGCCACATCCAAACCACCTTCCGTCGTCAACTCCTCCCGCTTCTCCGGAACCAGGCAACAGTGGGCCGGTGACACACTGAGAGCAAACTCAATCATTTCTTCGGTAACCGCCATTTCCAGATTCATTCTGGTTTGCAGGGTTTCCACCATTACCCGAACATCACGCTCCTGAATATGGCGACGGTCTTCTCGTAAGTGTACCGTTATGCCGTCCGCGCCGGCTTCCTCAGCCACCATGGCAGCCTGGACCGGGTCGGGATAGCGGGTGCCACGGGCCTGTCGCAAAGTGGCTATGTGATCCACGTTGACACCCAATAAAATTCGATTGTGTTGATTCTGCACGAGCTTAACCTTTGAGTTACGGTGTGAGTTGTTTAAACAGTTCCCGACTGTGCAATGGTTTGTCACCCAGATGGGGCGCCAACGCCAACCGGATCAATCTTTTGGCTGCTTTCGCCACCTCAGGTTCATCATAATCGTGCTGCTCAATGGCAAGCAAGTGCTGACCGGAAAAGCTATGTTGGCGCAGGGGTTGGTTCAAACCAGCAGACGAGGTGGGAGAGAACCCCTGGTCCGGCACATAGAGATAATGCATATCAGGGTTGATGGAATTCCCCTCCACATCCCATTGCAGGGTGAGTTCGTAGCCCAGTTCCTGTAACAGGTGTCGCTCAAAGCGTCGCAGCACCGGCTCGATCTGCAGTGATTTCAGGGATTGGATAACCTGGCGGTAATACTCAAACAAAGGCGGGCTGGGTTCTTCCCGGTGCAGCAGCCGAACCAGCAGCTCGTTCACATACAATCCGCTGTAAAGTTGAGCCCCCACCAGAAAAACAGGAGCCCCGGCGGCTTCCAGCAAACGGCCGGACTTGAGTTCATTACGCCCTTCAAAGCTGACCGCAAGCGGAGAAAACGGCTGCAGCAAACGGCCCTTGGCCCCCTGCTTACCAGACTTACGCACGCCTTTATACAACAGCGACACTCTGCCATGATGCTCCAGCAAAAAATCGCAGATGACACTGCTATCCTGATACGGGCGACTATGGAGTAGATAACCGAGGTCAGTATTGGCCATCATCGTAGCCCAGGCTACGCAGTGCACGCTCGTCGTCAGACCAACCGCTCTTGACTTTCACCCAAAGCTTCAGCATGACCTTGGCCTCCATCAGTTTCTCGATATCCTGGCGGGCTTCGGTTCCCACTTTGCGCAAACGATCACCTTTGTCCCCAATCACAATCCGTTTCTGGCTGGCTTTCTCCACCAGAATCAGCGCACTGATATGCCAGACATTGTTATCGAATTCAAATTCTTCAATTTCCACCGAGCAGGAGTAAGGTAACTCCTTGCCCAGTTGGCGCATCAGTTTTTCACGCACTGTCTCGGCCGCCAGAAAGCGCATGGAACGATCGGTAATCTGGTCTTCAGGATAGAAGAATTCGCTGACCGGCAGGCGTTGGAAGATTTCTTCCTCCAACTGCTCCAGCTGACGATTGCGCAGGGCGGAGATGGGAACAATAGCAGCGAATTCCCGCTTCTTTGACAGCTCCTCAATATGAGGCAACAAAGCCGCCTTATCCTCGATGGCATCCAATTTGTTGATAGCGAGGATGACCGGAGCCCGATTGGAACGCAGTTTTTGCAACACATGCTCGTCCCCTTCATTCCATTTCAGGCCATCCACCACCATCACGATCACGTCCACATCCTTCACCGAACCGGTGGCGGCCCGATTCATCATGCGGTTAATGGCTTTTGGCTCCTGTTGATGGATTCCGGGAGTATCCACATAGATTGCCTGGACTGCACCCTCGGTCTTGATGCCCAGCACACGATGACGGGTAGTCTGCGGCTTGCGGGAAGTAATACTGATCTTCTGACCCAGCAGGTGATTCATCAACGTGGACTTACCCACATTGGGTCGCCCCACGATCGCCACGTAACCACAGCGAGTATTATCCGCCACTTTCATCACCTTCCAATTCAGCCAGTACTTTTCCAGCTGCAATCTGCTCCGCCTGGCGTCGGCTCTGCCCCTCGGCAGTGGCAGACAACAACAGTTCCGGCACATTGCAACTGACTACAAATTTTTGCGCATGGGATTTTCCAGACACATCCACGATGTCATAGTCCGGCAATCCCAGTTTGCGCGCCTGCAGTAATTCCTGCAAACGGGTCTTGTTATCCTTGGTGGTATCGTCCAGCGTAATGCCATCCAAGCGCTGCTGAAACCAGTTCAGGATCAGCTTCTGCGCCTGAACCATCCCGGCATCCAGATAGACGGCACCGATGATGGCCTCCACCGCATCCGCCAGAATGGAATCCCGGCGATGACCACCGGATTTCATTTCCCCCGGCCCCAACCTCAAACTGGGCCCCAACTCCAGCTGCTTGGCAACCTTCGTCAGAGTAGCACCCTTCACCAGAGTGGCCCGGAGACGACTGAGTTGACCTTCCCTGGCTTTGGGAAATTTCTGAAACAGGGCTTCGCCGATAACAAAGTTAAGAATGGAGTCCCCCAGGAACTCCAGTCTCTCGTTATTATGTGATCCATTGTGGCTACGGTGGGTAAGTGCCAGTTCCAGCAGTTCGTTTTGCTGAAATTGATAATCTATAGTGCGGCTGAGTTCAAGGAGGTTTGTGTCCATTAACGCTTGGGAGTAACGGTCGCATTATGATTGAAACTGAGCACGGCATCTATATTGCCGTACAAAGGAATCCTGCGTTCATAAACGACATCAATGGTGACCTCACCATCTTCTTTTTTGATGATGATTTCGTCTTTGTCCAAAGTAACACTGTTTACCTGAAGGCGCTTATTGAGGGTTGCACGAATATCTTTCGGCCCCATGGTCCGGGTGGCTTCCTCTTCTGCGATGTTCTTCAGCGCAGTCTTGACGGCCATATCATCAAAATACGGGGACCATAATTTCATAGCGGTCACCGCTATGAAAATCAGCACCAGGATGATGAACATGGTTGCATACATTGACGAGCCGATCTGCTTATTCTTGTTGATACCCATGGTTTTTACCTCTGACCAAGTACCGCTTTATTCCACAAAACGGTTGCGCTCAAAGCTGGGCACCCATCCTGGCATACTCATCCAGATGGCAAATGCCCTGCCGACCACATATTTATCCGGCACGAACCCCCAGAATCGGCTGTCACGGCTGTTATCGCGATTATCACCCAAAACGAAGTAATGCCCTTCCGGTACTGTCCAGGTTTTTGCGCGCTCAGCCGGCCGTTCCAAGGTGATCATAATATCGTGTTCAATGCCACCCAGTGTCTCATTATAGATTTTAATTTGCGGTTGGGCGGGAGGAAGTTGAGCTTCCAGCACCTGATTGACCGGTTCTCCGTTCAAATAGATGACCTTGTTCTCATATCGGATCTCATCTCCGGGCACACCAACCACTCTTTTAATGTAGTTGATGCTCGGGTTTTCAGGGTATTTGAATACCATGATATCGCCAGTTTCAGGTTCACCGATGGGAATAATCTCTGTACCGAGAATGGGTAGGCGCAGGCCATAGGCGAACTTGTTGACCAATATGTAGTCCCCAACCAACAGGGTGGGAATCATAGAACCGGTGGGAATCTTGAACGGCTCAATCAAAAACGAGCGCAGCACCAGCACGATCACCAGTACGGGAAAAAACGAAGCGGGGAACTCCACCCACTGGGGTGCCGCTGCATCCGCAGCACGTTTACGTTTAAGTACCAGCAAATCCAGAAGATAAAAGAACCCCGTAAAGGCGACCAGGGCCACCAGGACTATTGCAAAATCAAAATCCATTCTTTACTTATCCACCTTTAATACAGCCAGGAACGCATCCTGGGGAATCTCCACCCTGCCCACTTGTTTCATGCGTTTCTTGCCTTCTTTTTGTTTTTCCAGCAGCTTGCGTTTACGGCTGACATCACCACCGTAGCACTTGGCCAGAACGTTCTTGCGCAGTGCTTTGACCGTTTGACGGGCAATAATTTTACTTCCGATGGCCGCCTGGATAGCCACATCGAACATCTGCCGGGGAATGAGCTCTTTCATACGCTCAGTCAAGGCTCTACCCCGGTAATCGGCCTGATCGCGGTGACAGATAATGGCCAGGGCATCCACTTTCTCACCGTTGATCATCACATCCACGCGCACCAGGCTGCTGGCTTCAAAACGTTTGAAGGTATAGTCCAGAGAGGCATAACCACGACTGGTGGACTTCAGCTTGTCAAAGAAATCCAGCACCACTTCGCTCATGGGCACTTCATAGTGCAAAGCCACCTGATTGCCCATAAACTGCATGTTTTTCTGGACGCCGCGCTTTTCCACGCACAGGGTAATCACGTTCCCCAGATAATCTTGGGGCACCAGAATATTGACATCGGCAATGGGTTCTCTGAATTCCTCCACCTTGGACGGATCGGGTAAATCAGAGGGGTTGTCCACCAATATCGTCTCACCGCTTTTTAACAGCAGTTCATACACCACAGTGGGTGCAGTGGTAATCAGGTCAAGGTCGTATTCCCGCTCCAGCCGTTCCTGGATGATCTCCATGTGCAGCATGCCGAGGAATCCGCAACGGAAACCGAACCCCAAAGCATCCGAGGTTTCCGGCTCATAGTGCAGAGAAGCATCGTTCAGGCTCAACTTGCCCAGGGCATCCCGGAAGTGTTCATAGTCATCGGAACTGACCGGGAACAAACCGGCATAAACCTGAGGTTTCACCCGCTTGAAGCCCGCCAGACTGGGTACTTCGGGGGTTTTGGTATGGGTCAGGGTGTCACCCACCGGGGCGCCGTGGATATCCTTGATCCCGGCCACCAGGAAGCCTACTTCTCCGGCTTCCAACACATCGGTTTCCAAACGCTTGGGTGTAAACACCCCAACCGCGTCCACCACATGATCACGTCCGGTGGACTTGACCCGGATTTTTTCGCCCTTGCGAATGCGGCCGTCCACCACCCGAATCAGGGAAACAACCCCCAGATAGTTATCGAACCAGGAATCAATGATCAAGCATTGCAACTTACCCTCACGATCACCCTGAGGTGGCGGAATGGTGTGCACCAGCCGTTCCAGCAGGTCCGGAACGCCCAAGCCGGTTTTGGCGCTCACCTGGGCGGCATCGGTGGCTTCAATCCCGATTATCTCCTCAATTTCCTGCGCAACCCGCTCTGGTTCCGCCTGGGGCAGGTCTATTTTGTTCAGAACCGGCATCACCTCCAGCCCCTGATCGATGGCGGTATAACAGTTCGCTACCGATTGGGCTTCCACCCCCTGGCCTGCATCGACCACCAGCAGGGCGCCTTCACAGGCAGACAATGAACGGGACACTTCATAGGAAAAGTCCACATGCCCGGGGGTATCGATAAAGTTAAGCTGGAACTTCTCACCGTTCTTAGACTGGTAGTAGAGCGTCACGCTCTGGGCCTTGATGGTAATCCCCCGCTCACGTTCGATATCCATGGAATCAAGTACTTGAGCGGCCATCTCGCGCTCCGTCAGGCCTCCGCATTCCTGGATAAAGCGGTCTGCCAAAGTGGATTTGCCATGGTCAATGTGGGCAATAATGGAAAAGTTTCGAATGTGGCTGATGTCTGTCACAGGCGCGGTGTACTTCAATTAAGGGGTCATAGGGAAAAACTGCGGCAATTCTACCGATTTTCACCGGTACTTGCATTAGATGAATGAGCAGGCCATAACCAACTGAGTTATAAAAGGATTCCAGTAGTCACTGAGGCCCGCCGCAGAGGCGGCGCAAAACTACGGGCTGGTAGCGCTCATCATGACGGTTGCGATGAAAATGCCAGCGCAAGGCAACGAATCCAATACCCAGGCCCGCCAGTCCGGACAACGCCGTGAGCAGGTCCTTACCCCAAAGCTCGTCCGCCACCAAAACAGCCACCAGCATGGCTAAGAGCGGCATGAGATAAGCTAGTAACGAGCTTTTCAGCATAATTTCCTCGGGAACGCCCACAATCACCTGATCTCCGATTGAGACGTCTATATCACACTGTGCCTGCATGTGAATGGCATTGCGACCTAACTTCGCCAATGCACTGTGACCACAGCCGCTTTTGGCCGAGCAGCTGTCACAAGCGGACTGCCTGATCGTCTCCACCCAGGCATACCCAGGGTCTTTCGCCACAACACGACCGGTTTCTTCAATCATGACATCGCCACATGGAAATAATAAATTCCACTGTAACCAATCAGTGGGCATCCGCCAAGGGTTTTACACTGGCGGCGATGCGCTCCGCGGTTTCCAGAGGTATCTCCCCCACTACCGTGACCATAGCCCCGGGTAGATTGCGGTGAACTGCCACGGTAGCCCCCCGCATGCTGGTGTTTTCGTTGATCGGTTTTGGCCGTGGTTCATGGAATACGGTAAACGATGCAAGACCATCCGTATAAGCCCGAGTGGTAACCTGTCCCTGCCCCTGGAACCTGGCCACCCGCTGGGATTCCACAAAGCCTTCAGGCAGCCATTCCGGCACCCAGTGTTGTGCTGGAGGCTCGTTGTCAACGCCGGGCAAAGGACTAGCGCCGACCGACCGGTTCAACCCCTGACCCGGCTCAAAATCCTCCGCGGTGAGCGGTTGACCCAAATTGATACTAACGAATTCAAACACTTCCAGTGGGTCACCTGAGGCAGGGAGGGTTTGGCTTCGCAACAGTACACCGGACTGGGTATCAACCCACAGGCTATACCCATAACGGTGCGCGTCCATGGGCGACAAGTTCAGACGCACAGCTTCGCGCCCAGCTACCCGCTCGACACCGGAGCGCTCAAACTTGTAGTAGCGGGATACTGATCGCATACCCTCATCAAGTGCGCTCCAACGACGCATGGGTGACTTCATAGCGACGCCGGTAGACTGTTGGGGGTGGAGGCAAAAAACCGCGCTCCCCTTGCGAATGATCTCCGCCGGTTCACCGCTCATGTGCACCACGCGCTCCCAAACTTCGCCATCAACCGGGGCGTGAAACACCTTTAAAGACACGAGTTGCCCGCCCGAGAGCAGGACGGAATGGCCACTAAAACTGGAATGCTTGCCGGTATCCAACTTGGAGATCAACCAGTCCTGGACAGACTGTTCTTCGGCATAGGCTAGCGGGCCCAGTAACGCACCCACCAAAATCAGGGACAAACTGGAACGCCACTTGATCATTCGGTCACTGCCCCGCATTAACCGCAGCGGCTCCTTTGGGGGACGGCTTTACCGTCACCACACGGGCGTAAGGTGTGACTCCAGCTGCAGTATTAACCGCTGCGTTACTGGAATGGGATAAGAGGTAATAATTGAGACGGTCATCCAGCTCCGGATTATATCGAATCATCTCGGGCTGCATCACCCGGTTGGCGCCCGCAACGCCATTGGTTTGCGAAACGGCCATCAAGGGGCTGTTACCGGAGACGGCCACGGGAGACATGCTTACCACATTGGAAGCCACCGCAGGACCTTGCTGCACCGATGGCCCGGTGGCCAGGTTCTGCCAGCCCAGTATCACTGCGGCCGAGACAGAGGCTGCGACCGCAACGTTGGCAAAGGGCTTGCTCAACAGGGCCGCAACAGAGCTGCGACCCGACTTGGCAACAGCGGGAACCGGCTCTTGCTCAATCGCCATTTGTACCCGGGACGAAATATCCATATCCAACCAAGCCTGAGCCTGACCACTGGTCTGGCGACGCATAACTGCGCTGGCCACATGGTAACGGCTCCACTTACGACACAGTTCCTGATCCTGTTCGATGCTGTTCAGCACCCGACGCAGTTCCAATTCACTTACTTCGCCATCCATCAGCGCCGAGAGTTCCTCAGTGCTCCTGTCCAGGTCTTTGTTGCCCATAGTCATAACCCTTTAACCTGCTCTAACCTGCTTTAAAATACGGCTCACGAGCTTACGCCCGCATGGCCTGAATACGCTTGTCGATTGCTTCACGCCCCCGAAAGATTCGGGACCGGACCGTACCAACCGGACAATCCATCACTTCAGCAATCTCTTCATAACTAAGACCATCGAATTCGCGTAATGTCACCGCAGTTCGCAAATCGTCTGGTAATTCACGTAATGCCTCATACACCACCTGCTCCAACTGATCCCGCATCAGTTCTTTCTCGGGATCGGCGGACTCATGCAAGGCATCGCCACCGCTGTAGTATTCTGCGTCACTGACTTCTACATCCGTGTCCGGCGGCCTGCGCCCCTTCGATACCAAGTGGTTCTTGGCCGTATTCACGGCAATGCGGTAGATCCACGTATAAAATGCGCTGTCTCCGCGAAATCGATCCAGAGCCCGGTAGGCTTTTACAAAAGCATCCTGCGCCACGTCCATGGCCTCGTCCGGGTCTCTCACAAAGCGACTGATGACTGCCAGTACTTTGTGTTGATATTTCTTTACCAGTAAGTCAAAGGCTCTTTTATCACCTTTCTGTACACGCTCTACCAACAGCTGATCGGGATGACGCTCAGCCATCTATCAAAACTCCCCATTCCGGCCCCCTACTTCATTCACAGGGAGCATATGTATAAAGACCCACGCTGACAGGCAAAGTTCCATGGCCCTGTTCAGATGCGCCATCTTTTCAGGTCGACACCTCGAATTCCCTAACGGTGCGACCTTCTATTCATAAACTGGCGCGCCCCCGGGGTTCTGGCGTTATAATAGCCCTTTTCGCCGCACAACAGGCAGCCTTAATAACAGTATTTGGCGATGATTCGCCGGAATAAATCCTGATGACTCGATTCAAGCATGACATTTTGATCATTGGTAGCGGAGCCGCCGGCTTGACAGCCGCTCTCCATCTGGCCCCGTTCAGCAAGGTGGGGGTGCTCAGCAAAGGTCCTCTGACCGCTGCCAACACCTTCTATGCCCAGGGTGGTGTGGCTGCCGTATTGGATGAAGGGGATTCCGTTGAAGCCCACATTAATGACACCTTGGTGGCCGGTGGCGGCCTGTGCCGGGAGAGTGCGGTTCGCTTCACTGTGGAGAATGGTCCGGATGCCATCCGCTGGTTGATACAACAGGGAGTGGGCTTCACCCGGGAAATCCATGACGATGGCCGTCGGGAATACCACCTGACCCGGGAAGGGGGCCATAGTCATCGTCGGGTTATTCACGCTGCAGATGCCACTGGCTTCGCCATCTCCAGCACACTGATCGAGAAAGTACAACAGCAGGAAAACGTCAGCCTGTTCGAATCCCGGGTTGCCATTGACCTGATTACCAGCCAGAAGCTTGGCTTGCGGGGCAAACGGGTCTTTGGTGCTTATGTTTTGAATAATGAAACCCTGGAGGTTGAGGTGCACGAAGCCAAGTTCGTGCTGCTGGCCACCGGGGGTGCCAGTAAAGCCTATCTCTATACCTCCAACCCCGACGTAGCCACCGGTGACGGGATTGCGATGGCCTGGCGCGCCGGCTGCCGGGTGGGCAATATGGAGTTCAACCAGTTCCACCCCACCTGTCTTTACCACCCGGAAGCACGCTCCTTCCTCATTACGGAAGCCATTCGCGGTGAAGGGGGTATTCTGAAGCTGCCCAATGGGGAGCGCTTCATGGATCGCTTCCATGAAATGGGTGAACTGGCGCCACGGGACATCGTTGCCCGCGCCATCGACCATGAGATGAAACGCCTGGGTGTGGATTGCCTGTACCTGGACATCAGCCACAAACCCAAGGACTTTATTCGCAGTCACTTCCCTACCGTTTACGATCGCTGCAAAAGCCTGGGTATCGATATCTGCCAGGAAGCCATCCCGGTGGTACCTGCTGCGCACTACACCTGCGGGGGCGTGCTTACCGACCTGAATGGACGCACGGATCTTGGCGGGCTTTATGCCATAGGCGAAACGGCCTTCACCGGGCTCCATGGCGCCAACCGCATGGCCAGCAACTCGCTGCTGGAGTGCATGGTCTTTGCCATCTCAGCCAGTAAAGATATTGGCGACCTGTTGGCAAGCGCGCCGGAGATTCCCAACATCCCCAGCTGGGATGAAAGTCAGGTCACCGATTCTGATGAAGCCGTGGTGATCTCCCACAACTGGGAGGAATTGCGTCGGTTCATGTGGGATTACGTCGGAATTGTGCGTACCGACAAGCGCCTGCAACGGGCGACCCATCGGGTAAACCTGCTTAAGCAGGAAATTCTGGAGTACTACGGCAACTTCAAAGTGAGCAACGACCTGATCGAACTGCGCAATCTGGTGCAAATTGCGGAGCTCATTATCCGCTGTGCGCTGTCGCGTAAGGAGAGTCGCGGACTGCACTACACCCTGGATTATCCAGAATCACTGGAAGAGGCCAAAGACACACTGCTGGTACCCGGCAATTACGCGGCGGATGCCTGGGCCGAATAAGCACCTGGTCGATTTGATCCAGACAGAAGCTAGCAAAGATTTCCCAGCACTTCACCGGAATCATCCATTGCCAGCCAGGTCAGCCCCAGTTGTTCCAGCCACTGGGGCCCCTCTTTGCCTTTGAGCATGGCGACAGTACAGGCCGTTCCAGCCAACAGGCAGTGATCGGCCAACACGGTAACCGATATCAATCCACTAACCGGCCAACCGCTAAACGGGTTTAGAATATGTCCGTAACGCTTGCCATCACAGATTATGGCCCGTTCGTAGTCGCCGCTACTCGCTACCGCCCCCTGCGCTAATTCAACTTCCGCCAATACCACACCTTCCTGGCGCGGATGCCGTACGCCCACTCGCCACGGCTTCCCATCCGGGTGGACTCCGATTACCCGAATGTCACCACCCAATTCAATCAAGCCATGCTGAATACCCAGTCCCAACGCCACTGCTGCTGCACTGTCTGCCGCGTATTCCTTAACATAGCCGCCGAAATCCACTTCCATACCAGGCCTGGGAAAACTCAATTGCGGATTGCACCAGCTCAATTTATTCCAACCTACACTGGGCAGCACTTCATCGATCGCCTGCTGCGTTGGGATTCGGTCACCATTGAAATTCCAGACCCGGCGCAACACACCGGACGTAATATCAAACAGGCCATCACTCTGTTCCCACAAGGTATGGGCATAATCCAGCAGACTTGCAGTTTCATTGTCCAGATCTATGGACCCGGCCAGCTGTGATGTCTGCATGATTTGGGATGCCAGACTGTCATCCCGGTAGCGGGAAAACTTTTTCTCGAGGCGATGCACTTCATCTGCCACGGCCTTCAGGATCGCTTCGCTGTCGTCGGTGTCATTAAGATACAGATGAACAACACAGGGTGAGCCCATAGCGCGAAATTCATGCTTATGGTATTTCAAGCTCACTCTTGCCCCTCTTTTTGTTACAAAAACCAGGCTTTAGAATCGGTAATCCAACCCCACCGTCACCAAGGTGTAGTCCACCAAAAAAGGGTTGGCTTTGGACACGGATTTTAATGCGTAGTCCGCGTCACTATCATATTGCTCAACGTACAACACAAGGCTGTAATTTGACTGATAATAGCCCGCCCCCACCCCGTAAGCGATAGCTCCGTAAGGAGACAGCCGATAATCAGAGGATTGTTCGCCCTGGCGGAGCCCACTGTCTGCATCCACATAAAAATCCGCCTGACTTTGCGAATAGTAGCGAATGCGCGGCGAAATTCTCAGTGCATCGGTCAACGTTTGATGCCAGGTAAATTCCAAAGTGTGGGAACTGATACCCCAGTCGTCATTGTAAAAACGATAATCCAGGTTTAGCGCGGCCTTTAAGCCGCTCAGGAAATAGCGGGATCGGGCATTGACGGCCACCTGCTGACGGGTATCTGGGCGAATGTCACGACTGCGGTAGGGGTCATCGAGATAACCATCATAAACCCCCAGATACAACCCTACCTGAGATTGCCAAACCGGACTGTGCACCTTGGCCCTGGCTACATAGCCATTGAAAAACCAACGATCTTCGGAGATAACCCTGTTGATGCCCTCTTCCTGGATCGGCTCAAGTTCATCATAAGAAAAGCCAACACCACCGGACCACGTAGTAATCCCATCCGCACTCTTGCGCTCAAGATCGAGACTGCCATTAATCGCTTCGTAATCATCTTCTGTGGAATAGCCCAGGGCGACGGCTTTACTGCCATGATCATCATAGCGGCGCAGCTCCGCCGAGAGATCAGTGCGCTCTTCTTTGATACTTGCGCCAGTCATGATAAGCATACTGTCGCCCTGCGGGGTCTCCACCACACTCATCGCTGATGCACCGGTCATGGTTTCATACATCGCATCCACTGTCAGCGAGGAGCTGTCGCCTACTGGAGCCACTAATATGAACTGATGAGTATCAATATCGTAGCGTTCTTCCGTCCCCACCATCACTAATGCGGCATCGACGTCATCTTCCTTATAATCGGAATAGCGGTACCCTAACTCGGTTTTAGTGGGCATATCCGCCGCCTGCGCCAACTGTGCGATGGCTGGCAATGCCAATGCAGCTCCGGTCAGTGCTGCCAATGCGCCTGGATTTCTCTTGTTTTTATTCATACTCACCCTGAAAAACCAACTTCAAAAAAACAACAAACAAAATAGAGATGCTCAATAGCAACCGCAGCCACCACCACCGGTCCCCACACCACCGGATGATCCTTCCTTCGACGTATAAACATGATCACGGAGGGATGACTCCATGGGATCAGGCTCCCACGCCATTTCAGCTCGAGCTAAGTCACCACGTTGCCAGGGTTTCACCGGACTGGTTTCACAAGCAGCCAGCAAACAAGATCCAACACAAAAAACCAAAACACTACAGCACTTCTTGATCATCAACTTTCCTCATCCCGCAATAGCTGCTGAATTATGATGGCTAACTTTTCCGTATCACCTTTTTTAAATCCTGTGTGCGTATCCCTAAGTTGTCCCTGTCGATCCAACAGAAACGCCGTGGGCATTCCGGCCACGCCATAACGTTCCGGTGTAACCTGGTTTTGATCAAAGAGGATGGGATAACTTATGTTTTTATCTTTTAGAAAACGGCGGGCATCTTCCAGTGAACTGTCCAGATTGATGGCAACCACTTCAAAACCCTGATCGTGGAAGCGGGCGCGCAATTTCTCCAGCTCTGGTAACGACAGGGCACAGGGTGCACACCAGGATGCCCAAAAATCGAGATACACCACTTTGCCTTTCACATCTGCCAAGTTGAGAGTGTAGCCCTGATCAAGCACCGGCAATTCAAAATCCGGAGCAGGTTGCGCCAGTGCCGTTGCCTTCACCAGGAAGACAACGACCACACACAAGCCTAATTTCAGCAAACCAACTTCGCTCACAGCGTTTTCAGGTATTCGATAACAGCCCTAGTTTCCGCATCGGACAACACATCGGTAAATTCATGCCCGGCATTGCTGTTACTGAAATCATGGGTATTGAAAATCTTGCGTTTATCAATCTGGGATTGCGTGCCATAGGGCTTGCTCAGGAAGCCCAGAATCCAGATATCATCCTTGAAGCTATCCAACCATTGATACAACAGATTATTAATAACTCGATTGGCGCCACTGCATTCCTCAGCGGGAGTATCCAGGCGACTGCAATATTCTTCGTGCTTCCAGCCGACCTGGTCTTCCAGATCGTAGGCTGCAAGACTCATGTCGTAACCTTTTATCCGACCTTCCACCGGGGAATCCTGACGTTTCCAGATGGCCGGACGCTCACCCGGCTTCAACACCTGACGCAAGGTGGGTACCGAGCCATTGTGAAAATACGGAGAGGAAGCCCAAACACCGTACAGGGGAGGTGCCAGATATCCTACCTTCTCTTCCCAGCCACACAGCCCCTCAACCGGTCTGCCGTCCGGATTAATAATCGGATAGGCAAAATCATCCAGATACTCTTTTAATGCGCCTTTTTCTCCAGGTGGTACGTAACCATCAACACCATCGGGATAACCCCACCAGGTGCTCTTGAACACTTCCCGCACCTCCTGGGATATCGATAACGCCCGCGCAGGATCCGTCCCTATGATTTCAAGTGGTACCAGATAGGATGCAACCCCCTCCAATAACGGATCTTCCAGGAACGCAGGATCATTCACAAAACGAGGTGAGTAAGCACCATGGCAACCCGCACAGGAACCATTGCCCTCTGGACGTGGAATATCGGCGTTACCTTCACCGGCCCACAGATCTTTCTGGTGGAACAGAATGGCGCCCTGAGAAGCCAACGCTTCATCGATTTCCCCGGGAAACGGCGGCGCTACCTGAGCATCCACGTAAGCCTGCAGGAACTGATCCCATTCTTCGGTGACCGCCCGACGTTTGGAACCGCTCTGTAAAAGATTGATCTGGTCGGCCGCCGCCATATCTATGCGCGTTGCATCCACCGATAACCCACCATCAAAAAATTTACGGGGACGATGACTGGAGTTCCACCAGTTGGGCATATCCTGGTTGCCGTGATAGGAATGATTGAACGGCAATTTGATGGGATTGGGTGCCAGAGAAAGCGTATCAACATCCCACACCAAAGTAAGCATGTCGAAGGCACCGACCGCATTTGAAGTACCGCGGGTGTTATTCAACGAGATCGGCAGCAAGCCACCCACCAAGCCACGGGAAATGTCGCGCATAAGGACCATCATATCGGTGTTGGTGTTACCCATACCGGGTATTGGTCCCAATCCTTCCCCATCGGATTGATGACCGATCTGACCACCGTGACAGATGTAGCAGTTCATGCTGATGCGACCATTGAAGTTGCCACTGTCATCTCGTCCCTGTATCAGTCCCATGGGTAACTGGCCGCTGCCACCACTGGTATTAACGGGGTCCTCCCCTGGCAAAGGATAAGGATTCGGATACGGTGCCGGGTTAAACCCGTATCGTTCCGTCAACAACTGATCGAAGTTTTCCGGACGCTCTTTCATGCCCCAGGCTTTCCACAAATTATTAAGCACACCGGATGGAATGGATATATCCGTCATGCCGGCACGTTGATTGGCAAAATAATCACCGTAGGCCACCCGGGCTTTGTATTCACCGCAGGTTTTAGGTGCCTGATCCTTCTCGGGCAGATTGACATGACAATCCTGATAGTAGGAATTGAAGTACACTGCTTTGTCCTGGTTAACCCCTTCCACTATCAAGGTACGGGGATCGATAGGGAGAGGCGTATCGTCGCCTGCTGATTCACAGAATTGATTCCAATAGTGGTTACCATGGGAACTGCCCAACAACGCAAAACCATTGGGTGGTGTCGGAGCCGGATCAGTGGGATCCGTGGGCTCGGGTTCCGGCTGGGAAATCAACGGACAATTTTCAGGCTGGTCCCAGCACGTGAGCAACGTGGCAACCTGACCATAAATTTCGCTACCGGTTGGCCAGGTTTTTCCACCGGAGTGAGGCTCAGACAACTGGGCATTTTCAATCAGCAAAAGGTTGGTCTCTACGCCACCCCCTAGATCTATCCAGGCTTGCTCAAAGCTCTCATAATGACTTTGGCTGCCTAAAAGCAGGAAACGATCACCTTCGTCAGTATCGGCCAGACCACCTGGAACATGACAAACCCCGCAGTAACTCATTTGGGGTTCGATGTACTGTTCAAAGTAGCCTTCTAAAGCAAATGAATTATCTGCAGACTCAACAGGCGACGGAGCAGGATTAAGAGCAGCAGAAACGTCACTTTCACTATTGTCTTCTCCGCTGTAATCTCCGCCACAACCGGCAACCTGAAGTGTCAGCACACTCACTGGAACCAACAACCATTTAAACCTAAACGAATTTCTCAGGCTTATATTCACTATCCCGCTCCCGTAGCTCTTTTTATTTTCGTTTGCTCATCACAGGAATAAACCAACTGCGGACGAAGGCGACGATGGCAGGCAGGTTACAGCGGCAGAAGGAACTGTTTCAACAATTGGACTGGCCAATTACGACACCATCGTGCCATACTGAAACAGCAAACTAGAAATGACTCAGCTGAGAAGTTTGGTCACAGATTAATGCATGGTTTCAGTCATTTTGGAAAAGAAGCCGCTTTGAAAATTTGCAGCCGTGAATGGTTGTTGGCTGCGCTTGAGGGATTAGTTATGCCTGCACCCACTGTTGCATTTGAAATATACGATGCTGTTTTTCAATACCTGGAAAAGCTCGGACACTCTGCAGATACACTTTGTCTTCACCTTAATGTCAAGTCCAGGCTGGACTATCGAATAAATGGCCGAATCCCCCTGTCGCTTTATGAAAAAGCATTAATAGCCGGGGAACAGATTACCCGCGATCCAGCGTTTGGGATGCGCATGGGTGGCTCGGGCTTTCCGGCTCACATCGGCGTTTTTTATTTTCTATCCATGACCGCGAAAGACGTTAATCAGGTAATGGATTCGGTGAGCAAATTTCTGCCTCTGGCCTTTGATTTTGTTCGACTGGAAATGGAAGCGGCCGACTCCAGTTTACGAACAGTTTTTCGCTATCAGGGACCTCGTCCTCACCGTCACGTGATCGAATACATAACTGCCTACTGGTATAGCGTGGCGAATCAAATGACGTTTGATACCAAGAACGTTCCCAGGACCCTCTATTTGCAGAACCCGCAATGTTGTGACGATGCGGTGGTAAGCGATATTTTTCAATCGACCACCTTACTGTTCAACCAAATTGAAGACCGGTTTGATCTGCACTCGGACTGCTTGAGCTACCATTCCAATTTAACCGACCGGGACCTGTTCACTCTGTCAGAGAGCCGGGCAGTCAACTTGCTTATGCAACTGCGTTCAGAGGATCGTATCGCGAGGGAAACCTGTTCCCACGTCACCCAAATGCTGACGGAAGGGGCACCGGGCATTAACGATGTTGCCAGGCGTATGAATTGTTCCGGCCGAACTCTGCAACGACGACTGGCGGAACGCAATCTGAGTTATCAAATGTTATTGGATTACGTACGAAAAGATATGGCAATTGAGTTGCTGTGCAAGACTACCTTACCCATTACACAGATCGCATCCCGCACCGGCTTCGCCGATGACAGCACGTTCCACCGGGCCTTTCGCCGTTGGACTGGATTGTCACCGGGCAGCTATCGACACTAAGACTCGGGTGCCAGCTGTTTGTCGGGTGCCCAGCGCAGGAATACTTGAAGTTTGCGGAAGCGGTCGCGGCCTATCATGTCCGGGGTAATAAGCACGTGGCGCACCCGCTTCCCCTTCAGACTGAGCCGGATAAAACGATGCCCAAGAGAGCTGCTGGCCGTGAGCGTCAACGGGCCTTCTTCTCGTTGATCCTGATAACGTATAAACCAACCGGTTTCCGTCAGCCATATACGTCGCACAGAACGCTTGAGGGTCAGCAGCCCGTGCTTGGCAATCGAAACCAGGCAGGACAGGAGCAGCAACGGCAGCAATAACAAAAAGATATCAGGCAGCAACCAGATCGCCCACACCACACTTAAGTGCAACACCACCAGAATGGCCACGAAAACAGGAGCAGGCTTTATCTCCAGATCAGGAACCCACACGACTCAATACCAATGAGACAATGTGCGCCAGATCCGCTTCCTCCGGTTTGGAGCGATGGGTGAACCATTCGAACATATCCACGTCATGCTGCTCCAGCAGTTTCTCGAACAACAGCTTGTCCGCAGCACTCAACCCGGTATAGCGCTCTTCAAAGAACGGCACCAGCAGCACCTCCACTTCCTTGATGCCACGGCGACAATGCCAGCGTAGGCGGCGGATATGCTCTTCCTCATTCAAATTCTGTTCAGACATCGGTTTCTACTCCAATCGGGAGGCGCATTATAAATAAACCATACCCATTCAACTAGCACTGACATTTTTGTCCAGCAGCCGTATGATGGCTCTACACCCGCACCATCACGCAGTTTCGAGGGGGAGTCAGTCCATGTGGTCGGAGTATACTAACGTCAATCAACAGGTTCCCTGGGGAACCTACATCAATGATTTGGAGCAGGAAGCCAGCTTAGTCCTTAACCAGGAGCCCTATGTGGCCCTGCTGGATTGTATGGCGGTAATCCGAGTGAGCGGCGAAGAAGCAGGCACGTTTCTCCAGGGCCAGGTTACTTGTGATGTGGTAAAGCTTGGCGACCAAGAGGCCGTTCTGGGCGCCCATTGCAACGCCAAAGGCCGCGCACAGGCCACTTTCATCTGTGCCAAACAGGGAGATGATTACCTGTTGGTGCTACCCGCTGATCAGGTAGAGAGCACTGTGCAGGCGTTATCCAAGTTCGCCATGTTCTCAAAAGCTGAAGTAACCGCCGATACCAGTTTACTGGTATGCGCAGGTAGCATCGATTCCACTGTAGCCAGCGCGTTTACCCTGCCGGAACTAGGCACGTTAGGCTTGGTGCCAGGCTCGGCAGCAGGTGAATTTGTGAGTGCCGTGCAGGGAAAAGGACTGCCGCTGGTGGGAGACAATGCCTGGGTTCTGGGCCAGATCACCTCCGGTGTTGTGCACATTACCGCCAATCAATCAGAGCAGTGGATTCCACAAGAGATCAATTATGACCTGGTCAATGGCGTGAACTTCACCAAGGGCTGTTACAAAGGCCAGGAAATCGTCGCCCGCATCCATTATCGAGGACAAACCAAAATCCGGGTTTTCCCCATGGAAATCACCGGCAGCGAGCAAGTCAAGATAGGTGACAAAATTGTTTGCGATGGATCGAACGGCACCATTCTGGCGGTGGCAAAGGTGAGTGACCGCACACTGAGAGTGCTTAGCACGTTGAAAACTGAGCTATCGGAATCAGAAAATCTACAGTTAGAACAAATTGATGGCTGTGAAATCCGAGTGCTTCCTCTGCCCTATGCTATAACTTAAATAGGTTTAATCGAAATCTGTTTATAGCAAAGGATGTGGAGCTGCTGATGGCGAGTATTGAAGAAGTCACCCTGCAGGAGATTAACGAACTCATTGATAACGACCGGCTGGTGCTGCCCACGTTGCCGGAAGTGGCACTGAAAGCCAGGGAAGTTGCTGAAGATACCAATGCGTCCGCTGCTGACCTGGCCAAGGTCATCGCCAATGATGCTGCGATGACCGCCCGCATCATCAAAGTCGCCAACAGCCCGATCATGCGGGGTTCCCGCGAGATCGAAGATGTCCAGATGGCCATTGCGCGCCTGGGCATCACCTGTATTTCCAACCTGGTGACGGGGCTGGCCATGGAACAGATGTTCCAGGCCACCTCGGACCTGATTGACAAAACCATGCGCGAATCCTGGCACCACAGTACTGAGGTGGCCGGTATCGCCAACGTCATTTGTAAGCACTACACCAACCTGAAACCGGATCAGGCCACCCTGGCCGGACTGGTACATGAAATTGGTGTGCTTCCGATTCTGACGTACGCGGAAGAATCTGATCGTTTGAATGACCCCATTACCTTGCAGAAAGTGATTCATTCCATTCATCCCAAGGTGGGAGTGAAGATTCTGCAATCCTGGGAATTCCCCAAGGAATTGATCGATGTACCTGCAAACTATCGCAAGTTCAATCGCGATACCGGGAGCGATAAGCCCGACTACGTGGACATCGTGATGGTGGCGAATCTGCAAACCTATCTGAACAAGCCGGACCACCCCTACATTACCAAGCTGAATTGGGCTGATGTCAGTGCCTTCGGCCGGGTGGGGCTGGATCCGAACATCGGTGACAACGAAGATGAAGATCTCAACGCCGAGATGGAAGCCGCCATGGCGATGCTACAGGCCAACTAAAGGCGAATTAACGATTTACGACTCGAAAGCTCGGGGGCCCATTGGCCCCCTTTTTTATTTCATAGATTTGATCAGGAATGTCAGCTGTCCAGCTTCTCAAACCAGCGCTGGATACTGGAGAAGTCCTTCATTCCCCAACCATTGCGACCATGCTGGACATAGAGACTCTTGGCCAGCGTACCCATAGGGGTTGCAGATTGGCTCTTCAGGGCAGCTTCCATCGCCAAACCCAGATCCTTGTTCATCAGATTCACCTGGAAGCCGCCTTCATAATCCTTGCTGGCGGGGGCGGTTTCCATTACGCCGGGATAAGGGTTGTACAATTCCAGCGACCAGTTGCGACCGGAGCTTTGCAGCATGATATCGGACAGCACTTTGGGATCCAGGCCATTGTCCACACCCAATTGCAGTGCCTCTGCCGTGCCCACCATGTGGATCGCCAGCAACATGTTATTGCAGATTTTTGCGGTCTGCCCGGCACCGTGACCACCGGCATGGAATACGTTCTTACCCATGGCGGCCAAAATCGGCTGTGCCCGTTCGAAGGCATCGTCATCCCCGCCAACAATAAACGTTAACGTGCCCGCTGTGGCACCACCGACTCCGCCGGATACCGGCGCATCCAAAGTAGCAATACCTTTTGCGTCCGCCGCTTTGTATAGATTGATGGCGTTTTCCGGCGCGATGGTGGAGCAGTCGATGACCAATGACGTATCACTGATAGCATCGAGCAGCTTGTCCTTGTGAATATACAAACTCTCCACAATGGGACCTGAAGGCAGCATGCTGATTACGAACTCGGTATTGACTACTGCTTCTTGAGGAGAATCCACCCCTTCTGCACCCTCAGCCACCACCTTGGCTTTCAATTCCGGTGACAGATCGAACACTTTCACCTGATGACCCGCTTTCACCAAATTGATGGCCATGGGCCCGCCCATGTTTCCCACGCCGATAAAACCGATTGTTGCCATTACCTTGCTCCTTAATCTGTTCCAACCATCTTAAGCGCCAATCAACTTAAATCGGCTAATGGATTCTCTCCATTGGCCCAGGGTGATTGGAAATGTTCGTCTACCCATTGGGGACTTACCGCGGCAACCGCATCATGCTGCCACTTAGGCGCACCATCTTTATCCACCAGCAGCGCTCGCACCCCTTCCGGAAAATCGGGATGCAACGCGCATTGCAGTGACATCACCAATTCCATTTGGAAAACCCCCGGCAGCGACAATTTTTTACCGCGACGCAACTGCTCAAACACCAAATGGGCCGTGGTAGGGCATCCGGCCTTGAGAGTGGCCACCGCTTTCTGCAGCCATTTTTCATCGGATTCAATAGCCAGGATGTTATCCACCACCTGTGCGGTGGTATCACCATCGGTGACCGATTGAATCAGATCGTAATGCTCACGCACATTCCCGGCAGGCAGCTGGGACAAATCTTCATATTCCCGCAGCACAGCACTCACCAGAGCGCCATTCTCAACAGCAGAATCACTCCAGTTTTGCTGCAACAACGTATCCAATACCGTATGCTTTTGCGCACTGGGAACAAAGCGATCCGCCATTCCCACAAAGAGCGCATCCGCCCCGTTAAAATTGGCACCGGTTAGCCCGAGGAACAACCCGGTACGACCGGGTGCGTGATTCAAAAACCAGGTACCACCCACATCCGGATACAAGCCGATGGTGATTTCAGGCATGGCCATGCGGGAAGTTTCCGTCACCACTCGATGGGAGGCACCGGACATCAAGCCGATACCACCGCCCATAACGATACCGTGGCCCCAACAGATAATGGGTTTGGCAAAACAGTGGATCATGTAATCCAGGCGATATTCGTTTTCAAAGAACGCCTGCACATAGGGCAGTGCTTCCTGTGGACCGACTTCGTCAATGCGATCCCGCAGGCACTTAACATCACCACCGGCACAAAAGGCTTTCTCACCGGCACCCTGCAACCAGACACAGGCGATGCTGTCATCCTGTTGCCACTGAGTGAACTGCTCGGTTAACAGTGCCACCATGTCCTGGTTAAGCGAGTTCAGTTTTTTCTCTGCATTCAAGGTAGCTATGCCGATGGACTTACCATTGGCCGCTGCCAAGGTTTCAAATAAAACGCTGTCTGTCACTGAATGACCTCCGTCGCCCCTTCCATCAACGCGCGGCGCGCGATAATGACGCGCATAATTTCGTTGGTGCCTTCCAGAATCTGGTGCACCCGGGTATCGCGCACATGACGTTCGAGGGGATATTCTTTGATATAACCGTAACCACCGTGAATCTGCAGGGCATCGTTGCACACCGCAAACCCGACATCGGTGGCAAAGCGCTTGGCCATGGCGGAATACACCGTAGCTTCGGGATCACCTTTATCGAGTTTTACTGCAGCCAGACGCACCATTTGCCTCGCTGCAACCAACTCAGTGAGCATGTCCGCCAATTTGAACTGCAGACCCTGAAATTCAGCCAGGGTCTTACCGAACTGTTTGCGTTCATGCATATAACGTTGAGCAGCATCCAGAGCAGCCTGCGCCGTGCCCAGGGAACAGGTAGCGATATTAATACGGCCACCGTCCAGGCCTTTCATGGCGAACTTGAAGCCGTCCCCTTCCTGGCCAATCAGATGGGAGCGTGGCACTTTGACCTGATCGAAAGAAATGGTTCTCGTCGGCTGGCAGTTCCACCCCATTTTTTCTTCCTTGCGGCCGTAACTGATACCAGCAGATTTCGCTTCCACCAGAAAACAGGACACGCCTTTGGCGCCGGGCTCTCCGGTTCGTGCCATCACCACCAACACATCGGTGGAGCCTGCGCCGGAGATAAAGCACTTACTGCCGTTCAGTCGATAGTAATCCCCATCCAATTGCGCACTGGTTTTGAGAGAGGCCGCATCGGAGCCGGCATTGGGTTCGGTCAAACAGTAGGAAGCAATCTTCTCACCACTGCACAAGGCACTGCCCCACTCCTGCACCAATGCTTCGTTGCCGAAGGAGGTCACCATCCAGGTGGCCATATTGTGGATGGTGATGAAGGCTGCGGTGGAGGTACAACCGTAGGCCAGTTGCTCAAAGATCAAATGGGCATCCAAACGGGATAACCCCATGCCTCCGGCTGCTTCCGGCGAATAGATGCCACAGAATCCCAATTCTCCGGCTTTGCGAATCACATCCACTGGAAAAAAAGATTCCGCATCCCATTGCGCTGCGTGCGGGGCCAGTTCAGTGGCGGCAAACTGCCTGGCCGCCTCCTGAAACGCCCGCTGATCGTCGTTTAAATCGAAATCCATAATCGACTATTTCAAATTGATGGTCATGTTCGGACCGCTGGCTTCGATATCGGACTCAAACCAACGGGCGGTAATGGTTTTGGTTTCTGTGTAGAAACGAATGGCCTGCTTGCCATAGGCATGTTGATCGCCGTAGAAGGAAGCCTTCCAACCAGTGAAAGAGAAGAACGGCAGCGGCACCGGAATCGGTACATTGATACCCACCTGGCCCACTTCGATTTCATGCTGGTATTTGCGGGCGGCAGCGCCGCTGGCAGTAAAGATGGAGGTGCCGTTTCCACAGGGATGTTCGTTGATCAGCGCAATGGCATCCTCCAGGGTATCCACGCACAGCACACACAATACGGGGCCAAAAATCTCTTCGCTGTAGATACTCATCTGCGGAGTGACATCGGTGAACATAGTAGGGCCAACCCAGTTACCATCAGGTAGGCCTTCCACTACACATTCGCTACCATCCAATAGACAGGTGGCGCCCTCTTCTTTGCCCTTGGCAATCAGGCTCAAGACACGATCGCGGGCTTGGGGGCTGATCAAGGGGCCATAGGCCGCTTGCGGATCATTCCAGGCACCGGGGCGGATATTGGAGAGCGCCTCTTTGATATCACCAACCCAATCTTTGGCAGCGCCCACCATCACCGCCACACTGATCGCCATACAACGTTGACCGGCGGCACCACAGGATGCACCTACAATGTTATTCACCACCTGATCACGGTTGGCATCGGGCATTACCACCATGTGGTTCTTGGCACCGGCAAACGCCTGCACGCGCTTCATGTTGGCGGTTCCGGTTTGGTAAATGTACTGGCCCACGGGCACAGAACCCACAAACGAAATCGCCTTGATTTCCGGATCAGTGAGCAGTGCATCCACTTGTTCTTTGCGACCGTGGACCACTTGCAGCACGTCTTTGGGTGCACCGGCTTCCAGGAACAACTCCGCCAGACGCATTGGGGTCATGGGGTCCTGTTCGGATGGCTTCAGAATAAAGGTGTTACCGCAGGCAATGGCCAGGGGGAACATCCACAGGGGAATCATCGCTGGAAAGTTGAAAGGGGTGATACCGGCACACACACCTAAAGGCTGCATATAGGAGTAGGTATCAATCTTGGTGGCTACGTTCTCCACCGTTTCGCCCATCATCAGGGAAGGAATGTTGGCCGCATGCTCCACCACTTCAATACCACGCCATACATCACCCTTGGCGTCTTCAAAGGTTTTACCGGTTTCCTTTGCCAAAATTTCCGCCAGTTCATCATGGTGGGTTTTCAACAGATCCTGATACTTCAGCATGATGCGAGCCCGCGCCGGTACCGGTGTGTCTTTCCAGCCTTTGAATGCGGCTTTGGCGGACGCAATGGCCTGCTGCATTTCATCGGCGGTGGTACAGGGAACCTGGGCAATCACTTCCTGGGTGGCGGGGTTGGTCACGTCGATCCAGTCTTTCGCCTGGCTTAAGTGAAATTCACCGTTAATGAGTTGCTGGACTTTTACTGGGTTGGAAACTGGGGCGGTCATATCTATTCCTTTCTTCTTTTAGGGAGCATCCCGTATTTGTAGCATAGCCCGGGGGTGGTTACCATTGACGATATTGCTAAGAACATGGACTATATTGCTTTTAGGCTTAGCAGGAGAAAGCCATGCCGGTTTCCTCAGGATGGCCACTCCGGCCCGGGGCCATCCGTTTTTTCGTCCCCCTCTTCGCCAGCGTACAACTGGCCCGTCATCCGTTGACTGAATCCTTATATATCAATGGTATGGGGCTGTATCCCAATGCCTCGGGGCACACTATGTCACGGCAGGAACACGAAGATAACCTGTTGATGTATTGCAGCGAGGGACGCGGTCAAGTGAACGCTAACGGGACGGTTGCGGAGGTAAACCCCGGTGATCTGATCCTGCTGCCGAAAGGCACCAGCCATGACTACCAGGCAGCAGCCGATCACCCCTGGACCCTGCGTTGGGTGCATTTCGCCGGCGCCAAAGCTCTGGACTATATTGCGAATCTAGGGGTGGCTGACGGAGTGAGCGTCGTGAACGTGGGCCAACACCCCAAAATCATTAGCGATTTTGACGCCCTGTTCAGTGTGCGGGAAACCGGTTACAACATGAAGGCGCTGATTCATGCTTCACAGACGCTCAAACAATCCCTCACCTACCTGGCCATCCTGATCTCCAGCCAATCCCAGCAAGCCCGGCAACCGATCAACCTGGAAACCATCCAAACCCTGATGATGGCCAACCTCTCTGGGGAACTGGATCTGGATGCACTGGCCAATGCCGCCCATCTATCCAAGTATCATTTTTCCAAGCGCTATAAAGCGCTCACCGGCTATTCACCGATTCAGCACTTTATTCACCTGAAAATGGAACGGGCCTGTTACCTGCTGGACATCGGCAATCAACCGGTCAGTCATGTTGCGGCAGAGCTGGGATATGAAGACCCACAATACTTTTCCCGCCTGTTCAAGAAAGTGACGGGATTATCGCCCAGGCAGTATCGACAATTGGACAGAGTCTGAATGAGTTATTCCGGCACCGACCAATCGATCGGAGATTTGCCTATGGATTCCAGATACTGGTTGGCTTTGGAGAAATGCTTGCAACCAAAAAAGCCGCGATGGGCGGACAGTGGCGAGGGATGAGGTGCCTTCAGGACGCAATGCTTTTTCGGATCGATGATCTGGCCTTTCTTCTGGGCATAGCTGCCCCACAACAGGAACACAATGCCTTCACGCTGATCATTCAATTCTTTAATGGCCGCATCCGTAAACAACTCCCAACCTTTACCCTGATGGGCAGCCGCTTTGGACTGCTCAACAGTGAGCACCGCATTCAGTAACAACACACCCTGCTCTGCCCAATGGGTCAAGCAACCGTTTTTGGGGATTGGCAAACCCAGGTCCGCATGAATTTCCTTGAATATATTCTGCAAAGATGGTGGAAACGCCACACCCTGTTGAACAGAAAAGCACAGACCATGAGCCTGGCCGGGGCCGTGATAAGGATCCTGGCCAATGATCACCACTTTCACCTGATCGAAAGGGGTTAAATTGAAGGCATTAAAATATTCCTCCCCCTTGGGGTAAATGACCTTGCCGGCCTTTTTCTGCTGCACCAGAAACTGCCGTAACTGCTGCATGTAATCGGCCTGGAACTGCGGTAACAGATGCTGCTTCCAGCTGGGTTCCATTTTTACTTGCTCTGGTGACATGCATTCCCCCGAAACGAAATAAACGGTTTAAGGCAAGAACGCGGCCAATTGCCGCTTAATCATTTTACAGGCCTTGTCTTCATCGAACTGCTCCACAGGCACCATCAGGGCCTCGTGCTCTATGCGGAAGATGGTACCCATCAGCAACTCGCCGGCAATCTCCGGGTCTTCCACACCGATGACGCGACACAACTCCACCATCTCATTCATCAGGTGGTCAAAATAGGTTTGGGCGATGCTGCGTAAGCGGGCGTCCCGCAAGCATTCGTGTTTGAACGCCTGCTCTGCAATCATATGATCGCGCTTATCCGCGAGTTCCAACTTCAAGAAGCCCACAATTAACCGCGACAGGCTCTCCAGCAACTGATTGGTCACCTCAGCGCTGTGCCCAACCTCATCCTTGTGTTGTTGCAGAAATTCACCCACGTGTTGGTAAATTGGCTGCACCACATCGCTCATGGCATTTTCGGCAAACAGTGTAAAAGTATCGGCAATCAGATCAGAAATATCTTTGAAGTAATAGGTGGTAGCAGACAGAGGCACATCCGCTTCCTTTGCTACAGCACGGTGGCGTACGCCACGAACACCATCGCTGACCACGATGCGTAACGCGGCTTCCAGTATTGCCTTGCGACGCTGTTCGCTACGGGCTCGGGAGGCTTTGCGACCACGGTAATTGATCGAGTTTTCTTCTGTCATGCTTGTGATAACCGGTCCATTCAATATGGCCCGCAATGATACGCGAAAGCGCAAATCAATTCATGATGAATGTCCCGTTAACGCCTTGTTTTTGTATCATTTTTTAAACAGCCGGACAAAAAAAAGCCCCACCTACGGGGGATGTAGGATAGGGCTCCCAGCAAGAAGTTGGACAGCGTTATGGTCTGTTTTCGCTGCTGATATAGGTATTGCAACGGCCTTGCCAACTTTCGCAAATCCATTATCTTGCTGTTTTTACAGGGCTAATTAATTTCTCCTGCAACCTAATGCGTTTTCTCGCCTGAAGACACAGGTCAAAACGTGACCAATTTCGTCAGGCCAGACTGCGGAAAGCAAATTGTGTCGGATCCCCACCGAGGCCGTCAAAAATATTCTTGCGACGCATGCGGTGATTGAGTTGCTCCAATAATTTCTGCAGTGCTGTCGGCGCAACATGGCGCCCCTTTGCCGCCATACTGATGGCTTCACGAATCAGTCTCACCTTTACCCGATCTGCAGGCTTGGCGTGCATGTTGATATCATTGGCCACCACTGGGCCGATCAGGAACTCACTGAATGCCACCAGTAGACCTTCCGGAAGATGAAACGGTGGCTCTTTCGCCATATCCCGCAACAATGCTTTGGCCAATCTTTCGCTATCCGGTGTTGGGTTGTACAAATGGGTCACCAATTGTAATGCCAGCATTTCCTGCTCTTCCAGGCTGGCGGGAAGCAATTCTTCCTTCACTCCCAAAACCAAACCGGCATAGCGCCAGAAATACTGCATCAGACATTTTTCTTCATAGCTTAACTTCACGCCCAAACGCTCAATACCGCGGGCTACCATGAAATCAAACTCCAGTACCGTACCGGCCATGTCTTCCTGATTGATGGGTTGATCGTATTTCTCCGCATCCCATTTGCCGGAGTTCCACAGGAACTGACGCACGGATGAATGGATTAATCGTACTTCCATCAGCGTACGATGACCCACTGAGCCTGGCGCCACATTGCCCTCACCGACAATGTTATGCAGCAGTTGACCGGTTTCATAAATTCGCCTGGTCACATCTTTCTGCAAACGCCCGGTGGCAACCAGCACCTGAGAAGGTTTGTTAAACGCGTAACCCTCCACCAGGCTGCTGCACAGCAATACCAAACCTTGCAGGGGTGCATAGCGTTTAAAAATACGGGCAGCATCGTCCATAATATCGAAGTCGACCCAGCCAGGAACGTCACCACAATGATCCAGGAATTCCTGGAATACACCTCCTTCCGAAGCAGCACGCGCTTCCACCTGATCCAACATATCAGAAGGCCGACCACGCTTGATCAACGCTGTACAGGCGTCCGCCTGGTCATCACAGACCTGGCGCCATTGCTCCAATTTCTGATGAGAATATCGATCCCACCACACACGTTGTTGTGGCGTTTGAGGGCCTAACTTGATTCGTTCTAATTCTTCTGGGGTAGGCATAACTTCACCGGTTATTTTGTGACCATTGGGTTCTGAAAACAGTAGCAAAAGGTTGACCGCCTGACAAGAACCCATGAGTTCTATAAATGTATACCGTCCCTCCCAGCTTCTGGCCGCGACCTGCATGAATTTAACACCCAGGCTTTGGATGCTAGACTGACGGCCCCCCTTCTCAAGATGCCTGCAAATGGAAATCCAGTACGTAACGCTTTGCCAAATAGACGAATTAACCTGTGTTCGTGTCCAACACCCCAAGGCCTCCGCGCTGGTTGCACTGCAAGGAGCGCAATTGCTGGAATACACCCCAACCGTCGAAAAACCGGTTATCTGGCTGACTGAGCACGCTGAATTCAAAAAGGGTCAGTCCATTCGCGGAGGAATACCTGTTTGTTGGCCCTGGTTTGGCGATGCCCGCCGGAATCCGGAAAGTGTTCAAAAACACCTGCCGCCAGGGGCGTTACCGGCTCACGGTTGGGTTCGTGATAAGCCCTGGTCGCTGGATTACATCAGCACTGACGATGACAAGGTGACGTTGAGATTTCAATTCCCCACCACCACTTGGCCAGACCCTTTTCCGGATGGAGTGGAACTGAGTTTGGAGATGGAGATTGGTAGCCAGCTACGACTCAACCTGACCACTTTCAATGGATCGGATGAGACCTTGAATTTCAGCCAGGCATTGCATAGCTATTTTGCCATTAGCGAAGTGGGTAATACCCAGATTGAACATCTGGAAGGTGTCACCTTTATTGATACCCTGGATGATTGGAAGGAGAAAATTGAAGACTCCCCTATCCGTATTAGAAATGAGACAGACCGGATTTATGTGAACATCCCTGAAGTGATTTTGATTCGGGACAATGGCTGGGGAAGATCGATTCATATCGAGTCGGATACAGCAAAGTCAGCTGTAGTTTGGAATCCCTGGATCGAGAAAGGGAAGCGGTTGAGCCAGTTTGGTCAAGAAGATTATCGCCAAATGATTTGCGTTGAGACAGCAGATATTTCGGATCATGCTGCTTTAATAGCTAAAATGGAAACAATGTCATCAACACTAATAATTGACACCACTCCTAACATCAGGTGAAATTCATCAAATAAGCATCGCGCGCAAAAAAATTTCTGCGCGCTCAAGCGGACCATCGATTACTGCTGTGGGACAAAATACTCACAGACTTCAGGTGAAAACCCTGTAATACCGGTGAACCCACCGTACATCCAAAACATATCACATGAACCTTCAACAGCACCAAATGTATACGTTTTTATGTTGTAGACCTTTTTCGTATCAAGTGGAAATTTCAAAGGTCGACTATCTAAAGGAGTACCCTCCCTAGAGTAAATCACAGGTGTCCCATCTTTTTTAAATGCTACAAAGAACGGCAAAAACTCATCTGAGCTCATTCCTCTAACGGGCTTAACCGAGGGTATTGATGTAGGTTTATTCACGACAATACTTTCTGCAGTCACACAACTAGCCAAGAACAGTGATGCTACGATTGTGACAACGAATGCCAGCTTATTAACAATTGTCTTCATACATATCTCCTATAAGGTAAAATTGACTGACGCATACCAAAAGCGGGCCGGATAAAATTGTAACTTAGAAGCGTCATAATTAATGAACTCAGATTCTTCCCCCATGAGGTTTTGCACACCCATTGAAATACTCCCCCGGTACCCAGCCAACTTTTTCTTCACTGAAAGGTTGGTAACCCAAGAATTATCTTCTGTAATTGGAGTTATGTCATTCTCTTTATAACGCTGCTTATAATAAATCTGCTCAACAGTTAGTGAAACCCCATCTTCCGAAAACAATCTAACAGACAGTGGAGCCGAATACCTGTCAATAAAGCTCACTTGACCAAATGCAGCTTCGAACTTCGCAAAATCTCGACGCTCCCAGTTCAGAGAGGTTATTAAGGATACATTTGGATTTACAGCCAAAACATAATGTACATTGGCTATAGACTCATCATATTCGATTTTTTCCTCCTCAAGGGTTACTTGGGGAGTAACAACATATTCGTCATACTCAACAAATCGTCGAACCAGATATGCTCCGAGCACAGAACCTGAATCAAATAGATAATCATAACCTAACGCAACATTATCCGAGTCAGACGCAAACTCTTCATCGTATAATTGATAAAACCCAGAAAACAAAGTAGGTTCTATACTCTGATCAAGTTTAGGCAGGTATCTAAAACTCTGAAATGCAGCCAGCTTCAATTGATGCTGCCCCGCATTCCACAGGAGCCCAAATTTTGGAGAAAGTTTATCTACATCCATCTCTAAGGATGCAATGCCATTTGGCTGGGGAATATTGCCTACCACATTTCCATTGTTATCTATAAACAAAAAGCTTTGGCTTACATCTAGGGTTACATCTCGCGATATAGACGAATAGGCAAGACCCAGTTCAATATCTAAATCTCCAGCCTGATACAGGAAATACGAATACATATTATATATTTCAGGTGCAACCTTGGCATGATCCTCTCGCGAAAATTGTGCAGTAACAGCAGGATTTACTTGTGTACTTGCGCTATTAGTTGATATTGAGTTTTCATCCAGATCGAAATAGGATAAACCCAGTATCAACGAGTGCCGACCAAAACCCAACAAATCTTGGATTTCGATCGAATCAACTTCACTCTTTTGAATCCCTTCATTCCGGATCAACCCAAAAGATGAATCTACCTCATCATCGGACTTCCTGCTGGCAATTGAAAGTAACACTGTATTTGAACTGCTGCTTCTATATTTAGCGCCAAACCTCAGTGTATCCCTATCTAATCTTTCCCCCTCGTTTTCACCTGCTTCTGTAGCCAAATCAGGAGTCAAATCCCTAAAGTCCCACTGCAATTTACTGTATTCAATCTGCATAGATACACTGCTGTTCACCTGCCACTGCGCAAATCCGCTATATATATCCTGTGCTTGATCTGAGTTGTCTCTCCAACCAACGGACTCAAAGTGATACTGTCCCAAACTAAGGGCTAACGGTCCAGCAAGAAAAGATCCAACCAGATCATTTCCCCAAGTACCATCGCTGCCACCAAATCCATTAAAAGCTCCATACAAACCATCTTGGGTAAACAAAGAGTGATATTCATTGTAACCTGGGCGCTGCGGCCCAGTGCCTTCAACAAAAGAAATTCCTGTCTCATTCAACTGCGGTTGCAGCGGAAAAGCTGTCAGTGGCTGCAATAACATAGACTGCAGAATTTCAGAGGAACGAGCAGACTCAAACCGACTATTGCCTCGGTAGTTGTCTGCCAACAGTCGGTGCCCTTGGGAATCAGCTGCATCTTGTCTTAACGACCGCGCACCTTCCAGCAGCAGCATATGTTCGTTCCCGGCTTCACCATAAGCCCTGGCTAGTGCCGTACTACGGCTTGCCTCATCGCTCTGCAGCAAAGTCTCAGACCGATACAAGACCCGCTCATCATTCAACTGACGGGATCTTTCCAACTCCTCAATGGCCGCAATGGGATCATTGCTATAAAGCTTCCTCACCCCCTCATAAAAATACGCTGTCGGATCTTCCGGGTCCAACTGCTTTGCCAGATCCCACTGCACCGCCGCTTCATCATCCCGCTTTTCTTCAAAATACGCTCGGCCCAGATAACTCCTCAATACACTACGGGCCGGATCCAGACTAACCGCATATTCGATCTGCTTGCGCCCGGCTTCCAGATCGCCCTGACGCAATAGAACCAGGCCCAATCCCAATCGAGCCTGAGGATTTTCGGAGTACTGCGCGATTGCTTTCTGGAACTGATCCTCAGCTAGTTTAAAGTCATTATTAAACATATCCACATAGGCAGACTGAACCAAGACCGCAGCATCCCCCGGAGCAATATCTTTTGCTTTACCAATGGAATCGCGAGCGGACCCCACATCCCCCATTGCCACCTGCATCTCACTTAATCTCACCCAGGCCATATAGACTTGAGGATACTGCTCTGTTGCATCACGGGCAACATCCAGGGCCGATGGTAGATCCAGGTTTGCCTGATAGGCATAGGAAAGGGCCAGTTTCGAGGACAATGCCTGAGTATCTTGTTGCCTGGCCAACACCAATGCGCGCTGCGGTTTGTTGGTCACCACCGCGATAAGACTACGCAACGCATCCGACTGTGGGGTGTCAACGCCTTTTATTGAGTTCTCAGCACCCTGAATATCACCAACGGCCATATAACTGGCCGCCAAGCCGATTTTGACCGCTGCATCAGGCTCAGAAATGGATTCAAGTTCCTGAATCGCGAGATCGGGTCGACTGCGCTTCAAGTGTTGCGCAGCAGTATTTATATTGCTTTGAAACAATTGCGACTGAATTTCATCAACAAAAACCAGCGGTGGAAAATATATAGCCCAATCAACGGAATCGGTCGCCGACAATTCAATGCGTTTGAATTCAGGGCTGCCGTCGACAATAATCCCCTGCCCGCCATGGACAGGCACATTGATACCCCGCTGCCCGATTGTGACAGAAACCGTTCCTTCCACGACACTGACCTGGGTGCTATCCGGATTGGCACTCACGATAAATTCGGTACCATCCACCACCGCATTGGTATAGGCGGTTTTCACACCAAAACGCATGGTAATACGGCTGATGAAATGACTTACCCCTTGTTTTAGCTCAACCCAAAAGCTGTCTTCCGATTGAATCGCCGGAAATGACATCACGGTATTTTCATCCAATCGAACAAAACTGTTATTGCTAAGATAAATCGCGGCCCGACTATTGGCACCAACTTCCAATTGCTGCCCGGGACAAATGACAGAATCCGGATTCAGAGGCACGGTTTCAGACGGCGCTTGATCTCCACGTTTCATAACAACATAACCATTTACCGACACTACTATGGCAGCCCAATTGTCACAGGCGTTGGCCATAGCCGGTAAAACCAATAAGGAAAATACAAGAAAGGCAGTAGAAGTTCGCACGCAAGTCTCCCCGCTCGCATTCATGGCCTGGGCGGCCACGTAGCATTTACCAGCAAAATCGAAACAACACTTCAGACCAGACAACGGTCAAAAAATATATAGAAGTTCGGCGAATGGTATTCTGAGAGGTCTCCAATAACGGAAAAAATAACCACACTCTTAAAACCCAGAGCCATTGTGCTAATTTTCGTTAACCAAATCTAGACAGCTGTGAATATTACCGGGAAGAAGCGGAGTTAGTTGGCAAAAATCATTTTGACGAAAATGGAATGATGCCCTTACCGAAGGCATTGCTTATATTTTGCACAACAAATTGAGTGGGTCCATCTTCAGGATAGTATCGGAATACTGAATCAAAGAGTTTTGCAGCTGCATCTCCTTGGCCCGCTTCCAGCTTCAATATGGCCAGTTGGTATTGCTTCAGCAAAACCGGATCAGGATTCTCTTTCAAGGTAAAAATTCTCAGAGGAGTTTGCTTGCCGACAAACTGAAAACATCCCAGATAGCGTAAAGAATCGACTTGTGAGTCCAGGCAGTCTTCACTAACCAGCACCCGGGTACCAAGCTGTTTATTCGCCCCTTCCAGGCGCGAAGTGGTATTGATGATATCGCCCATTGCCCTGAATTCGTGATGATCCATGGCACCAAAATGCCCCATGGCGATTTCACCACAATGAATTCCAATACGGGTGGGCAACGCCCGGTCGGGATGCTGCCGGTTGAACTGATCAATGTTCTGATTGATTGCTTCCACCACCGTCTGCAAGGTGGCCCAGGCGTTATGGCGATCCAGGTGCAACCACAATGCAATAACACCATCACCGGCCACATCAGAGATGATTCCACCTGATTTTCGGATAGGCGGGATAATCGCGTGGTAATAGGCCTGCATTAGTTCCGCCAGCTCAACCGGGCTCAGGCTTTCCGAGAGCCGGGAGTAGCCTTCTGCGTCCGTCACCATGCACACACTGTAATGATAATCCCGAACAGCGGGCAAGCCACGCTGGGACACCAGACGTTCCAGCTCGTCCCTCGGTAGGTATTTGCCAAAGGCCCACTGTAAACGTTGCTTCTGGTTGAACAATTCGCGACTTCTCAACCACATTCCCAGACCACCACACAGGGGAACCGCTAAAACCACTGCGTTGAACCAGGGCAACCACAGGTTCAAACCTGAAAATGCGCCGTAACTGAAGACACTCGCCAACAAAGCCACTCCGGCAACTCCAGCAGCCGCCCCCAATGGAGTCAGGTAACGCGCTACAACAAAGCTGATCAACCCTATCGCCATAACCAGCATGCCGTTCTGCCAGGGCAGCCATTCCTGTAACCAAGCATTGGTAGAGAGATTTGCGTAAGCCGTCGCGGCCAACTCCACTCCACCAACATCCAGTCCATCGCTTCCGGTAAATGATGTATAAAACCCATCCCGCTGATCCGGCTGATCCTCAGCGGAGTAACCGACGAAGACGACTCGCCCCGCCAACTGTTCAAAGGCTTGTGGAGATCTGCGAACCACCTCGGAAAATTCCACCGTGTTTATGGTTCGTGGTGGGCCATAGAGATTTAACAACGGGTCCGGTCGCATGGACTGAAGTCGACTGCCGGCTGCGACCGAATCGTTTTGCTCCAACAGCCAAACCCGGGCCGGAAGCGTTGACAAATTCTGAAAAGAGGGATGACGTATAAAAAAGCGGCTTACACGCGCAGGCACCTTTGGCAGGATAAGCGGAGCGGTATCCATTGCGGCCTGGTAAAAAGGCTTATAGGGATTGAGGAACGACTCTGTCTCAATCCCGTTCTGTACCTCTTTTTGGGAACGGGAAAACAACAGCACATTACCGGCACGTTCAATCGCCAAGCGCAACGCTTCATCACCCTCGGGCTCACGCCCCGTTTCAAAGAACACGTCAAAGACGATGTAACGGGCGCCGGCATCAGCCAGGCTTTCAACCAAATCGGCATGGGCCTGCCGAGACCATTGATAGAGCTTCTCTGATAAACCCAGTTCGCGCGCACTATTTCGGGTTATTGCCACCACGGCGACGTTGTCCGGTGATGCCACTGGGCCGCGCACTTTGAACAAAACATCCAGCCCAAGACGCTGCTCCAATGCCATTCCCCAGGGAGACATTGACCAAATGGCTAAAACCACCACCATGAAATACGGGGTGATCGCAGCAATCAGGTTGCGGGTACGATGTAGCAAAACGGCTTTCCGTTACGGACTCTGGTTGCTGATACTATATTGAAGCCGTTATGGTTTGACCAGATGATAACGCTGGAATTCAAACCAGGCATCATCACAGGGGCTGTAGTCGTGATCGTTGTTATATACCAGATGGCCATCAATCAAGGTGCATTGTGATACCACTGAGTTGTTGGCGCATTGATAGTAGCTTTGGCACCAGGTCTGACCATATACACAACCGGGCCCACTGCCGGGCCGGTCGCAGATATCCTCAAACACCGGTTGGTCGCGACAGTCCATCGCCCTGCGCCAACGTTCCAGGCTCTCTTTTGCGGGTAACGACCACCCCCAGCTGTAGATATAAGGCACGATCACATCCATGGTGCCTCGCGCCTCTATAACGGGAACAGCGGGTTTTGCAATTCCATCAGTATCCACTCGTCGACATTGCTCAACCGTTCTGAATGGAAAACTCTGCGAAGTGACGGCAACGCCGGAAAACACATCGGAGTCTTCACAGGCCAGGCGACCCGCCATAGCACCACCATTGGATAAACCAACCGCGTACACCTGATCTGAATCCACGTTCACACCCAATGCCCTGGGCAAGGCTTTGCCCAGGCAGGATACCAGCATGCGGGAGAATTTTATGTCGCCTGCGTTCCCTCCCGGACAGCAATAGTCACCCGAAGACCAGGCCGGCACCAGACTCTTGCCTTGGGGATAGACCACGAGCGCCCCTTCCCGTTTTGCCACGTTCTTCCAACAGGAATTTTGAGCTTCTACCGAATGGTTCGAACCAAAGCCATGAAAATCCAATATCAGCGGAGCTCCGTCCTGCAGGCCAACGGGAACAAACAGACCAAAGCCTCGCAACGATCCATTCACGATCATAAAATTGGATTGAACGTGCCCAGGGTAAATAAAAAATGTGCCGCACCAGTCAAATGCCCAACCCGGTTGCGACCAGAGTAAAACGCACAGCACAAGCACCTTTGCCCTCGTACTCATTGAACTACACCTACAGTGCTGACTTTGCTTAACAGCTTTGAGTTTTGCTCTATTGAGTATAGTTATTCAATGGAATGAAACTGATTGGGGGCAGGAAATTATTAGAGTATGTTTCTCTAACGGTATAACTGTGAATTATGAGTGATGAATAGTATGAGAAATAAAAAAGCCCGGCGAACACCGGGCTTCTCATCAACCGACAGAGTCAATCAATGTACGTGGCCGTGGGCCAGTTCTTCTTCAGAAGCTTCGCGCACCGATTCAATGCTCACAGCGAAATGCAGGCGCACGCCTGCCAACTCGTGATTACCATCAATCGTGACTTCCTCACCTTCGATAGACACAACGCGGATAGGTACCGGACCTTGTTCGGTTTGTGCCTGGAATTGCATACCTACCTGCAGGTCATCCACCTGGAATGCTTCACGGGGTACCTTCTGAATCAATTGATCGTGGCGAACGCCGTAACCGTTCTCCGGTTCCACTACTACGTCGAGAGCATCACCCAGCTTTTTGCCTTCCAGCTCGGATTCCAAGCCGGGGATAATGTTGCCGTAGCCCTGCAGGAATTGCAGCGGCTCACGTCCTTCGGAAGTATCAATGATCTCGCCTTCCTCATTACGCAATGTGTAATGCATACCAACAACCCGACCTTTCTGGATCTCCATACTCATTCCTCTCTTTCATTCGATGAATTTTCGACGCCTGAAACAACTCGGGAAGTCACATCAAACCTCGCAATACCGCAAATACACGGAATTCCCCCCATTTTAACAGCGTTGGCCCAATGAAACAAAAACGCCCGGATTACACCAATACTTACGCCAAGCTCCCTGCGTTGCGCCAGCGCACCAGCGTTTCAAAGGATTGCGTATAGTGATAGCGAATCTGTTCACTGGAATACTGATGTTGTAACGCCACCGGACATTGCAACCTGGCCAGGCAATTGGATTGACAAGGTGACTTTGCTGCCAGCCGAAAGTCGATGCACGCCCGCAGATACTTCGGTTCCTCCGACAACGCATCGGCAGGACAGCTTTGAATGCAATGCTTTTCCGCGCACTGCAAACAGGGCGATTGAAAGGTAGGAGGATGGGTCGCTGGCAACGCACCCTCCACCCAAAGCAGGGCTCGATAGGCGTACCAGAGTCCAAATACGGGGTTAATTCCCAACTTGAGGGGCGAATCTCCATGCCACCCGGCAAGCCTTCCCAATTGCTGTAACCCTACCGGTTCTATCGAGGGATACAGCACGCGATAGCGTCGCCCCGGGAACATTTGACGCAAGTAGGCCCTGGCCATTTCGATAGAGTGACAGTCCAGGGGTTCGCTGCTGTCCCACACCGCAGGCGTCAGTGCCTGCCAGAACGCTTTGCCACCGTTTCCCAACAGCAGCAATGAACCGGATTCCGCATCCTGTTCCAGCAGGGGAATAATCTGCTCACGGATTACGAGGGGTAGTTCCCTGACTGAAAAGGTGGCCTGCATGTTCAAACCGTACTCTGTCAGTAAGGTATTATTCAGCTGATCATAGGGGTTTTCCGCACCCTTCATTTCACACTCATCCTATTGATAAATATGGAATTTTATTTAATGTTACAGCCATTTCACATATGCACCATCAAAGTGCCACCATGCCCCATAACAGAATCGTTGACATTCCGCCTAATCCGTATATGCTCAACATTAGCTAGGAAAGTACGGCTAGATATTTATGTTCAATCGTTACGAAGTCCCATCAGTAGAACCTCGTCCTTTTAATCATAAGTAACACCATCTCTTCTCAGCTAAACCGCCCTGATAAGGCAAATCTACAAAATGTTTAAATAGGATAAGACTATGTCAACTACTACTGGTACCGTTAAGTGGTTCAACGAAAGCAAAGGTTTTGGTTTCATCGAACAGGATAACGGCCCCGACGTGTTCGCACACTTCAGCGCAATTCAAGGTTCCGGTTTCCGTACCCTGACTGAAGGTCAGCGCGTTCAGTTCACAGTAACTCAGGGCCAGAAAGGTCCTCAGGCTGAGAACATCGTTGCGATCTAATCTAGACGTAGAGATCAGATCTTAAAAAAGCAGGCTAACAAGCCTGCTTTTTTTATGCCTTCAGTAATTCGTAGGCCGCTCGTATTTCCATAAAGCAGCCTTGATCCCCGCCTCGGTCAGGATGATGCTCTTGAGCCAGCTTTTGATAGCGCTGCTTGATCTCCCGGGGTGTTGCATCATGGGATAACTGAAGCGTTGTTAACGCTTCCTGTCGCGCATCACCATCCTGGCGCAACCAGAATGACGCCAACAATGCGGCCACGTCTTCCTCAGTGGTTTCATAATAGTGCTGCCAATCCAGATAGTAATCCCGCATGGGATCGGAATGATCCGGCAAGGTACCCTTTTGCTCCCACTCTGACAAAGGCAGCAGCTGAATATCCAGAGTGGCGATACTCAACACCAGACTTCCCTCTTCCCACAATGAACGCTGCAACTGGTACAACCCGTTCATCATCAGAAAGTTCTTCTTGAACAACCCCAGCTCCCCATCATCAAGTTCGGCAAAACACGGGTGCCTGCCCAAACTGGCCAACAAGTGATGAATACCAAAGGGAGATTGATTCGGTTGCTGCGCATTCTGCTTAAGTACCGCAAGAATGGCGGGAATTAGCGGGTTCTGCTGATAGTCACTCATACCCTAAAGCGTAGCAGAACCCGCCTTGTTTCAAGTTGTTTATCCCTGCGGTCGCATATGGGGGAACAGAATAACGTCACGAATAGAGGGAGAGTCCGTAAACAGCATCACCAGACGGTCTATACCGATACCCTCACCGGCCGTTGGCGGCATACCGTATTCCAGAGCCGCAATATAATCGGCATCAAAATGCATGGCTTCATCATCACCGGCATCCTTCTCTTCCACCTGTTTGCGGAAACGCTCGGCCTGATCTTCCGGATCATTCAGCTCCGAAAAGCCGTTGGCAATTTCACGTCCACCGACAAAGAACTCAAAACGGTCGGTTACAAATGGGTTGTCATCGCTGCGCCGGGCCAGGGGAGAAACCTCGGTGGGATACTCCGTGATAAAGGTTGGATTCTTCAGCCGATGCTCAACCGTCTTTTCAAAAATTTCGATCTGAAGTTTGCCCAGACCATAAGAGGGCTTAACCGGAATTTCCAGTTTGTTGCACACTGCAGTAGCCGCTTCCACCGTATTCAAATTATCTAGCGTCAGCTCAGGGTTGAAGTGAAGGATGGATTCCACCACGGTCATACGGGTAAATGGTGAACCGAAGTCATAGGTTTCACCCTGGTACTCCACATCGGTTTTACCCAACACATCCAAAGCAATGGTTCGCAACATGTCTTCGGTCAGGTCCATCAGATCTTTGTAGTCAGCGTACGCCTGGTAGAACTCCACCATGGTGAATTCCGGATTATGGCGAGTGGACAAACCTTCGTTACGGAAGTTACGGTTGATTTCAAACACCCGTTCAAAACCGCCTACTACCAAACGCTTCAGATACAGCTCCGGCGCAATGCGCAGGAACAGTTCCATATCCAGAGAGTTGTGGTAAGTGGTAAAAGGACGCGCGGTCGCACCACCGGGAATCACCTGCATCATGGGTGTTTCCACTTCCAGATAACCTCGGGTGCGCAGGTAATCCCGTATACCTTCCACCACGGCAGTACGAATGCGGAAGGTCTCACGCACTTCTTCGTTCACAATCAGGTCCAGATATCGCTGTCGATAGCGCATTTCCTGATCCGCCAACCCTTTGTGCTTATCGGGCAATGGGCGCAGTGATTTCACCAGATGCTCACATTCCTCGATGTTGACGTACAGATCGCCTTTACCTGATTTGTGCAACTTTCCGGCGACACCAACGATATCCCCCAGGTCCCAGGTTTTGATATCGTCCAGCACCTCTTTGGACAAGCCTTTACGATCCACATAGAGCTGGATACGATCCGTCATATCCCGAATCACAATGAAAGCACCCCGGTTCAGCATGACACGACCCGCCACTTTCACCGGCAGCGCCAACGCTTCCAGTTCTTCCTTGGACTTTTCGCCATAGGCTTCCTGCAGATCTCCGCAATAATGTTCGCGACGGAAACTGTTGGGGAAGGCATTACCCTTCTCACGCTTGCTGGCCAGCTTGGCCCGGCGCTCAGCAATGAGTTTGTTTTCGTCCTGCTCTACAGGTTGTTGCTTTTGCTTGTCTGTCATGGTGATGCCTTAATGTGTTACTGCCATTTTTTACAAGCCAGCTTTCAAACTAGCTTCAATGAACTGATCCAGATCCCCGTCCAACACGGCATTGGGGTTTGAACTTTCCACGCCGGTACGCAGATCCTTAATGCGGGACTGGTCCAACACATAGGAACGGATCTGGCTGCCCCAGCCGATATCGGACTTAGCGTCTTCCATGGCCTGCTTTTCCGCATTCTGCTTCTGGATCTCCATTTCGTACAGTTTCGCGCGCAACTGTTTCATGGCCTGATCTTTGTTCTTGTGCTGGGATCGATCATTCTGACACTGGGTTACGATGCCGGAGGGAAGGTGGGTAATCCGCACCGCCGATTCAGTTCGGTTAACGTGCTGACCACCCGCACCACTGGCCCGGTATACGTCGATGCGCAGATCCGCAGGATTAATATCGATCTCGATGTTGTCATCGATTTCCGGAGACACGAACACCGACGCAAACGAGGTGTGTCGACGGTTGCCGGAGTCAAATGGGGATTTACGCACCAAACGGTGCACACCGGTTTCGGTCTTCAACCAGCCGTAAGCATATTCACCCTGGAAATGGATAGTGGCACTCTTGATGCCCGCCACTTCGCCGTCCGACACTTCGATCAGCTCGGTTTTAAATCCGGAGCGCTCACCCCAACGCAGATACATGCGCAGCAGAATATTCGCCCAGTCCTGAGCCTCTGTACCACCGGAACCGGCCTGGATATCCAGATAGCAATTGTTCGCATCCATCTGACCGGAGAACATACGCAGAAACTCCAGGCGGGCTACATCGGTTTCCAGCTTGTCCAGCTCGGAGGCAACCTCTTCTACTGAGGCTTCGTCGTTTTCTTCAACAGCCATCTCCAGCAGCTCAGCCAGATCGCTGACGCCGGATTTCAGTTTCTTGAGGGTGGTAACGGTTTGATCGAGGGATACCCGCTCCCGACCGAGCTCCTGAGCCCGCTCAGGGTCGTTCCAAATATTGGGGTCTTCTAGCTCGCGATTGACTTCATCCAAACGTTCACATTTGAGATCGAAGTCAAAGATACCCCCTCAACGCGTCGCCGCGCGTTTGAAGGTCTTTGATTTTATTGAGAATTGGATTGATTTCCATAGGTGTCGGCTATCCGAAAAAAATACGCTAATCAGGTCGAAAGGCGCGTATTTTACCGGTCAATGGGCCCAGTATCCAGCCAATCTAGGCAGGATTAGCGCCTGACAGCAGGTATCGCTCCATGATCGCTTCCAAAGCCCGGTATTCGAGGGGCTTGTTAAGCACGTCATCCATGCCGATATCACGGGCCTTTTGCCGCTCCTGCTTGAGCACGTGGGCTGTCAGGGCGATCACCGGCTTATGGGCCTGGTGCAACTTGGATTCCTGCTGGCGAAAAGCTTTGGTGGCATCAAAGCCGTTCATAACCGGCATTTCACAATCCATCAGCACCAGATCATAGGCCTGATAATCGGTCATCAGACGTTCCAGGGCTTCCCGGCCATGGGACACCAGGTCGAAAGCCACCCCCAACTTGTCCAGCATCTTCGATATCACCAGTTGGTTTACGTGATTGTCCTCGGCCACCAGGATGCGTCTGCCCTCAAACCGGTTGCTGCTCTTCAAAGCTGGTTTGGCAGCGGAGGCTTCCACGGTGCGGTGGGTTCCCTGGATCAGCCCCAGTACCAACGGATGAATCTGCTGGATGACCAAAGGCCGGGTAATCCAGTGGCGGGATCCAAGTTGAGACAATTCATCACCCACGGGTGCCCATCCGAACGGCGCGAGGAGCAATAACGGAATATCCTGAACGCTGGGCTTCTGCTGGATCAGTTTGCCAAAAGAGAGCGTAGCAATCACCAGATCAAACGGGGGTAAATGCCGTGGCTGTTCCAGTTCCGATAACGCCGCCTCCGGTGACATTTCCAGCTGCACCTCGGCACCGCAATACTGGAGAAAGCGGGCCAGCTCCCGGTTGTAACCGTTGGCGCCACCCGCAATAAGGATTCGATTGTTGTGCAAGCTTCGCTGCAGGCCGAAGCCGATAGCTGAGCCCGGCTTCACGCCATAGGAAGCCACTAAACGGAATGCACTGCCCCTGCCCGGTGCGCTGTCCACCTGAATTTCACCTTCCATTAAGCTCGCCAGATACTGACCAATGGTCAATCCCAAGCCCGTACCGCCCCCTTCGCGGGTATAGGAAATTTCCTCATCCACAAAGGGTTTGAACAGCGTTTTCAGCTTGTCGGAGGGGATTCCCATACCGGTATCCAGAATTTCGAACACCAGACGACAGCGATCCGGCCTGCTAACTTCCGCGTCTTTTTTAACGTGCAAACACACCATGCCCTGGTCTGTAAATTTAAAGGCATTGTTCAGCAGGTTGCGAAGAATTTGTTTGAGGCGAGTGGGGTCCCCCTCCAATGCGGTGGGAACATCCGGTTCCAGGGTGACGTAAAGCTCAAGTTTTTTGCGGCTGGCTTTGGCCAGGAATTCTGACGCCACTTCCTCGCACAGTGATACCGGGTTCAGCTCGATAATCTCCAACTCCATTTTGCCGGCGGAGATCTTCGAGTAATCCAAAATGTCATTGATGGTCTTCAGCAGGGCTTTGCCGGAACGCCTGATCACATCCAGATACTGTTTCTGCTGTGGATCCAGGCGAGTGTCCGTCAACAAGTCCGCCATACCCAAGACACCGTTCATGGGGGTTCGGATTTCATGGCTCATGGTGGCAAGGAACTCACTTTTGGCCCGGCTCTCCGCCCGTTCCTCAAACAGTTGCTGATGCGCATTCAACTCATGAACCTTGGCATCGTATTGTGCCCGCAGATAACGTTCATGTTCATCATGGGCCCGTTGCTCGTTTTTAAGGGCTTGTCGCTGTGCAGCGAACTTTTGTCTCCGTTCCTGATTAATGCGATCGGCCAGAGCGAAAGAAAACAGCACCACCAGAAACATAAAGCCGATCTGAAGCACGTTGTCCGTCAGCCGGTTCAATGGCAACAACCCTTGCTTGTGAGCCAAAAACACCAGCCCTCCCACCAACATCACGAGGTTCCCCAGAATATGGTAACGCGCCTCAATCTGTCCGCGTTTGAGCGACACCACACCCGCCTTCATACCGACGATGGAACTGAGCACACACAGCAGGGCACACAGGATTGCAGCCCACTGGAAAGGCAGCCAAAAAACACTCATCCCACCAAATGCAAACAGTATCGCCAACCCCACCAGCCAGCGATAACAACCGGGATTGTTCGAACGCAGATGTAAAAGCGATTGGGTATAGGCCATGGTGAACACACCATAAACTCCCACACTCACCAACAGCATCCATTCATTTACAGAGGGGAAATTCGGCCACAAATACTGGAATCCAACACCTTCCAGGGTAGCCATAAACAAACCGACGCCGACAACCGACCCGGCATAGTACAGATAGGATGAGTGCCGTACCCCAACATAAATGAACAGGTTGTACAACACCATGACCAGCAACACACCGAAATAAACGCCATGCCCCATCAACTCACGCTGACGTTGCTGATAAAACGTTTGACGATCATACAGCGTCATGGGCACCATCAAGGTATTGCTGGAGCGTACCCGGAGCAGCACTTCCGTATGGCTGTTTTTGTCCAGAGGTATCGGCACCGAAAAATAGCGATGCAGTATCGGCCGCTGTGAGAACGGCAACTGATCTCCCATCACATACCGCTGGGGTAAATTCCGATCGTTTTGTTCAGTGTTCGGAAACAGAAAAGCCTGCACCGAATCCAATGAAGAGAACTCAATATCGAGGATGCCGTCGACAAAACGCTGGGTGGGATTGGAGATCGTAAATCGCAGCCAGATAGCCGCCTCATCAAAACCGAAATACGGTATACCGCCTTCCAGCCGGCGCCACTCCCGGCCAAAACGGACATCCTGCAGGGCATAATCACCACCCACATCCCGTAGATATTCTATCTGCAGTTGACCGGCAGTGATCGGAACCGATACAGCGAATGGATCCTGTATCTGCAGGGCACTCTTTGCCGTGGCGCTGTTCGACAACAGCACCCATATGATCACAAACAGGTAGCGCAGCGCCCCAGCGCTGGATACGGTGAACATTTAAGCCCCAATCAAAGATATATAATCTAACTATAGTCCAGATCGTGACTAGGTTAACAATTTGATTCCAGGTTATTTTTACAGTGCCGCCTTGCTGAAACGACCACGATATTCCCTCGGCGACAGGCCTACTTTGCGCTTGAACATTTTGGAGAAGGAGGATACGTCCTCGTACCCGACTTTCTGGGTAATCTCGGCAATGGTTTGGGCGCTGACCTCGAGATATTTCTTGGCGACTTCGATTCTTACCGTCTGCAGATACGCAAGGGGCGACTCACCGGTTGCGGTTTTAAAGCGGCGGATCAAAGTGCGGGGGCTCATGGCGTATTGTTCCGCCAACCAGGCCAGAGAGAAATCCTCAGCATAATGCTCATCGATCCACTCCTGCACGGCTTTCACCGTTTCATCACTGTGATACTTGTTGTGATGGGTAGCGAAATAGCTGAGTTGGGAATGGCGCCCGGTATCCAGCACCATGGCTTTGGCGGACTCAATAGCCGTTTCATGGTCGATGTACAGCTCAATCAGGTACAGGGCCATATCAAACCAGGCGGACCCGCCACCAGAACAGAACACCTGGCCGTCGGTGGTAATCAGTTGCTCGGGAACCAACTGCACATCAGGGTAGCGGGCTTTAAAGCGATCTGCCTGGGCCCAGTGGGTGGTGGCTTTGCGGCCATCCAGAATGCCCGCTTCGGCCAGAAAGAAAGCCCCGGTGCAGTTGCTGATGATTTGGGTTCCTTTACTAGCGTATTCTTTCAGCACGCCGATCAGGTCACGGTTGGTATCCAGTGCCTTGTCCACGTCGCCACCAATGGACGGCACCAATAACACGTCAACATCACCAATTTGGTCAAAACTGCTGTGCGCTTCAATCACAATATTATTCAGGCATCGAATGGAACGGCCCTGCCGGGTCACCAACTGAACATCGAACTTCGGCTCCATATTCCGGCCGGCGAAGTAGTTCCAAGCGATTCCCGCCGTGGAAAGCAGATCGATCACGCCCGTGATGGAGGTGGCAAAAGCATAGTCGAAACCGAGAATACGTACTTTGATCATAACTGTCTAATTTAGCCCTGTATTAGTCATAAATGACAATTACACACTCGGCGCGACAATGCAAATATGATTGGCCTCTTTTTCTACAATTAACATGAGTTAGCCCAACGCCGGAGCGAACCATGCCCCTGTTATCACGCCAGGATCTTGAATTCTGCCTGTATGAAATGCTGGACACAGAAAGCCTGCTGCAGAGCCCCCGCTATGCAGACCACAGTCGCGAGACTTTCGGCCAGACCCTGGACACAGCAGAACAGGTCGCAGAGAAATACTTCGCCCCCCATAACCAGCTGGCGGACGAGAAAGAGCCCTGGTTTGACGGGGAAAAAGTCCATACCATCCCGGAAGTGAAAGAAGCCTTTCATCATTTCGTAAATGCCGGCCTGCTTACGGCAAAACTGGATTTTGAAGACGGCGGTATGCAGCTGCCCAACGTGGTCGCGGCGGCCTGCACTGGCTATATCACTGCGGCAAACCCCTCCAGTTCCGCCTATCCGTTCCTGACCCTGGCGGCGTCGAACCTGATCCAGCACTTTGCCAGCGAGGAGCTGAAAAGCACCTATCTGTCCCTTATGCGCAGCGGTCAGGCGGCCGGCACCATGGCCCTCACTGAACCGGATACGGGGTCCTCCCTGGCAGACATCAAAACCACCGCCACCCCAACCGATCAGGGTCACTACCTGGTGAAAGGTAACAAGATGTACATCTCCGGTGGGGACCAGGACATTACCGACAACATCGTGCATCTGGTACTAGCGAAGATCAAAGGCGCGCCTGCCGGTGTAAAAGGTATTTCCCTGTTTTTGGTACCCAAGTGGTTGGTGGATGAAAACGGCCAGCCCAGTCAACGCAACGATGTGCAATTGGCAGGACTGCTGCACAAAATGGGCTACCGCGGCACCACCTCTACGGTACTCAATTTCGGTGAAAAAGATTCATGTGTGGGCTACCTGATTGGTGAGCCCCATCAAGGCTTGAAATACATGTTCATGATGATGAACGAGGCCCGGGTGGGTGTGGGTCTGGGCGCAGCCGTACTCGGTTATCGCGGCTACGTGGAATCCCTGAATTACGCGCGGGAACGCCCCCAGGGACGCCACCCCAGCAACAAAGATCCGTCCTCCAAACCGATTCCCATCATCGAGCATGCCGATGTAAAGCGCATGTTGCTGGCCCAGAAATCCTACTCCGAAGCTGCCATCGCCCTGTGCTTGTATGCGAATCATTTGATTGACCGCATTGATGTTTGCGCTGACGCCGAACAGAGCAAGCCCATGCAGGAGTTGTTGGATTTGTTGACCCCCATCGTCAAATCCTGGCCTTCGGAATTCGGTCCCAAGGCCAATTCTTTCGCCATCCAGATACTCGGTGGTGCGGGTTACATTCGCGAATACCCGGTGGAACAGCTCTACCGCGACAATCGCCTGAACCCAATCCACGAAGGCACCCACGGCATTCAGGCCATGGATCTGCTGGGACGGAAACTGTGGCAATCCGGCAGCCTTGGCCTCGCCACGTTGCAGACTGAAATCAATAACACCGTGCAGCAGGCCTCGGAATTTGGGGAGTTAACAGAGTTCTGCGATCAACTGACAGCAGCCTTGAAGCTGATGCAGACCACCATCCAAAACCTGGGTGGCCAGTTACAACACAAGGGTCCGGACATCGCCCTGGCCAACGCGTCGGCGTTTCTGAGTTTGGCCGGACACGTCGTTGTAGCCTGGCTTTGGCTGTGGCAAGCTAGCGCAGCGATGAAAGGCCTGCAATCCGATTCCGGGAATACTTTTTACCAGGGCAAGCTGCATGCCTGCCGCTTTTTCTTCCGCTGGGAGCTGCCCAAAATTCAGCACTGGAGTAATCTGCTACAGACCGCTGACGATACCTGCCGCACCATGCAGAATGATTTTTTCTGAGCTAATAACGACACTGACACGAGGACACTATGGCACACATAGAGACCACTACTGAGGGACACATTCTTCTGATTCGCATCAACCGTGCGGAGAAGTACAACGCTCTGTCGCCGGAGATGTACCATGACATGGGCAAGGCGCTGAAGCGCCTGAACGACGACCCGGAATTGCGGGTTGCGGTTCTGTACGCCGAAGGCAAACACTTCACCGCCGGCGTGGAACTGGATAAATGGGCCCCCATTTTTGGCAGCGGCAATGCCTTCCCGGTGGGCGAAGATGAAATCGATCCCATGGGTTTGACCGGTGACCGCCACTCCAAGCCGGTGATCATTGCCGTGCAGGGTTATTGCTTCACCTGGGGCGTGGAAATTCTGTTGAACACCGAAATCCGCGTCGCCGCCCGCGATACCCAATTCCAGATGCTGGAAGTGCAACGGGGCCTGTATCCCTGCGGCGGCGCCACCCTGCGTTTGCCGGTGGAAGCCGGTTGGGGCAATGCCCAGCGAGTGCTGTTAACCGGTGAGCGTTGGAGCGCTGAAGAAGCCTATCGCTGGGGTATGATCCAGGAGCTGGTGGAACCCGGCGAACAGCTCAACAAAGCCATGGAAATCGCCACCAGTGTGGCCAAAGCCGCTCCATTGGGTGTGCAGGGTGTATTGAAAGCCACGCGCTTCAGTGCCGCCAACCCGCACGACCAGGATGCCTGCGTGAAGCAATTCATGGCGGACTTGAAGCCTGTGATGCAAAGTGAAGATGCTGCAGAAGGTGTAAATTCTTTTGTAGAGCGCCGGGAAGCGGTATTCAAAGGCCGCTAGTACGGATTTAACAACTGCGCCAACAAAAAGCCCCGCTCATCCATGGCGGGGCTTTTTGTTTTTTGCTGAGGAAACTCAGTGGTTATTTAGAATAACCGTATCAGTGTGACAGGTTGGCCGCCAGACTGGACTCGGCCAGCACCCGGCCCCCGTTCATGGCGATACGATCACGAATGTGATAGGCATCGGCCAGGGTATTGGTCTGCTGAACCATACTGTTCAGGGTTACGCTCATCACAACAGGTACATACTTACCATTGGAAAACTGCTCCAGGCCCAACTTCGCATACTCCCAATTGCTGGACAGCTGAGCCACGATCAGGGGATCAACCGCCGCATCCTTGGAATCCATGTGCAAGGTCTCCATCCCCGCTTCATAGGCCGCTACCGTGTGACCCATTTCGTCTTCGATCCAGTCAGCGTCCACACCAATGTACTTGGCCAGGTAAAGCACATTGATACGCTCTGACAGCATGCTTTGCTGCTGAGACATATCAATCTTATGTCCGTAGTTGTGGGGCAGACGAGCCTGCCAGTCACGCATCAGCATATCGGTGTTCAGTAACAGTTCATTGCTTTCTTCTATCAGCACCAGGGAAGAGTCAGCGCCGGGCTTTTGCAGGGCAGCGGAACGGAATGACTGCCACTGCTGCTTGATGTCCAGCACTCGACGGTTGATAGCAGAATTGGGGGAGTTATGTTCCAACTGACCCAAGAGGTATTCAAATTCTTCCAGATTGGCTTCCAAATCGGTTTTGGCAGACTGGAAGTCGACATTAGCCGCCATTTGCAGATGATCCCGGGTAATACGCATTACCAAAGTACGCTGTTCTGCTGCCTTATGAACGGCATCCAGATCACTGATGGTACGGGCAGAAGCCAGGGTTGAGATAAGCCCCAGGATGACGACCAAAAAACTACGAATACTGACCAGCTTATTCATTTTTGCAATCCTTTCGCGTGTTGTTACAAAGCACTGAGTTTCGTTACAAACTGTTACCTTAGTCAGTGTATGTGCTGCTCGCGAATTGAACAGGATGCAAATGGCAGATTGTGAAAAAGTTCCTACTCTTTTTATGGTTTTGGTAATTTCCCACAGAAATGGTGCTTAGCGCCGCACATTTGCAGCCCAGCACCGTCAAGCCTGTTCAGACGGGCTCCAAATGTTCCACCATGAGTTGGGCATTTTGGACACCTCGAAACTCGTTAACATCCAGGCGGTAGGCCAGGTAAATCTGTTTCAAATTGGGATTGGGCCATTTCTCCAGATCCACGTTGAAGGCAATGGCATCCACAACCCGTTTTGTTCCAGGCAGGCCGATCGACAGTTTCAGGTGTTTCTCACCCACAATCCGCTGATCCAGCAGTTCAAACTGACCATCAAACAGCGGTTCGGGAAATCCCTGCCCCCAAGGCCCGGCATCCCGCAGTAACTGCGCCACCGGCAAGTCAATGTCTGACTCGGATAGTTCGCCATCACTGTGCAGCTCACCGGTAAGGTCATCCACTGAAAGCAGGCGGCGGGCTTCAGCATCAAACGCGCGCTGGAATGACGGCAGGTTTTCCTCCCGGATACTGAGCCCTGCGGCCATGGCATGGCCACCGAATTTTACGATCAGGCCAGGATGGCGGCTTGCCACAGCATCCAACGCATCGCGAATATGAAAACCGGGAATGGAACGGGCCGAACCCTTTATTTCACCACCGTCCGCCGGGGCAAAGGCAATCGTGGGGCGATGAAAACGCTCCTTGATGCGGGAAGCAAGAATACCAATCACACCCTGGTGCCAGTCCCGCTTGTAAATACACATCCCCCAGGGTAACTCGGACTCCTGCCCCAGATGCAGTTGTTTCAGCGCAGCGAGAGCCTGCTGCTGCATATCCCCTTCAATACCTTTGCGCTCAAAATTGAGTTGATCCAGCGCACCGGCATATTGGGCAGCCAACCGGGGATCGTCCACCAGCAGACATTCAATGCCTTTCGACATATCGGTCAACCGACCCGCTGCGTTCAGGCGCGGCCCGACGGCAAACCCGAGATCAGACGCCACCAGACTGGATAACCGGCGCTTGGCCACTTCCACCAGCGCCTTGATGCCGGGACGGCAACGTCCGGCCCGCATCCGTGCCAAACCATGGTGCACCAGAATCCGGTTGTTGCGATCCAGGGGCACCACATCCGCTACCGTGCCCAGGGCAACAATATCCAGGTAATCGGCCATGTTGGGCTCACTGATACCCTGGCGCTGGAACCATCCCAACTGCTTTAACCGGGTACGAAGTGCCGTCATCAGGTAGAAGGCCACTCCCACACCCGCCAGGTTTTTACTGGGAAAGGCACAGCCGGGCTGGTTGGGGTTCACAATGGCGTCGGCACCCGGCAACTGCTGCGCCGGCAGGTGATGGTCGGTCACCAGCACTTTGATGCCGGCGTCTTTGGCCGCCCGCACGCCATCAATGCTGGAGATACCGTTGTCCACGGTCATGATCAGATCTGGACTCTGCTGTTCGGCCACCGCCACGATCTCGGGGGTGAGTCCATATCCGTACTCAAAACGGTTGGGCACAAGATAATTCACCGAGGCCGCTCCAAGGCGACGCAAGGCCAACACGCTCAACGCACTGCTGGTGGCCCCATCCGCATCAAAATCCCCAATAATCAGTATCTTGTGGCGTTGCTCCAATGCCTGCACCAACAGATCCAGAGCCTCATCAAGCCCTTTCAATAGATCGGCAGGCAGCAGGTTTTTCAGTGCCAGGTCCACATCTGTATCACCAAGCAAGCCGCGATGGGCGTAAATGCGTTGCAGGAGTAATGGGACTTCAGGGGAAAAGTGAGTGGTCTCGTTCGTTGTGCGGCGGGTAATTCGTTTCATCATGAAAGCAGAACCGGGGGGCGTTGCATCCCCCCTTTAATTGATGTTACTGCAATTTGCGTTACTGCATATTACGCAGAATGCTTTCCTTAACGGAAGCCAGCTTGGCATCAATGGTTTCCATGACCGCGTTCTGACATTGGGAGATGGCGGTGTCAGGGTCCTTCAGACCATTCCCGGTCAGGGTACACACGATCTTGCTGCCTTCCGGGATTTTACCGTTCTTCACATCCCGAATGGCGCCACCCAGGGAAGCGGCAGAGGCCGGTTCACAGAACACACCTTCAGTTTGCGCCAGCATACGCTGGGTCTGCAGGATTTCAGCATCGGTCAGCTCATCGAACCAGCCACCGGATTCTTTCTGTACATTCCAGGCTTTATCCCAGCTCTGGGGATGACCGATACGAATAGCGGTAGCCACCGTTTCAGGGTTATCCACCATGGCGCCACGCATAAAGGGTGCCGCACCGGCTGCCTGGTATCCCACCATTTTGGGCGAGCTGTTGGAAATACCGGCCTTCTGGAATTCGGTGTAGCCCATCCAGTGCGCGGTGATGTTGCCCGCATTACCCACCGGCAGGCAGTGGTAGTCAGGGGCGGCACCCAGTTCTTCCACGATTTCAAACGCTGCTGTTTTCTGACCCTGCAGACGGAACGGGTTAATGGAGTTGACGATGGTGACCGGCGCCTCTTCTGCCACTTCTTTTACCAACTGCATGCCTTCATCGAAGTTACCGCGAATCTGCAGAGTAATGGCACCGTACATCATGGCCTGGGCCAGTTTACCCATGGCGATCTTGCCTTCGGGAATCAGCACGAAGGCAGTTATCCCGGCCCGTGCAGCATAAGCAGCAGCGGCGGCGGAGGTGTTCCCGGTGGAGGCACAGATGATGGCTTTGCTGCCTTCTTCCACCGCTTTGGTGACCGCCATGGTCATGCCGCGGTCCTTGAAGGAACCGGTGGGGTTCAGGCCTTCGTATTTGACGTAGATGTCCACGTCCTTGCCAATCAGGCGTGGGACGTTGTTCAAGCGGATCAGAGGGGTCTTACCCTCACCCAGACTGATCAGACGGGTGTCGTCATGAACAGGCAGATAGTCACGATAGTTCTCAATCAGTCCGGTGTAGCGTTTACTCATGATTCAGTTTCCAGCAAAAAAATAAAATTCGAATTCAGTAATAGCAGCTTAGCAATCCAGTGTTTCCAGGCGAATACGCACCACGTCATCCGCCAGCACATCCAGGGCCCGGATCTTATCGAGAGCTCCATTCATCTTGCTCTCTACCACCTGGCGCACGATCATGATCAATGGCACCGGGCTGCTCTCATCCGCCTGATCCTTCTGGATGATTGCTTCGATATTGATGTCCGACTCACTCAGGGCAGAGGCAATCTTGGCCAGCACACCGGGTTGATCCTTGACGTGCATACGCAGGTAGAATCCGGTCACCACCTCTTCAATAGGCAGGATCGGGGTGTCACTCAGTTTATCCGCCTGGAACGCCAGGTGCGGCACCCGATTGTTGGGGTCTGTGGTCAAGGCTCGGGCCACATCCACCACGTCTGCCACCACCGCAGAAGCGGTTGGTTCAGAACCGGCACCAGGGCCGTAATACAGGGTAGGCCCTACCGCATCGCTCTGCACCATCACCGCGTTCATCACGCCATTTACGTTGGCGATCAGTCGGCCTTCCGGAATCAGAGTCGGATGCACCCGCAGTTCAACGCCATTTTCGGTCTGCCGCGTGACACCGAGGTGCTTGATGCGGTAACCCAGCTCTTCCGCATAGGACACATCCTCACGGGTGATTCTGGTAATACCCTCGGTGTAGATTTTGGGGAACTGCAGGGGAATACCAAAGGCAATGGAGGCGAGGATGGTCAACTTGTGGGCCGCATCGATACCTTCCACATCGAAAGTTGGATCCGCTTCGGCATAACCCAGTTCCTGGGCTTCTTTCAGCACGTCATCAAAACCACGGCCCTTTTCTGCCATTTCGGTGAGAATAAAGTTACCCGTTCCATTAATGATACCTGCCACCCAATCGATACGGTTGGCAGAGAGGCCTTCGCGAATGGCCTTGATGATAGGAATACCACCGGCTACCGCCGCTTCGAAGGCGACATTGACGCCCTTTACCTGTGCCGCCGCAAAGATTTCATTACCGTGTTCAGCAATCAGTGCCTTGTTGGCGGTAACAATATGCTTACCGTTTTCAATGGCTTTCATTACCACTTCGTATGCCACCGTGGTGCCGCCAATCAGTTCCACCAGAATGTCCACGTTGGGATCATTCACCACGGCAAAGATGTCCCGGGATACCGTTACACCGGAGGTGTCCGCATTGGGATTATCGCGCCGGGCACCCACATGGGTCACCACAATTTCGCGCCCTGCCCGGCGGGCAATATCTTCCGCATTGCGATACAGCACGTTGAAGGTTCCACTTCCTACGGTGCCCAGACCGACGATACCCACGTTAACCGGTTTCAACTGACTTACCTCTTTATTTATAAGTTATGCCGACTGCATCAGGCGCTTGATACCACGCATTGCCTGCCGGATACGTTGCTCATTCTCAATCAGTGCAAAGCGCACATGATCGTCCCCATATTCACCGAAGCCCAAACCGGGCGAAACAGCCACCTTGGCTTCCTGTAACAGCAACTTGCTGAACTCCAGGGACCCCATGGCCCGGAATTTTTCTGGAATCTGCGCCCAGACAAACATGGTGGCTTTGGGAAGTTCCACCGGCCAGCCTATGGAGTTTAGGCCTTCACAAAGCACATCCCGACGGCGCTGGTACATATCCCGGATATCCGCCACACACTGCTGGTCACCTTCCAGCGCAGCAATGGCGGCCACTTGAATAGGGGTAAAGGTGCCGTAATCCATATAGGATTTGATGCGGGCCAAGGCTCCTATCAGGGTGGGATTGCCCACACAAAAGCCAACACGCCAGCCGGGCATATTATAACTTTTCGACAAACTAAAAAACTCAACGGCGATGTCTTTGGCACCGGGTACCTGCATGACCGAGGGCGCCTGATAGCCGTCGAAGACGATATCGGCGTAAGCGAGGTCGTGGACCAGCCAAATCTGGTGCTCCTTACAGATCGCCACCACCCGCTCAAAGAAGGGCAGTTCCACACACTGGGCTGTTGGATTCCCCGGAAAATTCATCACTAACATTTTTGGCTTGGGCCAGCTCTCACGAATGGCTTTTTCCAGTTCCTCAAAGAAGTCCACTTCCGGCCGCATGGATACATGACGTATATCGGCGCCGGCAATCACAAAGCCATAAGGATGAATGGGATAGGACGGATTGGGCACCAGCACAGTATCCCCAGTACTCATGGTAGCCAGGGCCAGGTGCGCCAGGCCTTCCTTGGAGCCGATGGTAACGATCGCCTCGTCAACCGGGTCCAGCTCCACATCGTAACGCCGCTGGTACCAGTCACAGATGGCCTTGCGCAATCGGGGTATCCCCTTGGACTGGGAATAGCGATGGGTATCCCCCCGCTGCACGGTTTCCACCAACTTATTGACGATGTGCTGGGGCGTAGGCTGGTCCGGATTACCCATACCGAAATCGATGATGTCTTCCCCACGGGCTCGGGCCTGCTTTTTCAACTCACCAACGATATTGAAAACATAGGGAGGCAGCCGCTTGATTCGGGAAAATTCGGACACAAAACACCTTCGATGGAGTGTAAATGGTTACTAACTTAAGGCCGGAAAGCAAAGAGTGTGAACAATACTGATGTGACGGGTAATCGTCAATGGAGGCGGGAGGAGATTTGGGTGGCCACAGCGCGCACCACCCCTGAGTTGATAACCGGATCGTTCGTTATTCAATACCCAACTGTTGCGCCAGTTGACCGGCTTTCATGTAGCCACCTAATTGGCGACCATCCAGGGCAAAAACCGCAGGCGTACCCCGTACCCCAATCTGGTGGCCCAGATTGATCTGATCCTGAATCGTGTTCTGTTCGCACACCTTGCCTGCAGGGGCTGAAACCGGCTCGTTGGATTTGGCCTTGCTCATGGCCGCTTCGCGATCATTGGAACACCAAACATTGACCATGGTTTGCCCGGCAGGTGACTGCAACCCATATCGAGGCCAGGCCACGTACTTCACCGTGATGCCCAACTCGTTCATTTGCGAAATCTCGGTGTGAAACTTACGACAATAACCACAACTGGTATCTGTGAATACCAGCACCTCACCCTTCTCTTCCTTGGCTGGGTAAACCACAAGATCTTCATCTTTCAGAGCCTTGAGCGCATCAACCCGTTTGTCACTGCGGTAATTTTCACTGACATTGACCGTGGCATCGCCCGCAATATTGAGCAGGTCGCCGGTAAAAATAAACTTGGCGTCGGAAGAGACATAGAGCAACTCACCACTGGTAGTCTCCACCTGGTATATGCCACTCACACCTGTCTTCTCAATATTGGTGATCTTTACCTGGGGAAAACGGATAGAAAAAGTGCCCTTGATTACTTCCTGATCAGTCGCCGCTATCGCCATGGTTGGAAGCGTCAAAACTACTGCGACAACCATCATGATTACTCTAAACATTTATCTCTCTCTGTATTGGATTGCTTACGCTCAATTTCATTAGACCCAAGATAGACCACAAGTTCCAGTTGGGTGAGATACAAATCCCCCGGCTGAGTGCTGGTTCACCCCCTGGGATGATGCACTCGATGTAATTCCTGTAAGCGATGCTTGGCCACGTGAGTATAGATCTGGGTGGTGGACAGGTCGCTGTGCCCCAGCAACAACTGTACCACCCTCAGGTCCGCACCATGATTCAGCAAATGGGTGGCAAACGCATGACGCAGGGTATGGGGTGACACCGAGGCCTGAATTCCGGCAATGGTGACATAATGCTTGATCCGATGCCAAAAGGTCTGTCGGGTCATTTGATCGCCACGAGAACTGGGAAACAGTACGTCGCTCTCCGGGTTGCGCAGCAGCAGTGACCGGGCCTCTTTGAGATACGTGATCAGCCAACGGATGGCTTCCTCTCCCATCGGCACCAGACGTTCCTTACTGCCTTTGCCCATCAGGCGAATCACCCCCTGGCGAAGATTGATATCGTAGGTGGTTAACGAGACCAGCTCGCTTACCCTCAGACCGCAGGCATACAATAGTTCCAGCATGGCCTTGTCCCTCAAACCAATGGGCTCCTCACATTCAGGGGCCGCCAGCAGCGCCTCCACGTCGGATTCACTCAGAGTTTTGGGCAGGGGCTTGCCCAGTTTGGGCATTTCTATACGCACGGTGGGGTCCACTGCCACCAGGGATTCCCGCACACAATATTGGTAGAAGCCACGAATCGCGGACAGGAAGCGGGCGGTGGAGCGGGCATTAAACCGGCACTGAAAGCGATGAGACAGGTATTGGTTCAGATCCCCATCGGTCGCCCGTTGCAGGCTGGGACGATGAGCATCCGCCAACCACTTGGCATAAGCAACCAAATCCCGGCGGTAGGAATTCAGCGTATTATCACTCAGCCCCCTCTCCAGCCAGCAGGCATCCAGGTACTGATTCACCACGCTGGTGGATTCGGCTAATGTCATGCTTCACGTCAACAAATACAGGGAAGTTGAGGAAAAGCATATCAAAAACAGGGCATTAAAAAAAATGGGGTCCAAGAGCTGGACCCACAGGGCTAATCCGCCTCGCAAACCGCGGATACGAAAGGAGATATCAGAAGATTGAATGCGCCACGAACAAGAATAACGACCAGAGCGGAAACCAGGAGAACGAGAGTAACTGCTTTCATTTGAACCACCACTGCTTTTCTTATTGTTGTGAATTCATAATACCGCTGATTGATATAACCACAATGGCATTACACAGCATTACAGCGCAACCTAACACTCGGGCAACATTTCACAGAATCAAGTTACATTTCCGCCTACTGAACTACACTTTTAGATGAGGATTCAGAGGGATAAAAACAAGTAACGATGCCGGTTCTAGCTGTACTGCTGATAGTCCTGTCCACCCCCGCGCTGGCAAGCCTGGATGTCGGCGGGGATTCATTTACGTATATATCGTTGGCAAGCTCCATCCGCTACGTTGAAGACTCGCGCAATCAATTCACTTTTGAGGATGTCCTTACCATTCAACCCAACGACTGGAAACACAATTCCGGCCAGGTGTTTTCGAAGGGCTACAGTCGCTCCGCCTGGTGGTTGAAGATTCACTTGAGCAACAGTTCATCCGCAGCGATCACCCGCTATCTGGAAATAGCGTATCCAAACCTGGATGATGTTCAGGTTCATATTGTGGAAGGTAAGCAGCACTCGGCGTTCTATCTTGGCGATAGACTTCCGTTCCACCAACGCCCCATTCAATCCACTGACTATGTGGTACCGGTTTACTTCCAACCCAACAGTGAAGTAGAACTCTACCTCCGCGTTCGTACCCACAGCTCCGTTCAGGTACCACTCACACTGTGGAAGAAACAGGACTACTTCGACTGGAACCGAATCGAAAACCTGCTACAGGGATTCTACTTCGGCATCATGATGGTAATGATCCTGTACAACCTGTTTGTTTTCCTTGCTGTAAGGCAACGCAACTTTATTCTCTATGTCTGCTTTGCCTCCACGCTTCCGCTGTTCATTGCAGGCCTGAAGGGGTTCAGCTTTGAATATATCTGGCCCAATCATCCTCAACTCAATGACCATGCCATCATAATCCCCCTATGTCTGGCCTTGGTATTCGGGGCACTGTTCACTGAGAATTTTCTAAAGGTAAAAAAACTCGGCAGGTGGGCCCCCGTCGTTTTCCGAATTCAGGAGAACGTCATCCTCCTGCTCTTTCTAATGTCTTTCTTCCTCAGCTACCGCTTCATAATCAGCATACTGATCCCGGCTGCCGTCGCTTCCTGCTGCCTGGGGTTAATGTTCGGTATTTTAATGTGGAATCGCAGCGGCCTTTCCGCCCGCTACTACACCCTGGGCTGGTCCGCATTCCTGATTGGTGGCTTGATTATGGGCCTCAACAAACTGGGACTCACACCAAGCAATGCGTTCACAGAAAACACCTTACAGGTAGGCTCCGGTATCGAAGTTATTTTGCTGTCCTTTGCGCTGGCGGCCAGCATCAACGAAGATCGCCGGGTTCGCTCTGCAGCGCAAAGCAAAGCCCTGGAGGCGGAACGGGAAACCCGACTTGCCCGTGAGCAGGCGCTTCAGTTCCAACAACAGGCTGCGGCAGAACTGGAACGAAAAGTGGAACAGCGCACTGCTGAGCTGGAGTCACTTAACCGTCAACTGTCGGATCTCAGCGACACCGACCAACTCACGCGACTAAAAAACCGGCGTTATCTGGATCGGGTGCTGCAGGAAGAACTGGCCCGCTGCCAGCGCTACCACCACGACCTGTCTATCATTCTGCTGGATATAGACCACTTCAAACAGTTCAATGACCGCTATGGTCATTTGGTGGGAGATGAGTGCCTGCGAGCGGTAGCGGATGTGCTGGCGCAAACCATCAGCGAAGGCACTGACTGCATCGCCCGTTATGGTGGTGAGGAGTTCTGTGTTCTGATGCCTGAAACCTCGATGGAATACGCAGAAAAAATGGCTGAGCGCTTGCGCAGTTCCGTCAACAACATGAAATTTAGTGTAAAGAATGAGCCCGCCAATGTATCCATCAGCCTCGGGGTTGCCTCACTTTGCTCAAACCGGCATGTCACACCGGAACATCTCATAAAAAGGGCGGATCAGGCACTGTATAAAGCCAAACAGGCCGGTCGTAACAGAACGGTTGTGGCGGGCAAAGACGTCCCTGACCAAGTGTCAACAGCGCCACCAAAATCCGACAGGAGGCTGGGATAAGGATATGAACAGATCATGGCAGATCACACTGATGAGAAATGGGGTATTACTACTGCTTTTGCTGTGCACCAGATCATGGGCGGAAACTTTCGAGCTTCACACATCAGTGCAACAGCAGCCATTGGCGAGTTACCTGTACTACTACCAGGACTCCGAGAACCTGCTGAACATTGCCGATATCAAAAACCTGCCCGAAAACGCCTGGCAGCATAACAACCGCCAGGCGTTCAACCATGGTTACAACGATGCCACCTGGTGGTTGCGCATCAGTATTTCCAATCAGGAAGCCTGGAAACTAGATCGCTTGCTGGAGATCAGCTATCCGGTTCTGGACTATCTCTCCGTTTACATACTGGGCAACAACCAGCAGCAAACCCTGCACCTGGGCGACAAGCTCCCTTTCGATCAACGACCCATCAATCACCGTAACTTTGTTATGCCTTTGCAATGGGAGCCCAATGAAACGCTCACGGTCTACTTAAGCGTGCGCAGCTCCAGCTCTATTCAGGTACCGATAACACTGTGGGAAGAGCAGTCCTTCTTTAACCACGACCGCACGCAAACCCTCATTCATGGGGTGTACTACGGTATTATGTTTGTGATGGTGGTGTATAACCTGTTCGTTTATCTGGCGGTGGGTGAGCGCAACTACCTGTACTATGTGCTGTTTGTCTGCAGTATGCCCTTGTTTCTGGCCAGCCTGAGCGGCTTCGCTTTCCAGTATCTGTGGCCTGACGCCACCCGCTGGAATGACCAGGCGATTCTTGTGACACTCTCCGCCGCTGTGGCATTCGGTTCCTTGTTTACACACAATTTCCTGCGCCTGTATGAACTAAAGAGTCCTATTCGTTATGCCGGGTTTGTCTGTGCCGGCGGTGCCGGCATCATCATGATCATGGCCCTGCTCTTACCCTATAACATCGTCATTCGAACCCTGATCCCGTTCGCCGGGGTGGTCTGCTGCTACGGTTTCTCCAGCGGAGTTTTCCGCTGGTACAGCGGTGGCCTGTCTGCCAAATACTACACCATTGCCTGGAGCTCATTACTCGGCGGCGGCATCATCCTCGCCTTCAGCAAATACAATCTGCTGCCCAAGAACCTGTTTACCGACTATGCCACCCAAATTGGCTCTGCACTGGAGGTCACCCTGCTTTCCTTCGCTCTAGCCGAACGCATCAATCAGGAACGACGCATGCGTTTTGAAGCCCAGCAGGATGCCCTCAACACTGAACGGGAACTGCGTCACGCCCGAGAACAGGCCCTCGAAATTCAGAAACAGGCCACAGAGTCCCTGGAACACCGGGTCCAGGAAAGGACCATAGAATTAGAACAGTTGAATAAGAAACTGGAGGAGCTGAGTGACACGGATCAACTCACAGGCCTGAAAAACCGTCGTTTTCTGGATCGGGTACTGGAGGAAGAATACGCTCGCTGCAGCCGCTACCAACACTCCATGGCACTACTGTTAATGGATATCGATCACTTCAAACACTTCAACGACACCTATGGCCATCTGATCGGGGATGAATGCCTGCGGGAAGTCGCCCAGGCCATCAGGAAAGGGCTGCGCTGGCCCAGTGACCGTCCTACCCGATACGGTGGAGAGGAGTTTTGTGTACTACTGCCGGAAACGGCGGTAGAAGGCGCCCTCACCGTGGCGGAAAGAATTCGGGAATGTGTGGCGTCCATGGAATTCAAGGTAAAAAACCAGTCCGTACCGGTAACCGTGAGTATTGGCCTGATGGTAACGGTTCCCACAACCGATAACGATTGCGCTGACATGCTTGCAAAAGCGGACGAGGCCCTCTACCAATCCAAGGCCAATGGCCGCAACCGGGTAACACTGTACTGCGTTGACAGCGACAAACTCAGCGCGGCTCCTGTTCCCGCTTCCAGCTCTCAGCCCCCACATAAATGAGCTGTAATTGCCGGGCCAGTTTGTTTTCAAAGTCCTGACGTGCCTGGCTGCTGCCATCGGCAAGATCAAGCAACTGTACTGTCGCAAACGCCATTACCGAGATAGTGAGTTCCGCCAGCACATCCATCATATTGGCATCAAGGTGGGGCAAAAGATTAAAGCGTTGCAGGTCGGCCACCAGCTCTTTGGCAAAGTACTGTAGCTCGCTGCGTACGGCCTGCCGGATAACAGCCGATCCCCCCGTCATGGACTGGGACATAAACATAAAGAAAACCCGCTGCGTCACCACATACTGGCAGTACTGCTGCACTGAGTCCCGAATAATATGCTGGGGATTGACCCGATTCTGCCTCACCTCCCGCATCAGCTGCCGTAACACCAGACTCAGTTCATCGACCAGATTAAGCGCCAGATCATCCAGGTCTTTGAAATGCCGATAGAACGCCGTGGGGACCACCCCTGCCCTTTTGGCCACCTCACGGATACTCAAACTGGAGAAATGCTGCCCTTCTTCTACCCACTGCAGCGCCGCATTCATAAGGGACTGCCGCGTCTGTAATTTCCGTTCCTGACGGTTATTCATTCTTATAAGCCCACCTTGTGTCAGTGTGCAATTGTAAGCCGAACTAAACACCCATGGCCAGAAATCAGTCGCTGGCCCTGTCGCCCTACAACTGAAAAACAGCACCCAAACACCCCTTTAGTTTACACTCGAACACAATCCAATATTTTTCATATCATTGTTTTATATAGATAAATTCTCAACACAAAGAATTATTCCGGAAATACTGTTGACACTCGTTTTTCACATAGTGCACACTTGTACACAGACAAAGAGACGGAGGCACAAGTATGCACTCAACCCGCACAAAATTTCTGAAGAAGGCCCAAACCTGGATTAACAGCAGCCTGTTCAATACCAATCGGGCTGGGGAATATTTTGAGTATTTGCTGGAAGGCGTTGACCCTATGTGGTCCGCCCTGGAGTGCAAGGCAAGAGTCCTGGAGGTCAAACAGGAGACCGCCGACACCAAAACCTGGGTATTGCAACCCAATGCCGAGTGGAAAGGCTTTACCGCCGGCCAGCATATCCACATTACTTTGAGCGTGAACGGGGTGATGAGCACCCGCACGTTCACCATCTCCTCCTCTCCCTATCAGTGGAAGAACGACGGCACCATCACGATCACAGTGAAAAAAGTCCCCAACGGCAAAGTCACCGGCTGGATGCACGACAACCTGCGCACCAACGCAGTGATCGGCATCAGCCAGGCCGCCGGGGATTTCACTTTGGATAAGGGTGTGGATTCCGCCGTTGGCTATATCGCTGCAGGTTCCGGCATCACCCCTATCATGTCCCAGTTACGCTGGCTGAGCGCCCACAACATGCCGGTGCCGGCTACCGTGCTGTACTTCGCCAATACCAGCCAGGACTTCATTTTTGGCAGCGAAATCCGCGCCATCACCCAGTCCAACCGACGCTTGGACAGCCATCTGATTGCCAGTTACGACGAAAGCGACAGCAAGCACAAACTGCCGCAATCTCCCATTTGCGCTGAGCACATCGCAGCACTGCTGAAGAACAAACCGGAAATCATTTATCTGTGCGGCCCGCATCCCTTTCGGGAAATCGCCAAGTCCCTGCTGCAGGATGCCGGTTTCGACCTGAAGTGCGTGCGGGAAGAAGCCTTCGGCCTTCCCCCCGTTAAAGTGGAAGCCGGTGCTCCGGTCACCGTGCGCTTCACCGACAGCGCCACCGAAACCACAACCGATCAGCCCGGCACCTTGCTGGATATGGCAGAAGAAGCAGGACTGAAGCCCACATCGGGCTGCCGCATGGGCATCTGCTACACCTGCAAGTGCACCAAGAAGTCAGGACAGGTACGCAACGTCGTTACCGGAGAACTCTCCGGCAACGATGAAGAAGAAATCCGCATTTGCGTTTCTGCCCCGGTCAGCAATGTTGACATAGAAATTTAAGGACGAGGTAACCAACATGACTACTGCAACTCAACCGAATGTAGAACAGTTACGCCCGGAAGAAGTCAAATTCAACGGCGCCCAAGGCAACCGTCGTCTCACCAAAGAGCAGTTCGACAGTCTGCAAAAAGACTTTGATGACCTGCGCGCTGAAATCGTTGCCGACCTTGGGCAATCCGACGTGGACTACATGAAGAACATCATCCGCGTGCAACGTTACCTGGAAATTGCCGGACGCACCCTGATTCATTTCAGCTTCACCCCGGTACCTTTTATGCTGGGTGTCGCGGCACTGTCCGTTTCCAAAATCATGGACAACATGGAAGTGGGACACAACATCATGCACGGCCAGTTCGACTGGACCAATGATCCCAAAATGCACTCCAAAAACTTCGAGTGGGATACGGCCTGTGACGCCGGTTCCTGGAAACGCACCCATAACTATGAACATCACACGTTCACCAACATTATCGGCAAGGACCGTGACTATGGTTATGCTGTGCTGAGACTGTCCGACGACACCCCCTGGCATCCGATGCGCAGCATTCAAACTGTGTACTTTGCTTTGCTGAGTATTTTCTTCCAGTGGGGTGTTGCCCTGCATGAGCTGGAAAGTGAACGCTTGCGCGATGGCACCTTCGACCTGGAAGAGAAAAAGCCCTACCTGAAAGGCCTGTTCCGTAAAGGTGCCAAGCAGGTGTTCAAGGATTACATCTTCTTCCCTGCCCTGGCCGGTCCTTTCTTCTGGAAGGTCATGCTGGGCAACGCCCTGGCCAACTTGGGCCGTAATCTGTGGGCCTCCGCCATTATCTTCTGTGGACACTTCACGGAGCAGGCACAGGCGTTCACCGAGGAAGAATGTGAAAACGAAACCAAAGGCGAGTGGTATTACCGTCAATTGCTGGGTTCCAGCAATCTGGAGGGTGGCAAGTTGCTGCACATCATGAGCGGCCACCTCAGTTACCAGATCGAGCACCACCTGTTCCCGGATATTCCCGCCAACCGTTACGAGGAAATGGGACCGCGGGTCCAGGAGATCTGTGAGAAATACGGTCTGCCCTACAACACCGGGCCGTTCTGGAAGCAATATGGAACGGTTCTGCAGCGGGTTTGGAAATACTCATTCCCCACTGCGGCCAAATGATCGCTTCCGGTTGTCTGCCTTTAATGCTATATCCTTAAATTGCATATTAAGGTAGACAACCGGAAAACAGGAACACAGCATGGGACTCTTGAACAAAGTAGAACTGTTAAAAGATATGATTCAGACCGCCATCGACAATGGCGCCCGCACGGTGGAGGATGTTCACAAATCCATCGCCGATATGCCCTTCGAAGCCCTGGAACGCTCCGGGCTGCTGGATGAAGAAAGCCAAAAGCTCCGGGACAAGAACCAGCAAACCATCGGCATGGTGTATGAAAAAATTCGTGAAATAAACCAGAAAGTGGGTGAACTGGCCTCAGATATGTTTGAGACACTGGAAGATGGCCAACATATATCCAATGTCATGGATGATAACGAGAGAAACAAACACTCCTGAATACCCAATTAAAGCCGCGCTGACTTGCCATACCCGGTTAACGCGGCGTTTTATCACACCTTTTTGTCCTTATAACAGCCAATAACCTTTTGCTCTATCGCAATAAGTCCACTATATTCCTCATAACGCGCGAGTACATTCTCAAAAGCCAACAACAACGGGCGCGCACAACAGAACAATAAAGCACTTAAAGCAAAAGGTAAGCGAGGACCTTCTCCATGAAAAAAACACTGATCGCCGCAGCAATGGCCACGGGACTGGTATGTGGATCCCAGCAAGCTCTGGCTGATGACTTGTATCTGGGTGCGCAGTATAACCTCTACACATTCAGCACATCCGACCTGGATGACCTGGAGCCTGATGGTCTGGCCTTTGTCATCGGTGGCAATCTGAATGAAAACTTTCAGGTGGAAGGTCGTTTTGGGCGCAGCCTGAGCGATGACAATGTTCAAGGTGCCGCGCTGAAGGTTGACGAATTGGTCGGTTTCTACGTTAAAGGCGGCATGACCTTCGCCGACATGGTGTTCCCCTATGTAATTCTGGGCTACACCAAAGTTGACCTGGAATTTTGGGGGGAACCCCTCGACTACACCGAATCCGATCTTTCCTACGGTGTGGGTGCCGACGTCGAGTTGGGTAACTTCAGCGTGGGCCTGGAGTGGATGATGCTGCAGGACAAAACCGATTACGAACTGGAAGGCCTCAGCTTTAACGGCAAATGGCGTTTCTAAGTTCGAGCGATTAGAAAAGGCCGCGACTCGCGGCCTTTTTTGTATCCATCCACTACGCTGTCAAATGAGCTGATGTACAATCAGCCCACCCGAAACCACCGCCGGTACGCAGCATGACCCAACCGGATGAACGCCCGAAAAAGCTGGCCGAGCGCCTGGCGCCGGTCCTTGCTCAACTGCAACGACAGTCTGTGGTTGAGACGGTTACCCATCGCCAACAGCAAAACCGATCCGACCTGATTGAAAACCTGGTTCATCGTCAGCAAAGCGCTGCCCTGGTACGCGAGCTGAACAAACTGAACAAAGCCGATATCGGCCACCTGCTGAATATGCTGCCGGCCGACAAACGGCATACAGTGTGGCAAGAACTCCCAAACCCGGTTGCCGCTGGCGTATTACTGGAACTAAACGATTCCGTTGCCGAAGACCTGATTGAACTGACCGATGAGACCCGACTGCTTGCCATCCTGGAATCACTGGACAGCGACGAACTCACCGAAATCGACGACCTCATTCCCAATCACGTATTGCGCCAGGCCATCAACGCCCTGGAAGCCAACGAGCGACATTGGGTCACCCAAACGATTGCTTACCCCGAAGGTACCGTCGGCGACAATATGAGCCGGGACAGCCTCACAGTAGACGAAGGCTGTTCCATCCATGAGGCCATCGAACGGGTACGCTCAGCGCCGGAACTTCCACCACAAACCGACAAACTGTTTGTCACCAACAGGCACCACCAACTGGTTGGGATCGTCCCGCTGATTGACTTGATGCGCCACCCTGATCACACCTTGATTCGAGACTGTATGGATAAAGATGTGGTGAGTTTCTCCCCCGACGATGACGCAGAAGATGCCGGACAGGCATTTGAGCGCTACGATCTGATTTCCGCGCCGGTAGTGGATGAGCACCGGCGCCTGGTGGGGCGGCTACGGGTGGAAACCATTATGGACTACCTGCGCGAAGTGGCCGAAAACCAGGCCCTGGCCAAAGAGGGCCTGAAAGCCGATACGGATCTGTTCGGCCCCATATTGGAAGGCGCCCGGGAACGTTGGCCCTGGCTGGTGATCAACCTGTTTACGGCATTTCTGGCAACCCGCTTTATCAGCGTGTTTGAGGGAACCATCCAGCAACTGGTGGCCCTTGCCACCCTGATGCCCATCGTCGCCAGTGTGGGAGGCAACACCGGCAACCAGACCGCCGCCCTGGTGATCCGGGGTCTGGCAATGGAGCAAATTCAGACCGGCAACCTGGGGTACATCTATCGCAAGGAGCTGACCATCAGCCTGGTCAACGGCATCCTGTGGGGCACCCTGCTGGGGTTGGCTGCCTGGCTGCTCTACAACAGTATGCTGTTAGGGATGGTGATGATGGCGGCGGTTACATTAAACCTGCTGTTGGCTGCCCTGATCGGCATCAGCGTGCCGATTTTGCTGGATAAGTTGCACAAAGACCCCGCCATGGGCTCTTCCGTTGTGCTGACGTTTGCCACCGACAGTATGGGCTTTTTCCTGTTCCTGGGCTTAGCCACGCTCATTCTGGTCTAATCTTGATATATGTTCACCACAGCCTTTTAAACCGGATTAGGTAAATCAGTAGAATGCTAAAACAGAAGATCATTCTCCTCGTTTTGGGTTTCGCCCTGGCCAGCACCACCTTGGCCGACACCTTTGACGATGCTGTCGCAGTTTATCTAAAGGGATTTGATCATTGCACGGAGGCAAAGGATGCCCTCACTTCCGGCGACCTGAATGGTGCCAACCGCGCTTTGAAGCAATATGACGCCATCAAGGCGGAAGCGGTAGGCCTTAACAACACCATTCTCTCCACCAATAAGCGGGGCATGGACAGCAATCTGAAATTTTGTGAGCGGGTCGCAAAAGATATCGAGATCGAAATCGGCACCCCCATTCTGAACAAAGCGATCAGTGCCTGCGACCAGGCCCGGGAGCAACTGAAAGCCAAGCAGCCGGAACTCGCCAAAGCCAGTTATGATCAGTTTGTATCTCTCAAGGAGGAAGCACTGAGCACCGCGCCCAGACTCACTGACCTGTTCAGCACCCGCAACCAGATCAGCCGCTGCGAACGCCTGGAGAAGAAAATTATCGGCTTCAGCCAGAAGCAGGAGGCGTTATCCCTGTCCATTGATACCGTGGTGGAAGAGAGCGAATCCTACAACAGCGTTTGTCAAAATGCTTTGCAAGGTTTAAACGCCACCCCGGAAGACAAGCGAGCCCTGGATGAGGCCAACAAGGCTTTGATAACGGCGAGGCAGCATCACCGTGCCGTCATGACCGAAACCCTGGCGCTGGCGGAACTGGCAAAGACACCTGACCGCCCGGAAAAAATCAGCACAGACAAGCAACTCGCTGCAGGTGACCGTTGCATGGCCAGTCTGAAACAACGGATTGATGCCAGTGAAGCCAGCCTGGAGCAGGCGCAACAAGAACTGAATGAATACGATAATGCGCTGAAAAAAGGAATCGCTCAATGTGAGTCCGTGAAGCAGCAAACCGCCGCCGATATATCCCAGGAAAGTTACGCCAACGCCCGCGCACAGTATGAATCCGCGTTAGAGAGCCGCAACACCGTGCGTACCGCGTTATCGAACAGCACCTACTACCAGAATCAAAAGCGCTCGCAAAAAGCCCGCAGCATAGATAGCAAGCTGGGCAAACTGAACACCTGCCTTGAAAGCGCACGCAGCCATGTGAGTACGTTATTTGCCGCCTTACCCCTAAAGCCCATGGCGGCCAACACGGCTCAGCAATCCAATATAAAACAGACTGGCGGCGTTCCGCCTAAAAAAATCAGCGGCAGCATACGCATGCTGGACACCACTCCGGAATTTATCGTGGCGTATATGGTGGATGGCTCCAAGCCTGACGACAACCTGGAAGTCGTTATTGATTCCTCGGGCTTTGACCATCCGGTGTATTTCGTCGGCAACGGCGATACCTTCCGTATCAAGAGTAAGGATTTTGCCACCCACCGTATATCCGCGATCAACGATTTGATGGATTTTTCTGAAAATCTGGCCCGGGTGCAATCGAGACAAACCCGAACCGCCAAGGTAACCTGGCCCAGCAATACGCTGGTACAACTGCGCAGCGATCGCGGCGACGTTGTCCCGAGCTATATCGCCAACATTGAGTCCAGCCAACACCAGCTCATCATGTTTGACTTTGGTTCAGACTCCGTCACGTTCGAGCTGGACAACCCGAATGAAGCAGCCGTCGGCTACCTGCTGATTCCGAATTTTGATCCACTTGAAATTCGGATATCCGAAGGGGAAATCAAAAGCCTGGCCTTGAGCCGGGATCGCCAACCCCTCGGCAGCGTGTTGTTGAAAGGCCTGTAATACAGACCCTAAAACGCTTCCGCCGGTATCGACATGAGGTCATCGGAGCCACTTTCAATAGCGGCGATCAAACTGTCAACACGGGGCAAAATACGATTGAAAAAATAGACTCCGGTTTTGTATTTTGCGCTCCCCATATCAGCCCGGCCCAGCATTCTGAGCCACATGTACCCGTAGGAAACATAGCCCACCACATGCAGATAGTCGCAAGCCGCAGCGCCCAGCTCCAACGCTGACTGCTCACCACTCTGAATCAGAGTGCGGGTGAGCTGCTGCAGCTGTTCAACCCGCGTTGCCAGTGCCCGCCCCAGATCCTCCAACTCACCACCCTGCGCTGACAACGCACAGTGACGGATCTCCTCCAGATAGGCTTCCATCCATTCACCGCCATTGGCAAACACTTTACGCTGCACCAGATCCATGGCCTGGATGCCGTTGGTACCCTCATAGATCTGGGCAATGCGCACGTCGCGTACCAACTGTTCCTGGCCCCACTCCCGAATATAACCGTGACCGCCAAACACCTGCTGACCCAGCACAGTACAGTCCAGCCCCATATCCGTGAAAAAGGCCTTTGCCACCGGCGTTAACAACGCGACACGGGCATCCGCCACTGCTTTCTCGGCATCCGTTTGGCCGAATTTGGATTGATCCAGTTGCAAGCCCAGGTACACCGCAAAGGCCCGCCCCGCTTCTGTCAGGGCTTTCATGTTCAGCAGCATCCGCCGCACATCCGGATGCACAATAATCGGATCAGCCACCGCACTGGAAGCAGCCTGGGCATCACGCCCCTGCAAGCGCTCCCGTGCATAATCACGGGCATTCTGGTAGGAGGCATCACCACAGCCCAACCCCTGAATACCAATAGATAGACGCTCGCAATTCATCATGGTAAACATGCACTGCAATCCACGATTGATCTCTCCCACCAGAAAACCACGGGCCCGGTCAAAGTTCATCACACAGGTGGCCGAACCTTTAATTCCCATTTTGTGTTCCAGCGAACCACAGGAAACCCCATTGGCAGAGCCTGAGCTACCATCCTCCAGCACCTCATATTTCGGCACCAGAAACAGCGATATGCCGCGGGACCCGCCGGGCGCGTCCGGTAACTTGGCCAGCACCAGATGCACAATGTTTTCCGCCATATCATGATCACCACCAGTAATGAAAATCTTGGTACCGGTCACAGCGTAGCTTCCGTCGCCCAATGGTTCGGCCTTGGTACGGATCAGGCCCAGGTCGCTGCCGGCATGGGGCTCCGTCAAACACATGGTGCCACTCCATTTGCCGCTGTAGAGATTCGGCAGAAAGCGTTGCTTCAATTGCCCTGAGCCATGGGCATCAAGGGCCAGACAGGCACCGGCCGATAGTGCGGGGTAGAGATTAAAGGCACTGTTGGCGGCATACATCATTTCATCCACCAGCACCGACAGGGATTTCGGCATGCCCAGCCCGCCGTAGGCCGGATTCCCGGTCAACGCAGCAAAACCGGCTTCACAAAACGCCCGATAGGCCTCGGCGAACCCTTTGGGCGTGGTTACCCTGCCCGCGTCCCATTGCGCACCCTCTTCATCTCCGGAGCGGTTCAAAGGGGCGATGGTGGCTACCGCCAGCTTACCGGCTTCAGCCAGCATCGCCCGGGCTGTGTCCTCGTCCAACAGCCCGCTCACCTGTGGCCAGCACCCCCAATGCTGCTGCGCCTCAAACACATCAAACAGTAGAAATTCCATATCCTGCAGGGGAGCTTGATAACTGGGCATAACCGACCTCTTCGCTACAACTTTGTGAACATTGCAAATATCTATTGCCGCAAATTATTAGAACCAGCGGCCCTTTAGGCAAAGAAAAAGCACAAAAAACGTGCCCATATGCAAATACCTTTGCAAATGCCTTCATATTTTTGCGAATATTGTGAATTCGCAAAATACGCAAATAGGCAGGTGAGAGACATGAGCCAGCGGAAACGCAAACTGTTCCTGGGCAGCAAGATTCGACGGCTACGGGAGCAATATGGCCTAAGCCAGGCGGAGCTGGCCTCCAGGCTGGCGCTCTCCCCCAGCTACCTGAACCAGATTGAGAACGACCAACGCCCCCTTACCGTCCAGGTACTGTTGAAACTGGGAACTGTGTTCGATGTGGACCTCACCCACTTCTCGGAGGAGGAAGATGACCGCCTGGTGGGCGAGATCAAGGACTGCCTGGAAGATCCCCTGTTCGAGAATGAGAAAGTCCCGCTCCCGGAACTGAAGGAAATCGTCACCCGCTCACCTGCCTTCGCCCGGCATTTTCTCAGCCTGTATCAGTCCTATCATCAGACCAAGCAGAACTACGTCGGCCTGGCAGAAGATGTGACCGGTGACGAGGCCGTCCGCTCCATCGAAGGCCCCCAGTTTCCCTATGAGGAAACGCGGGATTTTTTCTATTACCAAAACAATTATTTCGATGGCCTGGACAAAGCCGCAGAGGAACTCTTCCGGCGGGAAAGCATGAGCCTGGGAGGAGGTGAGAGGCAGTTTATCGACTATCTGAAGCGTGCCCACGGAATCCAGGTCATCGCCGACGCCGACAGCGACCGACTACGCCAGTTCGACACCCGCAACCGCCGCCTCACCCTGTCCAAACTGCTCTCTCTGCGCCAGCGCATCTTCCACCTGGCCCATCAGATCTGCTTGCTGGAACAGGGGCCTCTGCTGGACGCAATCATAGCCAAAGCCCGTTTCACTAACCCCGAATCCAATGCCGTGTGCCGGGTCGGGCTGGCCAACTATTACGCCGGCGCCCTGCTCATGCCCTATGGGGATTTCCTGCAGAAGGCACAACAAGAGCGTTACGATATCGAGCGCCTGCAGATTCTGTTCAATGTGAGTTTTGAACAGGTGTGCCATCGCCTGAGCACCCTGCAGCGCCCCACCGCCAAAGGCATTCCCTTTTACTTTTTGCGTGTGGACGCCGCCGGAAACATTTCCAAGCGGCAGAGCGCCAGCAGCTTCCACTTTGCCCGCGTGGGTGGCGCCTGCCCCCTGTGGAATGTGCATGAAGCCTTTGCCCAGCCCGGAAAAATCCTGCGCCAGGTGGCCCAAATGCCCGACGGCAAAACCTATTTCTGTATCGCCCGCACAGTGAGTCGAACCGAGGGCGGCTTCCTGATGCCGCAGAAGAACTTTGCAGTGGGCCTGGGCTGCGAAATCGCCCACGCTCCGCAACTGATTTATTCCGCCGGAATTGATTTAAACGACAAGGAAGCAGCGGTTCCCATCGGTGTCAGCTGCCGGGTGTGCGAACGCACGGATTGCCCACAACGGGCATTTCCTCCCATAGGTAAAAGGATTCACATTGACGAGAATGAACGGGAATTTTTGCCTTACCGCTTTGAATCCTGAGTCGTTCAGGCGGCATGGGAAACGTGCGCTTTCAACTCGGACTCAATATCCACCAGGGCCACAGGCTTTTTGAGATAGCCATCCATACCGGACTGCAGACACATGCGGCGATCGGCATCCATGGCATTGGCGGTAACCGCAATGATCGGCAGATTGCAAACAGGCTCATCCATCTCCCGCATCTTGCGGGTGGCCTCAAAGCCGTCCATCACCGGCATCTGACAATCCATAAACACCAGATCCACCGCTCTCTGCCCCACCAGATCAAGCGCCTCTTTGCCGTTGTTGGCAGTGATCACCTCACACCCCAGGCGCTTCAGGTACCCCTTAATCACCATCTGATTAACAGGATTATCCTCCACCACCAAAACCAGGGGCTGTTGATGATCCAGCACCGAAACCCGTCCCTGTGACTCAGCTTCAGCGAAGTCGCCCTCCTTCACGTCAAACACCGGGAAACAAAACTCCACTGACAGGCCGCCACCTGCCCGGTTTTCCAGGTAGATAGAGCCTCCCAACAATTTCGCGATGGCTTTGCAGATTGACAAACCGATGCCCATGCCCTGGTATTGACGCCGAAACGAACCGTCCGCCTGCTGGAACGGCTTGAATAGCTCCTTGATCTGATGAGGCTCAATCCCGGGCCCGGAATCCTGAATAACAATGCTCACCCGCTCTGGAGCCCCGTGGTAAACCGGCACCCTGGAAATGGAAATGGTGATTTCCCCAGCGGGTGAGAACTTGATGGCATTGCTCAGCAGGTGTCGAACCACATGAAAGACTTTCTTCTCATCGCTGGACAGCAGCTGGTCCGCCACGTCCTCGAAGCGACACTCCACCTGTAGCCCCTTGCTGGCCAGGTCCACCTGCTCACGCCCGGACATCACCTCACTCAATTCCAGGATGTCATCAATGGACAGCATCATGGAATCCGCAGAGCGCGAAGCGGCCTCAAGCCAAACCCGCTGATCCGGCGTCAGCTCTACTTTGGAGAGCAGGTTCAGCGAGCCGATAATGCCGTTCATGGGGGTTCTCATCTCATGGCTGATGGTGCCCAGAAATTCGTCTTTGAGCCGGTTGGTGCGCTCAATTTCCCGCAGCACCCGCACGGAGATCACCCACGCCAGGATCAGCAGCGCCGCAATAACAAACCCACCCAACAGCGCGCCAAATAAATTGGCCTCTTTCACCGCCGCATCGGTTTGGCGCAGCAACAGGGCAAAGTTACTTTGGCGCTCTTCCAGGGTACGGTCCAGCACCTCCATCAAGCCATCGTAGATCTGATGGGAACGATCAATCCTCAACTGGAACCGGTGCAGCTCGGCAGGATGCTCAATAAGATCTTCCGCCAGCTGACGGGAAATATCGTAATAATTCTGGTAAACACCGCTCAGGTTGCTGGCCAGCACCTGCAGTGTGGGGTCCAGTCGGGGTAGGGCCTGCAGCCTGTCCTCCACCTGCAGGGAAAGCTCTTCCGAATCCTCCACCAGGAACGGATCCTCCAGCGCCACAGCCGACGTCATGGTCTCACGGATCACCTGGATGTCACGCTTCAGCGCCCGCACCTGCTCAATAATGGGGTGTTGCCGGTTCAGCAGCTCGTCCAGGCGGCGCTCGTTTTGCTTGGCCATGAAGACGTTGGCCAGCAGGTAGCACAGGAACCCGACCCCGCCGATCAAGGCAATGGACAGAATATGAAGGCGAATTTTTGCGTTTTGATTGAATTTCATTACGCACACCACGAAACCCAGGCCCGCCGCCTGTTAATACTTCCAGTTTAGCAGTCGGTTGTTCTTTATGCCGACTCCAGGGGCCAGATTAGCTGCGCCATATCAGTATTTGGCTATGCTTATTAGAACAACCAAACACAACAAGGACCTTCTGTGCGGATTCTGCTGGCCACCCTCCTCACCATGTGCACCTGTTCCAGTTTTGGTGAGCAAAACTGGCAATTTTCCGGCTTTGGCTCTATCGGGGTGGGTAAAGTTAACCGGGATGACTTCCAGTTTGGCGAAGCCGATAAGAACTGGGACTTTGATAACGACACCCGTCTGGGCATCCAGCTGCAGGGGAACATCACCGAGCAACTCTCCTTCACGACCCAGGTGTCCAGTTCCGGCCTGGCGCTGGGAGGCGATGAATCCTACGACCCCAAGCTTCAGTGGCTGTTTCTCAGCTACCAGGCCGCCCCAAACCTGCAGATGCGCCTGGGACGCCTGCGCTCTTCCCACTACATTTTCTCCAGCACCCGGGATGTAGGTTACTCTTACCCCTGGGCCAGGCCCCCCATCGACGTCTACACCTACTTACTGCAACCCCTGGTCAACATTGACGGCGCCGACATGCAATACACCCTGGACGTCGGTGGCGACCTGGAGCTGGACCTGCTCTTGTTTGCCGGCTACGTGGAAGGCGAGATTCGCGACGTCACGGTAGACTCACACCCCACCTACGGCACTACCCGCTCAGATCCCTGGACTGGCTGGTGCGCTACGCCTTCCATATTGAGCACACCGACATTCAGTCGACGGGACTTCAAGCCGCCATCAGCGCCTATGATGATCTGGCCCAGCTTACCGGTGACCCCATTTTTAACGAAATCGGCAGCTCCCTGTACGCCGAGGGCACCAACTACCAGTACCACGCCATCGGCGGTCAATGGGATATTGAAAACTGGGGAATCATCGCCGAGAAGTACTGGGTATTGGCTCCGGATTCGGGCTTTGCCAACGATTCCGACGGCTGGTACATCTCCCTGTTCTATCACCTGAACGAATTCACCCCATACACCGTCGTCAGCGCCTACGACAACACCTTGAACAAAGACACCTTACCCTTGATTGATGCAGCCACGGCCTCATACCCATTCGCAGCCTCCTTGCTGGAACAGACCAAAACAGGCTTGCAAAGCTTCAAAGCCAAGGAGCGCAGCATCACACTGGGGATTCGCTATGATTTCATGCGCAATACCTGTGTAAAATTCGAGATGCAGTACTTCAATTTTCTGGCAGGCTCCACCGGCCAGGGCTTCCCCCTCAACAACGCCGAGCCCCCTGATAACGCCATCTTGACGACTGTTGTGATGGATGTGGTGTTCTGATGAGGAATCTGATCATCCCCGCCCTCACCAAACACCTCCTGCTGCTTGCGTTACTCTGGTGGCTGCCGGCTTGGACGAGCGCCGATATCGTAGTGGTGACCAATCTGGAAAATCCGGTGGCCAGCCTCAGCACCAAAGAGGTACGCAAGGTTTTCCTGGGAAGGCTGCACCTGTACCCCGGCACAGAGCACGAACCCCTTGCCATTGACCAGCCCCAGGGAAGCGATGCCTATCGCGAATTCTATGACGTGGTCATCGGCATTTCACTGCCAAAACTGAAGCGCTACCGTGCGTATTACCTTTTCAGCGGAAAAGGCAAGGTTCCCTATATGGCAGACTCCCAGCAAGCAGTTGTTGACTCCATTCAGCGCTCAACCTTCGCCATTGGCTATCTGGTTCAACCGGACAAAGAACTCCTGAGCAAAGTGAAAGTGGTCTACCGGCAGAGCACGCCCCCACAATAAAAGTGAGCAAAAAAAAAGCGCCCCGAAGGGCGCTCTTTTAAATGCGAACGGCTCGATTTAATTGAGCTTTTCGCGAATACGGGCAGACTTACCAGTACGCTCACGCAGGAAGTACAGCTTGGCTCGACGTACCGCACCACGACGCTTCACAGTGATGCTGTCCACCAGAGGGCTGTGAGTCTGGAAAGTACGCTCCACACCAACACCGTTGGAGATTTTACGGACAGTGAAAGCAGAGTTCAGGCCACGGTTACGCTTACCGATTACCACACCTTCATATGCCTGCAGACGAGTACGATCACCCTCAGTTACCTTTACGCTGACAACAACAGTGTCACCAACGCTGAACTTGGGCAGATCCTGCTTCATCTGCTCATTTTCCAGAGCCTGGATGATTTTGTTTTTTCCACTCATGAGAGTTTCCTCAGTTTCGCGCCAGAGGTAGGATCACCAAGACGAAATCCGGACGATGCTACATTCACGTCGTTAATAAAACCGTTCAGGACAAGCCGTGCTCGTCCAGATATTCCTGCAACAGGGTTTGCTCGTCTTTGGAAAGCGCTCTACCTTCCAACAGATCCGGACGTCGTTGCCACGTCCGCCCCAGAGATTGCTTTAACCGCCAGCGCTTGATTTCACCATGATGGCCGCTCAACAGCACCTTCGGCACTTCGCGCTCATCGTAAATTTCCGGCCGTGTGTAGTGAGGGCAATCCAACAGCCCCTGGAAGAATGAATCCTCCGCTGCCGAATCTTTATGTCCAAGCACACCAGGCAACAATCGCACAGTGGCATCGATCATCGACATTACCGGCAGCTCACCACCACTAAGAACGTAATCACCGATGGACCACTCTTCGTCCACCACCATATCGATTACGCGCTCATCAATTCCTTCATAGCGACCGCACAGAAACACCATTCCCTGTCGCTCGCTGAACTCCCTGGCCGCCTCCTGATTGAAAGGCCTGCCCTGGGGCGATACATAAACCACTTTGGGCTGACCGACACCTTTCGCCTCGAGGCAGGATTTGGCGCTGGCAATGGCGGCCAACAACGGCTCTACCAACATCAGCATGCCCGGACCACCGCCGTAGGGCCGGTCATCCACAGTACGATGCACGTCCTGGGTATAGTCCCTGGGGTTGGTATAGCCCAACTCAATCAACCCGTTTTTTACCGCTCGACCAGTAACCCCATAGTCGGTGATGGCGTTAAACATCTCCGGGAACAGGGTAACGATTTCATACCGCGCCAGGCAGGGCACTAGAAATCCTTGTCCCAATCGACCGTGATTTCACCCAGAGTGAGATCCACCTTTTGCACCACATCCTCCCACAAATAGGGAATCAGTCGCTCCTGGCGGTCCACACTGTCGACGTCTCCTTTGACCACCATCACGTCATTGGAGCCGGTCTCGAACAGGTGACTGACTTTACCAAGACAGTCACCGTCCAGAGTTTTTACCGTTAACCCCTCCAGGTCAGACCAGTAATAGTCGTCATCCTGGAGATCTGGCAGCTGCTCACGCCTGATTGCTAATTCACACCCAGTGAAAGCCGGCACCTGCTCGCGGTTGTCACAACCTTCGATCTTGGCCACCAGCCCCTTTCCATGCCGCTGAACACGCTCAACGTTGATGGGCTGCCAGTTACCCTCCCGATGGACCCAGAGAGGGTTGTACTCACTTATATTGTCCATGGGCTCGGTGTGGGAGTAGAGTTTCATCCAGCCCTTGATGCCATAAGGCCCAAGCAGCTTCCCCACTACCACCCAATCGGACATCACAACCACTGCTTACGCGGCAGCTGCTTCTTTCTTGGCTTCTTTAACCAGTTTGGCTACGCGATCGGAAGTCTGGGCGCCCAGACCTACCCAATGTTCGATGCGGGCCAGATCCAGACGTACGCGCTCTTCCTGACCTTTAGCCAGAGGGTTGAAGAAACCTACACGCTCAATGTAACGGCCATCACGGGCATTACGGCTATCGGTTACAACCAAGTGGTAGAAAGGACGCTTTTTGGAGCCGCCACGGGTCAATCGAATGGTTACCATGTATCGTTTTCCTTCTTACAATCAATCTGTTCAGCGTTTTATAACGTAAAAGCAGGCCGCTGAATCCGCCTTCTGGCGCCCAGTAACCTACTGAATTCTTTCGTCTTTTCGAGACCGGAGGGGCTAAATCCACCGACTCTCGCCCATGCCACTGCCGGAATAGGAGGGTGAGCAGGACATGGGAGGCGCGTGATTTTACGGGAATTTTCCGGGAATTGAAAGGGTTTTACAGTCGCCATTGAGGGCTGCCGGAAGAGCCCCGCTGAAGGCCCTTCCAAATGCCCATTTGCAAGGCTATTGCTACATTTTGAACGGAGGCATGCCACCGCCTGGGAAGCCACCGCCGCCCATCATGCCTTTCATGCCCCGCATCATGTTTTTGGCACCCTTGCCGGTCAGTTTCTTCATCATTTTCTGCATCTGCTTATGCTGCTTCAGCACCCGGTTGATATCCGGGATCTGGGTGCCGGAACCGGCAGCGATACGCTTCTTGCGGGAACCGTTGATCACATCCGGGAAACGACGCTCATGGGGCGTCATAGAATAGATGATGGCTTCCATCTTCTTCAGCTCTTTGTCCGCCACGCCACCCTGCTGGGCCATCTGTGCCATACCGCCCATACCCGGCAGCTTGTCCAGCATACCGGCCATGCCACCCAGCTTTTTCATTTGCTGGAACTGCTCCAGCAGATCTTCCAGGTCGAAGCCCTTACCTTTCTTGAGCTTCTTGGCCAGCTTGTCGGCCTTATCCTTGTCCAGCTTGCGCTCAGCCTCTTCCACCAGGCTGAGCACGTCACCCATACCCAGGATTCGGGACGCAATACGATCCGGATGGAACGGCTCCAAGGCATCGGTTTTCTCGCCGACACCAATAAACTTGATGGGTTTGCCGGTGATATGACGCACCGACAGCGCCGCACCACCGCGGGCGTCACCATCGGCCTTGGTCAACACGACACCGGTCAGCGGCAGCGCATCATTGAAGGCCTTGGCAGTGTTGGCGGCATCCTGACCGGTCATGGAATCCACCACAAACAGGGTTTCCACCGGACTGATGGCGGCATGCAGCGCCTTGATCTCGTTCATCATGTCTTCGTCGATGGCGAGACGGCCGGCGGTATCGATGATGACCACATCCGCATGCAGTTTGCGGGCTTCGGCAATGGCACGATTGGCGATGTCCACCGGCTTTTCTTCTGTGCTGGACGGAACAAACAAAGCCCCAACCTCACCGGACAGGGTTTCCAGCTGCTTGATCGCCGCAGGACGATAGACGTCGGCACTGGTCACCAGCACCTTCTTTTTCTCCCGTTCCTTCAGGTATTTGGCCAGCTTGCCCACGGTGGTGGTTTTACCTGCCCCCTGCAGACCCGCCATCAGTACCACGGCCGGTGGTTGCACATTCAGTTTGAGGGCGTCATTGGCGTCCCCCATCATGTGCACCAGCTCCTGATTCACGATTTTGATGAAGACCTGCCCAGGACTCAGGCTTTTCATCACCTCCTGCCCCACGGCCCGCTCTTTAACCTTGTCGATGAATTCCTTGACCACCGGCAGCGCCACATCCGCCTCCAGCAGGGCCATTCTGACTTCGCGCAGGGTTTCTTTTATATTGTCCTCAGTGAGCCGGGCTTTGCCGGTGACGCTGCGCAGGCTGTTGCTGAGTCGTTCGGTCAGGTTATCAAACATAATGTGTCTTCATCGCGTGCTAAAAACTTGAACTGGCAAGTATAACGCAGCCAGTTTCATTATTGACAGCCTTGTGAGAAACTTAGCCCCTAAACGAAACGGGTAAGGAGCTACAGCACGCCGTGAATTTGGCGATCATTGCAGGCATTATGGCTTGTCTGTGCTACGGCATATCCACCGTACTAATTATAAGAAGCCTCAAAACCGATGTTCAGGTGAACCGTGCCCTGCTGCTGGGTATGGCAACGGCCGGTGGTTTACTGCACCTTTTGTTCCTGTATGACGCGTTGTTCCAGGATGACGGTGTACAACTGGGTGTAACCACCATGGCGGCTCTGTTCTCCCTGGTACTGGCGGCGACCGGTACCATCGTGGCGTACTATCGCCATATCGAATCGCTGCTGGCGCCGGCCTACCCGGTGGCCATTGTGGGGCTCTGCATAGCACTGCTGTTTACCGATAACGCATTGCCCAACCCACATCTGAACAGCGGTGTCATCGCCCACATCCTGCTGTCCATCTCAGCCTATTGCGTGCTGGCCCTGGCGCTGTCGCAGTCCATATTACTGTGGATACAGAATTATCAATTAAAGCATCGACACCTGCACGATCTCCTCACTTTACTCCCCCCGATCCAGACCATGGAGAGCACCCTGTTTGATTTGATTTCTATCTGCATGGTGTTGCTGACCCTGGCCATCGGCACGGGCTTTATTTTTGTGAGTGACTTCTTCGCCCAGCACCTGCTGCACAAAACCGTGTTTGCATTAGGCGCATGGGCTGTACTTTGGCTATTGCTGTTTGGCCGCAACCTGTGGGGTTGGCGTGGCATGGTGGCAGTCAAATGGACCATGACCGGCTTCGTGCTACTGACCCTGGGCTATTTCGGCTCCAAGGTGGTATTGGAAGTCATTTTGGATCGCGTGTAACAGGCAACCCTCTTGAACGATATTCCCATATCCATCTTGTTCGGCATTCTGGGCATCCTGATAATGATGTCTGCTTTCTTCTCCAGCTCTGAAACCGGGATGATGTCCCTCAACCGCTACCGCCTGCGGCATATGGTGAAAAGCAAGAACCGTGCGGCCATGCGCGTGGAGAACCTGCTGGGCCGACCGGACCGCCTGATCGGAGTCATCCTGATCGGCAACAACTTCGTTAATATCCTGGCCTCCTCTATCGCCACCATCATTGCCATGCGTCTGTGGGGTGACAGCGGCATTGCCATCGCCACCGGTGTGCTCACCCTGGTGATTCTGGTCTTTGCAGAGGTCACTCCGAAAACACTGGCAGCATTGAAGCCCGAAGCCATTGCTTTCCCTGCCAGCCTGATTCTTCGGCCACTGCTGGTGATCCTCTATCCCTTCGTCTGGCTGGTGAACGCCATCAGCAACGGTCTCCTGCGCATGGTGGGTGTCCGCGCGGAAGAGATCGGCTCCGACCACCTGAGTCGAGAGGAACTGCGCACGGTGGTAACCGAATCCGGCGCCATCCTGCCGACCCGCCATAAAGGCATGCTGCTGAGCATTCTGGACCTGGAAGAAGTGACAGTTGACGACATCATGATTCCCAAACACGAAGTGGTGGGCATCGACCTGGATGAAGAGACAGATGACATCATAAAGGCCCTGCAGTCCACCCAGCACACTCGCCTGCCGGTATACAAAACCGATCTGAATTCCCCTGTGGGTATGCTCCACCTGCGCAAAATCAGTCGCCTGTTGATGGACGACGACCTGAACAAAGCCAAAATCATGCAGCAAGCCGTGGAGCCCTATTTTGTTCCTGAAGGCACACCACTCCATGTCCAACTGGTAAATTTCCAGAAAGTGAAGCGCCGCATGGGGTTTGTGGTGGATGAATACGGTGATGTGCTGGGTATTGTCACCCTGGAAGACATTCTGGAAGAAATTGTCGGTGAGTTCACCACCGATTACGCCGCCAGCAGCCAGGATATCCATCCGCAGGAGGACGGCTCCTTCATCATTGATGGGCTGGCCACCATACGCGACATCAACAAAGCCTTAAAATGGCATTTGCCCACCAAGGGTCCCAAGACCCTCAACGGGCTCATTACGGAACACCTGGAAACCATCCCAGAGCACAACCTGTGTTTCACAATCGGGAACTATCGGTTTGAAACCATTCAAATCAAAGACAACCTGGTGAAAACGGCGCGGGTCACCAACCTGAAACCCGCGAAGAAGAAAGTCATCACTGCAGCATCATAAGCACAGCGCCGGCTGCAATCGCCATCACCAGCACGACACCGCCGATGATCATGGTGGTGTTGCTTTTCGCAGGCGGTGCGGACACCGAGCTCTCCACGTTAGGCGTGGTTTTGGGAATGGAAGGTGAGCTGGGCTTAGGCGGTGTCGGCGCCCGCGGAATGGGCGCAGCCCGAAACACGGTCGCTTCATCATCTTCTTCCTCTTCTTCCACTGCGGCGCCCGCACCCAAGGGACCTGCCACCAGGAAAGTGAGGTGATCAAAACTGATTTTATCCCCCGGCTTCAACACCTGCTCACCGATGGTTTTGCCGTTGACGCAGGTGCCGTTGGAGGACTGCAAATCCACCAGCCGCAATACGCCGCCCTTTAAATTGATTTCGGCATGGCGACGGGACATGTGAGCGTCGTTAATCTGGATATCGCAAGTATTGGATCGGCCGAAGACCATGGAACCATGGATGGGAATGCTTTTACCTTTAAGCGGACCCGATAACGCCATGATGCTCCAGTCGGAACGCGCCGCCACAGGTTCTTTTTTCTCGGCACCGGGCTGAGGATCCACAATCAACAGCTCCACGCCGGCCAGCTTGATGGCATCGCCGGAACGTAACTGGAAATTGGCTTTGATCTTACTGCCGTTCACTGTTGTGCCTTGATAACTGCCCAGATCGGACAAGTACAGCGCGTCACCCTCTTTTCGAATCTCTGCATGCTGAGCTTCCACGCCATCCTCTTTAATGACGATATGATTCTTCGGGTCTGAGCCAATGGTGGTCACTGATTCCACCAACCAGATGGGTGGTTGACGCTGATCCTTGAATTGCAGCTTTAACATAACCTGTGCGGCTCCCCTGCTACGGGCTGGCTATAAGTGAGTAACTCCATGAATAATAACAACAGTATAGATCGACTGCATGGATTGCAAAGCCCATTCAGCTCCCGGTCTTTTTGAAACCCTGAACCTTTGGGGAAATTTGCAGAAAAATTTGCAGAAAAAAAGGGAAGCAAGTCTCACTGGGAAACCCTGACATCTTCGCCCAACAGGCTCTGCAACTGCCTTTCCGCCAGGCGAACGGTCTTCTCACCTTCGGCAATGGCCTCATCAGCGCGATAAAATTCCATCAGGCCGATGTGGGCCAGACGTGGGGTGATCACTAAATCAGCAGGGTCCCCCGCCATCCGGCTCCGGGTAATGCGATCCTGCATGATGTTCAGCGAGGTGGCCACCACTTCCATCATACCGGGCGAACTGTCCGACGCCGCCGAGGTATCCCTTTGCCCATCGCTGAACAACTGAGAGACCTTCTGGAAGAAATCCGATTCCGCTTTGCGAATCTCCTTGTGATCTTGCGTTTCCTCCACTGGCTCCTGCTCCCCCTGTTCGAGGAATTCCTCGCTGAGACGGCGGGAATTACGCAGGTGTTTACCCACGATTTCAGCGTTCAGGTTTACGGCAATCACCAGATCCGCCCCCATTGCACGACACAGGGATACCGGCACCGGGTTAACCAAACCACCGTCCACCAGAAAGCGGCCATTCTGGGTCTTGTAGGGTGTAAACAGTCCCGGAAGGGAGATTGAGGAACGAATGGCTTCTGCCAGGTGGCCATGCTGCAACCAGATTTCGCGCCCGGACTCCAGATCCGTTGCCACCGCGGCAAAGGTTTTCTGCAACTGCTCAAAGGTCAAATCGGGCATATGCTCATCAAAAAACTGGAACACCTTGCGGCCCTCGATCAGTCCACCGCTGAACTTCACGTCCAGCAAGCTCACCACATCGCGCCAACCCAGGCCCACCACCCAGTCTTCCAGTTGTTGCAGTTTGCCCGCAGCATAACAGCCACCCACCAAGGCACCAATACTGGTGCCCACCACCACATGGGGCTCAATGCCCATAGCCTGCAGCTGCTTAAGTACGCCGATATGGGCCCATCCCCGTGCCGAGCCACTACCCAACGCCACACCGATTTTCATGGGAGGATTGCGAGAAATCATAGAGACTCCTGAAGTCGTAAACGGGCACCACGACCAGGCAGGTAGACCGGCACCCCGGGTGGCAACGCCTGCTCAATTTTCTGCACCAGACCGGGAAGGTCAAGCCCAGGTAACGGCCGGGTCAGCTGCTGGGAATATTCATCCCAAAACACATCCCAATGCAACAACACAACCTGCCTTGGTTGCAAGTGCTGCAGCAATACGCTGGGGTATTGCTGCAGGCGGCGGTGATTAGCTACCCCCAACAGAGCCAGATCCACTTTCTTGCCGTCCTGCAACAACCAGGATGGCGGCAACCCATCCGCTGCATCGGCAGCCGAACTTTGGTAGTACACCCGAAAACGCGGTTGACCATCCTGCAGGAAATCGATGACGTAACTAAGCGCTTGCCCGGACTCCCAGCCAATCACGGTTTTGGGCATGGAAGACAAAGGTTGTTCCACCACATCACTGTTAAACACTTTACCGAATAGATGGGGGGCATGGCCGGACAGGATCGGCAGAATACGAATATACTCATTCACTGGCACCCACTCCCCCGCGTTGTCAGGTCCAGCCGCTTTTGCATTCAGCGCTATCAGTCGTTCTGGTTCAATTGCGGTGAACAAGGTATTGCGCAGGGTCGTGCTGCCCAACACAGGCACCTGCGGGTCTGTTTTGCCGGCGATATAGGGAACATCCATGGCGTGGTCGTGGTGGGCGTGGGCCACCAGGATCGCCTTGACCGGCTCCAACGGCGGGAGATACCGATCGATAACATCAGTACGCACCGGGGTTTCACGCATCAGCACCCAATCCAGGATGGGAGGGTTGGAATAAAACGGATCAGCCAGCAGGGCCTGATCACCACTTTGCAGGTAAATGCCACCGGTGCCGAGGAAGATCAGCTCCAGCTCTGAGGCGGTTGGCGCTGTTGGCACATCGCTTGCGGATGCGAGCGACTGAATACGCGCAGGAATCGGCTCGTCGCTGCCACAGCTCGCGAGCAATAGCAGCGCTATCCCCAGCAGAAAATACGAGCGAACCATAACCACGCCCGCCTTAAAAACTCACCTCAACCTTGCCTGCAACCCGGCAGGCTTTGGCAACAGCGGATTCGACGTCTTCGGATAAAGCCAGCGCCACCCCCAGGCGACGACTGCCGTTGATTTCCGGCTTGCCGAACAGGCGCAGCTGGGTATCGGGTTCCCGTAATGCTTCCGTCAGATTACCGTAACGCATGATGGTGGATGTCCCTGTTACCAGAATCACTGCAGAAGCGGCCGGACCAAACTGACGTATCACCGGAATCGGCAACCCCAGAATAGCCCGCGCATGCAGGGCAAATTCAGACAGGTCCTGGGAAATCAGTGTCACCATGCCCGTATCATGGGGACGAGGCGAAACTTCACTGAAGATCACGTCATCACCCTTAATAAACAGCTCTACTCCAAACAAGCCTCTTCCACCCAGTGCTTCCGTGATGGCAGCACCCACTTGCCGGGCTTTTTGCAACGCGGCTTCGCTCATGGGTTGTGGCTGCCAGGACTCACGGTAATCCCCGTCCTCCTGACGGTGACCGATGGGATCACAAAACGTGGTGCCGCCTTCATGACGCACGGTTAATAACGTGATTTCAAAATCAAAATCAACGAACCCTTCAACGATTACTTTGCCAGCACCGGCACGACCGCCCTCCTGGGCATAATCCCAAGCGGCTTCCACGTCAGCCTCAGTCTTTAATGTGCTCTGACCTTTACCGGAGGAACTCATGATGGGCTTCACCACACAAGGCAAACCAATCTCAGCTATGGCATCCAGGTATTCTTCCTTGGTGGCAGCGAAACGATAGGGGGAGGTTTTAAGGCCCAGCTCTTCGGCCGCCAGGCGGCGAATGCCTTCCCGGTTCATGGTGAGCCGGGCTGCTCTGGCGGTGGGTACCACGGTAAATCCTTCCTGCTCCAGCTCTACCAGGGTATCGGTGGCGATGGCCTCGATTTCCGGCACGATGTAATGAGGCTTCTCGAGCTCAATGACAGCCCGCAATGCAGCGCCATCCAGCATGGAGATAACATGGCTGCGGTGAGCCACCTGCATCGCCGGAGCATTTTCATAGCGATCCACTGCAATCACTTCGCAACCCAGGCGTTGCAATTCGATCACCACTTCTTTACCCAGTTCACCACACCCACACATCAACACCCGGGTAGCGCTGTCCGAAAGAGGAGTACCAATGGTCGTCATAGACTTTCCTTTATAGGGGAGGTATTAGAATTTGCTTTGGCGCAAACGCTCTTCGACATTGCGCAAAATCGCCCGCTTGCCGTCGTTATCCACGTAGCCCCACTGCGTGATTTCCTGACCGGAACGCAGGCAACCGATGCAGACGTCATCATCGTCCAACGCACAGACTCCCACGCAGGGGGACATGACTATCTCCGGTTTTGGCTTACTGCTGGAATCGCTCATCGATCTGAAAGTCCCGTTGGTAACGTTTAAAATTTTCCACGTAATGCAGGGCGCTCATTCTGATAATCATCTCATGCTTCTCAGTGAGCTCCTTCACTACTTTACCGGGTGAGCCCAGCACCATGCTGTTATCCGGAATCACCTTGCCTTCCGGGATCAGTGCGTTGGCGCCAATGATGCAGTTCTTACCGATTTTCGCATTGTTCAGCACCACGGCGTTAATGCCGATCAAGCTGTTATCACCGATCTCGCAACCATGCAGCATCACTTTGTGCCCCACCGTCACGCCCTTGCCGATCGTCAAAGGGACACCCGCGTCCGTATGCAACACAGAGCCGTCCTGAATATTGGTGCCTTCACCAATGGTGATGGGGTCGTTATCACCCCGCACCACACAGTTGAACCAGATACTGGCATTGTTCTCCAGAATCACTGAGCCAATGACGGTGGCATTGTGCGCGACGAAGTAGTCTTCACCGCGAATTTCCACCTGTTTGTCACCCAGACGATAAATCATGAATTCCTCTCTTCTTCTATTTTGTCTTCTATTTAGAAGTGTGCTGCACTTCCGGCATGACCAGCTCAAATCCGGTATCAAAAATCCGATTGAAGCAATCCGTGATGAAGTAAGCGGTCAACCCCCAGATTACATAGCCTTCGTAGTTGTAACAGGGTATGCGGTAACGGACACCCAGGTATTCTTTCTCGGTAAAATCCGGAGGCGGCGTTTCCAGGAAATAACGCAGGGGCACACGAAAGATGCTGTCAATTTCGTCTTCACTGGCCACCAACTCCAATTGGTGGGGAATGATACCGATTACCGGAATAACTTTCAGTCCCATTTTGGATACCGAAGGCGGCATGGCGCTCACCAGTTCCACCTGCTCGGGAGGCAACTGGACCTCCTCAAAGCTCTCGCGCAGGGCTGTGGCAAACACAGAGTCGTCCTCCGGATCACATTTACCACCGGGAAAGGCCACTTCACCGGCGTGACTGTTGAGATGATCAGCACGGCGGGTCAGTAATACATCGGGTTCTTTGTGATCCGTGATAGCCATCAGTACCGCGGCTTCTGCCTCTGCCAACACGCTCTCCCCTGGGTGATGCAGGGGTGCCTGACTACGAATCCGGGACAACCAGTCCATCTGGGCTCCTATTTCCCTACTGACTCCTGACTGCCTCCTGACTGCCGAAGCGGTGGACTGCCTGAAAGACGCGGGTATCTGAATTTGATCAACAATTACAACAACATGCCGGGAAATGTGATCGGTTTCAAGTGGCAAACCTGCCCATTTGAGAACGAAACAATCTATAGAAAAACAAAATCACTACGCACTGAAACAAAGCGTCCAGCCTGTGTTTAAGCTGCTGTTTTTTCAGCCTTAGTCGCCAAGGTTATAAACAGAATCTGTTAATAACAGGGGATTGGACAGACTTACAGCCAAAGGTCAAGGCTATACAAGCGGGCGGTTAAGGGTAGTATAGGATTCAGGGAATGCAAATTTTTATAACTTAATTAGTTATTGGCCATCCCGGACGTACATTAGATTTTCACATTGGGGGCAGGAAGCCAATACACCCAGGCGTGATTGGTTAGCTGAAAGAGGTAATACCCATGAGCTACGATTTACCGGAGTTCGACAAGCTTAGGGAAATGGCACAGCGTGATCCAGAAGCTTTGGAAAGACTACGTGTTGAGCTGTGTGACCGATTAATTCAGGAAGCACCAGAAAAATACCGCCGCAAGTTGCGCGGCCTGCAGTTCCGTGTCGATATGGAACGCCGCCGGGCCAAAAGCCCGATGGCCGCCTGCATCGCAATTTCGGGCATGATGCATGATTCCTTTGATCGTCTGCGCCAAACCCTGAACGAAGCCGCCGGCAACACTGCGCCCGGTTACCTGAATACGCCTTCCCAGGAAGTGGAAGAAGGTAAAGTCTTACCTTTCCGCCGCGCCTGATAGCCGCCATTGGGATTCTGACAGCAGAAGCTTTATACTAGCCTCCGAATTGATTGGTGGTCAGTATACAGATGAAATATTGCAGTGAATGCGGATCTGAAGTGTCCTTTAAAGTCCCGGAAGGTGATAACCGGGAGCGCCACGTCTGCGACGGCTGTGGCGTCATCCACTACATCAACCCCCGCATCATAGCCGGCACCCTGCCCACCTACGAAGGCAAAGTGTTGCTCTGTCGGCGCGCCATTGAGCCGCGCAAAGGCTATTGGACCCTGCCTGCCGGATTTATGGAAAACGGCGAAACCAGCGCGGAAGCGGCGGCCCGCGAGACCATCGAAGAAGCGGAGGCCAGGGTGAACATACATGGCCTGTATACTGTGTTTAATTTGCCGCACATCAGTCAGGTATACCTGTTCTATCGCGCGGATGTCATTGACGGGCAATATGGCGTGGGCGTTGAAAGCCTGGAATCCCAACTGTTTGATGAACAAGATATTCCCTGGAACGAGCTGGCTTTTCCCACGATTCACCGCACTCTGCAACACTATTTTGAGGATCGCAAAACCGACCAATTTCCGGTTCGCACAGAGGATCTTCGCCCCCCTTATCGCAAGCCCTAGATCGCAAGCCCTAGACAGCCGGCCCTAGCGCGACCACCAGCCACTGCTACACTCAATAAAGGTGCTGTACTGGGTTGTCGGGGCGGGAATTGGGCGCACGTTTTTTTCTGAAATTACTTAGTTTTTGGCTGGCCACACTCAGTGTTTCAGCGGCCTATGCTGTCCAGTCCATCAATATAGCGGACCTGTCGCCGGATGGTTATGCCAATCAACACTTCTCCCATTTAGAGGATTCCGCCTCCACCCTTACCGTGGAAAGCCTGCTCGAAAACACCTACGAAGACCTGTTTGCGCCCGGTAGTGAAGAAACACTCAATCAAGGCTATTCCAGCTCCGCATTCTGGTTTCATGGTCAGTTCAAATTAGATGCCGATGCACCCCAGGCAACCCGTTTCTTTGCGCTGGAATATTCCCTGCTGGACAAGGTGGGGTTTTACGTCACGCAAAACGGCGAAGTCTTGAAGCAATGGGAAACTGGCGACACCCGCAACTTCGATACGCGCCCCATGGACCACACCTGGTTTATCTTTCCGGTGGAGTTCCAACCCGGTGCCACGCTGGATATTTACATTCGGATTGAAAGCACAAGTTCATTGCGCATGCCCATACGCATCTGGGAACCCTCCGCATTTTATGATCAGCAACGCCCTCGCCTGCTGACCGAAGGCATCTATTTCGGCATCCTGTTCCTGATGTTCTTCTACAATTTTTGCCTGCTGGCCACAGTGAGGGACATTTCCTACTTTTACTACATCGCCTACATCTTCTCCCTGGGCACTTTCCAACTGTGCATGACCGGCTATGGTTTTGAGTACATCTGGCCGCAGCAACCCGGCATCAATGAATTTATGCTGCCGTTCTCGGTGAGCGCGGTAGGGCTGTTTATTGTTGCCTTCGGTATCCGGGTAATGGACCTGCAACGCAACTCTCAACTGATGTACTACATGTGTTGTATTCTACTGGTGCTGGAAGCCGCCGCCGCCATGGTCTGCCTGGTGCTGCCCTACGAAGTGGTGATCAGAACAGTCATCGCCCTGGCTTTATTCGTGTCTGCTGTCATGCTGGTGACAGCCGTGCAGGAAAGCCTGAAAGGCAACTCCACCGCCAAGCTGTTCCTGCTGGCCTACTCCACTTTATTGTGCGGTGCCGTCGCCCTGGCATTTGCTTCCATGGGTTGGTTACCGGCCAATTTCCTCACCACCAACTCATTCATGATTGGCTCCACCGTGGAGATTGTGGTGCTTTCGTTTGCCTTGGCCGAGCGTCTGAATCAGATCAACCAAGAAAAAGCCAAGAGCGAAAAGGAAGCCAAGCAGTACCTGGAAGAAATGAACGAGTACCTGCGTGAGACCAACCACCTGAAAGACGAATTCCTCGCGACCATCAGCCATGAACTGAGAACACCCATGAACGGGGTATTGGGTTGCCTGCAGCATCTGCAACAGGGAGGTCACGGGGATGGCGACAATCCCTATCTTAATTTCGCCGACCGCTCCGCCCGTCAGATGATGATGATGGTGGACAGCTTGCTGGCCTATACCGAACTGCAATCGGGAAAACTGAGCATCCAGAATGAGCCTCTGAAGATCCATGAGCTGGTGGAACGTTCCATAAAGCTGTTTAGCGATAACTGCCATAAGAAAGGCATACAACTCACGGTGGAAATGGATGAACACACTCCCTTGATACTGTTCGGTGATCCAGCCCGGTTGAGCCAAGTGCTGAACAACCTGCTGGACAACGCCGTCAAGTTCACCCATGAAGGCCATATCGATGTCCAGATCAGCAGCAGCTCCGTTCAACCGGAGAGCCGCCTGCTGCAGCTGGAGATCCGGGTAACCGACACCGGCATCGGTGTCGATGCCGACAAGCAGGAAAAGATCTTTGAAACGTTCCGCCGTGGCGAAGGTACGCTTAAGCGTGGCTATGGTGGTCTGGGAATCGGCCTGACCGTGGCGAAGTCACTGCTGGACAAAATGGGCGGGCAAATCAGTTTTGTTTCCCAGCCCGGTATCGGAACCACCTTCACCATTTCCCTGCCCTGCCATTATCAGACCAACGAGTTGACTGAGCGCTACAATGAACAATTCAAGTCACGTGTGCCTCAAATCAAGGCGTTGACCGTTTTGGTCGTAGAAGACAACCCAGTAAACCAACTGGTAGTAAAGGGTCTGCTGAAAAAACACGGTTATGATGTGGTGAGTGCAAGCAATGGCGCGGAAGCACTGGATAAGCTGGAGAACGTCTCAGTGAATCTGGTTTTGATGGACTGCCAGATGCCGATCATGGACGGGTTTGAAGCCACCCGCCGCATTCGTAATTCAGACTTTTCCTATCGTGACATTCCCATCATTGCCGTAACGGCCAATGCAATGTCAGAGGATCGGCATCTGTGCATCCAGGCGGGAATGAATGACTATCTGTGCAAGCCCATTGATGCCCAGGTTCTGAATCGTAAGGTTATTTACTGGGCCAACCGCCCGGCCAAATCACGGGTTGCAATGTAAACGGGTTGCAATGTAAGTGGAACCGACCCACCGTTAAATTGCTTCCAGCTTAATCACGTCGTAGGCAGGTTCTTCATAGGGATGGGCAGACTTCATGGCCTGGACAGCTGCCTGAATCAGCGAATCATCACACACCAGCTCCACCCGGTACTCAGCCACCGTTTCCAACTCGCCGGTTACACCGATAAAAGGATTGGCGCCCGCCAGGGGACGAAACTGACCTTGTCCCAATATTTCCCAGCAGCACTGATCATAGTCCCCGATTTTACCCGCACCGGAGGCAAACACCGCCTGTTTCACGGCTTCCTTGTGTGCTTCCGGCACGAAAAAAACCAGCTTATACATCAGCCCGCTGCCCGGCCATCATGGATAATATCTTCGGCATTTCCGGTACCACCTTCCTTGCCATCAGCGCCCAGCGATTTGAAATGGCAAGCTTTACCTTCAACCGACTGATACATCACAAAGTCATTGCCCCAGGGGTCTTTGGAAAAATCGACGTCGTTGTCATCCTTGCCAGTGAACAAGCTGGCCAGATCATTGGCCGTTTCGGGACACTTTTTCTTTTCCACAAAGTAAAAATCAGCGGCCTTGTTCAGCTTACGCACATGATCCCGTGCCATCTCTACTTTGGCACCGTCATTACTACAGGCCGTTACAACAGAAACTGCAATCACTGCAACCACAGTGATGGAGGACTTCAACGTCATACGGTTCTCCTTTTTATAATTTTTGTTTTGAATCTGTTTCCAAAAGGGGTTTGGCAGCCGCCATCACATTCAAATGCGCATCAACCTAACCACTTACGTCCGTTACGGAATAATCGCAGCCAGACGCCGTCTTCGCCCCATCCTTTTGGATACCAGGAGTTCTGTACCGTACGATAAACACGTTCCGGATGCGGCATCATGATGGTAACGCGACCGTCACTGTTGGTCAGGCCGGTAATGCCCTGGGGCGAACCATTGGGGTTGGCCGGGTAGGTTTCCGTTACCTCACCCCAGTTGTCCACATAGCGCAGAGCGATACCACCAGCCTGTTGCGCTTGGTCGATTTGATCGGCGGTCTTGAACTCGGCACGGCCTTCCCCATGGGCCACCGCGATGGGTAATTGTGAACCTTCCATACCCTGCAGCAGAATGGAGTTGGACTGCTGCACTTCCACCATACTGACGCGGGCTTCGAAACGCTCGGATTGGTTACGCACAAAGTGCGGCCAGTAGTCGGCACCGGGGATCAAAGAATGCAGGTTACTCATCATTTGGCACCCGTTACACACCCCCAGGGCAAAAACATCGTCACGTTGGAAAAAGGTCTGGAACTGATCCCGGGCCTGAGCATTAAACAGAATGGACTTGGCCCAACCCTCACCGGCGCCCAGTACATCGCCATAGGAGAAACCACCACAGGCCACCAGGCCGTGGAAACCCTCCAGGGTCACCCGGCCGGACAAAATATCACTCATATGCACATCCACCGGAGTGAAACCAGCCGCATGGAATGCTCCGGCCATTTCAATATGGCCATTTACGCCCTGTTCCCGCAGTACCAACACTTTCGGTTTAACACCGGTATTGATCATTGGCGCCGCCACATTGTCCTGGGGATCAAAGCTCAACCTGGGCGCAAAGCCGGGATCATCGGCCCGGGCGATCTGGTCGAATTCCTGTTGCGCACATTCGCTATTATCCCGCAGGGATTGAATGTGGAAACTGGTTTCCGCCCAAGCCTGTTCCAACGCGATCCGGGATTCATCCAGCACCGTCCGCCCATTGTGAGAGATAGTCACTTGCAGGCTGTCGTTGGGAGCACCCAAGTCAAACAGCGACAATCCTGCGGCTTGAGCCTGACCCATGATCGCTGCCACATCCGCAACCGCCACCTGAATCACGGCACCCAGCTCTTCGCTGAACAAAGCCGGGATGATATCTCCCAGGGCGCCAACATCAACACTCAACCCGGAGTGACCGGCAAAAGCCATTTCACTCAAGGTGGCGAACAAGCCGCCGTCAGAACGATCGTGGTAAGCCAGCAGTTTGTCATCCTGCAACAAGGACTGGATCAGTTCGAAGAACGCCTTTAACTGATCAGCACTTTCCACGTCGGCACAGTCATCACCTAACTGGTTATATACCTGCGCCAGCGCAGTGGCACCCAAACGATTCTTGCCGTTACCCAGGTCGATCAGCAGCAAGCGACTATCCACAGCTTTCTGCAATTGCGGCGTCACGGTTTTACGCACATCCAGTACCGGAGAGAATGCCGTGATGATCAGGGACAATGGCGCGGTAACGCTTTTCTTTTCACCCTCATCGTCCCAAACCGTTCGCATGGACATGGAATCCTTACCCACGGGAATGGTGATACCCAATTGCGGACACAATTCCATGCCTACGGTTTTCACCGTTTCGAACAGCGCCTGATCTTCACCGGGATAGCCGGCGGCGCACATCCAGTTGGCGGACAAACGCACATCGGACAGCTTCCCGATACGGGCACAGGCAATATTGGTGATCGACTCTGCAACCGCCATACGGCCGGAAGCCGGTGCATTGATCAACGCGGCAGGGGTACGCTCCCCCATAGCCATGGCTTCGCCGGTGTAGGTATCCAGTGTCGTGGTGGTGACCGCCAGATCGGACACGGGCACTTGCCAGGGCCCGACAAATTGATCCCGGGTAACCAGGCCGGTTACGGTACGGTCGCCGATGGTAATGAGAAATTTCTTGCTGGCCACAGCCGGTAAACGCAGCACGCGATAGGCCGCTTCTTTCACGTCAACAGCCGACAGATCCAATGCAGGTAAATCAGCTTTTTGCGTCTGGTATTCCCGCAGCATCTTCGGCGGTTTGCCAAACAGCACTGGCATGGGCAGATCCACCGGATCATTGTGGAAGTACTCATCATGCACAGAGAGATGCATGGCTTCGGTGGCTTCACCGATCACCGCATAGGGGCAGCGCTCACGTTTGCAGATGGCATCAAATTCTTCCAGGTTTTCCGGCGCCACCGCCAACACATAGCGTTCCTGGGATTCGTTACACCAGATCGCTAAAGGCGACATACCCGGTTCGTCGTTGGGCACAGCCCGCAAATCAAACTTGCCGCCGCGACCGCCGTCTTTCACCAGCTCCGGCATGGCGTTACTCAAGCCACCGGCACCCACGTCGTGAATGAAACTAATGGGATTGGCTTCGCCCCGCTGCCAGCATTGGTCGATGACTTCCTGGCAGCGACGCTCGATCTCCGGGTTATCCCGCTGCACCGAGGCAAAATCCAGATCCTCGGCACTGGCACCGGTGGCCATGGAAGACGCGGCTCCACCGCCCAAACCGATCAACATGGCAGGGCCACCCAATACAATCAGTTTGGCACCCACCGGGATACCGCCCTTCTCCACATGTTCGGCTTTGATATTGCCGTAACCGCCGGCAATCATGATGGGCTTGTGGTAGCCACGCACCTCTTCACCGTTAACCGTTGTCACCAACTGTTCATAGGTACGGAAATAACCGTTGATATTGGGTCGGCCGAATTCGTTGTTGAAACCGGCACCGCCCAAGGGGCCTTCGATCATGATGTCCAAGGCGGACACGATACGTGCGGGTTTGCCGTAGTTACTCTCCCAGGGTTGGGCATAACCGGGAATATTCAGGTTGGACACAGTAAAGCCGGTCAACCCTGCTTTGGGCCGGGAACCGCGACCGGTGGCGCCCTCATCCCGAATCTCTCCACCGGCACCGGTGGAGGAACCGGGGAACGGCGCAATGGCCGTGGGATGGTTATGGGTTTCCACCTTCATCAGGATATGCACCGGCTCCTGATTGAATTCGTATTCTTTGGAGGTGGGATTGGGGTAAAAACGCCCCGCTGTAAACCCTTCCACCACCGCAGCGTTGTCGGCATAGGCAGACAGCACACCTTCACCACCGCATTGGTAGGTATTCTTGATCATTTTGAACAGGGAATGGGATTGGGCTTCGCCATCCACCACCCAGTCCGCGTTGAAAATCTTGTGACGGCAATGCTCAGAATTGGCCTGGGCGAACATCATCAATTCCACATCGGTAGGATTACGCTGCAGCTCATTAAAGCTATCAACCAGGTAATCAATTTCATCTTCAGCCAGTGCCAGGCCCAGCTCTGAGTTGGCCTTCACCAGCGCATCGCGGCCACCCCCCAGAATGTCCACCTGGGTCATGGGAGCCGGCTCATCGTGACGGAACAGGCCTCCTGCCTGGTCCAGTCGCCACATTACCGCTTCCACCATGCGATCATGCAGAACCGAAGCAGCCCTCTGCAGAGCGTCCTGAGCCAACGCCGCCCCTGCTAGGTAATAGGCAATGCCACGTTCCAAGCGCTGCACTTTGGCCAAACCGCAGTTGTGAGCAATATCAGTAGCCTTGGACGACCAGGGGGAAATGGTTCCGGGCCGGGGCACCACCAATACCAGCTGACCGGAGGGCTGCTCCACACTTTCCGTGGGGCCATACTGCAGGATGGTCGCCAAAACCTGGTTTTCCTCCGCTGAGAGGGGCTCTGACACTTCCGCAAAATGCATAAACTCAGCGTAAACACTTTGGATTTCAGGAACTTGAGATTGCAATTCGGCTAGCAGTTTGTCACGACGAAAAGACGATAAAGCGGGGGCACCACGAAGTTGTAACATCAGGGTCTCGGCTGGTCATTGGAGTGGAATTCGGAAAGGCGGGATTATAAAGGAAGAGGCAGGGTGGAGAAAGGTTCAAGGGATTCGAGGCACCCTTGGCAGGCGCCTCGATGATACTCATTAACCCACGTAGCGATTGACGATGTTCTCCAGCTCCCGGGCGGTGCTCTCGATTTCCTGCTTCAGGCGCCCCAATTCCTGGGCGCTGCTGGCTTTGCCGGAGGAAGCATCCCCCATACCGTGGAGGGTACGGCTGATCGCATCGGCAGCGGCCGTCTGTTGCTCGACTGCGGCGGCAATCTGTTCATTCATGGAGCTGATGGAGGCAATGGCCCCGGTGATGGCTTGCAGGGATTCGCCCGCCTTGAGCGCCTGCTCCACACTGCGTTCCGCCTGTTTGCGCCCTTCCGCCATCACTCCCACGGCATTTTTGGAGCCATCCTGCAGGCGGGCAATCATGTCGTTGATCTCCTGGGTGGCCTCCTGGGTGCGTTGCGCCAGGGTTCGCACCTCGTCCGCCACCACGGCGAAGCCGCGCCCCTGTTCACCGGCACGGGCGGCTTCAATGGCCGCATTCAAGGCCAGCAGGTTGGTTTGATCTGCAATTCCCCGGATCACTTCCAGAATCGCGCCAATGGATTCGGTGTCCGCTTCCAGCTTCTGGATCGCTTTGGCAGCCCGCTCCACTTCATCTGCCAGGGAATGAATGGTTTTGGTGACATTATTCACCACCTGTTGTCCGCTATCTGCTTCCGCGCTGGCATCCCGGGCCGCCTGGGCGGCGGTGGCAGCGTTCTGGGAAGCGTCATGCACCGCAGCGCCCATGGTTGAGGTAACCTCCAGCACTTCCTGGATTTCACGATCAATATTGCTGCCACCGGTACCGGACAATTTGCTCAGCTCACGACTCATGACTTTGATCCGATCCAGGTTACCGGACACCCGCTCAAACACTTCCTGAAAGTGAGCCATGATGTCGTTAACCGCTGTCGCCGTCGGGCCTTGCTCTTCCAGCCGGTGCTCCAAACGCTTACGGCCGGATACCACATCCTGCAGAAAGCCACTGATGATATCCTCTCCCTTGGAGTCCTGATTCATCAATGCCACTGCAATCCCACCCATCACCAGAGCCACGACAACGCCGCCACCCAGGGTTGCCATCATGCTGTCTGAGCCTGATATCGCCCATGCCAGATAGCCCACCTGCACCACGCCAAAACCGGACAAAGCACCCACAACCTTTCCACTGACAGCCATTTATCCACGCCTCTCGCGATTAGTTCTTCCAACCTGTTAAGCGTAGGCAAGGTCGGAGCAGGCTGCAAAACCCCGCAACTGTAAAATAGGTCACATTTAAATTCATAATTTGTATATAAAACAGGCTCTTTATGCGATCTGTTACACAATGAAATCGACTTCCCCCGCTGATGCAGATATAATTCGTTCACTTTTTATACAAAATGTGAGCAAAAAATCAGCACAAGTGTGAACCATATCCTTGTGTACTGACATTCTGCTCCCCCTCTGGACAGGGAAGCGACCTCCGGGGCTCAACAGGGATTCTGTAGTAACGACACTGGATTATGAACTCGATTACATGGCTGATCAGAACAATCATGGGTGCCGCATTGGCCGCAGGTTTCCTGCTGGTCCCGGCGTGCCAACCCAATCTTCCCTTGCTGGAGCAGGTCCAGCAGGCGGGGGAGCTGATTGTGGCCACCCAGGAAGGCCCCACCACCTATTATCAGGAGATGGACCGGGAAACCGGGTTCGAGTTTGAACTGGCCCAAGCCTATGCCGACTTCCTCGGTGTAAAACTGAAGATCCGCACCTACTCGGATCTGGGCGACCTGTTGAGTGCGGTGCGCCGCGGCGAAGTCCACATGGCGGCGGCCGGCCTGACCGTCACCCCCCAGCGCAGTCGGGAATTCCGATTTTCCTCTCCTTATCAGCAAATTACCCAGCAGCTGATCTATCGATCCAACCAATCTGCACCGAAAACCGTGGACGATCTGACCGGCAAGAAGCTGGTGGTCATCGCCAACAGCAGCCACTCCGAGAACCTGTCCCGGTTGCAACAGCAGCATCCGGAATTGATCTGGGAGGAAAAACACAACAGCTCGGCCCTGGCGTTACTGAATATGGTCAATGACGGCCAGGCGGATTTTGCCGTGGTGGATTCCAATGTGTTCAATACCTATCGATCGGTCTTCCCTGAGTTACGTAATTCATTTGAGCTGAAAGATCCCGAACCACTGGCCTGGGCCTTCTCCAGCAATACGGACGCATCCCTGTTCACCTCGGCCGAGCTGTTTTTCAACGAAGCCAATGAAAGTGGCGCTCTGGAAGAACTGCGTATCCGCTTCTTTGGTCACCGTGAGTTCGACTATGTGGGTGCCCGTACCTTTCTGGCCCATCTGGATTCCCGCCTGGTGAAGTACGAAGAGTCGTTCAAGAACGTCGCCAAGGAACTGAATATAGACTGGCGCCTGCTGGCCGCAATCGGCTATCAGGAGTCCCTGTGGAATCCCAATGCCATCTCCCCCACCGGCGTGCGCGGCCTGATGATGTTGACCTTGCGTACCGCCAAGGAAATGGGCGTTACCAATCGCCGGGATGCGGAGCAAAGTATCGTGGGTGGGGCCAATTACTTCAGCAAGCTGTATAAGCGCCTGCCCGACGCCATAGCGGAGCCCAATCGGACCTGGTTTGCACTGGCCGCCTACAATGTAGGATATGGTCACCTGATGGATGCCCGCCGGCTGGCCAAAAAAGACGGCCTGGATCCCAACAACTGGTTTGATGTGCGGGAGAAGTTGCCGTTATTGCTGAAGCGGGAAGTGTATTCCCAGACCCGTCACGGTCGGGCACGCTCCGGTGCCCAGTCCGTGGTGTATGTGCGCAATATCCGCCGCTATTATGAGGCACTGGTATGGGCCACTGAACGGGATTACCACCGCTACACCCCAACCCCGCAAAGCGTTGTGGCCATGCGCGACTCGTTGGTTCACTAAGCAGCCCGCGTTATTGTCTCTGCTTGTGCTGGCGCTTCAGGCGTCGACGCATCTCAAAGAAACCACTTATCAACTCACTGCATTCCTGCTCCAGGCAGCCTCCCTCATAGGCCACTGCATAGTTTACAAAGGGCTGGTCGAAGAATCTCTGGGCGCTGATAACGGCCCCGGCTTTCGGCTCGAATGCGCCAAACACCACGCGGTCAATACGCGCGTGCAGGATGGCGCCAGCACACATGGAACAGGGCTCTACGGTGACGTACAAGGTTGCACCGGGAATTCGGTAGTTGCGCTCCCTGGAACAAGCTTGCCGCAGCGCAACAATTTCCGCGTGGGATGTTGGATCACAGGCGGCTATGGGTTGGTTGTAGCCTTCCCCCAACACCACACCGTCCCGAACTATCACGGCGCCAACAGGCACTTCCTGCTCTGAGGCAGCCCTTCGGGCCAGAGCCAATGCTCGCTGCATCCACTCCATATCGCTTTGACTGAATTCAGTATCAGTGCCTGTCAATGGAATTCTCCCGCTGTATATACTGCATGCTAGGTTCTGCGATACGCTTTTAATCTGGACTGGGCTCGGCATCCCAGGGCGGCCTGCTCTGCTTCCGTGGCAAACAAATCCCCTGCCACACCATGGGTGCGGGCCATCCGCTGCTCCATCTCCTGCTGGGTCTCGATAGCGCCATCATGGGTGATGTGGGTTGTTTCCAGCCCCAGCCGACGCTTTAAATCAAAGCCGATCAACAGACTGCGGTGACAGTCCGCCGGATCTTTTTCGGCGCACAGCAACGCGATGTTCATTCCTTTGTGCAACCCGCTTTGCAGACGCTCCACTCCCTGCAGGTACAGTGGCGATTGCGCCAGAAGATGAAATTGAACCTGACCGCATTCATCGTAGTGGGCATCGTCTTTGGAACGGGGGCCCAGTTCAGCACCCAGATACACATAGTGAATGCCATGGGATTTTAACGTGGCCGCCAGCGCCTCCTGGTGATAGTCGTGAAAGGCTTTGCTGTAGGGCACAGAACGCACGTCCGCCACTGCGGTAATCTCATAGCGTTTCAACTGGGCCACAAACACGTCAATGGGTTTGGTGGCGTATCCAATGCTGTAGAGTTTACCTGCTGACTGCACGGTTAATCCTCACGCCATTCCGGGGCAGCACACCGAACCGCTGGGTAAATGCGCGACTGAAGACGCTCAAATCACGATAGCCCAGCAAATCTGAGAGCCGCGTAATCTGCATATTGGGATCCCTTGAATAACGTTGTGCCAGATTCTGCCGGGGCCGTCGCTCCAGCACAAAAGCGTATGCACACTTTATCAAATCATTGGCACATTTTATCAATTGCGCTTTGAAAAACCAGAGCACAATGGATAAAGCAGTCAAGCAACGGCCTCAACCTAACACAATAATCAGTTAACGGTTTTTACAGTGATCCCATGCCGTTCTTCCGATTGCTATTCTTGGCTTTTTTTGCCGCCTTTTTCTCTTTTTGAGTCATTGCGGGCTGCTTTTTTGATTCCTTGTTACTTTTTCGTTCCTTGCTCATACATTACTCCACTTGTGGGTTGAGCTACTCCTTGGTGACACGCATGCCTTTAAGGAATTTGAAAAGATCGCTGCCTGTAGACAGCACGATCGTAGTGTTTTTGCCAATCATTTCGGGATACGAAGCCATCGTTCGCGTGAACTCGTAGAACTCCGCGGATTGCGCGCTTTGATTGTAGGCACGGGCATAAATTTCAGTGGCTTTGGCATCAGCCAAGCCACGGATTTCCTCCACCTGACGATAGGCTTCAGACTGAATTTTGTTGAGGTCACGCACCCTGTTCCCTCGAATTCTGGCGGCTTCGCCATTACCTTCTGACAGAAATCGCTCGGCAATCTGCCGACGCTCGCTGATCATCCGGTCATATATCTTTGGCCGCACACTCTCGTTATAGTTAATTCGCTTGAACCGGATATCCAACAGCTCAATACCGAAGACACCCACTTTTTCCGCCGCCGCTTTGAAGATTTCCTGTTCCACTAACTTGCGGCCTTTCTCAATCGGCACCAATGCACCCATTGTGGAGCCTTGTTCTGTGGAAGACACCACAGCATCACCCAGGACAGCGGTATCTCTAAGTGGCTCGCGATCTTTGGTGGTACGAATGATTTCAATTAACTCGTGTTTGGCGACCGCGTTGCGTGTTTCACTCCCCAGAATATCGTCCAGCCTTGATTGTGCACTGCGCTCATCACGCAAGCGTAAGAAATATTGTAGTGGATCAACAATCCGCCAGCGGGCAAACAAGTCTACGGAAATATACAGTTTGTCTTTAGTGGGCATATCGGAAGGCGCGCCATCCCATTCCAGCACCCGTTTATCAATGGGATTTACCTCTTGCACAAAAGGAATTTTGAACTTGAGGCCGGCGGTCGTGACCGGCTCGCCAACGGGCTTGCCAAACTGGGTAATGATGACCTGCTCAACTTCATCAACGGTATACAGCGCACTTCCCAGGACGAACACACCGACAATGACAACCACAAGGACCGGCAAAAATCGAACATTCTTCATAGCTGACGCTCCTTTTGCCCATCGAGATTAAGCAACGGCAACAGACCTGATCCGTCGTCATCCATCAGCACCTTTGATTCAATGTTCGGCATGACGGCCTGCATGGTTTCAATATAAATTCGGCGACGCGTCACTTCCGGTGCTTTTTGATATTCCTCAAACAATGCATTGAATCGCAAAGCATCACCTTCGGCTTCGTTGATACGCTTAAGACGATAGCCATCGGCTTCCCGGATACGCTGATCCTTTTCACCCTCCGCCAGCGGAATCACTTTGTTATATTCCCGTCGTGCCTCATTAATGAGTTTTTCTTTGGACTGTTGCGCCTGATTCACTTCGTTAAACGATTCCTGCACAGGCTTGGGTGGATTAATGTTTTTCAGTTGAACCTGGTCAATGCTGATACCCATCACGTACTTGGTGGAGAGTTCCTGCATTTTTACCAGCGCTTCAACTTCAATCTCCTGCCGGCCAATGGTAATCACTTCGTCCACAGTGCGATCCCCCACGACCTCTCGCATAACCGATTCCGAGACATAACGAAGGGTTTCCGCGGGTTCACGTACTTCAAATAGATATTTGACTGGATCAGAGATCCGGTACTGAACAACCCATTCCACCAGCGCGGCATTCAGGTCACCGGTAACCATCTGCGTTTCACGACGGCCATCCCGCTCTCCCTGATAAGGGTCTTTGGCTCCCGGTGTGACAAAGCCAAACTCCTGCTTCAATTGTCGCTTTACCGGCACGATTGTCGTCTTATCAATACCCAGAGGGAGCTTGAAATGCAGCCCTGGCGACACTTCTTTGAGATACATACCAAACCGCTGAACCACAGCGACCGAATCACTGGGCACGGTGTAATAAGCCGACCAAAGGCTTAAGCCGATAAGTAACAGAAGGCCAATAGTCAGTAACTTACCAACACTGCCGTTGTTGTTTTGTCCTGAACCACCGCCGCCGAATAAACCGTTTAATCGGTTAATGGTTTTTTCAAGTAGCTGATCGATATCAGGTGGTGATTGGGGTCTACGCCCCCATGGGTCTTCATTTTGTGACGGCATTAGATTGCCTATAGGTAGGGAGCAGGCAAAATAGCCTGATCTCTACCTATATGGGGGCGGAATATCTTTTTACAAGTCTGGAGGCAGGATTACGGTTTACATGTCCCATTCGTGGGAATCAAGCACCATGTGAATGCCATGGGATTTTAAGGTAGCCATCACAGCCGATCCTTACGCCATTGCGTCGGGGGCACACCGAACCAGCGGGTGAACGCCCTGCTGAAAGCACTCAAATCGCTATACCCCAACAAATCTGACAACTGGGTAATCTGCATGTTGGAATCCCTTAAATAACGTTGCGCCAGGTTCTGCCGGGTCTGGTCCAGCACCTGCTGAAAGCTGGTTTCACAGGCCGCCAGGCGACGCTGCAGGGTGCGCCGACTCATCGCCATATACGCAGCCACATCGTCTACGGTCACCCGCCCCTGATCAAGCAGATTACGCAATAACGCGGCCACATAATCCGGCAGCTCCTGATTGGTGAGTTGGTCCATGGTGTTGAGATGATCCCTGATCAACCCATGCAACGCCGGATCCGCTTCACTGAGCGGCCGCTCCAGCAGGCTGGCGTGAAACAACAGCGCATTGGCATTGCCATTGAATTGAGGTGTTACGCCAAGCCAGTGCTGATATTCTTGTACCGCACTATGGGGACTATGCTCGAACACCACAGCGTTCAACTTCCACTGATCACCACACAACATGCGCATCAGCTGCATACCCACCCCCAACGCCAGCTCACTGCCCTGGATCAACCCCAGCTGGCCGCTGTTGAACACATGGTAGGAAAGCTGGATCAACTCACCAAAGCGACCTATTTCCACGCTGGCAGCACCCATGTGCAGATAGAAATACTGACGCAGTTCCTGCAGAGCATCCCCCACCGTCGGGGTGTTTCGTATCAGGTACAGTAATGGCCCAAAGACGGATATTCCCTGATACAAACCCAGCCGCAGACCAAAAAAGCGGTCGCCTGACTTCACCGCGCTGAGATCAAGCAAATGCAAAAAGCGGCTGTATGGGATCAGGCCATCCGGTTGCTGCAGAATACTTTCCGGCAAGCGGGCTGCCCGCAATAACGGCAGTGGATCAAGCCCCTCCTGCCTAACCAATTCGCCATATCCCGCCAGGGCGGACGCCCGGGTGAAGTCCTGCATTGACCTGCCTTACTTGCCTGGCCACTCAAAACCACAGCGCTTAAAGTGGCGCACTTTATCAAATGATTGGCACATTTTATCAAATGGGGCCGGAAAAACCAGCGCACACTGGATCAAGCAGTCAAGCAACTGCCTCAACCCATCACCAAAGCAGAGACCAGAGAGGCCGAAAAATGTTACCCGAAACCCTCAAGAATCATGACCAATTGCTTACCGTGAACACCAATGATCTGCCCATTTACAATGATTCCCTGGTGCCCGGTGTGGATGTGCAGCCCCTTTTTCTGGATCCCAACAACGGCACCTGGTGCCTGCGTGTGCTGTTTCACCCCGGGGTAAGGCTGCCTACCCATTATCACACCGGCACTGTTCACCTCTGGACTCTGTCAGGTAAGTGGTGCTACGTCGAACACCCTGATCAACCGCAAACTGCCGGCAGTTACCTGTATGAACCAGGCAGCAGCATCCACACTTTCTATGTTCCTGAAGAGAATACGGAAATAACCGAGACGCTGATGATCGTATCCGGCGCCAATGTGAATTTCGATGAAGAAGGCAACTACCACAGCACGATGGATGCTAACTCCATCATCATGCTGATCGAGCAATTGATTGAGGAGCGTGGCCTGGAGCCCGCCAAGTATATCCGCGCCAGCTATCCAGATTACTCAATCGGATCCAAATAATGTCTTCCCATATGCCCACAGGTGCCGACGGCCAGCAGCCGCCGGTACCCAAGTCTGTGTTTATCACCGGCGCTAACGGTTTTATTGGGAGAGCATTGGCTGATCGCTATGCTGCTCTGGGTTGCGAGGTTCGGGGAATGGATATTGAAGCCAGTACCCGGCACAACGTGATGGCAGGAGACCTGACCCGACCCGATACTTGGGCCAAACACGCAGAAGGCTGCGAGTTGTTTATCAACACTGCCGCCATCGTATCGCTGGCGGCAGATTGGCAGCCATATCGCAATGTCACTGTGTTCGGCACCCGTTGTGCACTGGACGTGGCGATTGCCGCCGGAGCAAAACGCTTTCTGCACTTTTCCTCCATTTGCGCCCTCGGCTACGACTACCCTAATGGCGCCAACGAAAAAACACCCATCGTGATCGGAGAGGACTATCGCTACGGTGTCGCTAAAGGCGCCAGTGAGCATGTGGTGCTTGCTGCCCACGCTGCAGGCGAAATGGAATGCACCATTGTAAGACCGGGTGATGTCTACGGTCCGGGATCACGCGCCTGGCTTATTGAACCGCTCAAAATGGCCAAAGCCGGTCAGCTGGTATTGCCCGATAAGGGTGAGGGTATTTTTACCCCCATCTATATCGACGATCTTCTTGACGGCGTCATGCTGGCTGCAGGGCTACCCGAAGGCCGTGGCCAGATTTTTATTCTTTGGGGTAACCAGTCTGTGCCCTGTTCAAGATTTTTCGGCTATCACTGGCGCTGGGCTAAGCGCCAGGGCAACCCGCCCACCGTCCCTCTGTTTGTTGCACTGCGACTCACCAAGGCGCTGTGGCTGCTGAATCAATTACTCAAGCGCACGAATGAAGCTACACCGGACACCATGCTTATGTTCTCGCGCAAAGGACACTTTAATTCGGACAAGGCCAGAACCATGCTTGGCTTCAGCCCCAAGGTCAATCTGGAAGAAGGCATGCAGATTTCCGAACGCTGGCTGCGCGAAATAGGTGAAATTGAATGAAAGATGGAGCAAAAACAATGAATACCAGACATGTCGTCATTTCAGGTGGAGCCAGTGGCTTGGGTTTGGGCATGGTTCTTCGCTATCTCAAACGGGGAGACCGCGTCACCGTGCTGGATTTACGCTTAGGCGATGTCGCCAGAAAGCAGTTGGAGATCGCCGCCGCTGTCGGAGCAAGCGAGTGGGAATTCCATGAAGCGGATGTTACCGACCAGCAGGCCTTGGTTAACGCCATACAGGCTGCACAAAAGTACTTTGGTAAAGTGAGTCTCGCTATCAACTCGGCCGGAATCCCCCTGTGCAAAACCATTGCCGATATGCAACCGGGAGAATTCAGCCGCGTTATTCAGGTAAACCTGATCGGAAGCTACAACTATGCTGCCTCGGTAATCCCCCATTTGGCAAAGGGCGGTCACCTGGCTTTGGTGGCATCCCTGGCCGGGATCACCAGTAACTATGGATACAGCGCCTACGGCTCCTCCAAATTCGGTGTGCTGGGTTTGGCCACCACACTGCGCTACGAGTACGAATTGCAGGGTTTTAACATCAGCTGTATTTGCCCACCGGAAGTGTTCACGCCTTTGGTGGAAGCGGAAAGGCTACACGCCAATCCCGTATCCATGGAGCTGAAAAAGATTGCGGGCACCATGCACGTGGAAGAAGCCTGTGACGCAATTGTGGATGGGTTGGACCAACGACAGTGGCTGATTATCCCCAGCATCAGCGGCAAACTGACCGCCTGGGCGGCCCGTTATATCCCAGAATTATTTCATGGTTTCCTGTCATTCATGATCAAGCGCACCTCAAACCGGATCAAGAACGCAACTCAATCCCGTTGATGGTATGCCCGCTTTTGGGGGTGATTTTGGCGAATCACTCCCACTCAATGGTAGCCGGTGGCTTGGAAGAAATGTCATAGGTGACCCGGGAAATACCCGGAATCTCCTGAATGATCCGGCTGGATACTTTTTCCAACAAATCATAGGGTAAATGGGCCCAACGGGCGGTCATGAAATCGATGGTTTCCACCGCGCGAATGGCCACCACATACTCGTAACGACGACCATCCCCGGTGACGCCCACGGACTTCACCGGCAGAAATACCGCAAACGCCTGGCTGACCTTGTGATACCAGTCCGCCCGGTGCAGTTCTTCGATAAAAATATGATCCGCTTCCCGCAGGATGTCGGCGTATTCTTTTTTCACTTCACCCAAAATCCGCACACCCAGGCCAGGGCCGGGGAATGGGTGACGATAGACCATGTCGTAGGGCAGCCCCAGCTCCAGGCCGATCTTGCGCACTTCATCCTTGAACAGCTCACGCAGCGGCTCCACCAATTGCATTTTCATATGCTCCGGCAGACCGCCGACATTGTGATGGGATTTGATGACATGGGCTTTACCGGTTTTGGACCCGGCGGATTCAATCACGTCAGGATAAATGGTGCCCTGGGCCAGCCACTTGATCTCATTCAGTTTGGAGCTTTCCACATCGAACACTTCAATGAAGGTATTACCGATGATCTTGCGCTTGTCTTCCGGGTCTTTTTTCCCGGCCAGCTTGCCCAGGAACAAATCCTCCGCGTCCACCCGAATCACCCGAATGCCCATGTGCTGGGCGAACATATCCATTACCTGGTCGCCTTCGTTCAGGCGCAGCAATCCGTTATCAACGAACACACAGGTGAGCTTGTCGCCGATGGCTTTGTGCAACAATGCTGCTACTACAGATGAGTCCACACCACCGGACAGACCTAACAATACTTCATCGTCGCCCACCTGCTCACGCACCCGGGCCACCATATCCTCAATGATATTGCCGGGCGTCCAGAGCGCATCACAGCCACAGATTTCACGGACAAAACGCTTGAGTATTTCGCCACCCTGTTTGGTGTGGGTGACTTCAGGGTGAAACTGCACACCGTAGTAACCTTTCTGTTCGTTCGCCATGGCCGCGATCGGTGCACTTCCGGTTTCCGCAATGCATTCGAAACCGGGGGGCAGCTCAACCACTTTGTCACCGTGGCTCATCCACACATCCAACTTCTTCAGACCGGCATGATCATCCAGCCCCTCCAGCAGCTTGCTGCCGCCTTTCAAACGCACTTCCGCATAGCCAAACTCGCGATGATCGGAACTGGCCACCTTGCCACCAAACTGCGCTGCCATGGTTTGCATGCCATAGCAAATTCCCAACACCGGGATACCCATTTCAAACACCAGATCCGGGGCCCGTGGCGTATCCTCACCGATCACGGATTCAGGGCCACCAGACAGGATCACACCATTGGGTGCAAAGGCTTTAATGTCCTCAGGAGAGGCGTCACAGGCCCAAAGCTCACAGTAAACCCCAATCTCCCGCACACGGCGGGCAATCAATTGAGTGTATTGAGAACCGAAGTCCAGAATAAGTATGCGCTGGGCGTGGATGTCAGTCATGATGGTCGGGATTCCCTAAAAAAACTGAAAAGCCAGCCGCCCGTTGGCGGGTTCGGCTGGCCGTGAAACTGTCGTTGACGCTGTACCGGTCAGGAACGGTAGTTGGGCGCCTCTTTGGTAATGGTAACGTCGTGGACATGACTTTCCTTCATACCGGCACCGGTCACCCGCACGAAGGTGGGCTTGGTGCGCATGTCTTCGATGGTGGAGCATCCGGTATAACCCATGCTGGCACGTACCCCACCCATCAACTGCAGGACAATGGCGGACATTGGCCCTTTGTAAGGAACGCGGCCTTCGATACCCTCTGGCACCAGCTTTTCCACACCCTGGGATGCATCCTGGAAGTAACGGTCACTGGAACCCTGGTTTTGCGCCATCGCCCCCAAAGAGCCCATGCCGCGATAAGCCTTGTAATAGCGCCCCTGATACAACTCAACCTCACCGGGGGCCTCTTCGGTACCGGCCAGCAGACCACCCACCATAATGGCATGGGCACCCGCTGCAATCGCTTTGGCAATGTCGCCGGAGAAGCGCACGCCGCCATCGGCGATGACCGGTACATTGCGATCTTTCAATGCGTTCACCACGTTGGCCACTGCGGTAATCTGCGGCACACCAATACCGGCAACAATGCGTGTTGTGCAGATAGAGCCGGGACCAATACCTACCTTAACGCCATGGGCACCGGCATCCGCCAACGCCAGCGCGGCTTCGGGGGTCGCGATGTTGCCGCCGATGACCTGAACCTGGGGATAATTCTCGGTTACCCAGCGCACCCGGTCGATGACGCCTTTGGAATGACCGTGAGCCGTGTCCACCACCAGCACGTCCACACCGGCTTCCACCAGCGCCGCCACCCGCTCTTCGGTACCGTCACCGGTGCCCACCGCAGCGCCCACCCGCAGGCGGCCCTGGTCGTCCTTACAGGAATGGGGATAGGCTTCGGCTTTCAGGATATCAGTATTGGTGACCATACCTTTGAGGCGGAATTCATCATCCACCAACAGGATCTTTTCTATACGAAATTTATGCAAAAGACCTTTGATTTCCTTGGTGCTGGCTCCTTCTTTGGCCGTGACCAGTTTTTCTTTCGGGGTCATGATGGCCGAGACCGGTTGATCAAAACGGTCTTCAAAGCGTAAATCCCGGCTGGTGACAATCCCCACCAGCCGGTCACCGTCCACCACCGGCACCCCGGAGATATTGTTGATCTGGGTAATTTCAATCAGTTTGCCCACAGTGGTCTCAGGCGACACCGTAATAGGGTCGCGGACCACACCGCTTTCGAACTTCTTGACCGCCTTCACCTGGCGGGCCTGCTCTTCCGGGGTCATGTTCTTGTGCAGGATGCCAATCCCACCTTCCTGAGCCATGCTGATAGCCAAACGGGACTCGGTTACGGTATCCATCGCCGCCGATACCAGCGGAATATTCAGGGTAATGTCACGGGTAAGCCGGGTTTTCAGTTGCACATCCCGGGGCAGGATCTCGGAGTAGCCGGGCAGTAGGAGTACATCATCAAAAGTGAGAGCTTCCTGAGCAATACGTAACATGCAGTGTCAGCCTTGTTGCGGGGGGAATAATTAAACGCGCGATTATAGCAAAGCTCCATGTCCGTTGAAATACAGCAACCTTGGAAACTAACTGGTCACAAACCGAGTCAAACAGGCCAATGACCTGGTCATTTTGACCCCAAATGCCGCTTATAGAATAGGCAGAAATTCATATAATCCTCTAAAGGGCTAACAATAAGATAAACAAGGCGTTGCAATGCAGATTGATCCATTCTTCCAGGTGCCCCAACGCACGATGGAAACCTCATCGGGACCGGTGGAAGTACCAGTGCTTTACAAAGAAGGTGATTACAGCGTGGCACTGTTCTGCACTCGCCTTCACCGGGCCCAGGCGTTACTCCGCAACACCAGCCTGAGACCGGCCATGACATTTGGCGACTACGCCATCGTCTCACTGGTGATGGCCCGGTTTACCCATTGTAGTGAGAGCGGCTACAGCATTGCCGCGCTCGCCGTTCCGGTCTCCCGCTGCCAGGGATTCCAGCCGGTTTCCCCGTGGCGGGAGCTGTTCTCCCGCCCCGACCAGCGTCACATGGGGTTCTATCTGGTGAATTGCCCAACCGATAGTCTGCGTATGATGCATGTGGGAAGAGAGCTGTGGGGCCACCCGAAAACGCCAGCGCACATTGACCTGCAACTGGAGAAGTCCGGGCTGCTCTGTAAAGTGGAATGCATGGAGACTCAGCAACCCCTGTTCGAGTTCTCCGGCTGGGGGCCCAAGGTCTGGAAAATGCGCCCCCTGGGCTTCAACATGTTTTCCATTCTCAACAACCAGATGATGCGGTCAATTCTGGAAACCAGCAGCCCCTTTGACGTCCATCTGCCGCTGTCATTCCGCCTCAAGCTGGGTGCCGGGGATCATCCCACCACCCGCCCAATGCGCAAGCTGGGATTGGATGGCAAACGCCCCCTGGCGGTGATCAGTACCAATCTGTTCCAGGGACGGTTCAATGAAGGGGTGGTAATCGAGGAACTGGGCCAGGAGCCCCTGGTCGAACGCGGCCGATTGCGTAACCACCTGCGTGCCTAGCCCCCCGTTATCAGCACCGCCGCTACAGACGAACTCGATAAACTTCAGAAAGCGGAATTTTACGGGAACGGGCCACCTTCAAGGCGCTTTCCGTTAGCGGGGTCATGCCATCCCGAATGGCCTGCTCACCAATCTCGTCCGCCGGCACCCGCTGCGCCAGCAATTTGCGCAGGTCCGGCGTCATCACCAGCAATTCATACACCGCCATGCGTCCACTGACCCCGGTGTTATGGCACAGATCACAACCCACGCCCTTGTAAAACACCTCATCCTCAGACACCCCCAACACCTTTCGCACCGAGAGTTCGATCTTCTCCTCCTGCATACAGTGCACGCAGTTACAGCGCACCAGTCGCTGGGCCAGCACACCGATCAGTGAGCTGTTCACCAGGTAGGGTTCAACACCGATTTCAATCAAGCGGGTCACCGTGGTGGCGGCATCGTTGGTATGCAACGTACTCAACACCAGATGGCCGGTAAGCGCACTCTCCACTGCCATTTTGGCGGTTTCCTCATCCCGGATTTCACCCACCATAATCACATCGGGATCATGGCGCAGAATGTGGCGCAAGGCCCGGGCAAAAGAGTATCCCGTCTCATGATTTACCTGAATCTGGGTGATGCCGTCCACGTGGTATTCCACCGGATCTTCCACGGTGATGATATTGACGTTGCTGGAGCGGATATGGTCGAGAGCGGTGTAGAGGGTGGTGGACTTACCGGACCCGGTGGGGCCGGTCACCAGAAAGATCCCGTTATTGCGGGTCAGCAAATGCCGTAGCTCCTCGGCATCCCGCCCTTCAAAACCCAACGCTTCCAGATCCTTCAGGGCAAACTGGGTGTCCAGCAAGCGGATTACCACGCTCTCGCCATGGACCGTGGGAATAATGGAAATCCGCAGGTCTACGGTTTTATCCAGGTAGTGAATGCGGGAGCGACCATCCTGGGGCAACCGGTGTTCTGAAATATCCATGTTGCCCACAATCTTGATACGACTCACTACCGCCGGCAGCAGTTTCTTGTTGAAGGAGCGGATATGCTGCATCACACCGTCCACCCGAAAGTACAGCTCCACCACCGACTCCCTGGGTCGTACGTGAATATCCGACGCGCGGCGGGCCATGGCATCCGAGATGACGCTCTGCACCAGCTGCACCACAGGACGCTCGTTACCCAGAACCTCCTCACTGTCGGCATCCACATGGAACGGTTCATCGGAGGAAAACACCGCCAGATCATCCAGGGCTGATTGCATTTCCTGACCACCGTAATAACTGCTGATGGCATAGGCAATGTCATCGGAAGGTGCAATGCAAAACTCCAACACCTTGCCGGTCATAAAACGCAGCATATTGATGAGTTCAGAATCGGAAGGGTCGGTGACCGCGACCAGCAGCCGGTCCTGATCCAGCAACAGGGGCATCACCAGGTGTTTGCGGGCGAAATGCCCGGGCACCTGCGCCACCGCCTTCGGGTCCACGTCAAATTGACGCAGGTTGACGTAAGGCACCCCGAAGCGTTGACACAGACCGCGCAACACGTCGTCCCGGCTCACCACACCCTGTTCAATCAGAATCTCCCCCAGGCGTTTGTGACTGACCTTCTGTTCCTCAAGGGCGGAACTGATCTGCTCCGGCTTGACCAGACCCAACTCCAACAAAATCTCACCCAGGGGACTGGCCGTGAACTTATAGAAATCCTGTTGATGCTTGCGCAACTCTGCTGAATTGGTGATGGGATCGGTACAGCGGCACTGGGGGCCGTGATTGAGGTGCTGTGGGTTGGCCATGACTTCGGTCTCTTACTGGGACGCCGGGATCAATATGAGTACTTCCTTAAGTATGGTAGAAATTTGGAGAAGCACGAGCATGGCGGAGGGCCCCCGCCAGTCCGCTCATGCAAGACACACAACATTACAAAGCATTACAAAACTTTACTCTTGACCGCCAATACTGATGCGTCAGCTACAGTGATTTCTTCGAACTAGGGAAAACTTCCTGAATTGATGAGCATTGGGATGGAAAGCAATAATGATCGCACCTGAGTAAACACGATATTACCTCCAACAAGGCAATCATTCTGCAAATTTCACCCATTGAACTGGTTCACATTTTTGCTTTTCGTCACGACGATCAACTTTGACAGGATGCGTTGTCACTACCACTCTTTCTAACAGTATCGTTGACCATAATTTGATCAAAAAGAATTTTTGAGCCGGCGGGCCATTCACCCCCGCTCGCCATTCATGCACAAGAAAATTGCGCATTGAAAACAAGAACACTCCAAAGAAGTAAGAGGCCGACCAATGAAGAACAACTTTTCTCGCCGTAAATTTATTAAAAGCAGTGTTTACGCTGCGGCTGCCACCAGCATCACCGCTACAGTAGGCTGCGGTGGCGACATCCCGACAGTACGCTCTGCCAAGAAAGCCGCCGTAATCGGTTCCGGGTTTGGTGGTTCCGTAGCCGCCCTGAGACTCGGACAAGCCGGCTTCTCGACCGCCCTCATCGAACGTGGACTGCGTTGGTCCTACAACGGCCCTGACAGTTACCCCACCCTGCAAACCATGGTGCAGGGCGACGGCCGGACCACCTGGCTGAGCGACTTTGATGCGCCTTCCGGCCAGATTCCTGTAAACCGCTACACCGGCATGCTAGAGCGCATTGCAGGGGATACAGTGGATTCGGTGGTCGGTGCCGGTCTGGGTGGTGGTTCGTTGGTCTACGGCGGCGTACTGCTGCAACCGAGAGAGGAAATATTCTCACCCATGTTCCCCTACATTGATTATGGGGAGATGGCCAGTGAGTTCTATCCCAAAGTATTGGCCCAGGTAAGCGGCGGACCGGTGCCCGATGATATTCTGGCAACCCCGTTCTACAAGGCGAAGCAGGCGTTCATCAAGAATGCGACCAGCGCGGGCTTTACGGTGAAGAAAAGCGACGTTGGCTTTAACTGGAACATCATTCGCAAAGAGCTGACCGGTGAGCTCCCCTATGCCGCCTCAATCGGGGAATATGTCTTCAGCTGTAACAGCGGCGCCAAAAATACCCTGGATAAAAACTATATTGCCGATGCGGAAGCCACCGGCAACGTTTCCGTCCACACTCTGCATAACGTTAAATCCATTACCCAATTCGGTCGTAAAGGCCCCTACATCGTTCATTGCGAAGTTCTGGACCCGGAGGGCAATGTGCTGATGAATCACATCATCGGCTGCGAGTATCTGTTTATGGCGGCCGGCTCCATCAACACATCACGACTGCTGTTGAAAGCCAAGGCAATGGGTGATCTGAAAGGTATTAATGACCAGATCGGTCAGAACTGGGCCGCCAACGGTGATGAACTGATGGCGCGTATTGGTGTGCAGGATGACCTTGGCCCGGTTCAGGGCGGACCACCGAGTATTGCCGCCTGGGATTTCAACAACTCCATCAAACCGGTTGGCTTTATGCACTCACCCGCCAACTCGGCGCCAGGTCAGCCGCCGACGCAGTTGCAAATGGCCATGTGTGCACCGGACCAATTCGGCAGCATCAGCTATGTACCGGAAACCGACAAAGCCTTTATCAATTGGCCGATGGACGATAATAATTTTGCGCGCCAGGCGCATATGGAAAGCCTGATGAAATTAAGCGCCTTCAGTGGTGGTATGCCGTTACCCGACACCGCCATGGGACGCCCAACCATGTGGCACCCTCTGGGTGGCGCTACCATGGGTGAAGCCACGGACACTGAAACCGGTGAAGTGTTCGGCCAGCCAAACCTGTTCGTGATGGACGGCGCGTTGATGCCGGGTGCCACCGCCGCATCCAATCCATCCCTGACCATTGCGGCCAATGCAGAGCGAATCATGGCGAACCTGATACCGCGTCTGTGCTGATGGATTCGGTGGAGTGTTAAGAAGAAAGCCCGCAGAAGCGGGCTTTTTTATTGCCTGTGCAAGCCGGTTACTTGCTTAGCCACTTATTCAGTTTTTCCTGAAGTTTTTTCTTGGCGCGGTCTTCCTCTGCTTCCAGCTTCTGTTTTACCTCATCTTTCAGCTCGGCCTGATCCTCAGCTTCCAAGCCGATTTTTTCCCCCAGCTCCGCAGCGCTTTTATCTTTCAATGCATTACCGGCGGCCTTCTTCAGAATGACCCCCATGGCTTTGGTATCAGGGCCGCACCAGTCCGCAGGTGAGCTGGCTAACGCCCCCTCGCAATGGATCGGCCAGCGGGTGCCTTTAAGGTATTTATTGCGTTCCAGCGCTGACAACACCACTCCAAAATCATAATCAAATCCCTGATTGAGCAAATCAATTTTACCGCTGGCATCAATACCGCTGTCGCCGGTAAAGAACTCAAAGTTCGGCATGATGAGGTGTCCGTTCTCCACTTTGGCGTCCGCCAGCAGTTTACTGATCTCGGTGTCCTCCCGCAGCTGCCGGGGTAACTTTTCCTGATAATTCGGATACAGATATTCAACCGTGGAAAGCTGACTCTTCAACGCATCCACCACGATCGCGTTCAGGTTAATGCCGTGCAAAACACCGTCATCAAGTTTCAGGTTCATCTGACCCAGTGCAGACCTCAGCAGTTCATCCACCGTATTGCCCTTGGCATTGGCATCCATCGCGAAGGAAGCCTTGCCCGACAACAGTGAATCGGTCATAAACCGCGAGGAGATTTGCGTCAGTTCAATGCCATTCACTTTAATGTCCGATTTCATGGTGGGCTGATCCGTGCGGGCATCCAGGCTCAGCTCGCCATCCACAGAGCCTTCCAACAAGTCTGCTTTCAATTCCTTTACCGTAAGCACACCATTACGGGCCGTCACCACCAGAACGATGTTTTCAATCAGGGTCTGCTCCAGGGTGACCTTGCTCGCCTTGAACCGGCCATTAAGATTCAGCGGACGCAGAGCCTCCACCGGAATCAATGTTGACTCATTATCAGTTTGGGTCCCGGCAGGCGCCGAGGATGCCAACGTGTTTTCTTCTGCAGGCTCGGGCAAATAGTCATCAACGTTAATCTGATCCAACGCCAGATCAAAGCTGATCGCCTGGGAGCTGAAATCATTCACCCCCAAGGTGCCGCTCAGGTTGCTTTGATCCAGTTGCAACCGGAACGAAGGTACGTTGAGTTGCTGGGTATTGCCGTTAAATGCCAACTGGAAACTGGCCGTTTTCATCACGTCTTTATTGGACGGCTCCGGCAATTCCAGCGCCAAAGCAGACACCAACCTGGGCAAGTTGATGGGTTTGGAATTCAACTTGCCCTCAAAGCGGGGTTCCGTTGTCAGCGCCGCAACGTTGATCGCACCGTTGACCACGACATCCGCCATTTGCAATTGGGTAATGGTCAGTTCAGCGCGGTCGGCCCCAAGGTCCACCAACACCTGGGACTCCAGGTTAACCGTGATGGGATTCGGCAGCGTATCCTGGATAGTGGCTTGCAACTGAAGGGGTGTGACTTTGAATACCTGTTGCTCCAGGTCGGCGGACAATGCACCATTCAGCACCAGGTCAACGGTTGGGCCATCCGCCTGTGCCAACGCGAGTTCCAACAAAACGTCGATGGGCTCCTGCAACTGCACATGGCGCAATTCCAAACGCTTGATGGCAACACTGGTATCGGATTTCGCCTGCTGGTCCTGGTAGCGGACGTTGGCATTCAGTATCCGCACCAAAGGAATGGAGATTTCAGGCAGCTCCGCCGCAGGTTCGGTTGCTGCACCTGCCGATGAGGATGCCGTTTGTTCCTGTTGTTTCGCTTTGGCCGTAACAGTGCTGGCTGACTCCACCGTCCAGTTGTTGCTGCCACCGGCATCCACCAGTAGCTGTACGTCCACGCCATCAACCTGCAGTTGGTCCACATTCAGCTGCCCGGAAAACAGAGGCATAACCTGGATACCGATGGCGAGATTCTGGATGGTCAGAAATGGTTTGTTGAGCTGGGCGGCCAACGTGACGTTGCTGGATTCAAAGCCCAATACCGGGTAGAAACTCCAGCCCAGATCGCCTTCTAACCCCAGCTCATAGCCACTGGCGTCCTTCACCAGGGCAGAGATCTGGCCCTTGAAATCATTGGGGTCAATGAGGAATCGAATGACCAGGACAGCCAATAAGATCAGGAGCAACAATCCACCCAACGCCAGCCCAATCCACTTCAACACACGCATCAATGAGGTTCCCTATTGTTCCAAACATACTTACTACAGTATGCAAAGGAGCCCCTTCTGCACAACTTTTATAGGCGCAATTTGCAAAAGCAAGCGTGAATCAAGAGGAATTATGGGGCAAACAGCAGTTCTTTCTTACTGGCAACCCGGGTATGGGGCTCACCGAACGCACGCACAAACCCAAAGGCGATTCCCGCCAACAGGGGATTCATACCATCCTGAATGCACATCTGCCGCATGAGCTTATCCGCCGGTTTACGATAGACATCACGATCCAGGTAATCGTTGCGCATTAACTGATACAGCGCATCGTGCACCAGGGACGCCCGCATAAAGCTGGGTACATCCGGCGCTCCAGACGGCCCATCCCAGGCATAGCCTTTCGCCAACAGCAGGTCACCGTTGGTCTTGAACTGGATGTAATAGGTGTCGATGTGTTGAGGAGGCAGAACGGAAGTTGGTACCAGGAAATCATTTTCCAGCTGATACTTGTAGCCTTTCTTGAATGCAATTTTGAACATGGTGTCATCCCCGCATGAGTATGGAAACCACTACCCATGCAGGAATAACCGGTTTGATTCAGGCTGTAAAATAACCGTTGGTTATTTGTGAAAAAGGCGGTTTTGGTTAGCGTACCAATACAGAAACCGGAATATCCGTGCGCACACCGTTGCGTGTCATTTGTACAACCGCACCGTGAATACCCACCGGCAGCTCCGCTCCGGTCAGGCTCACGCGCCAGCTTCCGGTGCCATCGAATTCCAGATTCAACCAATCCATTTCGTTGGTGCCATAGGCCACCACCAGATCCGCTTCCATATCGGTGACGGCACTGCCATCCACCATCACCTGCTTTGGGGTTTGTGCCAAACCAGTGCCCTCATCAAACGCAAACACCACCGGGGCCTGGATACCGTCCACTCGCTCCAGCCTGATGGTGGTGCCGAGCAGGCTGCGCCCCACGATGCCCAACCCGGGCGATAACCAAAGGGAGGTTTCAATCACCGGGAAAGTCTGGATCGGGATACCGCTTGCGGTCACCGCCAGATCAATGTTGACCTGCAATTCCACCGCAGGGACCAAGCCAAACTGGCCGGTCTCGATCAACTGCTTCTCCCCTATCCTTGAGGACCAAAGGTATTCCACCTCGGAAACCACATTACCATCCGGATCCACCAGGTCCGCCGTCTTGGCCAGGAAACTGCGGCCTTCCCCCTTGTCGAGTACATGGTCGTACACCCTGCGCAAGCTGTGGAACTCAACACCGCCTGCCACCGCCGCGCCCTGATAAGCAAAAAAGGCGAACAGCCCGCCATACTCGATTTCATTATCCGTCACCCGCAAGTACTCCTCCCGCGGCATGGCGTCCAGACTGTGGTGCATGGAAACCAGGGTACGCCCCTGAATCACCTCACCGGTGGTGAAGGTCACCTCATCGCCATTGTCGTAGTGCCAGGTGACCCCTTCTGCGATGGGGAAATAGAGATTGCCATCCAGCAAAACGCTGATCGGCGATTCCGGTCCGGGCCCCGGCTCGGGAGTCGGTTCCGGTTCTTCTCCCGTGGGTGGGGTTTCCGTGTTGGTACCGCCCTCTTCGGTGGTGCTGGAGTTGCGCTCGACGCCGTCTTTGTTGGTTCCCCCGCCGCTACAGGCAGCCATTCCCACCAGCAGCGTAAACAAAAGACAAAATTTCAGTAACTTCATGGTGCATCCCTTTTCTTATTTTGAAGAAATGCTGCCACAAGCTTCCCCGAGTTACATTGGTAGTTTTGTATCAATAATCGCCAACCGCAACGCCAGCACCTGCTCCCGCAACCAGACATTGGCGGGATCATTGTCCACCGACTGGTGCCAATACATGTAGCTGGACACCGGTTTCAGCTCCAGGGGCATGGGCCAGATCTCCAGATCGTGGTAACGCTGGTTACGCAGGGCATAATTTTCCGGAATAGTGAGCAGCATCTGGGATTGGGCGACGGTACTGAGCGCCACAAAATAGTTCTGGCAACGCATGCCGATCTTGCGGTGATAACCCATGCGCCCCAGTTCAAAATCCTCCACCACGGGACCACTGCGTCGGGATGACACCACCACATGACGCAGCTCAAGATAAGTTTTCAGATCCAGGCCATGCTGTAGCGATGGATGCTGCTTGCGGGCCACCACCACAAAATCATCCTCCAACAGGACAGCGTGGCGGATATTGGCCCCCATGGGCAGCAGTACATCAAAGGCCAGGTCCAGACGCCCGGCAGCCAGTTCACTTTCCATATCCCGCCGCGGAATGCGCACGCTGCTAAACTGCATCAGGGGTGCCTGGTGCTCCAGTTCTGAAACCAGTTCCGGCAGCAGTACGGATTCCACCACCCCGCGCATGGCCAGCACCACCTGCTTGCTGTTGGTGGCAGGATCAAATTGCTGGGGTGGGGAAAAGGTGGTTTGCAGATGCTCAAGGGCATCCCGCACCGGCTGGATGATGGACCGGGTCAGGGTGCTGGGGACCATACGATTACCGGACCGTACAAACAGTGGGTCCGCATAGGCCTCCCGCAGCCGGGAAAGCGCATGACTGACCGCTGGCTGGGTCAGATTCAGGGTGGCCGCCGCCCGGGTAATGGAACCCTCCCGGTAGATGGCATCCAGTACCAGATAGAGATTAAGGTCCACCTTACCAATATGCATGTTATTTATAACCTTTAATTCGAACTATTCATTGGTTTAATTATTACAACTCTTCTAACCTAGGCGCAAATCACCGAGAAGGTGACCATAAAAAACAAGGAGCCCGCCATGGATTTCTCACATTCTGCAAAAGCTCAGGAAATGATTGCCCGTGTTCAAGCCTTTATGGATGAACACATTATTCCTAATGAACTCAAGTACATGGAGCAGGTAGACGAACACAACGGCGACTGGACCAAGTGGCAAGTGCCGCCGATGATGGAAGAATGGAAGGAGCGAGCCAAAGCTGAAGGCCTGTGGAACCTGTTCCTGCCGGACGAACATTACGGCGCCGGGCTATCCAACCGGGATTATGCCCCTCTGGCGGAAATCATGGGCTACTGCCCCTTCGCCTCTGAGGCCTTCAACTGCAGCGCGCCGGATACCGGCAATATGGAAGTGCTGTTCAAGTACGGCTCTGAGCAACAGAAGAAGCAGTGGCTGGAACCGCTGTTGGCCGGCGACATCCGTTCTGTGTTCTTTATGACTGAGCCCGGTGTGGCCTCCTCCGACGCCACCAACATGGCTGCCACCTGCACGGTGGAAGGCGACGAAGTGGTGATTAACGGCCGCAAATGGTGGAGCTCAGGCGTGGGTCATCCCGAATGCAAGATCGGCATCTTCATGGGGGTTACCGACCCCGATGCCCCCCGCCACAGCCAACACTCCATGGTCTTGGTGCCCCTGGACACCCCCGGGGTGAAGATCGAGCGCATGCTACCGGTGTTCAACCGCTATGACGCCCCGGAAGGCCACGGCGAAGTGTCCTTCACCAACGTGCGGGTACCGAAAGAAAACATCATTGCCGGGCCCGGTCGTGGTTTTGAAATTGCCCAGGGTCGCTTGGGCCCGGGCCGCATCCACCACTGCATGCGGCTGATCGGCGCCTCCGAGCGCGCCCTCAAGCACCTGATCGAACGTTCCCTGGAACGGGAAGCCTTCCACAAGCCCCTGGCCAAGCTGGGCGGCAACGTGGATGTGATCGCCAATTCCCGACTGGATATCGACATGGCCCGCCTGCTGACTCTAAAGGCAGCTTACTTGATGGATACCGTGGGAGTGTCAGGGGCCATGACAGAAATCGCGGCGATCAAAGTGGTAGCGCCAAATGTTGCAACAAAAGTGATTGATGCGGCCATTCAAATTCATGGTGGAGGTGGTGTATCTAATGACTTCCCATTAGCACTGCTATATGGCTACGCCCGGACTTTGCGTCTGGCGGATGGACCGGATGAGGTGCACCGTGCGTCGGTTGCCCGTATCGAGCTGAAAAAATACAAGTAAACAGGTGTGAGTAAGCAGATATGAGCAGCGCAAAAAAAACCGTCGCAATTACCGGTGGTGCAAGTGGATTGGGTAAGGCCATGGCATTACGTTATGCCCGGGCTGGCTGGGGTGTTGCCATCGCCGACCTCAATGATGAACGGGGCGAAGCCACACAGCAGGAATTGAATGACCTCTGTGGCGACGCCAGCTACCATCATGTGGATGTACGCGACGCCAGTGCCGTGGAAGGCTGGCGCGATGCGATACTGGAACGTTGGGGCCACATTCATGTGGTGGTCAACAATGCGGGCATCGCTTCCCACGGCGGTATTGCGGAAAGCTCACTGGAGGACTGGGACTTCGCCATCGACATCAATTTGATGGGCGTGGTGCGGGGTTGTAAATTCTTCAGTCAGACCATGAAGCAACAAGGCTACGGTCACATCGTCAACATCGCCTCCATGGCGGGCCTGATCCACTCACCCGAGATGAACAGCTACAACGCCACCAAAGCCGCGGTGGTGGCGTTATCAGAAACCATGTTGTTCGAACTGGCCCCCTTCGGAATTGGCGTCACCGTGGTGTGCCCCGGTTTCTTCCAGACTAATCTGGCAGAATCCACTCGCTCTCCGGACTCCCATGCCCAGGCTCATGTGAGTAAAATGTTGGCCACATCCGACATAACAGCGGATGATATAGCAGATCAGGTATTCAGCGCCGTGGAAAGCAAGCAGTTCATGTTGCTGCCCCACAAGAGCTATCGCAATACCTGGTACTGGAAACGGTTTATGCCGTCTCTGTATAACAACAAAATGGGACAATACGGCGTCAAACTCGCAGGCATGAGACGCCAACCTAAAGAGTAATTATTCAAATTTGGAGTGACTACATGAGCGAAGTGTTAGACCAGGCAGGGAAAGTTCGGGAAGGGGAAGAACTGGATCCAAAGATCATCACCGACTTTGTAAAATCTGTGGTGCCTGATGTGCAGGGTGAAGCGGTGATTACCCAATTCCCTGGTGGTGCCTCTAACCTCACCTATTCCATCAAGTTCGACAACAAGGACTACATCCTGCGACGTCCACCTTTCGGCACCAAAGCCAAGTCCGCCCACGACATGGGCCGCGAATACAAGGTGATGAGCAAACTGAAACCGGTTTATCCCTACGTTCCGGAAATGGTGGCATTTTGCGAAGAGGAAGGCAGCCCGCTGGGTTGTGAGTTCTACATCATGGAACGTCTGGTGGGCATCATTCCCCGTGATGAGTTGCCACCCGGCCTGGACCTGACTCCAGAGCAGGTGCGCAAGCTGAGCGAGAACGTGGTGGACCGTTTTGCCGAACTCCACAATGTGGATTATGAAGCCGCCGGTTTGCAGGATCTGGGCAAAGGCATGGGGTATGTGGAACGCCAGATCAGCGGTTGGTGCAAGCGTTTTGCCGCCGCCAAAACCGACGACGTGCCCGACTTTGAACAGATCATGGCCTGGCTCAATGCCAATATGCCGGAGCAGGTGAAAGTCACCCTGATCCATAACGATTACCGTATGGATAACGTGGTGCTGAGCCCGGATGACCCCACTGAAGTGATCGGTGTGCTGGACTGGGAAATGGCGACCCTGGGTGATCCCCTGATGGACCTGGGTAATTCTCTGGCCTACTGGATTCAGGCCGATGATCCGGCTGACGAACTGGCCATGCGCCGCCAACCCACTCACCTGCCCGGTATGCTGACCCGGGAAGAAGTCATTGCCCGCTATCTGGAAAAAACCGGTCTGCAGTGCGACAACTTCCTGTTCTATCACGTTTACGGCGTGTTCCGCCTGGCGGTGATTCTGCAGCAGATCTATTACCGCTATTACAACGGGCAAACTAAGGACAAGCGCTTTGCTGCTTTTGGCCCCGGCGTGCGTACTTTGGAAAAACAGGCGATGAACCTGCTCAAGGCCGCCGGTCAACTGTAATGAGTAAAGAGTAATGGCTGCGATCTACCTGATTCGCCACGGTCAAGCGTCGCTGCACAGCGACAACTATGACCAGTTGAGCCCAACCGGTGAACGTCAGGCGGTTGCACTGGGTGCTGCGTTAAAACAACGCGGCATCCAGTTCGATGCCGTATATGCCGGCTCCATGAAACGTCATGCCCAAACGGCAGCAGGTTGTCTGCAGGGAATGGGTTGCGAGCTGGAACCAACCATTCTGGAAGGTTTCAACGAATACGATCATGAAGAAGTGATCGCCAGGCACCGCCCGGAATTCGGTGATCACCTCAGCCGTGCAGAGTACTTGTCAAAACACCCCAACCCCAACAAAGCGTTCCAGATCGAATTTGAACTGGCGCTGCACCGTTGGCGCATGGGGGAATACGATCATGAATACTTTGAAACCTGGCAGCACTTCAACCAGCGCTGTAAAGATGCACTCGAACACGTGCGCTACAACAGTGGCAATGCCAAATCCATAGCGGTGTTTTCCTCCGGTGGTCCTATTTCCGTCGCCACCGGACACTGTTTGGAACTAAGCGATGAACATGTGGCGGAACTGAGTTGGTCCATCATCAATTGCTCAGTGACCTGCCTGTTGTTCAACTCGAAAAAAATGACCCTGCGTTACTTTAACGACTACTCCCATTTTGAATACGGTGAGGGCAAGTCGCTGTTCACGTATCGTTGATAGACGAAAAAACATAAATATAACGAAGTCCCATTCACATCCATTTCAAGAGAGGCCCAATCCATGGATATGAAGAACCCCTTTGATCTGAGTGGTCGCGTTGCCTTGGTCACCGGAGCATCCCGCGGCATTGGCGAAAGCATCGCTAAACTGTTGGCCGGCCAAGGTGCCCACGTGATCATTTCCAGTCGGAAAATTGATGATTGCCAGCGAGTGGCAGATGAAATCAAAAGTGCTGGTGGCAGCGCCGAAGCCTATGCCTGCCACATCGGAGAGATGGAACAGATCGCCGCTATCTTCGCTCACATAAAAGAAACTCATGGCAAGTTAAACATCCTGGTAAATAACGCAGCGGCCAACCCCTACTTCGGCCACGTACTGGATACGGATCTGGCCGCCTATCAGAAAACCGTGGACGTGAATATCCGGGGTTACTTCTTCATGTCGGTGGAAGGCGGCAAGCTGATGCGCGAAAGCGGTGGTGGCTCCATTATCAATGTGGCTTCCGTCAACGGCATTGTTCCCGGCGCCATGCAGGGTATCTACTCCATCACCAAAGCGGCGGTCATCTCCATGACCAAGACCTTCGCCAAGGAATGCGGTGGTGTAGGCATTCGGGTGAACGCCCTGTTGCCCGGTGCCACCGACACCAAATTTGCCTCCGCCCTGGTGAAGAACGATGCCATCCTCAACCAGCTGCTGCCCCATGTCCCCTTGAACCGCGTGGCACAACCGGATGAGATGGCGGGGGCTGTGTTGTATTTGGCCTCGGATGCCTCCAGTTACACCACCGGCACCAGTCTGGTAGTGGATGGCGGCTATCTGATCGGCTAACGCTTTCCTAACAACCAATTCGAAATAACGAACCCTTTCAACCAGTTGGAAGGGTTCTATTCTGCTCAAAGATCGATCTTTTTATTCCCTTCCGTTGTAACCAGAACTTGTTGATAGGCTTTGGTTATGTGCTACAAATCCTGTTACAAAGCGCACTGTTGACCCTATGACTGATTGGTCGCACTATGAATCGGGTCAGCACGCAATACTGCGGTTGGTATCAAACAAAGACAAAGGATTTGGAGCTTACTATGAAGATTACGTTCAATTCGGATGTACTGTTCAGCCTTACCAGCGCAGAAGAAGAAAAAATGCTGGAAGCCCTTCACGAATATCTGGATAACATGTTTTTCGCGAACTGAGGTAGGCAGGTTTTGAAAGAGGCTCCCTGCTGATACCCGGCAGGGAGCCTTTTTATTGAGTTTTACCCTGCACCGCGCCAGCAGGGATTTGGTCCCTTGCAGCCGTGATCACGGATTGCTTGCAGACTTTAGCTTGTCCAACCACTCAGCAATCGCAGGAAACGAAACCGTTGGGGCCTGATTGCCATTGACCACGTCAATATGCGCCGTTCCCGGTACTTCAATCCAGTCATCCAGTGGATGTGGCGTTTTGCTCTCGAATACAAGCCCAACCATGGTATCGGTATCGACCAATGCCGAAGATTCCGAGAACACCGAAAACGCGGGCGCGGTCATACGCGACATATTATCAGTGTAATAGTAATAACCATCACCGGGTGTTCGGTCCGGCGGCATCACCAAATCCACGTTCTCGGCACCATTTTGCCAGTGTTCCCGAAAAACGCCATTGATCGCCCAGTCGGAATATTGAGCGCTCACCCCCATATAGAAACTGGAGATGACCATTCTTGCATGAAAATCTTCCACATAGCCGTTCATGTTAGCGGTGTGCCAAAAATCGATACCGCCAAACAGGTTGGCCCATTCAGGGAGCGACTTGGGAAAAGCCTCCGCCAATGCGGTAATGGTTTTGAACGTCAGGTCGAGAGCGCCGGATACAATAATCGGCGGCAGTACCGACATAACCCAGGGCAAGCTCGCATCCAGATCCACCAACACATCGCGTCCCAAGGCCGCAAAGGTAGCCTCGTTATCCAATAAATGACTGTAGGGGTAGAATGGAATGCCCGCCGGATCCAACGCCAGATACCCCAACACCTGCTCGTTGCGCTGCAAAGCGAGGGTTTCGCTGGAGGTAACGTGGGGCAGATACTCTCCTGCGGCCACTACAGCGGCATCCATGGTGACACCTTGCAGGTACAGATAGGAACACAAACCACCCGTTGAATGTCCACCGATAATCGGTTTCTTACCGGTTACACCAATCACTTTGTCAATCGCTGCCGGCACATCCAACGCACACCAAACGTCCAGGTTACTGTTGCCATGGCCATGTTCGCTGTCGTACCCGCCCCGTCCCACACCACGGTAGTTGGGCATCCATACATCATACCCCTGACGGAAAAGGTAGTGAGCAAGGCTGAAGTACTTGAGATTATCCTCCTGGATCACCGGGTCGTTCTGCGCCCAGTCCGGAGCATCAGCCGGCAAACGGTAGTGATAGCTGTTGAGCCAGGGAGGGGAATAAATATGAAACTGGTTGTTGTTCAGCACAATACCGGGAAACAGTACCACCGGCGTGCCGTCACTGTATTCCGCTTCCGGCGAGGGTCGGTAACGGCGCATTTTGATTTGCACTCCATCGGCAGCCCGGGCTACATAAAGCCCTTCCACGTTGCTACCGCCACAAGCGCTGAGTAAAAACAGAGCCAGCATACCCCAAGCAGCCAGAACGCTCCTTACCTGCCACATCATCACACCCTCTTGTTTTTATTTTCCTGATACAGAGGGGTAATGTAGTGGCCGCCCGAAAACCTCAGCAACCAGGAACAAAAGAATGGCCTCCCAACCCTTGTTGAGAGGCCATTTCTACTGCTTAACACTGTATTTTTAGGCTAAGACAGCTTTTTAGAGTGAGTCCAGCCAGTCGGCAATCGCCGGGAACGCAACCGTGGGTGACGCATTGCCGTTCACCACATCAATATGACCGGAACCGGGCACTTCAATCCAGTCGTCTTTGCTGTTGAAAGTTTTGCCGTTGTAGAGGGTATCCACCATGGTATCGGTATCCACCAGACCGGACGCATCAGAGAATACCGAGAAAGCAGGTACGGTCATGCGGGACATGTTGGTATCGAAATAGTAGTAGCCATCGCCCGGCGCCTGATCCGGCGGATTCACCAGACCCTGGTTCTCTTCACCGTTCTGCCAGAATTCACGGAACACACCATTGGTACCCCAATCTGCATACTGAGCAAAGCCACCCAGATAGAAACTGGAGAATGCAATGCGGGCATGGAAGTCTTCCACATAGCCATTCATATTACCGGTACGCCAGAAATCCAAAGCACCAAACAGATCTGCCCAGTGAGGGAAGAAACTGGGGAACGCATCGGCCAGCTGGGTCACAAGTTTGAACACCAGATCAATAGCGCCGGAGGTGATCACCGGTGGCAACAAGGACATGGCGTAAGGCAGAATCGAATCCAGATCGATATACCATTCCAGCGCCAGAATGTCCCAGACCAAGGGATTATCGATCAACCACTCATAGGCCAGGATCGGCGCACCGGCTGGATCGATACCCAGGAATCCGGCCACGTTGGCATTACGCTGCGCGGCCAACGCCGCACTGGCGGTGGCATGAGGAATATAATCGCCCTGCTTCACAATATTGGCATCCAGGGAATAACCCTGCAGATACAGGTAAGCACACAGACCACCGGTGGAATGACCGCCGATGACCGGCTTTTTACCGGTTACACCCCGCACCTTATCCACCGCAGCCGGATAATCCAGCGCACACCAGACATCCAGGTTGGTATTGGGGTGGCCTTCGTCGCTGTCAAAATCACCACGTCCTACACCCCGGTAGTTTGCCATCCACACGTCATAGCCGCGCAGGTAGAGGTAATGAGCCAGGCTGAAGTATTTCAGGTTGTCGTCCTGAATAATGGGGTCGTTCTTGGCCCAGGCCGGTGCATCCTCAGGCAGCTCATAGTGATAGCTGTTGAGCCAGGGCGGTGAATAGACATCGAACTGATTGAAGTTAAGGGTAATACCCGGAAACAGCAGAATGGGAGTACTGTTACGGAAACTGTGGTTGGGCGTTGGCCGATAGCGTTTCATCTTGATATCAAGGCCATCGGCAGTTTTGGCTACATACAGTCCTTTGGGATTGCTGTCACCACCGCACCCTGTCAATACGGTGGCCAGACACAGCACCAATGCCGTACCCAGCGTTCTTAACGATTTCATAATAAACCTACCCTAAATATTGTTATCTGATTTGTTGTTATTGGCGTAAAGGTTCCTTCCGGGACCACAAATTGATGCTATCAAATCTCAATATGTTGAATTTGTATCAGCAGGACAGATGTAAATTTTGGCTGTCCCCATCCAGCCAAAAAACGGGAAAAACCCGTTGCTTTTATGTAATCAGGAGATTAAACCCCGAGGTGATAAATCTATTAATTCAAGTGCTGTAGACGCCGTGGACACTATGGCCGTTATGAAGGGAATTCAGTATGATGCCGCCATGACAAACGACTCCCCCACGCAGCAGCGACATATCTTTTCCGTTACGGAACTCAACAACAGCGTAAAACGCCTGCTGGAAAACCAGTTTCCTGCAGTCTGGCTGGAAGGTGAAATCTCCAATCTGGTCCTGCCCCGATCCGGCCACCTGTACCTGACCCTGAAGGACGACCAGGCCCAGGTGCGCGCCGCCATGTTTCGCGGCAACAATATCCGCCTCAAGTTCAAACCCAAAGATGGAATGCAGGTGCTGGTGCGAGGCCGGTTAAGCCTGTTTGCTCCCCGCGGCGATTACCAGCTGATCATTGATCATATGGAAGAGGCCGGGCTTGGCGCTTTGCAACGGGCCTTCGAACAATTGAAAGCCAAGCTGGGTGCGGAAGGCCTGTTTGCAGAGGAACGCAAACAACCGGTGCCCAGTCGGCCTGGCCGAATCGGCGTGGTGACCTCCCCCACCGGAGCCGCCATTCATGACATTCTGTCGGTGTTACGGCGACGCTTTCCCCTGACTGAGATTGTGTTGTATCCCACGTTAGTACAGGGGGCAGAGGCCGCCACCAGTATCTGCCAGGCCATCGAAACCGCTAACCGGCGCGCGGAATGCGACGTGTTGATCGTAGGCCGCGGTGGAGGCTCACTGGAAGATTTATGGTGCTTCAACGATGAACGGGTTGCCCGCTGTATTGTCGCCAGCGAGCTGCCCATAGTGTCGGCTGTGGGCCACGAAGTTGATTTTACCATCGCGGACTTTGTCGCGGATGTACGGGCCCCTACTCCGTCCGCTGCGGCAGAATTATTGAGTGCTGATGGACGAGAGCTGCTGGAGACCCTTCACAGCTACCAATCCTGGTTGACTGACCGGATGCAACGAACCATCCGGGAACACCGCCAGAAACTGGACTGGTTGAGCCGGCAACTCAAGCATCCGGGTAAACGCCTGGAAGAACACGCCCAGCGCCTGGATGAGCTGGAACTGCGTCTGCGCCAATCCATCAAGCGCAGCCTGCAACTGAACCAGAGCAAGCTGCAAACCGCCGGTGCCCGTCTGCAAAACCGCAATCCCAGCACACGAATCCAGTCACTGCAGAAAGACGTAACCAACCTGCGAATCCGGCTGCGTCGCAGCTTCCAGCAGGACATGGTTTCGCGCCATACGGACTTACGTCATTTTGCCCTGCGTTTGAATACGGTAAGTCCGCTGGCCACTTTATCCCGAGGCTACTCCATCACCAAAGCCCAGGACGGCAGCATTTTGAGAGAGGCAGGGCAAGCCGCCGTGGGCGATAGCATCCGCACCCAGCTCCATCAAGGAGCTCTCACCTGCACGGTGATCGACGTGGAGAGCGGCCAATAAGCACCCAATAAACGGCCATGCTGCTATAATCGGGTGATATTAACTCATCCGAAACCATAACAATAAAGGCGCACCGTAATGGCCTATAAAGGACCGCCGCTGCAGAACCTCAGGGTATTCCAGGTGGCCGCCAGGGAACTGAGTTTCAAACGGGCGGCTGCAGAATTGAACGTTACCCCATCAGCGGTCAGCCACCAGATCAAAGCACTGGAGGACCAGCTGCAGTTCAACCTGTTCCGGCGCCTGAACCGTGCTCTGAAACTGACACCGGCCGGGGAGGAATTGCTGGAGGCCCTGGACCTGCACCTGTCCCAATTGCAGCGGGCCCTTGATCACATAAAGCGCCGCCATGGCGCCCCCTCCATCCGTGCCCACATTCTGCCGTTCATGGCCACCGAAATCGTTATCCCCCGACTCTATGAATTCCAGCAGGCTCACCCGGACATGGAGTTGCGTATTGAAACCAGCTATAGTTCCACCGATATGTTCGCCCTGTCAGATTGTGACCTGGGCGTACGTTTCGGGCTGGGTGACTGGCCCGGCCTGATCGCGGAGAAACTGATGACACTGCGGGTTACCCCCGTCTGTTCCGCCGAGTTCCAGCGTCAACATGCAATGCAAACCCTGGCGGATATTCGAGGTAAAACCCTGATCAATTTGCCCATGGAACCGAATCCCTGGCAACGCCTGGCGGAAGAAGCGGGGTTGGCACCACTGCCCCCACACCCGGAAATAACCCTGGATAATTACCTCAGCAATCTCACCGCAGCAGAACAAAATCTGGGCATTGCCCTCGGGCTGCTGCCCATGGCCTTTCCGATGCTGCAGAAAAACCGTTTGATCGCCCCCTTCGACGTGCACTTCACCATAGATGAGTCATACTGGGTAGTGTACCGGCCCCAGGACGCAGAGCGGCCTGAGGTGCAGACTTTCAAACACTGGCTGATGGGGATCTTCGCCTCCCTGCAGAACAGCTCAGATGAGTTTTATTCATTCGAAGCGCAAAAGGTTTCGTTTGTGGCGCCGCCCAAATCCGACTAGCCTGAAAGGCCTTATGCGTTGACTAAGCATTGTGTTTCGAATAACAAAATGAGCGTTCATCTTTATGCTGCAGGATCGCCTGAATCATTACCTGGTTAACCACCCCTTATTGGTCATAGCGCTCTGCATCGCCTTGGTTGCCGTGCTGGCAGCAGGCCTCCCTCCGCAGATCACCACCGACTTCGAGGAATTTTTCCCCGATGAAGACGAAAATCTGGTGGCCTACCATCATCTGCAGACCACCTACACCAACGTGGACAACGTCTACTTCGCCATCGCCCCCAAGAGCGGTGTGGTATTCAGTCAGGATACCCTCAGCATCATTGGTGAAATGACGGAGGCCGCCTGGCAGCTGCCCTATTCCCAACGGGTCGATTCCCTCACCAATTTCCAGCACACCATCGCCGAAGACGATGACCTGCTGGTAGAGGACTTGATTCCGGATCCTGCCAACACCTCCGACGCGGAGTTGGTGGAAGACAAAGCCATCGCCCTGGCCGAGCCGCAGCTGGTCAATCGACTGATCTCTCCCAGCGCCAAAGTGGCGGGCATCAATGTCATCGTTAACTTTCATAATGCGGAAGACAAAAGCAAAGCCATTCCGGAAGTGGTGAAAGCCGCCCGCGAATTCCGGGAACAGTTTGAAGCCCGATATCCCCAGGCGGATTTCTATCTGGTGGGCAAAGTGATGAACAACAACGCCTTTAAGGAAGCCACCCTGTATGACATGAAAACACTGGTACCCATCGCCTTCCTGTTCGCGCTCGCCTGTATCGCTGTCTTTATGTTCGTCGCCAGCGGCAGCATCGTTACCAGCATCATGGGTACCCTTGCGACCCTGGCCGTCATCATTACCTCGGTACTGGCCGGTATGGGAGCCATGTCCTGGGTCGGCATACATATTTCACCACCGGTGGCCAACGCACCCACCATGATCCTGACCCTGGCCATCGCCGACAGCATGCATATCCTGGCCACCTATTTTCAGAACATGCAGAAAGGCATGGAAAAACATGCCGCCATGGAAAGCAGTCTTAACCTGAATTACCAACCGGTCATGCTTACCAGCCTCACCACAGTGATCGGTTTTCTGTCGCTGAATTTCAGTGAGTCACCCCCGTTCCGGGATCTGGGTAATGTGGTGGCGTTCGGGGTGTTTGCCGCCTGGCTATTTTCCATTGCCCTGTTACCGGCACTGGTGATGCTGCTGCCCTTCAATATCAAGCCACACAAAATCAAGCAGGGTGAGAATAATGATGCTTTGGCGAATTTCGTTATTCGCCGCCGGGTACCGGTTTTTATCGTTTCCTCGATACTGATTATCTTCTGCACCTCTTTCCTGCTGGATAATCGCCTGAACGATGTGTGGGCCGAGTATTTCGACAAGCGCACCGAAGTGCGCATCCACTCTGACTTTGTGCGGGAGAATCTGACCACCAACAACACCATTTCTTTCTCGCTGGACTCCGGTGAAGAAGGCGGTATTAGCGATCCCAAATTCCTGAAGATCGCCGAGGATTTCGCCCAATGGTTGGGTGCGCAGTCGGAAGTGATACATGTCGCAACCTACACCGACATTATGAAACGTTTGAACAAGACCATGCATGGGGACGAGCCTTCCTGGTATAAGCTACCGGATGACCGTGAACTGGCTGCGCAATATCTGCTGCTCTATGAATTCAGCCTGCCCTTCGGCTTGGACACCAACAACCTGCTGGATTCCAGCAAGTCTTCCACCCGGCTCACAGCCACCGTGGCGGATTCCTCCACTGACAACATTCTGGGCCTGCAACGGCGCGCCCAGCAATGGTTGCGGGATAACGCGCCGGAGTCCATGTTCCATCCGGGTACCAGTTCCGACATCATGTTTGCCCATATGGGCTACAGCAATATCCGCAGCATGCTGGAAGGTTCCGCCCTGGCCCTGGTGTTGATCTCCCTGATCCTGGGCTTTGCCTTGCGCTCGCTGAAATTTGGCTTGATCAGCCTTATACCCAACCTGATTCCGGCCGCTGTGGGGTTCGGTGCCTGGGGTTTGCTGGTGGGCCAAATCGGCCTGGGACTTTCTGCTGTGGCCGGGATGACCCTGGGCATAGTGGTGGACTACACGGTGCATTTCCTCAGCAAATACCTGCGTGCGAAAAGAGAACAACAGCTGAGTGAGCCGGACGCAATTCGTTATGCATTTCGTACCGTAGGCACGGCCCTGTTTGTCACCACGCTGATTTTGACCGCCAACTTTGGTGTGTTGGCCCTGTCGGATTTCCGCCTGAGTTCGGACATGGGCATACTCACTGCGGGTACCATTATAGTGGCGCTGCTGGTGGACTTCTTCTTCCTGCCACCTTTGCTTATGTTTGTTTCGCGCAAGCCCGCCGAGAAACAAGACCCTGTTGCTGCAACCCTCGAGCAGCCAGCCGCCCAATCGGCGCCACACCGTAAAACCCATTTGGAAACATTGTGATCCCACATCATTGTGGTTATGCTCTGCGCTTGGAAAACCAGGCACAGAGCAGCCCCCATGAGCAAAAAAGAGTTACCGGAATTTAACCATTACCAGCAGAGTGCACCGGAATACACAGAAGAAGTTTTGTGGCATCGGGTTTACGCGGTAGTAGCGGCAGCGTTGCTTTTGGTGGCACTCCTTGGCTGGGGCATCTATGTCGCGCTGAAAGATGAGCCGGAATCCTTTAGTGTTGACGCACTTGCTCCCACGGCAGCACTGCCAGCGGAAGCTGAACCAGCTGTTTCGGTGCAAACAGAATCAAGCACGGAAAACCTTGCCCCTGGGGTAAACGAAATCACTGCATCCGCTGCGTTAGTGGACTCCTCAGGAGTTGAAACTGAAACCGACGAGAATATCGCTGTAGAAATCCAGGTTCCTGAACCAGCGGCAGCGGAGGTTGAAACTACGAACCAGGAAATAGTGAAACCGGCCGACATATCAACGGAAGAAGCCGTACCCAGCGCCAAGCTCGTTGAAACGGATGACAGCAAAGCTGCTGACGCCAAAGATTTCGCAGTCAAACTCCAGATCCTGAGTTCTGATATCACCGACGCGGCACTCACTGATCAAATGGATGGTTTGGAACCAGCAGCCAAACTCACCAACACAGCGAACCTTCAGGATGGCTTCCTGAAATTGTATTTCTATACCGATCTGCAAGGCCATGCCGGGGATACCCTGATCTACAGCTGGTACCGCAACGATAAAAGAGTGGCCAAAGTTCGAATTCCGGTGGGGAGTGATCGTTGGCGCAGTCACGCCAGTAAGAACCTGAGCGCCAACATGCGGGGCGACTGGAAAGTGGTGGTCACTGATCGCAAGAGCAATCCATTGGCGACCGCTGAATTCTATTTGAAATAATGCTCATCGAACTGATGAGCTTCCATAATCGCTTTTAGCAATCGGGCGCCGACCACTTCCACGTCGGAGCCATACACGATGATGCCGTCTTCGTGACCCAACATGGCGATCACGCCTTCTTCCTCACTCTCCTTTTGCACCAGCCTGGTAACAGCGTCTGCCATCGCCGGGGTACCGTAGCCTATCTGCTCAGGCGTGGTGGCGAAACTCAGCTGCGAGGCACGTTGCCATAGGAGTGGAGAGTGAACATGAATCACACTTTGGATATGGTCACTGGCCAGATAAAGCGCTGCGTGGGTTAGCGCTTCGGAGGACGGGGGGATGGGGCCGCGGGCTTTGAGATAGTTGTGTTGCACATCCGTCTCTTCCACCAATACGTAATGCTCGCGGCACAGCAGGGGCAGATGACCAGTTTGGGTGCCGGAGATAACAAAAGCGTCGTTCTCGGCCCGGTGACTGACGTTGCCGTACCCCAAACCGTCGTAACGTACCGGGTCCTGCCCGATCAATCCCAACCGATGCAAATAACTGCGCCAGCCATTCAGTTTGGCAAACTGGGGGCAATCGATATCGTGGTCGATCTCAAACTCCAGTTGATACTGGATGACGCCTTCTTTTGGATTGGTTATCGCTTGTGGTCCCATGCCAGCACTCCGCTTTAAATGCTCGTCTGACGGCTAAAGCAGCCACCTGGGTCTTGCTTCAATGGCCCTACAAAGGCACTGAATTCCCGACCTTAGCGCTTTTTCTTTTTCTTCTCCAGTTTTTTATGGTGGGCCACCATGCGCTTTTTCTTATGAATCTGCCGTGGTGTCAGGGTGTTACGGCGCCCCGCATAGGGATTCTCACCGGTTTTGAATTCAATCCGGATAGGCGTACCTTCGATATCCATTACCCGACGGAAGGTATTCTCCAGATAGCGCTTATATGACTTAGGCACGCTTTCGGTCTGGTTGCCGTGGATGACCACCAAAGGCGGATTGCTGCCCCCCATATGGGCATAACGGAGCTTGATCCGGCGCCCGTTCACCATGGGTGGCTGGTGATCAGATAGCGCATCCTCCAGAATCTTGGTCAAAAACGGCGTGGAGAGCTTTTTGAAGGCGCTGGTATAGGCCTTTTGGATGGATTTATAGAGTTCCCCCACCCCGGTACCGTGTTTGGCGGAAATAAAGTGAATCTTGGCAAAATCCACAAACACCAGACGCCGCTGGAGCTCGGTCTTGATTCGCTCCTTTGCCTCCGCCTCCATGCCATCCCACTTGTTGATGGCAATGACCAGTGACCGACCGGTTTCCAGCACAAATCCCAGCAGGTGCAGATCCTGCTCAACGATATTTTCCCGGGCATCCAGCACCATCACCACCACATTGGCGTCTTCCACCGCCTGCAGGGTTTTGATAACGGAGAACTTTTCTACCGCTTCGTTGACTCTGCCACGCTTACGCACGCCGGCGGTATCAATGATGGTGTAACGTTGGCCATGACGCTCGTAGGGTATATAAACGCTGTCGCGGGTGGTTCCGGGCATATCGAATACAACGACCCGATCCTCACCCAGCATACGATTCACCAGGGTGGATTTGCCCACATTAGGACGACCGACGATGGCCATCTTGATACCCTTGTCCACCTCTTCCTGGGCTTCGGCAGACAATTGCAGTGATTCCGGCAGCTCCTCAAACACATGATCAATCAGCTGCAACACGCCACGCCCGTGGGCAGCAGCAATCGCCAGGGGATCACCCAGCCCAAGGCTATAGAAATCCGCCACCACCACATCCTGATTCTGGCCATCGATCTTATTGACCACCAGCATCACCGGCTTTTGCCGGGCTCGCAGGATCTGCGCCAGCATTTCGTCTGCAGCGGTCACACCAGCCTGGGCATCCACCATGAACAGCACCATGTGGGCCTCTTCCACCGCCTGCATGGACTGATCGCGCATGTAGCTGTCGATGCCCTCCTCATCGCCGGAAATACCGCCGGTATCAATGACGATGAACTCGCGCTCACCTACACGTGCATCGCCGTACTGACGATCCCGCGTCAAGCCGGGCATGTCAGCCACGATGGCATCCCGACTGCGGGTTAAGCGGTTAAAAAGGGTGGATTTGCCCACATTGGGGCGGCCGACCAGCGCAATTACCGGTTTCATTTTTCCTCAACTACTTTATAGGCCGCCAGCTCTCCGCTGTTGCCCTGAACATACACGATATCATCATACACCACCGGCTCAGCCCGCAGGCCGTCCGCCGGATCCGTTACGCGACGCAGGGACTGCGCTTTTTCATTGGCGTATTGATAACGTTTGACTCCCACTTTCGCGCGAGCCAGGAAACTGCCATCCCGGTAGGACAGCCAGTATAAAAAGCCTTGGAAATCCCCCACCAGTACATAGCGATCATAGGCAGTGGGCGCACCCAAGCCGCGGCCTTTCAGACTGTCCACCTGCCAGATATCAGTACCTGATACAGAATCTTTGGCATACAGCACGCTATCCTCATCCACTACATACAGTTGTGAGAGGAACTCAGACACACCTGCATAGGAAGACACCGGCTTGGTCCACAGCACCCTGCCCGATGGAATATCTATCGCGGCCAGACCACCCTGGTAGGTAACCGCATACACGATTTTGTCCGAAACCCAGAAACGGCCGTCCAGGTCAATCAGGCGCTCAAGCTCAGAACGGCCCTTGGGTTCACCGATCAACCGTTCCCAGGCGACAAAACCACTCTCTGTATCCAGGGCGACCAATTTGCCGTTGGCAAAACCGGCCAGGGTAGCGCCGCCCATCACTACCGGGCTGCTCTCACCCCGCAGGGTCAGGATTGGAATACTGGTGTCGAACAACCAAATAACACTGCCATCGGTGCGATCAAGGCCATGGAGACGACCGTCAATGGACTGTACCACCAACCGGTTACTGCCAAAGGCAGGAGCGGACATGACCTGCCCACCCAAAGGCTTTTCCCAGAGGATGCTGCCGTCCTCTTCACTCAGCACCACAATTTCACCATTGGCGGTACCCACAGCCACCATACCGTAGGCCGCGCCCACACCCCCGGTGATTTTGCGCTCCAGATCGACCACCCACTCCCGTTTGCCGGTGGCACGATCCAGTTTATACACGTCACCCTCATGGGATGCCGCGAACGCCCAGCGTTCTGTTAACGCCGGTTTCAAGCTCAGGTAGACTTCACCGACACCATCACCTACCCGGGCCGTCCACAGTTTCTCAATACTGATTTGAGCCTTGAACTGCGGCACCGGAGAAGGCTGAATAACACTGTCATCACTGCTGCATGCCGACATCGCCAATGCCAGCAGCATTATTAGGAACCGATAGCGCATCAGTTGCCCGCCACCAGCAAGTTATCATGCTTGAATTTTAAGATCGGGCGGCTCTGGCCTTCATTACGTTCAGCACTGAGTTCCATTGCTTTTTTATAAGCGTCACGAGCCTGTTCCATCTCTCCCATGGCCACGTAAATATCGCCACGCACTTCTTCATAGGCATCGGCCTGGGAGCCCGGCTGCACCGCATCCAGCGCTTTCAACGCCGCATCGTACTGTTCCTGAGCGGCCAGCACCCGAACCAGGCGCAGGTTAGCAATCAGACGGGTTGCGTCACTGACCGTGTGTTCCATGGCCCAGCGCAACTGGGTTTCCGCCTCTTCCGGCTTAGCCCCCAGCATGGCTTCCTTGGCCAGCATCAACGCACCAAACACCGCATACTCACTGTTGCTGAAATCCGTCTTCAACTGTTCACCCAAATGAGTCAGGGTCGCCAGCTGGCCTTCCAATTCTTCGCTGTTGCCCTGCAGTCGATTTTGATCCGCCTGGGTAGCCGCTTCCACCACCTGGCCATACAGCACTGCAGCGGCTTCGCTGTTCGCCTGCTTATTCTGGTTCCAAGTCTGGTACCCCAACACGGCTGCGATAGCGAGCGCAATTCCGATCAGCACGCTGTTGCCATTGGTTTGCCACCATTTCTTGATCGCTTCTATTTGTTGTTCTTCGGTAGTGTAAACGTCCACGTTATGACTCCTGGCTGATCAGGTTTTCTGCAAAAAAGGTTTGTAATTGATCCTGCGGGATAACCACCTGGTCGCGCTGCTCGCGCAGGAATTTTACGGTTACCTGCTGGTTCTGAATTTCGTCCGCGCCCAACACCAAAGCAATGAGGGCACCGGAATCGTCCGCTTTCTTGATCTGTTTTTTGAACTTGCCGCCGCCGCAGTGACATTGGACACGCAGAGTCGGTAATTGGTTTCGTACGTTTTCGGCCAGCAGCAGACCGGCTATGGCATCTTCCGACATCACATAAATATCCGGTGCATGACGGATGTGGTCCACCACCTCACAGGCTTCCAGCAGTAACACCAAACGCTCAATGCCCATGGCAAAGCCAACGGCGGGAGTGGCTTTACCACCCAGCTGCTGAACCAGTCCATCGTAGCGACCACCGGCACAAACGGTGCCCTGGGCGCCTAGCGCATCGGTCACCCACTCAAAAACGGTTTTGCAGTAGTAGTCCAGGCCGCGGACCAGATTGGGGTTGATCTCATAGGATACACCGGCCGCATCCAGAGCCGCTTTCAACTGCTCAAAGTGATCCCGGGATTCCTCATCCAGATACTCATGCAAGCTGGGTGCGTTCTTAAGTACTGACTGGGTGCCTTCATCCTTGGAATCCAACACTCGCAGGGGATTGGAATCCAGTCGACGCTGGCTGTCTTCATCCAACTGATCAAAATGCTGCTTGAGGAACGCCACCAATGCATCGCGGAATTCTGCCCGTGCTTCATTGGAACCCAGGCTGTTCAATTGCAGAGTGACTCTGTCGGCGATACCCAGTTCCTTCCATAGGCGTGCCGTCATGATGATCAGTTCGGCATCGATATCCGGACCGGCCATACCGAAGGTTTCCACCCCAATCTGGTGGAATTGGCGATAACGGCCTTTCTGCGGTTTTTCATAGCGGAACATCGGCCCCATGTACCAAAAGCGCTGTACCTGGTTATAGAGTAAGCCGTGTTCTTCTCCTGCCCTGACACACCCGGCAGTTCCTTCCGGACGCAAAGTGAGGCTTTCCTCATTGCGGTCTTCGAAGGTGTACATCTCTTTCTCGACGATATCAGTAACTTCGCCGATGGAGCGCTTGAACAGGTCGGTGTATTCCACAATGGGTAAACGGATCTCGCCGTAGCTGTACTGATTCAACAGCCCACGTACGGTACCCTCAAGGTATTGCCAGACAGCGGAATCCTGCGGCAGGATGTCGTTCATACCGCGGATTGCTTTAATTCGCTTGCTCAATGCTGATGTTCCTAACTAATTTCGCTGACACGGAAGATTAAAAGCGGCCGATTATAAGCCAGATCAGGCCCCGAGTGTTATTTTTACGGGGCCTTCGCCACCTTCAGCATCCATCTCTTCTGCTTTGGCCCGGATCACCTTCTCCAGCTCATCAATCAGCTCGGCGTTGTCCACCTTGTGACTGGGTTTGCCTTCCCGGAAGATCAAGTTGTTGGGGGAACCGCCAGTCAAACCGATATGAGCTTCTTTGGCCTCACCGGGACCATTGACCACGCAGCCGATAATGGCCACGTCCAACGGCGTTTTAATGTCTTCCAAACGGGATTCCAGGGCATTCACCGTGCTGATGACATCGAAATTCTGACGGGAACAGCTCGGGCAGGCGATAAAGTTAATACCTTTGGTACGCAACCCCAGACTCTTGAGGATATCAAAGCCTACCTTCACCTCTTCCACCGGATCGGCGGCCAGGGATATACGCAGGGTGTCGCCGATACCGTCCAGCAGCAGAGCCCCTAAGGCAATAGCCGATTTCACCGTGCCGGAACGCAGGCCGCCCGCCTCGGTCACCCCCAGGTGCAATGGGTTATCGATCTGGGCCGCAATCAGGCGGTAAGCATCCACCGTCATGAACACGTTGGAGGCTTTCAGGCTCAGCTTGAAATTCTGGAAATCCAGTTTGTCGAGGATATCCACATGGCGCATGGCGGATTCCATCAAGGCTGCCGGCGTGGGCTCGCCGTACTTTTTCTGTAGATCCTTTTCCAGGGAGCCGGCATTCACCCCGATTCGAATGGGGATATTTTTGTCCCGGGCGCAATCCACCACCGCCCGTACCCGGTCCTCACGGCCGATATTGCCGGGATTGATGCGCAGGCAATCCACCCCTTTTTCTGCGACGGCCAGGGCAATTTTGTAGTCAAAGTGAATATCTGCCACCAACGGCACAGCAACCTGCTTCTTGATCTCACCAAAGGCATCTGCAGCTTCCATACTCGGTACAGAAACCCGCACGATATCCACCCCCGCCTCTTCCAGGCGCTTGATCTGGCCTACGGTCGCGGCCACATCCGTGGTTTCAGTGTTGGTCATACTCTGCACACTGATTGGCGCATCACCACCCACAGGCACATTGCCAACCATGATCTGGCGAGATTGACGACGTTTGATTGGTGATTCGCTGTGCATTGCTGGACTCCTACCCTGTTTTCTGGGCGGTATGTTAAGGCTTATTGAAGTGTAATGCCATGGAGCGCGGAGGCTATCTATTCCCCGAGGCGCACCCGCACCACATTATGGGGAGGAATATGGAACGAGACCGGCTGGCCATTGTAGCTAAGGGAAACGACATTCCCGTTACCCAGCTTGGCTTCAAGCGGTGGCACGCCTTTGACGGTAAGGCTCTCGCCATTACGCTTCAGATTGGAATAGATCAGTTCTCCTGTGCCATCACGCACCTCCACCCAACAATCTCCGGTAAAGGTCATGGACACCATCCCGTCGATACCCAGGGGAGAGGCCTCTGGCTCATTTGCTGGAGGCTCTACTGTAAGCTGTTCCTGTGCCGGGATTGGTTCCGGGGCCTGCGACAGGAGAGGCTCACCGACAACGGGGTCGGCTGCAGAAGTTGGCTCTAAAGGTTCTGCTTCAGACTCGGGCTCTGGCGCAACTTCCTGCAAAGGAGCAACCATTTCTTCCTCAGGTACTTCAATGTCAGGTTCCTGAGGACTGGGCTCAGCTGAATCAATAGCAACCTGCTCAAGCTCGGGATCGGATAGAGCCTGGCTCGACTCGTTGGCGGGCACACTCAGCTCAGCGGCCTCATCGAGCGCAACGGGAGCATCCTCATTGGAGGGCCAGAAGAACCAGACAATGGCGAGCACCACCATCAGCAAAACACCAAAACGTACCGGTGTTGCGAACTTCGGGGCTGTTCGAGGGGCCTCGATGGGGGTGACCGGTTGCGGTTTATTGCTACCGGTTATGGATTCATAGGTTCGGACCAGTTCTTCCCCCGGAATGCCGAGCAGACGGGAATAGCTGCGCAAATAGCCCTTCACAAAGGTGGCATTGGGGAGTGAGCGAAAATCGTCGGCTTCCAACGCCTTGACCACGCCGGGGGAGAGATGGAGGGAATCCGCTGCCTCATTAACGCTGAGTTTGGCGGCCTCCCGTGCCCGTTGCAAGCGTGCCCCCGGAGACGTTGCCAACAGCTTATCCATCCCGTTTCCGTTGTCGGGAGTGGCGTTGGCGGCTGGCTTTCCGGGTAATGCAGTCATGGGTTACAACGATGCCTTGTATTCTTTATATTCGTCCGAGCCGGGGAACATGTTCTTTAAGGCTAGTTCATAGCTGGCCAACTTGTTCTTATCCCCCAAAACCCGCTGCAGGCGAATTCCGATCCATAATTGACGGGGGCTGGGCTGGGCTATGGACTCGTACTTTTTAAGGTAACGGGCGGCCATCTTGTTATCGCCTTCAGTAAGGGCAATTTCCGCCATTTCCACCAAGGAAACCGGCAAATTGGAATTCAGCTGCAGCGCACGGTTGAAAGAACTTTTGGCGGACTCCACATCACCCGTGCGCAGGTAGCAGATACCCAGGTTCTCATATGCCTTGAAACGACGCGGGTATTTGTAGTCCCTCGTCACCCGATCCAAATGCTCTATGGCCTGCTCATACTTTCCTTTATCAAACAGATAGGCAGCATAATTGTTACGCGCCTGGGAAAAATCAGGATCCTCTGACAGCGCGATCTTGAAATGCTTTTCGATCTGCTCATCATTCCCTTCAATAGAATAAAACAGCGCCAAAGCATTGTTAACCGCCGGGTCCTTGGGGGCGATATCATAAGCCCGGGTCAATGTTCGGTTGGCATGTTCCATCTTGCCACGCTGCATATACAGGGTGCCGGCGTCCACGTAGGCGCGTGCTGCCTTTTCAGGGTCCCGGTTTTGCGCCAGCGGGTCATTGGTTTCGGTAACGCAGCCCGCCACCCCCAATACAACCAACACTGGTAGCGAGGCTCTCAATATCGTTCTGTACGTTGCTCTATACAGCGCTTTGTACAATGCCCTCAACAATGTCCTCATCCTCAATTTGACCACATCGTATGTGTCAAATATAGACTGCCTGATAGGTCAGGAGCCGGTTTGGTGAACTGGAATCTTTTTGCCCTTGGCTGCGACCTTCGCCTGCCATTGGGCTGAACGTCGAGTTCGATCCTGAACTTTGCCCACTAATTGACCGCAGGCCGCGTCGATATCATCCCCACGCGTAGTGCGGATGGTAGTGACAAACCCCGCTTTCATCAAACGATCCTGGAATGCCTTGATACGCATACCATTGGGACGCTTGTAGCCCGAATTGGGGAACGGATTAAACGGAATCAGGTTGATCTTGGACGGCACGTTTTGCAGCAGCTCAATCAGCTGCTCGGCGTGCTCATACTTGTCATTCACCCCATCAATCAGCACATATTCCATCGTTACGCGCCGCGTGTCCGGGAACTTGTCCACATATTCACGGCAAGCCGCCATTAATTCCGACAAAGGGTACTTTTTATTAACAGGAACAAGGACATCCCGCAGCTCGTCATTGGGGGCATGCAGTGAGACGGCCAGCGCCACATCAATACGATCGTAGAGTTCATACATCCTCGGCACGACACCGGAGGTACTCAAAGTAAGCCGCTTTTTGGCAACACCATACCCCAAATCGTCCTTCATCAGCTCCATGGCACTGATGACGTTCTCAAAATTCAAAAGGGGCTCGCCCATGCCCATCATCACCACATTGGTAATGTTGCGGATGCCGCGATTATCGGGCGCACCAAAGGAACGTTGGGCAATCCACATCTGGCCGATGATCTCAGCCACCGTTAAATCGCGATGAAAACCTTGCTTACCGGTGGAACAGAAGCTGCAATCCAGTGCACAACCCACCTGGGAAGACACGCACAGAGTGCCGCGCTTGCCGTCCGGGATAAACACCGTTTCCACCTTGTTGCCCTGATCCAACTCCACTACCCATTTACGGGTACCGTCGTTGGAGAAATGCTCGAGCGCCACGTGCGGCCCACGAATCTCTGCCACCTCAGCCAACTTGGTCCGCAGTGCCTTGCCCAGGTTGGTCATTGTTTCAAAGTCATCTGCCCCAAAGAAATGAATCCACTTCATCACCTGATGGGCACGGAAGCGTTTTTCTCCGATGGACTCGAAGAAATCCTCCATTTGCGGACGGTTCATCCCCAACAGATTCACTTTTGAGCTCATTTTGACACCTGTCTTGGCCCTGAACAGGACCTTTTAAATACAACAAATGGAGCCGTGAAGACTCCATTTGTCATTAAGCGTAGCGTAAATTGCTGTTTTATAGCAATTACCGAGTACGTGGGCACAGCTCGCTTTCGGCGAAGAAGTAAGCAATTTCACGGGCAGCTGAGGTTTCAGAATCAGAACCGTGTACCGCATTCTCGTCAATGGTTTGAGCGAAATCAGCACGAATAGTTCCGGCTGCCGCTTCCTTGGGGTTGGTAGCACCCATCAGCTCGCGGTTCAGGGCGACTGCGTTTTCACCTTCCAACACCTGCACAACCACCGGGCCGGACGTCATAAACTTCACCAGATCAGCAAAGAAAGGACGCTCTTTGTGCTCGGCATAGAAACCGCCAGCAGTCTGCTCAGACAGGTGAACCATTTTGGAGGCAACCACTTTCAGACCGGCTTTTTCGAAGCGGGTCAGGATTTCGCCAATCACGTTTTTGGCAACAGCGTCGGGTTTGATGATGGAAAAGGTGCGTTGTACCGCCATGGTTATCTCCAAATTACATTAAATATCAAAGGGTTAAAAAACTGGAACGGAGCACCGCAGGCACAGTGCCCACGGAAAGCGGCGATTATACTCAGGTTTTATTACGAAGCATACAATCAACCGCGGAGACGGCTTACAGTCTCAGTCACTTGATCAATAGCCAAGTCGATTTCTTGCTCAGTGGTAAAGCGGCCCAGGGAAAAACGGACCGATGCCAGTGCCAGGTCATCATCGATCCCGAGACTCTTGACCACATAGGAAGGCGCCACCGTCGCCGAATTACACGCACTGCCTGAGGATACAGCCAGATCACCCAGCGCCATTAGCAGGGTTTCACCATCCACTCCGGCAAACGCCACATTCAATATCCCGCACACCCGCTGCTCCGGATGGCCGTTCAAATGCACCCCGCCCAGGCCGGATATGCCTTGCCACAGCCGTTGCCGCAGGGACTCGATTTGTCGTGCTTCCTGCTCCATCTGCTTATTGGCAAGGTGAAACGCCTCACCCATACCCACAATCTGATGGGTAGCCAAGGTACCGGACCGCATGCCACGCTCATGCCCGCCACCATGAATCTGGGCAGCCACCCGCACCTGGGGATTGCGCCGCACATACAAAGCCCCCATGCCTTTGGGCCCATACACTTTATGGGAAGAGAAAGAGATCAGGTCCACGGGGGTAGCCTTCACATCCAACGGAACCTTGCCGGCACTTTGGGCCGCATCCACATGCAGAAACACACCACGCTCGCGGGTAATGCGGGCGATGGCATCAATATCGGTTATGGTGCCAAGCTCGTTGTTGACGTGCATCAGGGACACCAATACGGTGTCGCTCTCCAAAGCCTCCGCCACTTGCTGGGGCCGGATAAGGCCCTGATCGTCCGGCTGCAGATAGGTCACTCGACAACCCTTGGCTTCCAGATAATGACAGGTATCCAACACAGCTTTGTGCTCGATGGCCGAGGTCACGATATGATTACCCTGTGCTGCGTAGGCTTCCATTATCCCTTTAATGGCCAGGTTATCGGATTCGGTTGCGCCGGAGGTCCAGACGATCTCCCTGGATTCGGCGCCAATGAGCTCCGCCACCTGACGTCGGGCCGCCTCAACCGCCTCCTCTGCCTGCCAGCCATAGAGGTGGGAGCGGGAAGCGGGATTGGCGAAAATTCCATCCAACGTCAGGTACTGCCCCATTTTCTCCGCAACGACGGGGTCAACGGGGGTGGATGCAGCATAATCTAGGTATACCGGTCGCATGGGGAAATCTTCTGAAGAGAATGTCGGGCGGATTATAAAACAGCGCGGTGGACCGGTAAAACCGATCCACCAAGAAGGGACTAATTGATTTCGCTTAAAGGCACGCGTCCGCTGTTGGAGGCGCGTTCCTGTTGATACTTATCCTGGCGCTCCGCCACTTCCCGCACGTGTTGGCGATCAACCAGATTCTGTAAGCTGATGCTGGATAAAAAGTCATGCAACTGCTTGCTGAGGTCCTGCCATAAATCATGGGTAAGGCAGGTTTCACCGTCCTGGCAGTCGCCATTACCACTACAACGGGTCACATCGACTTTTTCATCGACCGCATCGATAATCTGCGCCACATAGATTTGCGCTCCCTCGCGACTCAGGCGATAACCACCGCCAGGCCCACGCACACTGGACACCAGGTCATTTTTCCTCAGTTTGGCAAAGAGCTGCTCGAGGTAAGAAATGGAAATACCTTGTCGCTCAGAGATATCCGCCAGGCTGACGGGCCCTGTTTTAGCGTGTAACGCCAAATCCAACATAGCTGTTACCGCATAGCGACCTTTGGTAGTGAGTTTCATAAAACGGTGCCTCCAGTGACATCATCTTGCCTGGTTTCCTGGCAAACAGCACCCATTTTGCTATCTCCTACTAAATCAGTCAACTTTTGATGAGGCGGTCGGCTGCTCCTCTCTGGCTTCTTCCTCAAACAGATCATCGTGGATTTTCGGCAGAGCCCCCCCGCAATCACTGCCCATGGCCTGCAACGCCTTGTTCATAGTATTGATTTTCTCATCCACCATGTGCATGTGATCCAACATGTTCTGAATTGAATGGGCGATCGGGTCCGGCATATCCGGAGTCATACCGTAGGCATCAAATCCCATTTTGCTGGCCATGGCTTGACGCAACTGTTCTTTGGCGCAGTCCGCGTCACTGTCTTTGCAAATGATCCGGCCAGGGATGCCCACGACGGTCGCTTCTGCCGGGACGTCTTTAGTAACCACGGCGTTGGAACCGACCCGGGCATTTTCATTGATCGTGATGGGCCCCAACACCTTGGCGCCGGCCCCTACGACCACACCGTTTTGTAATGTGGGGTGTCGTTTTCCCTTGTTCCAGGTGGTGCCACCCAGGGTGACGCCATGGTAGATGGTCACATCGTCGCCCACTTCGGCGGTCTCACCAATCACGACCCCCATACCATGATCGATGAAGAAACGCCGGCCGATGGTGGCGCCCGGATGAATCTCAATACCGGTAAACCAACGGGAAAAGCTGGACACGCAGCGGGCCAACAACTTGAAGTTCATGCCCCATAGCTTATGGGCGAGCCGGTGCATAAGGACCGCATGCAATCCCGGATAGTTCAACAGAACTTCCAGACTGGTGCGGGCCGCCGGGTCTCGGTGAAATACCGATTGAATGTCTTCTCGAATGCCTTCGAACATGGGAATTCCTTTGGTTTACCCTTTATTCACCCTTGATGCGCTTCTGCACTGTCGACAGCACACCACGCATCAAATTCATTTCCAGGCGATCCATGCGCGTGCGCATGAACAATCGCCGGGCCCGGGTCATCAACTGCTTGGGATTGTTGGGGTCAAAAAAGCCGATATCAAGCAACGTCTCCTCAAAATGTTTCATGAAACGCTCCATATCTTCGGCGGACACCAACGGCTCATCCCAATCCGTAATCTCCAGCGGCATCACCGGCTTGCTTGATGTGGCCGTCTGCCCGTCCTGGGACAGGGCAGCCATTCTCATTTCATAGCAGATAACCTGCACGGCGGCTGCCACATTCAACACAGAATAGGCCTCATTACCCGGAATGCAGATGTGATAGTGACAGCGTCGCAGCTCTTCGTTAGTTAAGCCAGCGTCTTCCCTGCCAAACACAATGGCAATATCAGCACCCTCAGGCTCATTAAGGACAAGCTGGGTGGCCTCCCGCGGCGACATCAGGGGCCAGGGAATGGTACGCATCCGGGCGCTGGTTCCAAACACCATCTGACAATCAGCAATCGCGTCGTCCAGGCTTTCCACCACTCGAGCCTGATGCAGCAGATCAGCCGCCCCAGAAGCCCTTGCCGTGGCCTTGGCGGTGGGAAACTCTTTCGGCGCAACCAACACCAGGTCGCTCACTCCCATGGTTTTCATGGCGCGGGCCGCCGCCCCGATATTGCCGGAGTCACTGGTATTGATCATTACGATGCGGATTCGTTTCAGTAATTCCATTGGATTTCGCTAATTTATGGTGAATAAGTGAAAAAGGGCGTCGATGTTACCAGATTTTGCTCAAGATCGCGGGCGGTTTCTGCTATCATGCGCCGCCATAGCCATCCGGCCGCTCCTTTACTTTGATCCGTTCTTCACGATTCGACCCGTTTTTCACAAAAAGGTAGCCCACACATGCATCCCATGCTGAACACCGCTTTGGAGGTGGCCCGCACCACTGCCGAAATGATTTATAAGGCCTATGAAAAGGTTGATTCCATTGACGTGCAGGCAAAAGGGACCAACGACTACGTCACCAAGGTGGATCGCGCCTCAGAGGAACGCATTATCGAAGGGTTACGCAAGCGCTACCCCGAGCATTGCTACCTGGGTGAAGAGTATGGCCTGCTCGAAGGTGCCGATAAAGACTATGTCTGGGTCATCGACCCCCTGGACGGTACCACCAATTTTATTCACGGCATCCCTCAATTTGCGATTTCTATTGCCCTGAAAATCAGAGGCCAACTGGAAGTCGGCGTGATCATTAATCCTGTTACAAAAGATGAGTTTACGGCGGTGAAAGGCCGTGGCGCCTCCATGAATGGTCGCCGCATCCGAGTCAGCAACCAAACCAAACTGGAAGGCGCACTGCTCTCCACCGGCTTTCCCTTCCGCCCCAACCAGGCAAAAATCCTGGATAGTTACATGGGCATGTTCCGGGATTTCACCCAGACCACTGCGGGCATTCGCCGGGCGGGGGCCGCGGCACTGGACTTGGCCTATGTGGCAGCCGGTCGTTATGACGGTTTCTGGGAATTCGGCTTGTCGGAATGGGATATGGCGGCAGGCGCCCTGATGGTCACTGAAGCCGGGGGCCTGATAGGCGACCCCAAAGGCGGGATGGACCATCTGAAAACCGGGAATATCGTTTGTGCGCCACCTAAGCTGTTTAAGGCAATGTTGCAAACCATTCATCCCCATCTGCCGAAATAGGAATTTTTCGCTATACTGGAATTAACACGGCCGGGGATGGCCGTCCACCAAGAGGGATTTCAGTATGAATTGGCAAGAAATCAAAGCGTCCTTAACGGCTTTTCTCCAGAGTTTTGCCCTGCCTTTTATGCAGCAAAATGAACCGGAGTTACGCCCCATCCCCATCAAGCAAGAGCCGAGGGTGGACCAACGACGCTACTGATCGACGCTACAACATTACAGTGTGATAGCTTGGGAAAGAACGCAGGAACGTTATGCAAATAAAAAAGGCCGGCATTTGCCGGCCTTTTTCTTTAAACGGATGGCACCACAGATAAAAACATCAAGGCATATCATCCAGCACTTTTTCCTGCTCGAGGAAATCGTCACGATTGATGTTCTGCGCCAGCAGCAGGTTACTCGCCACATAGATAGATGAGTAGGTTCCCACCACAATACCCACGATCAACGCCACCGCAAACGCAAAGATCAACTCCCCTCCCAGCAAAGCCAGCGCGATCAACACCAACAATGTGGTAAACGAGGTTATGAGGGTTCGGCTTAAGGTTTGATTCAATGAATTATTAATAATCTCTTCCGGGGTACCTGCTCGATCTTTGCGAAAATTCTCCCGCACCCGGTCAAACACAACGATGGTATCGTTAAGGGAATAACCAATCACCGCGAGAATCGCGGCCAGGGCAGTAAGGTCAAAGGTAAGGCGGGTGATCGAAAAGAAGCCCAACGTAATGATCACGTCGTGGAACAGGGCCACCACGGCACCCACCGCGAACTTGAAACGGAATCGCAAAGTCACATAGATCAGCATGAGGCCAAGCGCGATCAGCATGGCGATACCACTCTTGTCCCGCAGCTCCTCTCCTACCTGCGGCCCGACAAACTCGACACGCTTTAATTTAACGTCGGGGGAATGGGCCTGCAGCAGCTCCAGTACCCTTTGCCCGACCTTGTCTTTGTCTTCGCCTTCCACCGGGGGTACTCGAACCAGCACTTCCTCAGGGCGACCAAAGTGCTGAACACTGGCGTCTGCATAAGCGCTGCTTTTCAGCACTTCACGAATCGGCTCCAGTTGCGCTGCGGCGTCATACTCCACTTCAATCTGGGTACCGCCGGTGAAATCCAACCCCAGCTCAAGGAAATTCACGGTAATGGAAACCAGCGAACCGATGACCAGCAGGATGGACAGGGCTCCCAGAATTTTACGGGGGCCCATAAAGTTAAAACGGGATTCAGTCGTCATTGGTCGGCCTCCTAAATGCTCAATTTGTGCAGCGCACGGCCGCCGTAGATCAGATTCACAATGGCACGGGTACCGACGATAGCCGTAAACATGGATGTGAGAATCCCGATCGACAATGTCACCGCAAACCCTTTGACTGGGCCTGAACCAAAGGCGAACAATACCAGGCCAACCAGCAAGGTGGTGATGTTGGCATCCAGAATGGTAAGGAAGGCGCGGTCATAACCGGCATTGATAGCGGCGTGAGGGGTCACTCCGTTAGCCATCTCCTCCTTGATACGCGCAAAGATAAGCACATTGGCGTCCACCGCCATACCCACCGTGAGAACGATCCCCGCCATACCCGGCAGCGACAATGTGGCACCCGGAATGATGGACATAAACGCCACTAACAGGAGCAGGTTCAGTATCAGCGCCACGTTGGCAATCAGGCCAAACAATTTGTAATAACCGATCATGAACAGCAACACCAGGGCAAAACCCGCCACCAGCGACATCAAACCTGCCTCGATATTTTGTTTACCCAGGCTTGGGCCCACAGTGCGCTCTTCTACAAAATACATGGGGGCTGCCAAGGCTCCGGCTCGTAACAGGAGAGCCAGCTCTTTCGCTTCTGCCGGACTATCAAGGCCGGTAATGCGGAAACTGTTGCCCAAGGCGCTTTGAATGGTGGCGACATTGATCACTTCGCGGGTTTCTTTGGTGAAGACTTTCTCAACTTCTTTACCATCTTCCACCACCGTGCGCCTTTCCGGCTCCAGCTCGATGAAGACCACCGCCATGGAATCCTTAACATGCTGGTTGGTGGTTTTAAACATACGCCGACCACCCACACTATCCAGTTCAATATTAACCTGAGGACGGCCGTTTTCATCATAACCCGTGCTGGCGCCCACCACCCGATCACCGGTGACGATCACATCTTTTTTTAACAGCACCTGCTGACCGGTGGCCCGCATACCAATAAACTCCGAGCCCACCGGGGCGCGGCTAACCGACATGGGATCGTTCTCCCAATCCACCATGCGGAATTCAAGGTTCGCTGCCTTACCGATAATTTTCTTGGCGTTGGCCGTGTCCTGAATACCGGGTAATTGAATCACAATACGGTCAGCCCCTTGCCGCTGGACAACCGGCTCCGCCACACCCAGCTCATTGACACGATTACGCAAACTGGTGAGGTTCTGGCTGACGGCGTAATCCTTGATTTCTTTTACTGCATTTTCAGATAACGTCAGCAACAAAGTGGTGACATTATCAGCCTGCTCTTCCTGTACCAGATAATCACGGAAATCTTTTTGCAGCATGCTGCGTGCCTGGCTCACACGCTCTTCCGTGGTAAAGGACAAACGCAACTGGTCACCTTCCATGGACGCCTGCTTGTAGCGCACTTTCAGTTCACGCAGTCCGTCACGGATATTATTCAGGTCATTCTTCAGTTTGTTGTCGATGGCCTTGGCCATATCCACTTCCATCAGGAAGTGCACACCACCCCGCAGATCCAGGCCCAATTTCACCGGGCCAGCGCCTAAGGCAGACAACCACTCAGGGGTGTTCGGCGCCAGGTTCATCGCCACCACGTAATCGCCACTGACGGCATCCTGTACCACGTCTTTGGCGTTGATCTGGTCATCCACATTATCAAAACGGATCAGCGCCGAGCCCTGCAGCAGTTCAGATTGTTTGATGGAAATTCCAGCTTTTTCCAGCGACGCCAACGCGCGGTCCAGTACATCCGGAGCCGTCTCACCACCAGCCTTCTTGGCTGTAATCTGCAACGCGGGATCATCAGGATATAGATTAGGCAGCGCGTAAATGAATCCGAACAGTGCCACCACGAGCACTAACAGATACTTCCACAGGGGATACTTATTCATGGGAAAACCCTATTGTTTTTCTTGGTCGGTCCTGACGCACCGCCATCCCTGGCAGTACTCACGATACAGATCAGATGCTTTTCAGGGTGCCTTTAGGCAAAGTGGCGGTAACGGCCCCTTTCTGGAACGAGATTTCCGTGTTGGCAGCCACTTCCACCACCACATACTCGTCGGTCACTTTGGTTACTTTACCCATCATTCCGCCGGAGATAACCACCTCATCCCCTTTCGACAGACCTTCCATCAGCGCTTTGTGTTCCTTATTGCGCTTGGACTGGGGGCGAATGATCATGAAATAGAAGATGGCCACCATAAAAATCATCATGCCCCAGAAGGTCAGGGGATTGCCCTGTTGGGCAGCGGCTGCACCGGGTTCGGCCATTGCTTCAGCGATAAAGAAACTCATATATACCTCAAGTTGGATGACATTAATTGGATTCCAGCGGCGGCACGGTTTCGCCCCGCAGCTGATAGAAGTCCGTTACAAAGCGCTCAAATGTACCCGTTTCAATGGCCGTGCGCAAACCAAGCATCAGGCGCTGGTAATAGCGCAGATTGTGGATGGTATTGAGCTGGGCACCGAGGATTTCCTTACACCGGTCCAGATGGTGCAGATAGGCCCGGGAGAAGTTTTGACAGGTATAGCAGTCACAGCCTTCTTCCAGCGGCCCGGTGTCGGTTTTATGGGCAGCATTGCGGATTTTGATCACCCCTTTACTGGTAAAAAGATGACCATTACGGGCGTTACGCGTGGGCATCACACAATCGAACATATCCACGCCGCGACGCACCGCTTCCACAATGTCCTCCGGCTTGCCCACCCCCATCAGGTACCTTGGGCGATCTTTAGGCATGTGGGGCTGTAAATAGTTCAACACGCTCATCATTTCTTCTTTGGGCTCACCCACTGAGAGCCCGCCGATGGCATAACCATCAAAACCGATTTCCATCAGCCCCGCCAGGGACTCACGGCGCAGGTGTTCGTACATGCCGCCTTGGACGATACCAAACAGCGCCGACGGGTTGCCCTCATGGGCATCCTTGCTGCGCTTGGCCCAGCGCAGGGACAACTCCATGGAATCCCGGGCTTCTTTTTCAGTGGCAGGATAAGGGGGGCACTCATCAAAAATCATGACAATGTCGGAACCCAGGTCCCGCTGTACCTGCATGGAGATTTCAGGTGTCACCACCACCGGGCTGCCGTCCACCGGAGACTGGAATTTCACCCCTTCTTCTGAAATCTTGCGCATTTTGCCCAGGGAAAACACCTGAAAACCACCGGAATCCGTCAGAATCGGCCCCTGCCACTGCATGAAATCGTGCAGGTCACCGTGCTGCTTGATTATCTCTGTGCCCGGCCGCAACATCAGGTGGAAAGTGTTGCCCAGAATGATGTGGGCACCAATGGCCTCAATGTCGCGAGGCAACATGGCCTTGACGGAACCGTAGGTGCCCACCGGCATGAAGGCCGGAGTTTCCACCACCCCTCGATCAAATATCAGGCGACCTCGACGGGCTCCGGCGTCAGTGCCGGTGAGTTCAAATTTCATAGGTGCACTACTCATGTCTGGAGACTCAAATAATCAGCATAGCGTCGCCATAGCTGAAGAAGCGGTATTCCTGTGCCACTGCATGGCGATACGCGTTGAGAACCTGGTCTCGCCCGGCAAACGCGCTCACCAGCATGATGAGGGTGGATTCCGGCAAATGGAAATTGGTTATCAGGCCATCTATCACCGCAAACGAGTACCCTGGATAGATGAAGATATCGGTTTCCCCTTCGAAAGGCGCTACTTCTCCCCCGTTGGCCCGGGCGGCTGTTTCCAGGGAACGCACCGATGTGGTACCAACCGCAATAACCCTGCCGCCATTGGCCTTGGTTTCGCGGATTTTCTCCACTGCGGCTTCGCCCACCTGCAGCCACTCGGAGTGCATGACATGGTCCCGTACATCGTCTGTCCTGACCGGCTGAAAAGTCCCTGCCCCCACGTGCAACGTAACATAGGCCGTATCGACGCCCTTTTCCTGCAGCTGCTGTAACAGAGGCTCATCGAAATGCAGTCCCGCTGTGGGTGCCGCTACCGCGCCGGGGTTTTGGGCATAAACCGTTTGATAGCGATCCTGGTCCAGGGATTCATCTTCCCGGTCGATATAGGGCGGCAGGGGCATATGGCCCACCTGCTGCAACCAGTCCAGCAGGTTACCCTGCTCCGACCGCAACATGAACAGATCGCCTTGGCGCCCTTCCATCAGCAGATTGCCCGCACCCTCCACCAGAATACGACTACCAGGCTTGGGGGATTTACTGGCACGCACATGGGCCAGACAACTATCCGGGCCGGTAATACGCTCCACCAGGACTTCCACTTTACCGCCGGTTTCCTTCTGGCCGTAGACCCTGGCAGGAATCACCTTGGTATTGTTGAATACCAGCAAATCCCCTGGTCGCAGCCACTCAGCCAGGTCAGTAAACCGTTGATCAGTAAGGGTTCCTGTGGTTCTTCCAAGACACAACAGACGGCTCCCACTCCGCTCCGGCATGGGGTAACGTGCAATAAGCTGATCCGGTAGATCGTAGTGAAAGTCAGTGCGCTTCATTAAAAACCGGTTTTGGATGCTGAAAAGGGCCGCGATTATAGCGGTTTATAGGATTCTCTTAAATGCCTTGTTGACGCCCATGATTCCATTGATATAATCGCGGCTCTCTATGACGAGACACCTTGCCTGGGTGGCGGAACTGGTAGACGCGACGGATTCAAAATCCGTTTCTGGAAACAGAGTGAGAGTTCGAGTCTCTCCCTAGGCACCACTTCTAAAGATTCCATGTCGCTGCCCCACATGAACGATTCTTCCGATACCATCCCCTATGTGGAATACCCTTCAGCCGGCTTGCTGAGACGCCTTGCCTCCATCGTGTATGACGCTCTGATCGTTATTGCCCTGTGGTTCCTGATTGCGGTGATTTATCTGGCAGTAACCGGCGTGGATGCACAAAGGGAAAGCAAGGATCTGCAAATGACGCTGTTCCCACTGCTGATGGGGGGCACCTTCCTGTTCTATTACTGGTTCTGGTCCCACGGCGGCCAGACTCTGGGAATGCGCGCCTGGCGCCTGCAGGTGGTGGACGCCAATCTGGATGGTCGGCCGGTTAACTTTTTTCAAAGCCTGAGCCGGTTTTTGATGGCGACCCTGTCTCTGTGCTGTTTTGGATTGGGTTATGTCTGGGTTCTGTTCAGCCCCAGCAAAGATACCTGGCACGACAGCTTATCCAATACCCGCACCCTGGTGCTCCCCAAGGAAATCAATAAAAAAGTGCTACCGGCCAAGCGCAACTAAGCGGGAAGCGCTAAACCCGCTTCAGCAGATAGACACCCACGCCAAAACTCACTACCAACGGCACCATCGCAGCCAGAAATGGCGTCAGGTTGAAGATGATGGTGACATGCCCCAGGAACTGCTGGCTGTAGTGGAATAACAACCCCACAATAATACCCGCCATAATGCGCTGCCCCATGGTGACGGAGCGCAGTGGCCCGAACACGAAGGAAATGGCAATAAAAACCATCACCAGGGTCGTCAGTGGTTGCAGCACCTTTTTCCAGAAAGAGAAGAAATAGGAATTGCTTTCCAGATCCTGGGAGTCCAGGTACGTGGCGTATCGATACAAGCCGGTAATGGAAAGATTGTCCGGTTTCAATACCACCACCGACATTACTTCAGGGGTAATGGACGTATCATCCCATAGCAGAGTCTCAAAGTGCTCGGACTCTGTTTTATCGTTTCCTATAGTGGTTTGACGTACCTTTTCCAGCACCCAATGCCCACCCTGATAAATCGCTCGCTCAGAAAAATCAGAGCGCACCAGAATATTATTCTCATCAAACAGGAAACGGGAAATACCGAACATAACACCGTTAGGTTGCACCACCTGGATATGGGTGTATTGACCACCCTCCCGATACCAATAGCCATCCCGGGAGCCGATATTCTCTCCCTGGTAGAGATGCCTGGCTTTCTCGGATTGCGCAAATTGCTCCGTCTGCGGAACAATGAATTGCCCAAGCAACAATCCCACCAGAACGATCCAGATAACCGGCTTGGCAGCAGCAAAAACGATGCGGGCTATGGAGACTCCCGCCGCACGTATTACCGTCAGTTCGCTGGTATTGGCCAGCGTCCCCAAACCGATCAGACAACCGATCAATGTGCCCACCGGCATGAAGTCGTAGATGCGACGGGGCAATGTCCACAAAATGAAAAGGAGCGCTTCCTTGGCCTGATAGGATCGTTTCAACTCATCCAACTCTGCCAGAAAGCTGAACGAGGCATCCAGGCTGATCAACAGGAACAGCACCATCAATACCGACACCAGTACCGTGTTGCCGACATAACGATCCAGTAATCTCATGATGCGCTCACCTGCAGCCGATCCATACGCCGTTTTGATTGTTTTAATCTGATATCGGACCAGTAGTTCAGTGCAAACCCGATTAACAGGAAGATGGCATGCACCCAGAAAATCCCTACCTCCTGCGGGATCTTTCCTTTTTCAATAGCCCCTTTCACCGCCATCATCAGCGACAGATAGGCCAGGTACAACAATATGGCGGGGAGCATTTTCAGATAGCGCCCCTGGCGTGGATTTACCTTTGACAGGGGCACTGCCATAAACACCACTATGGGAACCATGATCATCAACGACAGGCGCCACTGCAGTTCAACCTTGGCTTCGACACTGGGATTCTTCAGCAGGTCCACCGTGGACTGATCCTCAATCTCAGTATCCTCGACATCCACCAGTTTATTCTCCAGCTTGACGGTGTATTCCCCGTAACTGGAACGGCCGTATTGGGAATTGCCGGGATCCACTTCGAAGCGCTCCCCGTCGGACATCACCAGATAACGATTGCCACTGCGATCAATGCGATAACGGCCTTCCGCCGCCCGCAACAATACTACTTTGTCGTATTCATCAGCCCGGCCTTCACGATCATAATTGACGATGAACAGGTTCTTCATCACCCCGGCCCGGGAATCAATGTCTTCCACATAGGTGACCGTGCGCCCATCTGAGGAAGAGTGAAAACGACGTGGACTCAGCACATCCAACCCGGATCGTCGCTCCTGCTCAAGAATCAGTGCATTGGCCTGTTGCGAGCCCCAAGGAGACAAATAGAAACTGAAAAAACCAATTACCAGCGCCATACAGACGGCGGGAATCATGGACAGCCCGACCAGACGCTTATCACTCACACCGCAGGCCTGCAGCACCACCATTTCATTTTCCAGATACATGCGCCCATACGACAGCAAAATTCCCAGAAACAACCCCAAAGGCAGGATCAATTCCAGAAAGTCCGGTAAGCGGTAGGCCATGATGAGGAAGACGGCAGAGCCCTCCAATTTACCCACGGCCGCCTGTGACAAATACTTCAGAAAGCGGCTGGATACGAGGATAAACGTCAGCACCGAACTCACCGCCAGGGTGGCCCAAAACAGCTGCCGGGAAAGATATCGATAAATAATCATGGAAAAGACTGTGTTTACTCTGGAAAATCAGCAAAATTTTCGTTAGTAATGAACTAATATCGCCATTATCTATTAAACAAATTCTTTTGTCTTGCGGGGTTTGCATGGACTTCAAAATCAAAAAAGCCACACCGGAAAAAATCAAAACCGATGCCCTTATCCTGCCTGTGTTCGAAGGCAGTACCTTGGGCACAAGTGCCGCTGCCCTGAGTGCGGCCACCAGGAAAGCGTTGGAAGCCGCGCTGGCCCAAGGGGACATCAAAGGCAAGGCGGGCGAGGTAATGGTGCTTTCCGCCGTGGCGGAGTCAGCAGCACAACGCATCGTACTGATGGGATTAGGTAAGGCCACTGAACAGAAGGAATCAGGTTTACGCAAGTCACTGGCGGCGGCCGCCAATGCCATCAAGGGCACTGCTGCCAAAGACGCAGTCATCTGCATGGACGACATACAGACAGGTGATCGCGACCTGCAGTGGACCGCCCGTCAAGTGGTCGAACAGTTTGAGACAGCCACCTACACCTTCAACGCCTTCAAGAGTAAAGACAACCACAAACTGGTGAGCCTGAAAAAGCTCACGCTGCTCACCACCAACGACCAGAAATCTGCCGAGAGAGGCGTCCTGGAAGGCAAGGCCATCGCCGATGGCATGAATTACGCCCGGGATCTGGGGAATACTCCTCCCAACGTCTGTAATCCAAGCTATCTGGCTCAGGAAGCCCGCAAGCTGTCCCGTGGATGTAAAACCCTCAGCACCAAAATCCTCGATGAAAAGCAGATGGCCGAGCTGGGTATGCATTCCCTGCTATCCGTGGGTAATGGCAGCGAAACCCCTTCCCGACTGATCATCATGGAATATAAAGGTGGCCCGAAAACCCAGAAGCCCCACGTGCTGGTGGGTAAAGGCATCACCTTTGACACCGGTGGCATCTCCCTGAAGCCAGCTCCGGACATGGATGCCATGAAATGGGATATGTGCGGAGCCGCATCCGTCTTCGGTACCATGCGGGCCATTATTGATATGCAACTGCCCATGAACGTGGTAGGTGTGGTGGCTGCAGCAGAGAACATGCCCAGCGGCAAGGCCACCCGCCCGGGGGACATTGTCACCACCATGTCCGGTCAAACAGTGGAAATCCTCAATACCGACGCCGAAGGCCGCCTGGTGCTGTGTGATGCCCTCACCTATGTGGAGCGCTTCAAGCCCGCTTCTGTAGTGGACATTGCGACGCTGACCGGTGCGATCATCGTGGCATTGGGGCCCTTTGCCAGCGGCATGATGAGCAACGATGAAGACGTGGTGGAAAACCTGCAGGCCGCCGCAGACTACACCCAGGACAAAATCTGGCGCCTGCCCCTGTGGGATGAATACCAGGCCCTGTTGGACAGCCCCTTCGCCGACATCGGCAACATCGGCAACGCCGGCCCCAAAGCAGGGTCTATCACGGCTGCCTGCTTCCTGTCCCGCTTCACCAAGGCCTACCCCTGGGCTCACCTGGATGTGGCCGGAAGCGCGTTCAACGGAGGCGCCAACAAGGGGGCTACCGGACGGCCGGTTCCCCTGTTGACAGAATATCTGTTACGCCGGGCCAATTCATGACCCGGGTGGACTTCTATATTTTGCCGGAAGATAACCGGATCTCGCCGTTGAACTACACGGCGAGGCTGGTGGAGAAAGCGTTCCGCCGCGGCCACCAGATCTACATCCACACCTTGGATGCAACCCAGACTCACCAGTTGAGCGAGGAGCTCTGGCAACGGCCGGAGTCCTTCCTTGCCCACGGGGATGACACTGCCAGCCAGCACCAGGCAATCCAGATTTCCCATTTGGGAGAACCAGGCCAGCATGGTGATGTAATGGTGAACCTGGCCGGAACCATACCCTCCTTCTTCTCCCGCTTTCAGCGGGTAGCCGAAATTGTGCCGGGAATACCGGAATCCAGGTCACAAAGCCGGGACAATTTTCGGTATTACAAAGAAAGAGGCTATGCTTTAAAGACCCATAACATTTAGATGATGGTAGTGAGATATGAGTCAGGGCGATCAAAAATCTCTTATTAATCAAGAACAAAAAGACAAAATGCTGGATGACCTTGAGTCCCTGAGCAAGATGCTGGACGAAGATCTGGAGGACGAGGAAGAGATCAGGATCGTTCCTGAAGATATTCCTGTCCTGAAAAGCTTTGTGGACGAGGTTCCGGTACTGAACGAAACCCTGGAGGAAGCGCCCGCCAACGTGGAGCCGGCGCAGCCTGCTGGCGAGGATCAGGAACCACCCACCCTGCAGGAAACCGACAGCATTGATCTCAATGCTGCCAAGTTCAGTACACACCCGGTAAGCCGACCAACGGTGGGTAGTGGTGCTGCCCTGGATATGAGCTTCCTGGACAAGGACCCTCTCGATATTAGTGAGCGGGTACGCAGTTATCGGGAACGGGGAGACGCGCCTGCGGCCGCTGCCACAGCACCTGCGGCGCCAGAGATTGCCAAGCCGGCACCCATGGTGGCCGCTCCTATGCCCACTCCCGCACCGACGCCAGTGGAGCCATCGGAGACCCCAGCCAACAGCAAAGCCGAGGACGTCACCAAGCCACTGAACCGGTTCCAGCCCACCAATAAGTCGGAAAACCCGTTTTTGCCCCGCTCCACTCTGGACAAAATCCGGGAAAATCACGCCTGGGAGCAGAATCGTGACCGGGATCGGGAAAACGATGCCTCTGCCCAGCTACGCCGTCTGCTGCAGGACAACCCCCTCAACAAGGTTACGTTTGACGCCAATTCGAAAGAGGCGCAGGTGCTGCGTCAGAAAGCCAGTCAGTTGGTGAATGAAGTGATTCGCGCCAACATGCCCCGCCTGGAAGCCGAGCTACGGATGAAGCTTGAGCAGGAGGTGGATAGAATGTTCAAAGAGATCAAGAAAAATCCCCGTTAGATCGGTATACTTGTCGGCCGCCGCGGCTTCTTGCTTCGCGATCCGGTCGGCAGACCAGCAAATGCTTCAAAACACGCCGTGAACCCATCCCTGGGGGCTCGACAGCCGCATCCCTGCGGCTGACGGTTTCGAAGCATTTGCTGATCTACCTCCCTCGCCTCAGTGGTCGCCCCGGCTCGATTTTCGTTCGCAGTTTTCAGACAAAGAGACACCGGTGACCATGGAAAAAACCTTCAACCCAAGCGACATTGAAACCCGTTGGTATCAAACCTGGGAAGAAAAAGGCTACTTCAAGCCCTCGGGCCAGGGGGATGCCTACACCATCATGATTCCGCCGCCGAACGTCACCGGCAGCCTGCACATGGGCCATGGCTTCAACAATGCGGTCATGGACTGCCTGATCCGCTATCGTCGCATGCAGGGCCGCAACCCCCTGTGGCAGCCCGGTTGTGACCACGCCGGCATCGCCACCCAGATGGTGGTGGAGCGCCAGTTGGCCGCTGATAATGTGACCCGCCATGATCTGGGCCGGGAGAAGTTCCTGGAGAAGGTCTGGGAATGGAAAGAGCAATCCGGTGGCACCATCACCCGTCAGATTCGTCGCCTGGGGTCCTCCGTGGACTGGTCCCGCGAACGTTTCACCATGGATGAAGGCCTTTCCAACGCGGTGAAAGAAGTGTTTGTGCGACTGCATGAGGAAGGGCTGATTTACCGCGGCAAGCGCCTGGTGAACTGGGATCCGAAACTACACACCGCCATCTCCGACCTGGAAGTGGAGAACGTCGACCAGAAAGGCAGCATGTGGCATTTCCGCTACCCGCTGGCCAACGGTGCCACTACTGCTGACGGCAAAGATTACATCATCGTCGCCACCACCCGGCCGGAAACCATTCTGGGCGATACTGCGGTGGCGGTGAACCCGAAAGACGAACGTTACCAAGCCCTAATCGGCAAAACCCTGATCCTGCCCCTGGTGAACCGGGAAATCCCCGTCATCGCCGACGATTACGTCGACATGGAATTCGGTACCGGTTGTGTGAAGATCACCCCGGCCCATGATTTCAATGACTACGAAGTGGGTAAACGCCACAACCTGCCGCTGGTGAATGTGCTCACCATCGACGCCGCCATTCGTGAGCAGGCGGAAGCCTTCAACTTCGACGGCACCGTGAACATGGAAGTCAGCACCGAGATTCCCGATGTCTACCGGGGCGACGACCGCTTCGTGGCGCGCAAAAAAATCGTGGACGATCTGGAACAACTCGGTCTGCTGGAAAAAATCGACGATCACGCCTTAAAAGTACCCAAAGGCGATCGCTCCGGTGTGGTGGTGGAACCCTTCCTCACCGACCAATGGTATGTGCGTGTAGCCCCGCTGGCGGAACCCGCCATCAAAGCAGTGGAGAACGGTGACATCCAATTCGTCCCCAAACAGTACGAGAACATGTACTTCGCCTGGATGCGCGACATTCAGGATTGGTGTATCTCCCGTCAGTTGTGGTGGGGCCATCGCATTCCCGCCTGGTACGACAACGAAGGCAATGTCTTCGTGGGTCGCAATGAAGCGGAAGTGCGCGCCAAACACAACCTGGGTGATGACATAGCCCTGCATCAGGATGAAGACGTACTGGACACCTGGTTCAGCTCCGCCCTGTGGACTTTTTCCACCCTGGGCTGGCCCGACGATGTGGAAACCCTGAAAACCTTCCACTCGACGGATGTACTGGTGACCGGTTTCGACATCATCTTCTTCTGGGTGGCGCGCATGATCATGATGACCATGCACTTCATCAAGAACGAAGACGGCACACCTCAAGTGCCCTTTAAAACGGTATACGTACACGGCCTGGTGCGGGACAGTGAAGGCCAGAAGATGTCAAAGTCCAAGGGTAATGTACTGGACCCACTGGACATCATCGACGGTATCGATCTGGAAACCCTGGTGCAGAAGCGTACCACCGGCCTGATGAACCCCAAGGATGCGGGCAAGATTGAGAAACGCACCCGCAAGGAATTTGCCGACGGCATTGCCTCCTACGGCACCGATTCCATGCGCTTCACATTCCTGTCACTCGCCTCCACCGGCCGTGACATCAAGTTCGACATCAACCGTCTGGAAGGCTACCGCAACTTCTGCAATAAACTGTGGAACGCCAGTCGTTACGTGATGATGAATACCGAAAACCAGGACTGCGGTATCCACGGTGGCGACATCGAGCTGAGCGTGGCCGATCGCTGGATTATTTCCCGCCTGCAGAAGATGGAACAACAGGTTTGCAAAGCACTGGATGAATTCCGTTTCGATCATGCCTCACAGGCACTGTATGAGTTTATCTGGAACGAATACTGCGACTGGTATCTGGAATTGTCCAAGCCGGTTCTGAGCGATGATGGCAGCAGCGATGCCGCCAAGCGCGGCACTCGCCGCACGCTGTTGCGCGTACTGGAAACCATCCTGCGTATGGCCCATCCCTTCATGCCGTTTATCACCGAAGAAATCTGGCAACAGATCGGCCCCATGGCCGGTGTCGAAGGTGACACCATCATGCTGCAGCCTTATCCTGCCGCCAACGCAAATAAAGTGGATGCGCAGGCGGAAGCTGACATCGAGTGGCTGAAAGGTGTCATCATTGGCATTCGTAATATCCGCGGTGAAATGAATATCTCGCCCGCCAAACAATTGCCGGTGCTGTTGCAGAAAGGCGGCGCGGAAGATGAGCGTCGCTTTAATGCCTACAGCGGTTTCCTAAAGTCTTTGGCCAAGCTGGAAAGCATTACCTGGTTGCAGCCTGAAGATGAAGCCCCCATGTCCGCCATTCAACTGGTGGGGGATATGCAGGTGCTGGTCCCCATGGCCGGGTTGATCGACAAGGACGCTGAAATATCCCGCCTGCAAAAGGAAATCGACAAGCGCGATCAGGAAATCAAGCGGGTGGAAGGCAAACTCAACAATCCCAAGTTTGTGGAACGTGCACCCGCCGACGTGGTGGAAAAGGAGAAGCAGAAAATTGCCGAGCATCAGGCGGCTTTAAACGAACTGCAAGCTCAAATGAACAAGATCAAGGCGCTATAAACGACAAATAGTGGAATAAGTAAAAATAATGTCAGAGCATCCCGTCAACGCAGCCCAGGAAGCCGCGGCCCGCAGGAACTTTAACGAGTTCTTCCGGCAGTGGTGGTTTTCTGTGGCGGTCATGGGCCTGATTTGCCTCACCAGCCTGTTGCCTGCCAATACGGTCCACAGTCTGGCATTGGTGCATGACGCCGTCAGCAACGGCGAAGTGTGGCGCATCTTCACCAGTCAGTTCGTGCATCTGGGCTTCAACCATACGGTGTTGAATCTGGTGGGGTACCTGATTGTGTCCGCCAGTTTCCGCGAAGACATTACGCCCAGAGAAGAAATGATCACGCTCACCATCTGCGCTCTGGGTGTGGGTTTGGGCATCTATCTGTTCAACCCCGAAATCGGTTGGTACGTAGGTTTGTCCGGGGCGATTTACGGCATACTCACCCATTACCTGATTATCGGCTGGCAACGCAGCGCTATCCTTTCCGGATTTTTCGGAGTCTACCTCATCGGCAAATTCATTTATGAACAGATGATTGCCGGCCCGGACACAGTGACAGCAGGACTGATCGGTGGTGCAGTGGCCATCGACAGCCATCTGTATGGTGCCATTACCGGATTGGTTACCGGCGTCGTCTCCCTGCTTTTGTTCCATCGAAAATAGATCAACGCGATGGAACTGCAGGCCACCCTCCAGCAATTTCAATCCCCCCATGTGCGGGATCTGGTCTGGGCCATCCTCAGTCCCAGCCTGATGAAAACCACCGATCATTCCCAACATTTTTCTGCTGAGTTTTACCAACAGGCCTTCAACGATATTCTGCCCCATCTAACTCAACTGGATCGTCGTCCTCAGCCATTGCAGGACCATTTGGAACATACCAAGAATCATCGTCTGGGGCCCTACTTTGAACGCCTGTGGCTGTATTGGTTACGCCACAACTCACGCTATCGCTGCCTGGCCCATAATGTTCAGATACAGGAAGACGGCAAGACCTTCGGCGAGTTCGATATGATCGTACTGAACCAACAGAACGGTGATATCGAACACTGGGAGCTGGCCATAAAATTCTATCTGGGCATTCCACCGCTGAATAACGAAACCCATTGGTTTGGCCCCCACCAGAAAGATCGCCTGGATTTAAAATATCACCATCTGGTGGAGAAGCAGCTGAAATTATCCAGACAGGCTCTGGCAAAGAATTATTGTCAATCGCGAGGCTGGAACATCAGCCGCACCCGCCTGGTCAGCAAGGGCCGCTTGTTTTACCCATTGCATACTGAACATACACGCCCCAGCAACATTGAGAAAGATCACCTCACCGGCATCTGGATGACCGAGCAGGATTTCCGTCATCACTTTGCCCGTCTGGGTGAGATTGTTTTTCACTGGTTGAATAAAGACGAATGGATGGTGTTGCGTGATCGGCAACCCAGAACTTTTCTGCAAATCCAGGAGCGTTTCTCACAGCAACGTTATCCACACCCGGTACAGCTTTTAGTGAGTCACTGGCAGGAAAAGCCCGTACGTTTGTTTGTGGTGCCTGAAAACTGGCTGGATCGTGCTCTGGCTACCCTGGCGGAGTGACTCAGCCTTCTATCGTAACAAATTCGACTCGGTTGCCTCCGCCGCTTTTTGCCATATACACAGCACTCTCAGCCGACATCAGCAGATCTTGATGCTGGTCAGGTCTTTTCGGTAGCACCGCCGCTACCCCCACGCTAACCGAGGCCTGAACCCGGGCAATACCGAAATCAAAAGGTTGCTCCGCTACCGACTCAACGATTCTCGCCGCTAAATGGTCAGCGCCTTTTTCATCTGTTCCCGGCAGAATAATGCCGAACACTTTGTCGCCATAGCGGGTGATACAATCCGCTGGTCTGGAGATCAAACGCTCCAAAATAGTGGCCACATTCTTTAAGCATTCATCCGACGCAACACTCCCGTAGTCCGCCAGAATATCCCGGTAATTATCCAGTTCCACAACAATTAACGACAACACTTCCCCATCACGGTAGGAGCGATCCCACTCCTTACTCAAGTTGACCAGGAAACTGTTTTCGTTGCCCACACCGGTAACCGAATCCACCTGATTCAGTTGCTCCAGGCGCTTGTTCATTTGGGAAAGCTCCGATAGCGCTTTGTGCAAATCACGGGTACGGGCACGCACGCTGCGTTCCAACTGCTCCGAGTTCATCTTCTCCAACTCTAGTGCGCGCTCTTTTGCCATCAGGGCGGCCCGTTCCATTGCCCTGGCATGATTAGCCAATTCCTGCGATTGGTTGCGTTCAGTCTTGATCCGATCCGCCAGTGCGAAAGCCAACAGAGTCAACTCAATAACCATACCGACTTCCGCGCCATGTTCAGTAAGATGATTGCGGGGCAGCAAACCCAACTTATTCAGCGCCAGCAGCATTCCTCCAACCCAAAAGGCAAACCAGGCAATGGAAAAATACTTGGCATCACTACGCCCCCTGTGCCAGGCAATCAACCCACCCACAACAGCCAGAATGATGGCCGGCACCACCAGCAATACACCAAATCGTATGGTCCAGAATTCATCCATAAACGGCGCGGTCGCGAGGGCAACCACAGACAGGCAAATGAAAAAGATAATCGCTTTGAAATTCCAGGGAATAGACTGGCGCAAATTCAGGAAGCTGTTCACAAAAAGGTAACTGGAAATCAAACACAAATGCAGCAGCACCCCGGTGGATTTGGTTTGCCAGGCCACCTCTGTCGGCCATAACACCTGATAAGCGAACCCCTGCTGTACAAACTGGAACAGCCCCATCAAAAAGGTAAAACAAACATAGAAGAAATATGGGGTTTCACGAGTGGACAAGAACAGGAACAAATTGTAGAAGCCCATCACCACAACAAAGCCAAAAAACAAACCATGTAACAACACCGCGTAGCCTTCGTATTCCAATAAAGCGGCTGCATTTTTGATGGTGACCGGCATCTGGACCGCATAAGGCCCCTCCACCCGAATATAAAACTCCAGCTCCGAACCGGCATCCAGAGAGAACGGGATAATATAATTGCGATGCTTGACCGGGCGGGCGTTGAACGCAAAGCGTTCCCCCAGTTGGAAGATGTCCACCACCTCCCGGCCCTGAACTACAAAAACATCAAGATCGCGAATGAGGGGGTAATCGATTACCAGGTTCCACTCCGTATCAACGCCTCGATTTTCAACGCTAAAGCGAAACCAAACGGGAAAGCGTCGATAGCCCAGATTGGGTATATCAACTTGAGAATTTTGCCAACCGACAGACGCATCCAACAGCGAATAAATGGACCCTGTGCGGTCTGTATCAAACCACCACTGCATATGAGGTCCGGCCACCGCACTCGCTTGCGATTCAGTGAGAATAAGCTTGGTCACTGCGCCCTGGGCCTGGCTCAAACTGGCGCTGAGAAATGCAATCGCCAGGATAAGAAAACGGATCAAGAGCCTGCTCCCTGTCTTGATAAACTTCGGCAATAGTATCAGGAATTCAGCCAGGTAAGCAGCGGCTATAACAGAGCGCTGTTGCCTCTGCGGCAGAAACATGATTCTATTATAATTATCCTTATACATGGTTTTTAGACGTATGTTACAGCCTGGACGCTATCGACACTACAAAGGCAACGATTATGAAGTTATCGGGGTCGCGCGCCATAGCGAAACCGAAGAGCCCATGGTGGTATACCGAACGCTCTACGGCAATTATGATCTTTGGGTTCGCCCTTTATCCATGTTTACGGAAACGGTGGAGATCAATGGTGAAGCAATCCCGAGATTCCGTTTTATCGAATCCTTATAACCTGTATTTATAGCGTTATAGTTTGTTCAACAATGCACGCATTTCTTCCACTGAAGCATGGTCACTACTATTGAGTGTGCTATTCAGATATTCGATCAGTTTACGGAAACTCTCATCTATCTTCACACCTTCATTAAACAGCTCGCTGATGGAAGTAACCCCCATTTGCATAATGTTGGAAAAAGTATTCTCCTGGTCCTCAGTGAGATCCAGGAACAAAATGGCTTCATCCACCCTCACGGCCATATCTTCCACCAGATCGGCACATCGGCGCATCACTTCCTGATAACGCTCATCGACCTGTTCCATAACGTCCTGCATTTTGGTGGACATCCCTTTCATAAGGTCACGTTCCATCTCCAGCATACGACTGCTGTCAATGGACTTGACCCTGGCATCAGCGCCTTGCAGCAAGGCAAAAACGTTATCCTTAATGGTCCCGAAACGCTTTTCATCATCAGGCATGTTTTTTACCAGCAAGGAGACCTGACCGTAATTCATCACGCAGCGGCGACCAAAGTCCACATAGCGGCCACGGTCTTTTAGCTCCCACAAAAGCCGCGACTCCAGATCCTTGGCCAGACCATTCTCCTCGATATTTTTTACTTCAAATTCACTGCGTAACTGCAGACTGCAACTCAATTGATAGTGGGAGAGTGTCCGAAACAACAGCATCGCCAACTCATCCAGGTTGTTACATTCATGACAATGCACCAGAAACTGTATGTTGACGCCAAGGTCGCTGGTGTCCGACATGGCACTAAAGGCCATCTCGTTGGCCTGCTTGAGGCGGCTTTTCAGTTGACGGTTGCCAATGGTATGGAACACTGATTTGCTGAGACGAGCCAGGAGGTCCTGGCGGTTGATCCCGGCATCCACAATATCGTCAGCGCCGGCATCAAACAGCGCCATCGCATCAACCGGAGTCGAGCTTGAGCAGTAAATTATAACCGGGATATCTTCGAAATTATCGTCTGCCTTAAGCCGCTTACAGACATCCTGGGCATCATCAACCTGATCGACCATATCAATGATGGCCAAGACCAGCTCGCCATCACCCGGGACCATGCTCTCAAGCGAACTACTCACCAGAACGGTGTATTGATCCCCCAGTGACTCAGCCAACAAGCTACTGCCCTTGGGGTTAAATATCGCGGCGACCTTGGGGGGACTCTGTGACACTGCTGCCTCCTGCAATCAATCACTCCATGTACACTGGTTGCGCTGGTGCCTGATCAGAAGTATCAGGCACCTATTGAAAGCTTAGACTTATTTTACGGAGATAGCAGGTTTTTAACCTAGCCTTTGAGGGGCATAGCCGGCAGCGACTCCCATTGCAGAGAGCTGGTCATGGCAACCCGGGCACTGATCGCACACATGACGGATTTGTACTGTTCCACCACAGATTGATCGCAGGGCAGGTGAGCCAGCAAATTCATGGAAGCGCTCTCCATCATCCAGATCAGCGAGTAATAAACCTTGGGATCCAGATGCACCCCTTCCATCTCGAAGTACTTTTCATCAAATAATTCAACAATGTGCGCCAGCAAGGTCTCACGGTGAGCCGCCAGAGGGGACTCCGCACGGCGCGCTTCTTCGGTCATCATCCGAACCAGAGGCCCAAGATGAGTGTGGTAGTCAAAATACAGCTCCACACATTGAACGATGAACTCGCTCATGGACTTGGATTCTTTGCGCACTGCCTTAAAGCGAACCACCAGCAGTTCAGCAGCCACCTGATAGATGCTCTCCAGAACATCCACCTTGTTTTTGAAGTACTTATAGAATGTACGCCGGGAGATGTTGGCCGCATCCAGCAAATCCTGAACTGTGGTTTCTTCTATCCCTTTGCTGGTAAACACGCCTATGGAATTGAACAGTACATCGGCTTTTGCACCCTGTCCGGGTACTGGAAAATTGAATTTTTCCTTGGCTTGACCAAGCTCCTTCTGAGTCGCCTTCAGAAGAATATCAACCAGAGACAGATCTTCTGGTTGCTCAATTTGTTGTTCCATCAGTTTTAATCCCCCAACTACTACTTAACGAAATGGGTTTTGCTAACTATTTTAGGCTGAATATTGAGCCAATAACAGAGCAAATAATAATACTCTTATAAATACAAAAAATACACTTTGTATATACCGATACAAATTGACCGGATTTTAGACCAGAGCGGTTGTGATCATCAGATTTCAACAATAAACTCGGCATTCAATAACAATAAAAACGAGCAGTAATCCATGCCGACCTCGTATACTGGCCGCCGTAACCTCATCATTTTCATTACCTTATTACTCTGTCTCCCGGCACTGTTTACCGGGTACATGGGTGACGATTACCTGCACTACGCGTTATTGAACGCTGATCTTCCCATCAGAAAACCAGATGATCTGTCTCTTTTTGGTTTATTTTCGTTCATTAACGGTGATCCTGAGCGAAACCGCCTGCTGATGGACTACAGCCTGATCCCATGGTGGACCTACGCGGACATGAAATATGCATTCTGGCGTCCCCTTACCGAGGTTTTCCATTGGTTGGATTACCAGCTATGGCCTAATTCTCCCTGGTTAATGCACCTCCACAACATCGCCTGGTACATGGTCGCTGTGATCCTGGTGGCTAACCTGTACAAACGTTATTTTCCAACGGAAACGGCCGTTCTGTTGGCGCTTTTTCTATATGCCCTGGACAGCTCCCACGGTTTTACCGTGAGCTGGATCTCCAATCGCAACGCCCTACTGGCCCTTACCTTTGGCCTGGTCACTCTACTGCTGCATATAAAGTGGCGCGAAGAAGAAGGTTTACATTACCTGCTGGGAGCTTTGGTCGCCCAAATATTGGCCCTGTTTTCGGCGGAGCTGGGTATTTCGGTCTTCGGTTATATCGGAGCCTATGCCCTGTTCATGGACAAAAAGGGCCCGGTTAAAGGAGTGCTAGCGGCACTGCCGTATTTTGTTGTCATTGTTTCCTGGTGGGTCGTTTACAAACAGGCTGGATTTGGCGCAGCCCACGCCGGAGCCTATTATGTCGACCCGGCCACCCAGCCCATGGCCTTTGTGGTGGCCGCCGTTGAACGGCTGCCGGTCCTGTTAGCCAGTCAATGGGGCATTATACCCGCTGATATCTATACGCTGACACCGGGGGAAAAGCACCTCTATTCGATTGTATGTGCCGTTTTCCTGATGATGATATTGATACCTGTAGTGCTGTTGCAGAGGGCCCGGCGCAGCACCTGGTTCTGGTGCGCCGGAATGCTGTTCTCCATTTTACCTGCCCTGGCAGCCTCACCCTATGATCGACTGTTGTTGTTCCCGGGAATTGGCGGCGCCGCCTTGTTGGCTGGCTTTATCCATAAACTGTGGATAGTGAAAGATCGCCCGCGTAATGCACTCGTCCGCTATTACAGCCTGTTTGTCTTTGGATTGATGGCCTTGTTCCACCTGATCCTGTCACCGTTGCTGATGCCATTGATGACCTACAGCACCAAGTTCATGGCTCTGGCTGTATCGGAGAAACCCTCCTATTTCTCTAGCGTGGACAACATTGCGGAGAAAAAGCTGATCCTGTTTTCCCCCCCACTTGCCTCCTCACTAGCGATCGCCGGGTTACGATTTTATCGCCATGAGCCTATCCCCGATCGAATCTGGACGATTACAACATTGAATGACGGCTTGGAAATGAACGCTGAAGGACATGTGCTGACATTATCCAGAGCCAATGGGTTTATCGATGACCCTACTGAGGAATCGGTACGCGATTTGGAAAAATACCCATTTTCCTCCGGTGATGTGGTCTCTTTGTCCGGGCTAACCATAGAGGTGACAAAAACCAATGCCGATGGGAAACCGTTGCAATTAAGACTGGAATTCGAAGACCCGGTCAGCAGTAAAGATTATGAGTTTCTGCAATGGAACTCGGAGACCGAGCAATACGAAGAACTGAAGCTGAAGTAAGCCCCGTTTGCTGAAACGGGGCTACTCTAAAATCAAAACGTGTAGCGGAGCGTGATGTTGCCGTTTCGCCCTGGTGCCGGATAATCGTGTTCGATGCGGGTCCAACTGGGGGAACGCCACTCTTTGTCGAAGATGTTGCGAATATTGAGGGCGACTTCAAGTCCAGCCATCAGATTCATTCGACGTAGCGTCAAATTACAAACTGAGGCACTTTTCACGGCAGGACGATCATCCGACGGATCACGCTGAATCCGACCAAACCAGTGCATTTCCAGATTCGCATGCCAATCAGAACTAATATCCCAGTCCAACTGGGCATAAGACTGATTGTTCGGTGCAAATCCAACATCATCGTCCAGGTTGGTATTAGTCGCCTCCTGGTAGGAGTAGTTTGCGATCAGTTTTAGGCTATCGCTAAAGGGGTGGCTGAGTTCGAACTCAACTCCCCGACCGTCTCTCTCACCCACATTTTCAGCCGCAAGGTCAATTCCGTTACCGGTTGGCTCATATAAGATCATATCCGTAATTTTGTAGTAGAAGAAGTTCAAACCATAGGAACTGCCTACGCCCAACTGGTGATTAAAGGCCAGCTCGTAGGTGTCGATAACCTCCGGATCAAGCTCCGGATTTCCCAAAACCACAGGATTGGAAATGATATACAGTTCAGAAAAGCTGGGGGCACGAAACGCTCTGCCATAGAGCAATCGGGTAGTCCAGGCATCGGTCGTCGCCCACACCAATGCCAAACGCGGATTTACGGTATCGCCAAAATCCGAATAATGATCGTAACGGGCACCTAGAACCAACTGCCAATCCGTATCAATCTGCCATTCATCCTGGAGCGATAGAAAATACAACGTACGGTCCGCTTCCGGCAGCCAGACTTCGTCCGTGTCACTGACATCCACCAGCCCCTCGGGTTTCGGTGTGGCTAGATCCACCTCAAAATTTTTCTCTTCTGTGGTTTCATACACATCGCCAAAAGTCGCCCCCACAGCCAAGCGAAGCCGGTGGCTATCCCATCCGTTATAAACCAGGAATTGCTGCAGCGTAACCTGAATTTCCTTATTGCCAGGATTGCCGATATAGCCATCCGGGAAGGTATTCACAAACGCCCCTTTGGGGAAAAGAAAATTGTCTTCCAACGGTTTCTGGGACGCGTAATAAGTGCTGAACTGGGATACAAGCGAGAGATCATCATTCCATACTTCCTGAGTGTAAGACACATCCAGGTTGGCGATATCCGAACGATAACTTGAGTTTGGGTCTAGGGCCCCGGCTACCCCATCCCCTGCTTGGAGATTACTTCGGTTTTGATAGCCGAACCTTATCTGCCATGCCGCTTTGCTGACGTCCAGCCTGAAGTCGAGATTGTCATAACCAGCGTTGATGGGGCCGGGTGCATTGGAGATTGGTGTATAGCCAGGGATTGCCGAGAACTGTTCATCAAATTGAGTCTGGGCGTCTGATTCAATAATTTCTTTATGGCCGTCCGTGGTCCCGGCTTCCAGACTAAACATTACGTCCCAGCCTTGTACATTGCCGCCGTGTTGCACCCAGGCATCGTAGGTATTATAACTGCCTCCACGAATACCGGCCTGAGTTCCACTGATCTCCTTAGCCGTTTTAGTGATGACATTGATCACTCCGGCAAAAGCGTCCGCACCATACAGTGCTGAACCCGGCCCTCGAATCACTTCGATCCGGTCCACAGCCTCGACCGGCATGCCGCCCCAAACATTCCCCTTGTTACCTGTCGGCAACGACTTCTGGGGGAACCCGTTAATCATCAATAGGGCTTGGGGATTCAAACTGCCGTAGATTCCACGAAATATATAGGTAGGGGCGTAGCCCTGCTCAGAGCGTCCGACGTATAAGCCGGGAACGGACATCAGAGCATCTTCAATATCCCGGGCTCCGGTGCGTCGAAGATCTTCAGAAGTAATAACGGTAACGATCGCTGCAGCACGATTCAGGGGAGCAGGACTCCCGGTCGCAACACGCGTGATCTGCACATCCATTAACTCTGCCAGCGATAAATCCCATAGATCAGAGTCAGAGTAGCCGAACCCACAAGTGGGCAATGCGAGCATAAACGTGGCAAAACGCTTCATAGATAACTCCCTGAAGCCATATCCCAAAGGCTGGAAGTTCAATTACTACTCATCCATGAAAACTGAACTCTTATCCAATTTTTTTATAATCGAGACACCCTGGAGAAGTATCTTTCTCTGCAACAAACGCCCCACATCCTATGAGGCGCTGTCACGGATACTTTTCACTAATCTAGCAGCAAAACCTTGAATTGCAACGAAACATGCTTAAGTTTATGAAAAATAGATGGATTACCCTGGTTTCTCCCTTACCAGGAGCGTTCCGGGACGCCGGAATACACCAAATTGCTACAGGCCACAGGGAAGAAGCTGCCTTCAGGGCGCCCTTTCGCATCCAGGTAACAGGGCACCATCCCGGCCACAAACACCAGCGTTAAAAACAATTGATATTCCTCTGTGGAGAAGTCCATATCCGCCATGGTACTGGCACTGATGGCTGCGATGTTTATAGAGAGTCCACGCGTCCGTTTCAGATAACGATGGACCTCTAGCGCCAGGTTAAAATAGCGTCCCCCGTCAAGCCCGAGTTCCGTGATCACATTGAGGGTATGTGCGACCCGCTCATCCAGTCGAACCAAGGGACGACCATAACCAAACACCACCTTCCTCTCTTCGATTTCCTTCTCGATGACTTCCTCCAGAGAGAACCCCTGATCAAGCTTTGCTGCAGCCCTGTAAAAGAAGTCCATTGCCCGCCGATCGGGTTTTCGGCCGTACAACCGGGCTTCCGACAACGCCAGCCCGGCAACTAACGACAAAGATGGCGTTGTACGGGAAGTTCCCGCTAGTGCCGTCGCCTGATTCGGCCAGATACCCGCATCGGGATAACTGGTGGCCACCCACATGAAATTCATATAACGAATCTGATTTTCACTGAATTCCCGCCCGGTAATGGCATACACCATCACGCTTAACCAATCCTTCCTACCCAACTCGTAGTGGAGATCCTTGCCACGCATCACTACCCGCTCAGACAAAAACGCCTTGCCCAGCGCAGAGTGAAGCTGGTCCTGGGCTGACTGTAAATCTTCAATACTCATAGCTCAAACCTACTCACATCGGGAACACCCAATTCTCCAGGATCATTATCAATACTGATCGCCTGACCATAGGCAGGGAATTTCTTCCAGCCCAACTTTTCCTGTTCCATCGCATGGACTGCGGCTCCGGGCAACCTCAGCATTAAATACATCATAATCGCTTGGGTACTGGAAAAGCCCAGGTCTGCAAAGGCCGCCGCCGCTACGGCTGACATAGTGATAGGCAGCCCCGTATGCTGCTCTAAAGCCACCCTCTGTTCGAACAGCCAGATCAGGTTCCTACCCGGGGAAACTTCCGCCAGGAACTCAAGGGATTGCAGCACCGGCTGAGCGCATTCAACTCCGTGGGGATCAAATCCGGGAGGATGCTCAATCGGACTCCACACATCCTCGCGATAATCCCGATTGGGGTGAGACAGGTAATCACACCATGCAGGTAAATCCCGGCCAAGTCGGTTCCAGGCTTCCACCAACAGTGCGACCTCATGGGAGCCACCGTATTGGCCTGCGCCAACGGCTAAAGCTGCAATCAACGAGGCTGCATCCACCGAGCCTCCAACGCCACCATTCATGGCAGCTCTGACACTGGGCTCCCTTGGGCCGGGATTAGCCAGGGCAATCGCCAATTTCTCGATCAACATGGCAGCTTCAGCGCTGGGCTTTTCGCCGAGAAACAGAAGTAGCATGTACTCGGACCAGCTGCTCTTCGGTAAAACTTCGCCATAGACATCATATCCGAATGCGAAGCAACGACTGGCCACAAAAGGATTACTCTCTGCGGCCTCCTCTCTCCAGATCGAGGAGTGCAAAACAAAATTATCAGACATAAGCGTCTCCTTTTGAGGACCCCGCCAACACCCGCATGCGATTCCCCATCGGTGGAATTTCCGAAGCATCTATTTTGACATCAAGCAAGCAGGGTCCGGGCTGTGATAAGAGGTTTGCCAAATCAACCTGCTCCAGATCAGAGAAGGAGTGAACGTGATAAGCCTGTACCCCCATAGCTTCGGCCATCAGCGCGAAGTTAACCTGTGGCAACGACGTACCAATGCTCTCTGCCCCCCCCAAAGCCTGTCCATGTTTTACCATTCCGAGACAGGAATCATTCAAGATAATAAAGAGCACATTCAGGTTCTCTTGCAGTGCCGTAGTGATTTCCTGTCCACTCATCAAAGCACTGCCATCTCCAGTGATGCAGATAACAGGCTTACCATCGGCACCCGCCGCCGCGCCGATAGACGCCCCAATGGCCCAGCCCATGGACGAAAAACCTATGCCTATGTGGAATGGGCTCCTACCATTATCCAACGGATAACCTACCCGCCAATAATGAATGGCCCATAAGTAACTGCTGCCACTATCCGCGTATACACGGGCTTGTGGATCGACGATTTGACTCAAGTACCAGAATAAAGCCTGGGGCTTGATCGGCCGCCCTTTCTCCACACAGCAAATGCCGGACTCAAGGGTATAATTTGTCGGTAACCCACTGGCGGACAACTCACAGAAATCCCACTGCTGTTGTGGCTGGTAAACCTTCAATCGTCTATTCAAACGTTTCAACAGCAATCTGGGTGAGCCCAGGATACAACGTAACGCGTTGGTAGAACGGCTTAAGTGTTCCGGGTTATTGGAAACGTGAACCAGACGCTGCCTGTCCAGGCCGGTTGATTGATCCCAACCCCCGGTGGTCACTTCGTCCAAACCAGTACCCAGCACCAATATGCGCTGTGCGTTCTCCTGTAGCATCGCACTGCGGGCGCTGAAATGACCTGCAAACCCGAAAACCCCTCGGTATAGTCGATGATTTTCAGGGATCAGACCTTTCGCTCGAGGAGTAGTGACCATATTCCATTGGCGAGCTTCTGCTAGCGCGAGAATATCATCGACTGCACCCACACAGCCTTCGCCAACCAGAACTGTGACAAACTGCTTATCGTGCAATTCGTCATAGAGCAGCCGCTCCGCTTCATAAGTGGGCACAACTTCATGATCGATAAAGGCCCATAGATTTCCGCTGCACTCAACCGACTGGACCTCAGAGCGCATAATATCCACGGGCACACTGAGGTGCACAGGACCAGGGTTATTACCCATTGCGTGGCTGATCGCCATCACGAGCTTGCGCTCCAATTGGGCTGGATGAGAAATCAGAGTATTGAAACGTGTACAATCGTCAAAAATCTGTACCGTATTGATACCCGTGCAGGAGCCTTCCTGGAGGGCTCCCATTCCAAAGGTGTGTAACGAAGGTTGGCCAGTAATAGCCAAAACCGGTGTTGAGTCTGCGTAGGCGCTTGCGACACCTGTCAGCAGATTGGTTGCACCTGGACCTGAGGTTGCACAGCATACTCCCAGCTTACCTGTTTCCCTGGCATAACCTTCCGCCATAAACGCAGCACCAGTTTCGTGGCGCGCTATGACAGCTTTTGGGCCTCCATTTCTTTCACTACGAGCAAGGGCGTTGTATAACGGTTCTATTGCCCCACCAGGTACACCAAAAATGAACTCAACACCTAATCTCTCCAAATAGCGGAGAATTAGATCGCCGTTGTCATTCATGATGGATTTTCCTACTACGTCTAACTAGACAAGGAAGCGATACAATACAGGGTTAGGAAAGAATAAACTTGATCAGGAAATTAAAAAAAACAAATTAGTGCAGTTTTCGCACAAAAGAAACATTCTAGACTTATTAGTCTTACAAAGTGAAATCTTCGCCCAACAGGCTCATAGCCTCGGCAACAGAGGCTTCAGGATAATCTAAGCGCTGGCTTTTTGTAGCCAATAAAAAACCCCATCCAGGTTAACTGGATGGGGTTTTTCTAATTAGGAGCCTGACGATGACCTACTTTAAGTGGCGAGCATACTCGCCATCCCTGCGGGACGCCTTTGGCGCCTCCTTCTCGCACCTACGGTGCAGAG
>PAPM01000010.1 GCA_002708905.1 Pseudomonadales bacterium | reverse complement strand
TGCGCGTAAGGGGGGGGAGTCGTCACGGGGACCGTCGCCACCCCCGAAATCAAAAAAGAAACCGGACAAGCCATCCGGGAAATCGGGTGAAATACCATCTGCGGCCACGGCGGTGCTGGTGCTGGCCGATGGCGGCGTGTTCCCCGGCCATGGCGCGGGCGCGTCCGGGGTTGCCGAGGGCGAGCTCTGTTTCAACACCGCCATGACCGGCTATCAGGAAATCCTCACCGATCCCTCCTATGCCCGGCAAATGGTCACCTTGACCTATCCTCACATTGGCAATACCGGAGTGGTTGATGAAGACGAAGAGTCTCGTCAAATCTGGGCTGCAGGCCTGATTATCCGCGATTTGCCGCTGCTGGCCAGTAACTGGCGGCGACAGAAGAACCTGGATGAGTATCTGCGGGACAACGGAATTGTCGGTATTGCCGACATCGACACCCGAAAGCTGACCCGAATCCTGCGGGAGAAGGGTGCCCTGGGTGGCTGCATCATGGCAGGCAATATAGACGAAGACGTCGCTCTGGCCGCAGCCAAAGGTTTTCCCGGGCTGAAGGGAATGGACCTGGCCAAAGAGGTCACAGTTACCGAGCCCTACTACTGGGCTGAAGGTTCCTGGGCCTGGGGTAAAGGGCATACCCGCCAGGACAACGGCAAATATAAAGTGGTGGCTTATGATTACGGGGTCAAGCGCAACATCCTGCGCATGCTGGCGGATCGCGGTTGCGACCTGACGGTGGTGCCGGCCCAGACCCCGGCCAGCGAGGTGTTGGCCATGAGCCCGGATGGCATCTTCCTGTCCAACGGCCCCGGCGATCCGGAACCCTGCGATTACGCCATCAAGGCGATCAAGGAAATTCTGGAAACCGACATCCCTGTGTTCGGTATTTGCCTTGGGCACCAGCTGCTGGCCCTGGCCAGTGGAGCCAAGACCGTGAAGATGAAGTTCGGTCACCACGGCGCCAACCATCCGGTGAAAAACCTGGATGATGACACCGTCATGATCACCAGCCAGAACCACGGTTTTGCAGCCGATGAAGCGACCCTGCCGAGCAATCTGCGGGCAACCCATCGGTCGCTGTTTGATGGCTCCCTGCAAGGTATTCATCGTACTGACAAACCGGCCTTCAGCTTTCAGGGACACCCGGAAGCCAGCCCTGGCCCTCATGACGCAGCGCCCTTGTTCGATCACTTTATCGAACTCATGCAAGAACGCGCCAAGTAAGCCAATTAACGTAACGGTAGGATGCAATGCCAAAACGTACTGACATAAAAAGTATCTTGATTCTGGGTGCCGGCCCCATCGTGATCGGCCAGGCCTGCGAATTCGATTACTCCGGCGCGCAAGCCTGTAAAGCCCTGCGGGAAGAAGGCTTCCGTGTCATCCTGGTGAACTCCAACCCAGCCACCATCATGACCGACCCGGCCATGGCGGACGCCACTTACATCGAGCCGGTGGAGTGGAAAACGGTTGCCAAAATCATCGAGAAGGAGCGACCGGATGCGGTGTTGCCCACCATGGGTGGTCAGACGGCGCTGAACTGTGCCCTGGACCTGGCCAAGCACGGTGTGCTGGATGAGTTCAATGTGGAGCTGATCGGGGCGACTCAGGATGCCATCGACAAGGCGGAAGACCGCGAGCGTTTCGACAAGGCCATGAAGTCCATCGGCCTGGAAACCCCGCGAGCCCACATCGCCCACAGCATGGAAGAAGCCCTGCAAGTGCTGGATATGCTGGGCTTCCCCTGCATTATCCGTCCCTCTTTTACCATGGGTGGTTCCGGTGGCGGTATCGCCTATAACCGCGAAGAATTTATCGAGATCTGCGAGCGCGGTCTGGACCTGTCGCCCACCAATGAGCTGTTGATTGATGAATCGCTCATTGGCTGGAAAGAATATGAAATGGAAGTGGTGCGGGATAAGAACGACAACTGCATCATCGTCTGCGCCATCGAGAACTTCGATCCTATGGGAGTGCACACCGGCGACTCCATCACCGTGGCTCCGGCGCAAACCCTGACTGATAAGGAATACCAGATCCTGCGGGACGCTTCCCTGGCGGTGTTGCGGGAAATCGGTGTTGAGACTGGCGGCTCCAACGTTCAGTTCGGTATGTGTCCCAACACCGGTCGACTGGTGGTAATTGAGATGAACCCGCGGGTATCCCGATCTTCTGCATTGGCGTCCAAAGCCACCGGCTTCCCCATTGCCAAGATCGCGGCCAAGCTGGCGGTAGGTTATACCCTGGATGAGCTGCAGAATGACATTACCGGTGGTAATACTCCGGCGTCTTTCGAGCCGTCCATAGACTACGTGGTTACCAAAATTCCTCGATTTAACTTCGAGAAGTTCCCCAAATCTGCGCCTGTGCTCACCACCCAAATGAAGTCTGTGGGTGAGGTGATGGCGATTGGTCGAACCTTCCAGGAGTCCATGCAGAAAGCATTGCGCGGGCTGGAAGTCGGTTCGGATGGCTTTGATACCTTCCTCGACCCCAACGCGGATGATTTCCGGGATGAACTGCTGAATATGCTGAAAAATCCCGGTCCGGACCGCATTTGGGTCATTGGTGATGCTTTCCGTTCCGGCATGAAAATAGAAGAAGTGTACCAGTGCACCGGCATTGATCCCTGGTTCCTGGTGCAGATTGAAGACATAATTCGCGATGAACTGGAGCTGCAAAAGTCCGCCATTGGCGATATGAATAAAGACCGTTTCTGGAAACTGAAACGCAAAGGGTTCTCGGATGCGCGCCTGGCGAAATTGCTGGGAGTGTCCGAAAAGCAGGTGCGACAGCGTCGACAGGAACTGGGCGTGAACCCGGTTTACAAGCGCGTTGATACCTGTGCAGCGGAGTTTGCGACCACCACTGCGTACATGTACTCGACTTACGAGGAAGAGTGCGAAGCTGCACCCAGTGACCGTGACAAAATCATGGTACTGGGTGGTGGTCCTAACCGTATCGGGCAGGGTATCGAGTTCGATTATTGCTGCGTACACGCTGCTCTGGCCATGCGCGACGATGGTTACGAAACCATTATGGTGAACTGTAACCCGGAGACTGTTTCCACTGACTATGACACATCGGATCGACTTTATTTCGAACCGGTTACGTTGGAAGACGTACTGGCGATCGTGGAGCTGGAAAAGCCTAAAGGCGTGATCGTACAGTTCGGTGGCCAAACGCCATTGAAGCTGGCCCGTGATCTGGAAGCCGCTGGTGTGCCGATTATCGGTACTACCCCTGATGCGATCGACCGTGCGGAAGACCGTGAGCGTTTCCAGCAGATGATCGAGCGGCTGGGGCTGCGTCAGCCGCCCAACCGCACCGCCCGCTCCACTGAGGAAGCTGTGCGTTATGCGGAAGAGATCGGGTATCCGCTGGTAGTACGTCCTTCCTATGTGTTGGGTGGTCGTGCCATGGAGATCGTTTACAAGGAATCGGAACTGCGTCGTTATATGAACGAAGCGGTGAGCGTGTCCAACGACGCACCTGTGCTGCTGGATCGCTTCCTTGATGACGCCATCGAAGTGGATATGGATGCGGTATCGGACGGTAAGCAGGTGGTGATCGGCGGCCTGATGCAGCACATCGAACAAGCCGGTGTGCACTCCGGTGACTCGGCCTGCTCCCTGCCTCCCTACAGCTTGAATCAGGAAGTGCAGGATTTAATGCGGGAGCAATCCCGTAAGATGGCGCTGGAGCTGGGTGTGGTTGGCTTGATGAACGTACAGTTTGCGGTGAAGCGCAATGAAGTGTACGTGCTGGAAGTGAATCCCCGTGCCTCCCGTACGGTACCCTTCGTGTCCAAGTGTATCGGTATGTCGCTGGCGAAAGTGGCGGCCCGCTGTATGGCGGGTATGTCCCTGGAAGCGCAGGGCTTCACCAATGAAATCGTACCCAAGCACTATTTTGTGAAAGAAGCGGTGTTCCCCTTCGCCAAATTCCAGGGGGTTGACCCGATTCTTGGGCCGGAAATGAAGTCCACCGGTGAGGTAATGGGGGTAGGTGACCAGTTTGGTGAAGCCTTTGGTAAAGCTTCCCTGGGTGCCGGTGAAAAACTGCCCCGCAAAGGCACGGCTTTCATCAGTGTGCGCGAGGGCGACAAACCGGCAGCGGTAGAAGTGGCCCGTCAGCTGAGTGAATTCGGCTTTAAGTTGATCGCCACCAGTGGAACCGCCAGGCTGATACAGGATGCGGGTTTGGAAGTTAAACCCATCAATAAAGTAAAAGAAGGGCGTCCCCACATTGTTGACGCCATCAAGAACAAAGACGTCGACCTGATCATCAACACCACTGAGGGTACGCAGGCAGTGGCGGATTCCTATCACATCCGCCGCGAAGCATTGCAGAACAAGGTGGCGTACACCACAACCATTGCGGGTGCCCAGGCCATCTGTGCGGCACTGCAAGCGGATGTGGGTATATCGGTGCGACGTCTGCAGGATTTGCATGCGGAGTTGCAATCATGAACCGATTTCCCATGACCGTGCAGGGTGCGGAAAAATTACGAGAAGAACTGGATCGCCTGAAAAAGGTTGAACGTCCGCGTATCGTTGCGGCAATTGCGGAAGCCCGTGAACATGGCGATCTGAAGGAGAATGCCGAGTACCATGCTGCCCGGGAAGAACAGGGCTTTGTGGAAGGTCGCATCATGGAAATTGAAGGCAAGCTGGGTAATGCCCAGATTATTGATATCTCCAAGATCGACAACAACGGCAAAGTGATCTTCGGTGTCACCGTTGACCTTTATGATGTGGACAAGGATGAAGAGAAAACTTTCCAGATCGTGGGTGACGACGAAGCGGACATCAAGCAAGGCAAGCTATCCGTTAATTCACCTATTGCCCGTGGCCTGATTGGCAAGCTGGAAGGCGATGAAGTGTCCGTGGATACCCCTGGGGGTACCGTGGTTTACGAAATTCTTAAAGTGAAACATCTCTGATTGAAGGGGCGGTTCCCGCCCCTTTTTCTTTCAATGAATAAAATTCCCGTCCAAAACGAAGATCTGAAAAATGCGTCCGATGTGATCGCGCCGCGCTTTCTGCGAGAGGCATTGGAAGTATTGCTGTTGGGAAGTCTCTGGTTGTTTGTTCTGGTCTGGATGCCGTTTTACCAGAGCCAATCTGACGCCGGAGTGCCTGATGCCGTGCTCAGGTTGCAGTGGATTTCAAGCCTGGGATTGAGCCTGACGGTGATGTTGTTGCGCTGGAGTAATCGGCATGAGTCGAGATTCTTCCGTTGGGAGAGCCTTTCCCTGATAGTGGTGGCCATACTGTCGGTTGCGGCCTTGTCACTAAGAAACACAGATGGGTTTGCGGGCCTCATGGAGGGTATTTGTATTGCCCAGGCTCTATTGGGGCTGGTCTACTTTGTGATGAGCCGGGTACAAAGCCAATAAAAAAGACGCCGCGGGGTACGCGGCGTAAAGCAGGTTAAGAAGTCGGCTCGTTAATTCATTCCATGCGGCTCTGATGGCGCTCCTTCATTTTTTCAAATTTCTCCCTGCGCTTTTCCTGCATGGCTTCGAATTGCTTCACCTGTTCAGGTGTGAGAATGGCTTTGATCTCGCTATCGGTTTCTTCTTTCAGGGCTTTCATTTGCTCACGAAGCGCTTCCATTCTTGGTTTTTTAGCCTCAAAAATGGCCTGCACCTGGGTTTGCTGCTCTTCGGTTAAATTCAGGTGGCGGTTTAAGCCTTTCAGCATGTGACTGCCGTCACCGTGGGGCGAGGCCAGAACGGGAATGGCGATGGCGGCGCTGATGATTAATGCGATAAGTGCTCTCATGTTTTTAGATCCTTTGTGTTGGGTTCGAATACAGTATGCAAACAGTATTTGCAGGAAATTCTCAGCAATTGTGCAAAGAATGTGGAAGTTCGAATTTGTACCCTACGCCATATACAGAGTGCACCACTTCCTGGTGGGGGCAGGCTGCTGACAGCTTCTTGCGCAGTTTGTTGATGTGGGAATCAATGGTCCGGTCATTCACGACGCGGCGGTCGTTGTACATGGAATCCATAAGTTGATCCCGGCTGAATATGCGGCGGGGGTCCTCACTCAGGGTTTTCAGTAAACGAAACTCAACGGCGGTTAACGACAATTGCTCGCCAAACAGAGTTGCGCTCAGGGTATTCTCGTCCATGATAAGCCCGCCAGGCGTTGTGCTCTGCCCGTCGGTAGAGGCAAGCGTGCGACGCAGGACGGCTTTAACCCGGGCAATCACTTCCCTGGGACTGAAAGGCTTGCAAATGTAGTCATCTGCACCCAGCTCCAGTCCAAGCAGGCGATCGATTTCTTCTATTTTGGCCGTCACCATAATGATGGGGATAGCGCTTTGACTGCGAATTTCCCTGCACAGAGTCAGTCCGTCTTTATTGGGCAGCATCAGGTCCAACAAAATGAGATCTGGTTGAAACGTTTGGAAGGCACCCATTACAGCAGCGCCATCACTGATGATCCGAGTCTCAAACTGGTTGTGCTTGAGGTAATCTGCCAGCAGATTGGCCAGATCCTTTTCGTCTTCAACAATCAGTACTCGGTTCATGGGGCTTCCATTGGTAGGTTGACGGTAATTTTAAGGCCGCCTTTTTCACTTTGCTGCGCCTGGATGCTGCCCTGGTGCGCTTCTGTAATGGCGCGGCACAGGTTCAGGCCCAGCCCGGCACCACCGCTATCCCGATTGCGTGAGCTTTCACCACGATAGAAACGTTCGAACAGCTGTTCCAGTTGCCTATCTGACACCCCGGGCGCACTGTCTTCAACTGTCAATAAAAAGAGTTTGCCCTCATGCCCAGCGGTGACCAGGGTTTCCCCGGGAGCATGGGTATAGCGCAGGCTGTTTTCCAACAGGTTGGACAGCAGTTGCTGGATGCGTTGTGGGTCGACGAACAAAGTAATTTGCTTGTCGATTCGGCAGTCAAGGCCAAGCCCCGCCTGCTCGAATCGGTTTTTGAAGCCCTGCACGCAGTCTTCAATCAGCGCTTTGGCATTCACCTCTTGCATACGATATTGCAGCGCGCCCACGTCAGCCAGGGAGAGTTGATATAGATCTTCCACCAGTTGCTGCAGTCGCAGGGTCTGGTCGGTCAGGCGCTGGTGAGTGGATTCGTTGTATTGGTGGATGCCGTCTTCGATCGCCTCCAGCTGCGCCCTTAAGGTGGCAAGCGGCGTGCGTAATTCATGGGAAATATCCGCCACCCATTTGCGGCGGGACTGCTCGGTTTTCTGCAGCATCGAGGCCAGGTGGTTCAGGTGATTGCCAAGCTGTGACAGCTCATCCTGGCCTTTCAGTGATATTCGGTGTTCATAGCGGCCTTCGCTAAGATGTTGGATTTGCGCCCCAAGATGATTCAGCCGCCGTACCAGAAACAGCGATATTGGCCAGGCAAACAGTATCGACAAAATGATGGCCACAATCGAGATATACAGCAGCTGTTCACCCTGCCTGCGGGCGAATCGCTCATCCATTGCGTTGAAGGCGCGGCGGTCCAGATTGAAACCTATATAGCCCACCGCTGTGCCATCCACTTCCACTGTGATCAGACTCTTGTCCTCAATATGGACAGGTTCCCGCCCCATCACCAGATTCTTGTTGGCGTCCAGCAGAAAAAATAACTGCATGGGTTTGCGGGGCTTGAACACGGGCTCTTCTGGTTCTTCATGCTCACGGCCTGGCGCTGGAGGGGGCCTTGTTGGAGTAGGGCGGCCCAGCAGGTGACGTAGTTGGTGCGGGTTGGCCTGCAGATCGGCCCAGCTGCCTTTTTGGCGATAGAAATCAGCCAGACGCACGCTGGCCTCCTGCATCCTGGCCAGGTTTTGCTGTTCTACGTACTCGAGAAAGTTATTGCGAAAGCTCCACTTAACCAGCAGTGACACGCTGATAATGAGCGCGCCACTGAAGGCAAGAAAGGTAAGTATGAGCTTTTTCTGGATAGACATGCCGATATCGAGCGTCAGGGTACGATAAGCTCAGTATATCGATAAAATGTGCAAGAATTTTCCAAACAGCGGTTATGAGCCCACTTAGGGTTGTAAACGGATCAGATTGGACAGCTTGGGATTCTGTTTTTTGGCCGGGCGATAGAGCACCGCCATCTTGCCAATGACCTGGGCCAGCTCTGCACCGGTTTGGGCGCAGATCTCTTCAATGATGGCGACCTTGTCTTCACGCTCCATCACGTTCACCCGAACCTTGATCAGTTCGTGATCCTCCAGAGCGCGGTCAAGCTCGGCGACGACACCCTCGGACAGACCGTTCTCCGACACCAGCACCACCGGCTTGAGATGATGGGCCAGTTTGCGGAAGCGCTTTTTCTGATCTTGGGTCAATGCCATGGTGTGGTTACCTGCCAGTGTGTCACGGGGCGCGTATTGTAGAGCACTCCGCCCCCGGACACCAAAAAATTCGCAGCCCGACAGCGCATCAGGCAAAATAGTCACTGAATTGTGGGTATGCAAAACCGAGGTGAACCTTGTCCCGATCGAAAACCAGCGGTAAATGGTTGCGCGAGCACTTTGACGACATCTATGTGCAACGTGCCAAAGATGAGGGCTGGCGTTCCCGAGCCGTTTATAAGTTGTTGGAAATTAATGAGAAAGACAAGCTTATCAAGCCCGGGATGACGGTTCTGGATTTGGGGGCTGCACCCGGCGGCTGGAGTCAGATGGCGGCCAAACTGGTGGGGGACCACGGCATGGTGATTGCCTCCGATATTCTTGAAATGGACCCTATTCCGGGCGTTCAGTTCCTGCAGGGAGACTTCAGGGAGGAGTCTGTTTACCAGCAACTGCTTGAAATGATAGGAAATCGTCCCTTGGACCTTGTAATCTGCGATATGGCCCCCAATATGAGTGGGATGAACGCCGTAGACCAGCCTCGAGCCATGTACTTGGCGGAGCTCGCCTTGGATATGGTGAAACAGGTTTTGAAGAAAAACGGCGATTTTCTTGTCAAAGTATTCCAGGGTGAAGGTTTGCCTGAATACCGGAAGGATATGCAGCAGTCCTTCGGCAAATTAATCACCCGTAAACCGGAAGCTTCCCGCCCCAGATCCAAGGAAGTTTACCTGCTGGGAAAGGGTTTTCGAGGTTCGTGACCTGTTTCCAGCGAAAGATGGTGTAAGCGTCTATTGTGTAGTAATGTAGGTCAATAAACGCAGTAATAAGTATTCTCGTCTGGTTCGGCCAGACGTAAGTGAAGAGAGGGTAAACCCTTGAACGATATGGCAAAAAACCTCATTTTGTGGGTTGTGATCGCAATTGTTCTGCTTTCCGTTTTTAATAACTTCAGCGCGAATTCCAGTTCCCAGGCAATTCCTTATTCCCAGTTCGTTGAGTACGTACAATCCGGCCAGGTTGATAAGGTGGTCATTGACGGTTCAACTGTGTCTGGCCGAACCGTGACCAATGAAAAGTTTGAGACGGTCTTGCCTGCCATCACCGATATAGATCTGATGCCGATGTTGCTGGAAAACAACGTTGCGGTGGAAGGCCGGGCGCCGGAAAAGCAAAGCCTGTGGGCACAGCTGCTGGTGGCCTGTTTCCCCATATTGCTGATCGTTGCCATTTTCATGTTCTTCATGCGGCAGATGCAGGGTGGCGGCAGTGGCCGTGGCGGCCCCATGACCTTTGGTAAGAGCCGTGCGCGTCTACTGAGTGAAGACCAGATAAAAACTACCTTTGCCGATGTGGCAGGGTGTGATGAAGCCAAGGATGAAGTGCAGGAGCTGGTTGAGTTCCTGCGTGACCCCGGCAAGTTCCAGCGTCTGGGCGGCAAGATTCCCCGCGGTGTGCTGATGGTGGGTCCTCCCGGTACCGGTAAAACCCTGTTGGCAAAGGCCATCGCCGGCGAAGCCAAAGTACCTTTCTTCACCATCTCCGGTTCTGACTTTGTGGAAATGTTTGTGGGTGTGGGTGCTTCCCGAGTTCGCGACATGTTCGAGCAAGCCAAGAAGCAGGCACCTTGTATCGTGTTCATCGATGAGATCGACGCGGTGGGCCGTTCCCGTGGTGCCGGTCTGGGCGGTGGTCACGACGAGCGTGAGCAAACCCTGAACCAGTTGCTGGTGGAAATGGACGGATTTGAAGCAAACGACGGTGTTATCGTGATTGCTGCTACTAACCGTCCCGACGTACTGGATTCTGCGTTGCTGCGCCCCGGTCGTTTTGACCGCCAGGTGGTGGTGTCAGCGCCTGACATTCGTGGTCGTGAACAGATTTTGAAAGTGCATATGCGCAAAGTGCCGCTGGGAGATGATGTGGATGCCAAGGCCATTGCCAGAGGCACTCCCGGTTTCTCCGGTGCTGACCTGGCGAACCTGGTGAATGAAGCGGCGCTGTTCGCGGCCCGTGCCAGCAAGCGCGTAGTGGAGATGACCGAGTTCGAAAAAGCCAAGGACAAGATCCTGATGGGCGCCGAGCGTAAAAGTATGGTCATGTCCGAGAAGGAAAAGCTCAATACGGCCTATCACGAAGCTGGCCATGCCATTGTTGGTCGCTTGGTGCCTGAGCACGATCCCGTATACAAAGTAAGCGTGATTCCCCGCGGGCGTGCGCTGGGTGTGACCATGTACCTGCCGGAAGAGGACAAGTACAGCCAGAGTAAGCGCGCGTTGGAAAGTATGGTGTGCTCCCTGTTTGGCGGGCGAATCGCCGAAGAGATTACTTTGGGCAAGGACGGTGTGACCACTGGTGCCTCCAATGACATTCATCGTGCTACTGAAATCGCCCGCAATATGGTGACCAAGTGGGGGTTGTCTGAAAAGATGGGGCCCCTGAGTTACGAAGAGGATGAGGGTGAAGTGTTCATCGGCCGTCAATATACCCAGCGCAAGATGGTGTCCGGCCAAACCGCAAAGGAAATCGATGAAGAGGTACGCAAGATTATCGATGGTTGTTACCAGCGCGCCCACAGCATTCTCGAAGAGAACATGGATAAGCTGCATATGATGGTAGAAGCACTCATGATGTACGAAACCATCGATGCCGATCAGATTGAAGAGATTATGCAAGGTCGCAAGCCTCATCCTCCCAAGGGCTGGAACGATTCCAACGATGGTCCCAGCGGCGGTAGCCCGGCTGTGGATACTGCAAGCACCGCTAAAAAGGATGACAGCAACCCCGGTTCCATCGGTGGCCCGGCTAATACCCACTAAACTTCAGACAAGCGAATGCCAACAAACGGTTCGCCCCCAAACGGCCTCCAATGTGGAGGCCGTTTTTTAGATCTGTCCCGTCCCGCCGTGATGGGGGTGCTTAACGTGACACCAGACTCCTTCTCTGATGGCGGCCGGTTCCTGGGTAAGGAAGCGGCCCTTGAGCAGGCGCGAGCGATGGTGGCAGAGGGTGCCGCTATTGTTGATGTGGGGGGGGAGTCCACTCGTCCCGGTGCGGCTCCGGTTTCCGAAGCGCAGGAACTGGATCGGGTTATACCCGTGGTGGAAGCGCTCGCCGGCGAAATCGATGCCGTCATCTCCGTGGATACCAGCACCCCTTTGGTAATGCGCGAGTCCGAGTCAGCGGGTGCGGGCTTGATCAACGATGTGCGGGCACTGGAGCGTGAAGGTGCGCTGCAGTATGCCGTTGAAAGCCGATTGCCCCTGTGTTTAATGCACATGCAAGGCACTCCTCAGTCCATGCAGGACAACCCCCGTTATCAGGATGTGTTGGACGACGTAGCAGGTTATCTGTTGCAGCGAGTGTCCGCATGCCGAACGGCGGGGATTGCTGATAGTCGCCTGTTGCTTGATCCGGGGTTCGGTTTTGGTAAAACTCTGCAGCACAATTTATCCATGCTCAAGCATTTGCACCGTTTTGTGGAACTGGGTTTCCCGGTACTGGTGGGCCTGTCCCGTAAATCCATGATTGGCACCGTAACGGGCAAACCTGTGGATCAGCGGCAATCCGGTAGTGTGGCGGCTGCCTTGTTGGCGGCACAGCAGGGGGCGCATATTGTGCGTGTTCATGATGTGGCTGCCACCGTGGACGCGCTGAAAATCCTGGCAGCAGTGCAGGAATCAACTTAGATCTGCCCATTAAATGTAAGGAACAATAATGAGCAAACAGTATTTTGGCACCGATGGTATACGCGGTACCGTAGGTAAGGCGCCCATTACGCCGGAGTTTATGCTGAAGTTGGGGTGGGCGGCAGGAAAAGTGTTCGCTCAGGATGAGGGGCGGCAGAAAATCCTGATCGGCAAGGACACCCGTATTTCAGGCTATATGTTTGAGTCTGCTTTGGAAGCTGGCCTGTCGGCCTCCGGAGTGGATGTGATGTTGCTGGGGCCAATGCCTACTCCGGCAATAGCCTATCTGACCCGCACCTACCGGGCAGCGGCGGGAATTGTGATTAGCGCTTCTCATAACCCTTATTATGACAACGGTATCAAGTTTTTTTGTACCGATGGTAAAAAACTGCCGGATGAAGTGGAGCTGGCCATTGAGGCACAGCTGAACAAACCCATGGATACTGTGCCTTCTGACCTTATTGGTAAAACCCGGAAGCTGGAAGATGCCCGCGGCCGCTATATCGAATTCTGCAAAAGCACCTTTCCCCGGGAGTTGTCCCTCCATGGGTTGCGGATCGTGGTGGACTGTGCGAATGGTGCAACCTATGCCCCCGGGCCGGCCGTGTTTGAGGAACTGGGCGCAGAAGTGATTCCCATTGCCGTGAAACCCGATGGTCTGAATATCAACCATAACTGTGGGTCCACCCATCCCCAGGCGTTACAGGAAAAGGTGTTGGAGCTGCGGGCGGATCTTGGCATCGCCTTCGATGGTGACGGGGATCGGGTGCTTATGGTAGACGCGCAGGGTGATCTGGTGGATGGGGACGAACTTATCTACATTATTGCCCAGGGGCGACAGCAGGACCGGCGCCTGCAGACCGGTGTGGTCGGTACGCTGATGAGTAACTATGGTCTGGAATTGGCGCTGAAGGAGCTGGATATCGATTTCGTGCGGGCCAATGTGGGTGACCGCTACGTGCTAGAGCTGTTGTCTGAAAAAGGCTGGTCGCTGGGTGGGGAATCCTCTGGTCATATCGTTTGTCTGGATAAGACCACCACCGGTGATGGCATTGTGTCCGCTCTTCAGGTGCTGGCGGCCATGGTTTCCCAGGATAAACCCCTGTTGGCGTTGCGGGAGGGGATGACCAAACTGCCGCAAACCATGATTAATGTTCGTTTGCCGGAAAAGAGGGATGTGATGTCCTTGCCCCAGGTTCAGGATGCGGTCAGGGCCGTCGAATCCCAGCTTTCGGGGCGTGGGCGGGTGTTGCTGCGTGCCTCCGGAACAGAGCCCCTTATTCGGGTGATGGTGGAGGGGGATAACGCCTCGGAAGTGGCCGCTCTGTGCCGCCAGATTGCCGATGTGGTCGAGGACGTGATCAGCGCTTAACCCCCTTCTTGTATGTTGACATCTTCTTCGCTACCATTGCCGCCTCGTGAAAATGGAGGCGTAGTGGCATGCGAACACCTGTCGTAGCGGGCAACTGGAAGATGAACGGCACCAAAGCCACGGTGGCCACTCTATTACAGGGGCTGAAGCACGGCCTGCAGCCAGGGCGAGCCAATGTGTTGGTGTGCGCCCCATTCCCCTATTTGAGCCAGGTAGCGGATGAGCTGTCCGGTACGGCCATTCAATGGGGTGCTCAAAATGTCAGCGAACACCCGTCCGGGGCCTATACCGGCGAAGTGTCCGTCGGCATGCTGGAGGATTTTGGTTGCTCTCATGTCATTCTGGGCCATTCTGAGCGTCGGGCTCTTTATGGGGAACAGGACGATGTGATTGCTGAAAAATTTTGTGCGGTCCAGGCAGCAGGGCTGACGCCGATTCTTTGTGTAGGAGAAACCCTGGAGCAAAGAGAGGCGGGTGCAACCATGTCCGTGGTGGAACAGCAGCTGATGGCTGTGGTCAATAGAGCCGGTATCACAGCCATGACCAAGGCGGTGCTCGCCTATGAGCCGGTTTGGGCCATCGGTACCGGTAAGACGGCAAGTCCGGAGCAGGCTCAGGAAGTGCATCAGGCGTTGCGCGCGCGACTGGCTCGGGAAGACGGGGCGGTAGCTGATAGCTTGTCCATCTTATATGGTGGCAGTGTGAAGGCTTCGAATGCAGCGGAGCTGTTTGCCTGTCCTGATATTGATGGGGGACTGATTGGTGGTGCCTCCCTCGATGCTGAAGAGTTTATTGCGATCTGCCAGGCGGCAGGCTAATTAGGAAAACAAAATGTTAGAAACCGTATTGTTGATTGTCTTGGTGGTCATTGCGCTGGCCTTGATCGGGTTGGTTCTGATTCAGCAAGGAAAGGGCGCTGATGCGGGTGCTTCCTTTGGTGGTGGTGCATCGCAAACCGTATTTGGAAGTGCGGGCACAGGAAACTTTTTAACCAAGTCATCCTGGATATTGGCGGGTCTGTTTTTCGTTATCTGTCTTGGTCTGGCCTACATCGCCCGGGAAAAAGCATCCGGTGGTGATTTTAGTTTCGCCGAACCTGAACCGGTGGTTGAGGAAGTGGTTGAAACGGATGTGCCCCAGTATCAGGAAGAAGAGGCCGCGACGGATGTTCCGGTCGCGCCGGCGGAAGCAGCCGATGCGGTAACTGAAGACGTGCCTGCGGAACCCGATGCAGAGCCTGAAGCCGTTGAAGAGGCTCCTGTCGAGCCTGCGCAATAAATTGGAAATTCCGGCGTAATTTCGGTGGAACGTCAACGCGTTATCCGTTAAATTATGCCTCCCCGCCGAAGTGGTGAAATTGGTAGACACGCTATCTTGAGGGGGTAGTGGCCTTCTGGTCGTGCCGGTTCAAGTCCGGCCTTCGGCACCAATTTAAGTGTAAGCCCGCATTGCGCGGGCTTTTTAAATTCTTTTTTAAATACCAGCACTTAGAGAAATTTTTATTTGTGACAACCTGTTGACAGGTCAAATTAAACTCTCTAAGATGCGCGTCTTGTCGATGCGGGGTGGAGCAGCCTGGTAGCTCGTCGGGCTCATAACCCGAAGGTCGTTGGTTCAAATCCAGCCCCCGCTACCAATCCTAAGCCGCTTGCCTGATCGGGATCTACCAGCCCCGATTCAGGCAGGCAGCGACTCAAGATCTGAAGTATCCCTGGGTAATTTGGCAAGTGGTTGAAGCGGCGCTTCAATCGCTGCTATAATTCGCACCCGACGGGACCGGGTGATAACCTTACGTGTTTAGGTCGATCCCAAGCGGAGCTAACGAGTAAGAATTTTGAAAGCCCCTACTTTTAGGGGCTTTTTGTTAGGAAAAATTGGCCGGGCAGGTTGAGTGTTAGTGTCGGGTCAAGTTGTTGTGGGCCATGGTGCCCACTTTTTGTTTGTAAAACAGAGATAGAGTTCAGACGTTACGTGTCTTCAAAGCGAATCGAAACCTTGAAAGAAATGTTGGAGCCTGCGGTGAATGCTGTGGGCATGGAGCTGTGGGGCATCGAATTCCTGTCCCAGGGCAAGCATTCTATTTTGCGTGTCTACATCGATTCTGAAAACGGCGTCACCATTGACAACTGTGAGGCCGCATCCCATCAGGTGAGTGGCATTCTGGATGTAGAAGACCCGATTAACGGCGAATACAACCTGGAAGTATCTTCTCCCGGCATGGATAGACCCCTTTTCAACTTTGACCAGTTTGCTGCCTATGAGGGCGAACTGATCAAGGTACGTTTGCAAATGGCCGTCAACGGCATGAGAAATTTCACCGGTAAGCTGTTGGAAGCGAAAGATGATGCGCTCACTTTCCAAGTAGATAACCAGCAGCTCACTGTTTCCATCAACCAAATTGATAAGGCAAACCTGGTCCCAATTTTCGACTAACGTGCTGATGGATATCTATCGGACGCAGTCTCAGGGTGAGGCAGTGAGATGAGCAAAGAAATACTTTTGGTAGCGGATACCGTATCTAACGAGAAAGGCGTTGATAAAGACGTGATTTTCGGCGCTGTTGAATTGGCGCTGGCAACGGCCACTAAAAAACGATTCCCTTCCGATGACGTGGACATTCGCGTGAGCATCAACCGCACCACCGGTGACTACGATACCTACCGCCGTTGGCATGTGGTTCTTGATGAGGACTTCGAGTTCCCCGGTCGTCACCTGACGCTGGATGAAGCCCACGATATTGATAAAAACCTCAACATCGGCGATACCTGGGAAGAAGAAATCGAGTCCATCGATTTTGGTCGTATTGCCGCGCAAACAGCGAAGCAGGTTATCGTCCAGAAAGTGCGTGAAGCTGAGCGTCAGCAGGTTATCGAAGCGTTCCTGGATCGTATTGGCGAGCTGGTTAGCGGTACCGTGAAGAAGGTTACCCGCGACAGCGTTATTCTGGACCTGGGTAATAATGCTGAAGCGCTGCTGCCACGGGATGAAATGATTCCCCGTGAAACGTTCCGCATGAGCGATCGTGTGCGTGCAGTGTTGCACGGTGTGAATCGCGAAAATCGTGGCCCGCAGTTGTTCGTAAGCCGTACCCGTCCGGAAATGCTGATTGAACTGTTTAAAATCGAAGTGCCTGAGATTGGTGAAGACCTCATCGAAATCAAAGGAGCAGCCCGCGATCCGGGTTCCCGTGCCAAGATTGCTGTGAAAACCCACGATCAACGTGTGGACCCGGTCGGCGCTTGTGTCGGTATGCGGGGCGCCCGGGTGCAGGCCGTGTCCAATGAGCTGGGTGGTGAGCGAATTGATATCGTGTTGTGGGACGACAACGTCGCGCAATTCGTTATTAACGCTATGTCCCCTGCTGACGTTGTCTCTATTGTGGTAGACGAAGATCGTCATGCCATGGACATCGCAGTAGAGGAAGAGCAGCTGGCTCAGGCCATTGGCAAAGGCGGTCAGAATATCCGTCTGGCCAGCGAGCTGTCCGGCTGGGACCTGAACGTGATGACGGTGGAGCAGGCGCAGAGCAAGCAGGAAGAGGAAGCCGGTGAGCTGGTTGAGCGCTTCATGAATGAATTGGATGTGGATGAAGACGTAGCCGTTGTGTTGGTGGAAGAAGGCTTCACCAGCCTGGAAGAAGTCGCCTACGTTCCCAAAGAAGAAATGATGGCGATTGATGGCTTTGACGAAGATGTTGTCGATGAACTGCGTCGTCGGGCCAAAGACGCTCTTCTCACCAAAGCCTTGGTGTCTGAAGAGAAACTGGAAGGCGAGCAGGCGCCTGCTGAAGACCTGTTGAATATGGACGGTATGGATAAAACCACCGCCTACGCGCTGGCGAAGATCGGCATTATCACGATGGACGATCTGGCTGAGCAGGCCGTTGACGACCTGTTGGACGTTGAAGGCATTGATGAAGAACGCGCCGCGCAATTGATTATGACTGCACGTGCCCCTTGGTTCGAGGGTCAGGAATAACCTGATCCGGAACCCAAAGTAATTAACCGGCACGAAGAACAGGAGTGAGAAACGCTGATATGGCAGAAGTGACCGTCGCACAGCTTGCAGATGTCGTGGGTATTCCCGTAGAGACTTTGTTGCAGCAAATGAAAGACGCGGGGCTGACTCACAAAGATCCGGCGCAAGCTGTATCAGATACTGAGAAAGAACAATTGTTGGCACACCTGAAGCGATCCCACGGTGAGTCTGACTCTGCGCCCAAAAAAATCACCCTGAAGCGGAAAAGCGTCAGTACGCTGAAGGTGAGTGGTTCCCAGGGGCGGAGCAAGACTGTAAACGTTGAAGTTCGCAAGAAGCGTACCTATGTGAAGCGCTCCACCGTTGAGGCTGAAGAGGCTGCCAAGGCGGAAGAAGCAGAGCGTTTGGAAGCAGAACGCAAGGCAGCTGAAGAAGCGGAAGCAGCGGCCAAAAAAGCTGAGCAGGAACGTCTTGAAGCCGAAAAGCGGGCAGCGGAAGAAGCTCGCAAGGCGGCACAGGCCGAAGCAGCCGGCCAACAGCCGCCCGCAGAAGAAAAGCCAGCCAAATCAAAGAAATCCTCGCCGGCAAAAGAAGCACCGAAGAAGCCGGAGAAAAGTCCCGAAGAGCAGGCTGTTGAAGATGCCCGCAAGGCTGAAGAAGCCAAGCGTCGGGAAGAAGCCCGCAAGAAAGCGGAAGAAGAAGCCCGTCAGCGTACTCTGGAAGAAGCCCGTCGCATTGCCCAGGAACTTGAAGGGCGTGGCTCTGATGAACAAGCCAGTAAAGAAGAATTGTTGGAAGAAGAAAAGGACGCCATTGTTAAGCGTGCTTTTGAAGACAGTCTGGACCGTGAAGCGCGCCAAGCCAAACGAGCTCGCAAGGTGCCCAAGAAGAAGGGCAAAGACAAGCAGCCTGAGCGTAAGATCGTGCCACGGGTTTCTGCCTCCCGCCTCAACCAACATGGGTTCCAGAACCCAACAGGACCTGTCGTGCGTGAAGTAGCTCTAGGGGATAGTATCCTCGTATCCGATCTGGCGCAGCAAATGTCTGTCAAAGGCGCTGCGGTGGTGAAGTCCTTATTCAACCTTGGCGTTATGGCCACCATGAACCAGGCGATCGATCGGGATACTGCCCAGTTGATCGTGGAAGAGTTTGGACACAAGGTCAAACTGGTCAGCGAAGATGCGGTTGAGGATTCTCTGGTAGAGCATCTGGAAGATACCCAGACTGATGCCGAGCTGGCATCACGTGCTCCGGTTGTCACCATCATGGGTCACGTTGACCACGGTAAAACGTCTTTGTTGGACTACATTCGACGCACTCGAGTGGCTGCAGGTGAAGCTGGTGGTATTACCCAGCACATTGGTGCCTATCATGTTGAAACCGGTCACGGCATGATCACGTTCCTGGATACTCCCGGCCACGCAGCCTTCACACAGATGCGTGCCCGCGGTGCTTCCTGTACCGATATCGTGGTATTGGTGGTGGCTGCAGACGACGGCATGATGCCTCAAACTGCAGAAGCGATTGACCATGCCCGTGCGGCGAACGTGCCGATTATCGTGGCTGTGAACAAAATGGATAAAGAGGACGCTGATCCTGAACGGGTGAAATCAGACCTGTCTCAGAAAGAGGTGATCTCTGAAGAATGGGGTGGTGATACCCAGTTTGTTCCCGTATCCGCTCATACCGGTTTGGGTATTGATGAACTGTTGGATGCGATCCTGCTGCAAGCGGAAGTACTGGAACTGAAAGCCGTACCGAATGGTGCTGCCAAAGGTATCGTAATTGAATCCCGCGTGGATAAAGGTCGCGGTGTGGTTGCCAGTCTGCTGGTACAGAACGGTGTTCTGAATCAGGGCGACATGGTACTGGCGGGTGAGCATTACGGGCGTGTGCGTGCCATGCTGGATGAAAACGGCAAATCTGTAAAACACGCCGGACCTTCCATTCCCGTTGAAATTCTGGGTTTGGCTGGTGCGCCGGATGCCGGTGAGGAATTCCAGGTGGTGCCTGATGAGCGTAAAGCCCGTGAAGTGGCTGAGTTCCGTCAGAAGAAATTGCGTCACAATCGATTGGCTCGCCAGCAGGCAGCCAAGCTGGAGAATATTTTCGAGAATATGGGCTCCGGCGAAGCCGCTTCCGTCAACATCGTATTGAAGACCGATGTGCGGGGTTCTCTGGAAGCATTGCAGTCAGCCCTGGTTGATCTGTCCACCAACGAAGTAAAAGTGAATATCGTTTCTTCCGGAGTGGGTGGTATTAACGAATCTGACGTTAACCTGGCGTTGACTTCCAACGCGGTCATTATCGGGTTCAACGTTCGTGCCGATGGCGCGGCCCGTAAACTGTGTCAGGAAGAAAGCATTGAGCTGCGTTACTACAGCGTCATCTATGACATCATCGAAGATGTGAAGAACGCTATGTCCGGTCTGCTGGCTCCCGAGTTGCGTGAAGAAATCGTGGGTGTGGCCGAAGTACGTGACGTGTTCCGCTCTTCCAAGTTCGGTGCCGTGGCCGGCTGTAAAGTGGTGGAAGGTACCATCTATCGCAACAAGCCGATCCGCGTACTGAGGGATGACGTGGTCGTCTTCCAGGGCGAATTGGAATCCCTGCGCCGCTTCAAGGATGACGTGAACGAAGTGAATGCCGGTATCGAATGTGGTATCGCGGTGAAGAGCTACAACGACGTGAAAGAAGGCGATAAGATCGAAGTCTTTGACGTTAAGAAAGTAGCCCGCACCATTTAAGAGGTGATTGTCGTTGCGTCATAGTGCCCGTGGATACAATCGTACCGATCGCATAGCCGACCAGATCCAGAGGGATCTGGCCGTGCTGTTGCAGCGGGAAGTGAAAGACCCCCGTGTGGGTATGGTTACCATCAACAGCGTGAATGTGAGTAAGGATCTGGCGTTTGCCGACATTTATGTCACCTTCATGGGGATTGATGACGACCAGAATGTGGAGGAGTCTCTGGAGGTATTGGAGCACGCCGGTGGATTCCTGCGCAGCCTGTTGGCGAAAGGTATCAAGTTACGAACCATGCCCCGGCTGCGTTTCCACTATGATCACACCATCGTCGATGGTCCCCGCATGTCACGTCTGATTGATAAGGCGGTTGCCGCAGACAAATCCCGTCATCGCGACGAAGACCATAGCGATAGCGACGGAGAATAGTTTTGGCCAAGCGACGTAATCGAGGCCGCGCTGTTGATGGCGTGCTGGTGCTGGATAAGCCTGCCGGATGTACCTCCAACGAAATTTTGCAACGGGTCAAGCGCATGTTTGGTGCGGCCAAGGCTGGTCACACAGGCAGTTTGGACCCGCTCGCCACCGGAGTGTTGCCACTGTGCTTTGGTGAAGCCACCAAGTTCTCCCAGTTTCTGTTGGATGCGGACAAAGCCTATGTGGTGAAAGCCAAATGGGGTGAGCGTACGGATACCGCGGATGCCGATGGGGAAGTGGTCGAGACCTGTCCCACCGACGGTCTGAGTCGGGAAGCGTTACTGGATACGCTGGAGCGGTTCAAGGGTGATATCGAGCAGGTGCCTTCCATGTACTCTGCACTCAAGCATAATGGCCAGCCGCTCTACAAATTGGCTCGTGCCGGGGTTGAAGTGGAACGTAAAGCCAGAAAAGTGCGCATCCACAGTCTGGAGCTGCTAGACTTCGACGCGACCCATTTCAGTCTGGCAGTTTGCTGTAGCAAAGGCACCTATGTGCGGAATTTAGTGGAAGATATCGCTACGGCTATGGGTAATCTGGCACATGTGGTAGAATTGCGCCGCACTCAGGCCGGGCCCTATACCCTGGAACAGGCAGTGACCGTCGAGGATCTGTCGCAAGCTATTGATTCCGGAGGGCATAAAGCCCTGGATCAGCTGTTGCTTCCCCTTGGAACCAGTGCTGACCACTGGCCGGCACTGGCGTTGAGCGAATCCACAGCGTTTTATTTGCGCAATGGAAATCCGGTGCAAATTCCCGGTGCGCCCCTGGAGGGCTGGGTCAAGTTAACGGGCCTGAATGAAGAATTTATTGGCGTTGGAGAGGTGCTGGACGATGGGAAAGTGGCTCCCCGACGCTTAATAAGTAGCAGCCAGTAGCTGCACAAGTAGTAGCCAGTCGAACTGTAAATATGCGTGGTCCGGCGGGTTTTTCATGAAAGCATATTGGAGAAAAGACAATGTCATTAAGTGCTGAACAAAAAGCGAAAGTTGTTGCCGAACACGCACGTGCTCAAGGCGATACCGGTTCCCCCGAAGTACAGGTTGCTCTGCTGACTGCACAAATCAATCAGCTGCAAGGTCACTTCAAGGCGCACAACAAGGATCACCACTCTCGTCGTGGTCTGATCCGCATGGTTAACCAGCGCCGTAAGTTGCTGGATTACCTGAAGCGCAAGGATCTGGATCGTTACACTGCCCTGATCGGCAAGCTGGGTCTGCGTCGTTAATGCAGCATTGGCTAAGCAGATATTCAGGAACCACCAAGTCGCAGAGGGTCGCCTCTGGGTGTGTGGTGCGAACCTGATACGCTAAAAACACGGCACTCATCTTCGGATCAGTGCCGTGTTTTTTAGTGGCCCCGGGCAAAGGCCAGATGGCATTGAAAATATTGGTAAAACTCCGGCTTCTTAATACAAACATCATTGGCAAGCGAGTTGTGCCGGAGTCTCGAAACGGAAGGTAAATTATGTTTAAAGTGGTTAGAAAAGAATTTCAATTTGGTAGTGAAAAGTTTGTATTGGAAACGGGTAGAGTAGCCCGTCAGGCCACGGGGGCAGTGGTGGTTACCACCGATTCCTGTTCTGTCCTGGTGACTGTGGTCGCCCGCAAAGAAGCGGCGCCCGGAGTCGATTTCTTTCCCCTGACAGTAAACTATCAGGAAAAATTCTACGCTGCCGGGCGTATTCCCGGTGGTTTCATGAAACGGGAAGGCCGTCCTACTGAGAAGGAAACGCTGACTTCCCGCTTGATCGATCGCCCTGTTCGTCCTTTGTTCCCGGAAGGGTTCACCAACGAAGTTCAGGTTATTGCGACGGTAATGTCTACCGACAAACAAACCGATCCTGATATTGCCGCCTTGATCGGAGCGTCTGCGGCCCTGTCCATCGCCGGAATTCCATTCCTGGGCCCTATCGGTGCTGCCCGCGTGGGTTACATTGATGGCATGTACATCCTTAACCCCACATACAAGCAGCTGGAAACCTCCATGCTGGACCTGGTGGTTGCGGGTACGGAAGAAGCCGTATTGATGGTGGAATCTGAAGCGCAGGAATTGACGGAAGACCAGATGCTGGGTGCGGTTCTGTTTGGCCACATGGAAATGCAGAAAGCCGTAACCGCCATCAACGAATTTGCGGCTGAAGTGGCCACGCCTTCCTGGAACTGGCAGGCGCCGGCAGAGAACGTGGCGCTGAAAGAGAAGATCAAAGCCGTTGTGGGTGATCGTCTGGAAGCTGCATACCAGATCAGCGACAAACAGCAACGTTACGGTAAGGTTGATGAGCTGCGTTCTGAAGTGATTGCCGCCCTGTGTAATGCTGAAGACGAGAGTGCACCGGCTGAGCGCGAAGTGAAAGACTTGTTCCACGATCTGGAATACGTGACGGTGCGGGAGAACATCCTGGCGGGTAAACCCCGTATTGATGGTCGTGATCAGAAAACCGTGCGCCCCATCAGCGTTGAAACCGGCGTTTTGCCCCGTACTCACGGCTCCGCCCTGTTCACCCGTGGTGAAACTCAGGCTATCGTGACGGCGACATTGGGTAGCCTGCGGGATTCTCAAAGCATCGATTCAATAGAAGGCATGAAGCAGGACCCGTTCATGCTGCACTACAACTTCCCGCCATTCTGCGTTGGTGAAATCAGCTTCCAGCTGGCGCCCAAGCGTCGTGAGATTGGGCATGGCCGTCTGGCCCGTCGGGGTGTGCAGGCAATGCTGCCTGACAGCGCTGATTTCCCCTATGCCATCCGTGTGGTTTCCGAGATCACCGAATCCAATGGTTCCTCCTCCATGGCTTCCGTGTGCGGTTCCTCGCTGGCTCTGATGGACGCAGGTGTTCCCATGAAAGCCCCGGTAGCCGGTATTGCCATGGGCTTGGTAAAAGAAGGTGAGCGTTTTGCAGTTCTGTCCGACATCCTGGGTGATGAAGATCATCTGGGTGACATGGACTTTAAAGTGGCCGGTAGCGAAAACGGTATCACTGCGCTGCAGATGGATATTAAGATCACCGGTATTACCGAAGAGATCATGGAAATCGCATTGAACCAGGCACGCGAAGGTCGTCTTCATATTCTGGGTGAAATGAACAAGGTACTGCCCGCTGCCCGTGGTACGTTGTCTTCAGATGCCCCGGTTTACCTCACCATCAAGATCCACCCTGACAAGATCCGTGATGTTATCGGTAAAGGTGGTGCCACTATTC
>PAPM01000009.1 GCA_002708905.1 Pseudomonadales bacterium | reverse complement strand
TTTCAGGCGGGCATAACCCTGAATGCACTCCACTCCCAACTCGGTGTATCGTTGCACCGAGTCATGGGGTTCAATGGCGCGGATATTGCGCTGCACCCGTTCCATCACCTCGGCAAACTCAAATTCTGGTGTCACCGATTTCAGGCCAAACTCCCGAGCCCGGCTCATCTCATGCAGCACGCCCGCAGTGCGCAATAAACTCTTGCTGGGTACGCAGCCGGTGTTGAGACAGTCGCCGCCCATACGGTGCCCTTCGATCAGGGTTACCTTGGCTTTCACCATGGCCGCAATGTAGGACGTCACCAATCCGGCGGCACCGGCACCAATCACGATCATATTACGGTCAAAAGATTTGGGTTTCTTGTAACTTGTGTTGTTCATGGTCTTATTCAAGCTGTTATCACTCATGCTGTGCGCCGCGCCCTTATCCCGTTCACCACTTTCTTTGCCACCAACGGCAGCAATCCCAACGCGACAAAGGACAGAATCAGATCCAGCGACAGAATCCCCTGCATGGATTCCAACTGACTAAGCTGGGTGCCGGCATTCACATAGACGATGGTGCCTGCCAACATGCCCACCTGACTGATCCAATAGAACTGCCACACTTTAATGGGAGTCAGGGCCATTACGATATTGATCAAGAAGAACGGAAACGCCGGAATCAAGCGCAGACTGAACAAATAGAAGCCACCTTCTTCCTCAATGCCTTTGTTGATGGTTTTGAGCTGGTCCGAGAACCGTTGCTGCACCCAGTCACGGGCAATGTAACGGGAGATGATAAACGCCAGGGTGGCACCAATGGTGCTGGCAAAAGACACCAGGATGGTGCCGTACACCACGCCGAACAGGGCCCCCGCCGCCAGGGTCATCACCGCCGCACCGGGCAGGGACAGCGCCGTCACCAACACATACACCGCAAAAAAAATCACCGACACCAACAGGGGATTGTCCTGCACCGCCTGCTGCCAGGCCGCCTGCTGGGACTGAATGTAGTAGAACGAAAAGTACTGGTTCAGGTCAAAGGCGAACCAAGCCGCCGTCACGCCCACCACCAGCGCGAACAAAATGACAACTTTCTTAATCATAACTCCCTCAAACAACAAAATACGCCCCAACAGGTCTCAGGGCAAACGCCAACGTCCGCAGAACTCGTCTGACGAACTCATCTGACGAACAATGGATAAAGCGGTATCATAATGACTCAGTAAACGGGAAAAGGTTACAACATGACAGGCAAAACTCTAAATCGGGGTCCGTTCCCGGCCACCCGCATGCGCCGGATGCGTCGCCAGGACTTCAGCCGCCGCCTGATGCGGGAAACCACCCTGACCCCCTCCGACCTGATCTACCCCATGTTTGTGTTGGAGGGTAGCGGGCAACGGGAAAGCATTCCGTCCATGCCCGGCGTGGAGCGGGTGTCCCTGGATCTGCTGCAGGAGGAAGCCAAACACCTGGCCAGCCTGGGTGTGCCCGCCATTGCCCTGTTCCCGGTCACCGAGCAGGACAAGAAATCCCTGGACGCGAAAGAAGCCTACAACCCCAATGGCCTGGCCCAGAGGGCGATCAAGGCGATCAAGGATGCCGCCCCGGAAATGGGCGTGATCACCGATGTGGCACTGGATCCGTTCACCACCCACGGCCAGGACGGCATCATCGATGAAGAGGGCTACGTACTCAACGACATCACGGTTGAGACTTTGATCAAACAGGCCCAGTCCCATGCGGAAGCCGGTGCTGACGTGGTGGCCCCTTCCGACATGATGGACGGTCGCATCGGCGCCATTCGCCAGCAACTGGAATCCGCCGGTCATATAAATGTCTGCATTTTGGCCTATTCTGCTAAGTATGCCTCCAGTTATTACGGACCCTTCCGGGATGCGGTGGGCTCCGCCTCCAACCTGAAAGGTGGCAACAAGTTCACCTATCAGATGGACCCGGCCAACCGTCAGGAAGCCCTGCACGAAGTGGCACTGGATCTGCAGGAAGGTGCCGATATGGTGATGATCAAGCCCGGCATGCCCTACCTGGATATTGTGCGGGATGTGAAAGATCAGTTTGGCGCCCCCACGTTTGTCTATCAGGTGAGCGGTGAATACGCCATGCACATGGCCGCATTCCAGAATGGCTGGCTCAGTCAGGAAGCGGTCACACTGGAGTCATTAAACTGTATTAAAAGAGCAGGTGCCGACGGCATCCTTACATACTTCGCCAAATATGCAGCTGAACTCTTAAATCGTTAACAACACTGAATGCTGATAACGCCATGACCACGCAAGCGCCGGTATCCACCGATACCACCGACGAAAACACCGAAGCCCTGGAACCCCAGATCGACCTGGGGGACAGCGCCTATTACACCAACCGCCATATCAGCCTGCTGGAATTCAACCTGCGGGTGTTGGCCCAGTCGGAAGATGTGACCCTGCCGCTGATGGAACGGCTCAAGTTCCTGTTGATATTCAGCAGCAATATGGATGAGTTTTTTGAGGTACGCCTGGCAGGTTTGCAGCGGGACATCGCCTTCAACCAGGCCCGACCGGAAGCGGACGGGATGCACCCGAAAGAAGTGTTGCGCATCATCAGTGACATGTGCCATGCAGCCATCGAGCGCCAGTACAAACTGCTGAATGAAGATCTGTTACCACTGCTGGCCCAGGAGAACATTCACTTTATCGCCCGGGACAGCTGGACCGCACCCCAGGTACAGTGGATCAAGCATTACTTCCGCCAACAGGTGGCCCCGGTGCTCACCCCCATCGGCCTGGACCTGGCTCACCCCTTCCCCCGGTTGGTGAACAAAAGCCTCAACTTCCTGGTGACCCTGGAAGGCAACGACGCCTTCGGTCGCAAACTGGGTATGGCAGTGGTGCCCGCTCCCAAGTCCCTGCCCCGGATTATTCGCCTGCCGGATGATGTGTGCGAAGGTGGCGACAACTTTATTTTCCTGTCGTCCATCATTCACTATCACGCGGGCTATCTGTTCCCCGGCATGAAGTCCACCGGCTGTTACCAGTTCCGCTTAACCCGCAATTCGGACCTGTTCCTGGATGAGGAAAAAGTCGAAGACCTGTCCACTGCCCTGCGGGGGGAACTCTATTCCCGCCGCTATGGTGAAGAGGTGCGGCTGGAAGTAGCTGACAACATGCCTGATGAACTGATTGAGTTCCTGCTCAACAAGTTCGGCCTGGATCAAACCCAGCTCTTCAAGGTGAGTGGCCCGGTAAATCTGACCCGGATGATGTCGGTGCTGGATGTAGCCAAACCTGTCCATGAGTTTCCATCGTTTAAACCCAAGCTGCCCGGTGACCTGCAACGCAGCGACCGCATGTTCGCCGCCATCACCAGTGGCGACATTCTGCTGAATCACCCCTACCAATCGTTCCAGCCGGTGATTTATTTCCTCAAACAGGCGGCCCGCGATCCTGACGTCGTAGCGATCAAGCAAACTCTGTATCGCACCGGCACCAACTCTGAAATTCTGGACCTGTTGGTGGAAGCGGCCCGTAACGGCAAGGAAGTAACCGCCGTGGTGGAACTGCGGGCCCGGTTTGATGAAGAGAGCAACCTGGAGATCGCCGCACGCCTGCAGGAAGCCGGTGTAGTGGTGGTGTACGGCATTGTGGGCCACAAAACCCACGCCAAGATGATGCTGGTAGTGCGCCGGGAAGGGGCCAAACTGAAACGCTATGTGCATCTGGGCACCGGTAACTACCATGCCGGTAACGCCCGTCTCTATTCCGATTACAGCCTGCTCACCTGCAATGAAGAGCTGGCGGAAGACGTACACAAGATTTTCCAGGAACTGACCGGCATGGGACGACCGGCCAAACTGCGGCACCTGTATCACTCACCCTTTACCCTGCAACAGGAATTGTTGGTACAACACATTCAGCAGGAACGGGATAACGCACTGAATGGCTTGCCGGCCAAGATCATTTTCAAGTGCAACTCCCTCACCGACAAAGCAGTGATCGAAGAACTGTACCGGGCCTCGCAAGCAGGAGTGGAGATCAAACTGATCGTGCGTGGCATTTGCTGCCTGCGTCCGGGCATTCCCGGTGTATCCGAGAACATTGAGGTGCGCTCTATTGTAGGCCGCTTCCTGGAACACACGCGGGTGTATTACTTCCACCGTAATGGCGAATATGCCATTTACCTGGCCAGTGCCGACCTGATGGAACGTAACCTGTATCGCCGGGTGGAAATCAGTTTCCCGATCATTGACGAAAAGCTGCGGGCCCGCACTTACAAGGAAGGCCTGGAGATCTACCTGAAAGACAATTGCCAGGCCTGGATCATGAACAGCGATGGCACCTATACCCGACTGCAACCGGCTGAAGGCGAAGAGCGAATTTCAGCTCAAGCCTATCTGATTGAAAAACTGGGCTAGCCTTTACTGATCAGGGTGACAGGGTCTGCCGGTGGGCAGGCCCTTCAAATCAAGCGACTTAAATTTAACCGAAATCCGTACAACTCCCCTTATCTTGCAGCAAACTACCAGCCATCCATCCGAATATTGATCTGGGTAATGATCCAGGCGAAGCAATCTCGATACAATCGCTCAAAATAATTCAAAGTCATATTTATCTTCGATTTGCCTGATTTGTTGAAAGGAATGCCCAATGAAAACCATCGTCAGTATCAGCCTGGAAAGCTCGGATCACGATTATGAATTCAGAACCCCGTTTCTGGGGCAGGAATTCCTCATCAAGAGAATCGGCGTGGACAAGGACACCAAACAGGCAGAAGCGCTGATCCGGGAGTGGCAGAGCAAAGCCGATGCCATTGCCTTGGAAGGTTTACGGGATCACCAGCGGGTGGGCACCTTTGAACTGCAGCAAAAGCTGATCAAACACCTGGAAGGTTTAAGCCGGGAAACCCCGGTCACCAGCGGCACCCGCCTGCGCGAAATTCTGCAGGAGTGGGCGGTACGTCATACCCAGAATACCCAGAAAGGCTTTTTTAATAACAGCAATGTACTGGTATTCAGTGGCATGAACCACTATCGATCCGCGCGGGTGCTGACGGAGTTCACCGACAACCAGCGTTTTGCCGATCCGGTGCTGCAATTGGGTGTTCCCAAGTTCCTGTCTTCCTTCGATGCCCTGGAACTGTTCGCCAAGGGCACCCATCAGATTCTGCGCTGGTCACCTCCCCATGTCCTCTCCCCCAGCGTGGCGCCGATAAAGGAATGGAATCACTACATCATGCGCAAGGCCATGCACAAAGCGGATGTCATCGTGGCTTTTTACGAAGAACTGGAACGCTTTGGACTGGAGGAACTGGCAGGCAAAACCATTATCACCTCTTCCATTTCTGAGGAGCGACTGCAGGCTCTGCATGACAAGGGCGTCAACATGGTGCTGGATTATTCTCCGCAGCCCTTCGAACATCAGACCATCAGCATTGTCGTGCTGGAAGCCATGATCATGGCTGCAGTGGGCAACCATGACAAACAGGTCACCGATGACGATCTGCTGGAAATCATTTCTGATCTGGAACTGGAACCGCGTACGCTTTATCCCAATGGATTCAAGCGTACCAGTCGTTTTGCTTTTGTCATTCACCCCCTGTCACAACAGTACTTCCGCAACGCCAAACCGTTGGACCTGGTGTCCAAAGTATCCCCGCCTTTAGTGATGAATACCCTGGAACGCATCATCGCCTATGCTCCCCCCTTTGTGTATTCACGGGTGACCGGCGTGGAATCCCCCACCGGCGCCCAAGCGGAAGGCTGGCTCATTACCGTAGGCGGCACTCCCAAGGAAATCATGGCGCACAGCCCGGAGTTCACTTATCGCCGCCTGCTGGCAGCGGCGGACATGGCGAAAAAACTGGGCGCACAGATTATGGGTTTGGGGGCCTTCACCAAAGTGGTGGGTGATGCCGGCGTTACTGTAGCCAAACGGGCGCCTCTACCCATTACCACCGGCAACAGTTACAGCGCCTCCGGCGCGTTGTGGGCAGCCCATGATGCGGTAAAAAAACTGGGGCTGGTGCAGATTGGACCCAGTGGCAAAATGGCCGGTAAAACCATGGTGGTGGGTGCCACCGGTGCCATCGGTTCCGTCTGCGCCCGCCTGTTGGCGAAAGCCGCCGACGAAATTTATCTGGTGGCACCGGAACCGGCAAAACTATTGGCACTGAAAGAAGACATCGAACAGGAAACACCGGGGGCAAAGGTCCACGTCACCGCCAAGACCGACAAACATCTGGGGGAAATGGATATGATCGTCACCGCCACGTCCGGTGCCGGTAAAAAAATTCTCGACATCATGCAGGTAAAACCCGGATGTGTAATTACCGACGTAGCCCGTCCCCTGGATATTCCTCCAGAAGATGTGGCCAAGCGTCCGGACGTGCTGGTGATCGAGTCCGGCGAAATCCGCCTGCCCGGCAACGTGCACATGAAAGATATCGGCTTGCCCAAGAACGTGGTCTATGCCTGCCTGGCGGAAACCATCGTACTGGCATTAGAAGGCCGTTTCGAAAACTTCACCCTGGGTCGCAACATTGAATGGGAGAAAGTGCGGGAGATCTATCAACTGGGCTTGAAGCACGGCATGCAGCTGGCCTCCATTTCCGGTGTCAATGGCGTGTACAGCGATGAGGATCTGGCTAGGGTACGAAATCTGGCACTGGAAAAGCGCCCGGAACTAAAAGCGGAAATGGAAAAAGCGCAACTCCACTAACAGCGGCAAAGAATGGGGTCATTCGAAGGTAAGAGTGCACCCCATCTTTTTCCAGATATCCTGCTCCTGCTGCAAATCTGCCAACAATAGCGGCTGGTGATTAATCCAGTCCGGCTCGAAATGCAGATTCACTTGATCGCCGTTCACTGAAATAACGAAACCGGGTAACGATGCATCCCGCCGCGAACGATTAAAGACCACCGCCAATCGCAACAACATCACCAGTCGGCGTACTTTTTCCTGCAAATGCGGCAACACTTCATCGAAATTGTTGCTGCGAATCTTGCGTCGTTGACAGCCAACTAAAGTGGCCATGATTTTCTGATCCTGGCGCGTAAAACCTGGCAAATCAGAGTACGTCAGCAGATAAGCGCCATGACGATGATAGCCGGAATGGGAAACCACCAAGCCGATTTCATGACACAGGGCAGACCAACTTAGCCAGTCCTGGCAGTACTCACCCAAATCCCAATCCTGTTCCACCCGATGAAACAAATCCAACGCAGTACACCGTACACGTTGTGCTTGCTGCTCATCCACGCTGTAGCGTTTCATCAACGCCATCACCGTGCGCTCACGCACATCTTCGGGGGCATGCCGACCCAACATGTCGTAGAGGATACCTTCGCGCATGGCGCCGTCCGAGAAAAAGGCTTTCTCCACCCCCAGCTGTTCATAGATGCCGATCAGGATCGCCAGCCCGCTGGGCAATACCGTTCGCCGGTCTGCTTTGATGCCGGTAATATCAATGTCTTCCAAACGTTCAAAGGTGAGGACTTTTTCCCGCAGTTTATGCAGCCCTTCCAGATCAATGCCGTCCTGGTACCACCCATTTTCAATCAGGGCATTCTTGATGGCTTTCACTGTGCCGGAAGCACCCACCGCGGCACTCCAACCGGCATCCCGGTAACTGCGCTCAATGGAGGTCAATTCCAGTCGGGCCCGAATGACCGCTTTGCGGAAACCCTGTTCTGTGATTTTACCGTCAGCAAAAAAGCGCTCTCGATACGATACGCAGCCCATGTGCAGGCTTTCCGTCAGAATGGGTTCAAAACCATTGCCGATGATGAACTCGGTGGAACCACCGCCGATATCAAACACCAACCGGTTTCCTTCTTCATGGGCCAGGGAATGAGACACCCCCAGGTAGATCAGACGGGCTTCCTCCCGGCCATTGACCACCTCCACCGGGCAATTCACCAGCCTGCGGGCCTCCCGCAGAAACTGATTACCGTTACTGGCTTTGCGCAGGGTATTGGTGCCCACACAGCGGACAAACTTGGGATCAATCCCCTCCAGACACTGGGCGAAACGACGCAAACACGCCAACCCCCGCTCAATCGCATCATCATCCAGGCTGTTGTCGGCCTGCAGACCGGTGGCCAGCATGACTTTCTCTGCAATCTTCTGCACCGGACGGATCTCACCGGACTCAATACGGGCGATCACCATATGGAAACTGTTGGACCCCATATCGATGGCGGCCATGATCGGATTTTCGGATTCGGCTGTGGCAGGCTGTTCAGTCAAGACGGGGCATCCACTCTCTGTGCAGCTAATGTCTACTGCAAAAATTGTACTGATGTCGTAAGCTAGATCCACTCAGGGTAGATCGCGGCGGTGTTTTCAAGATGATACCACCATAAACCGGATGGTAGCAGTGACAATTGCAGCGCCCCTGAGATTGAAACTCCACACGGCGAGACGTACAATTTGGCCGAACAAGATTTGTATTGGGTCCAGATATGGTCAAAAGCGGACCGATCTGGCACAACTGGAGAGACCAATGAGCAACATCGTAAATGTAACTGACGGCACCTTTGATGCTGAAGTACTTCAATCTGATAGCCCGGTGCTGGTGGATTACTGGGCCGAGTGGTGCGGCCCCTGCAAAATGATTGCCCCGATTCTGGATGAGATCTCCGGCGAATATGACGGCAAACTGAAAATCGCCAAGCTGAACATCGATGAAAACCCGGATACTCCGCCGAAGTACAGAATCCGCGGCATCCCCACCCTGATGTTGTTCAAAAACGGCAATGTTGAAGCCACCAAAGTGGGCGCTCTGTCAAAATCGCAATTGACAGCGTTCCTTGACAGTAATATATAATACCCCCAACCCCGGCCTTCACAGGCTGGGGTCTCTTTAAGTGATTGTGTCTTCAACTTCATAACAAGCTGGAAGCGCAACGCGGAGAGCAGTCCCTAGCATCTCATAGATTCCTCACCCCTTAAGCACTACTGTATAGAACCAACGTACACCAAAAAAAGCGCGTGAAGAATCGTTTGAACCCTGTTTGATATTGATATGCTGGACGCCTCGGCAAGCGAGTGCTAGATTGACTTTATCGCTCCTGAATTGTGGAGCAGCTATTCCTTAATCTGAAACCATTAAGAGTCTCTTTTTAGCGCCCAACTCGCCGTATTTTTGCCGGGTCAGGCTCTCCTTACCTTTAACAATCAATTATGACCTCCACGGAAATGAATCTCACCGAACTTAAAACAAAACCAATTGCTGAACTCGTCAACGTTGCCAATGAAATGGGCCTGGAAAACATGGCTCGTACCCGCAAACAGGACGTGATCTTCAGCATTCTAAAAAAACACGCCAAAAGCGGCGAAGACATCTTCGGCGATGGTGTGTTGGAAATCCTGCAGGATGGTTTTGGCTTCCTCCGCTCCGCCGAAGGTTCCTACCTGGCCGGCCCAGACGATATCTATGTATCTCCCAGCCAAATCCGCCGTTTCAACCTCCGCACCGGCGACACCATTTCCGGGAAAATCCGACCACCGAAAGAGGGTGAACGCTACTTTGCGCTCCTGAAGGTCAACGAGATCAATCTGGATCGGCCGGAAAACGCCAAAAACAAGATCCTGTTTGAAAACCTGACGCCCCTGTTCCCCCAGGAACGTGTGATCATGGAAATCGGTAACGGCAGTACCGAAGACATCACTGCCCGTACCATTGATCTGGTGGCCCCTATCGGTAAGGGCCAGCGCGGCTTGATAGTGTCACCGCCCAAGGCCGGTAAGACCCTGATGCTGCAGAACATCGCCCATTCCATCTCCCGCAACAATCCTGAATGTACCCTGATCGTATTGCTGATCGACGAACGTCCGGAAGAAGTGACCGAGATGCGCCGCACCGTGCGGGGCGAAGTGGTGGCCTCCACCTTCGATGAGCCACCAGCCCGTCACGTTCAAGTGGCCGAAATGGTACTGGAAAAGGCCAAGCGACTGGTGGAACACAAACAGGACGTAGTGATCCTGCTGGATTCCATCACCCGTCTCGCCCGTGCTTACAACACCGTGATTCCTTCCTCCGGCAAAGTACTGACCGGCGGTGTGGACGCCCATGCTCTGGAACGCCCCAAGCGTTTCTTCGGCGCGGCCCGAAACATTGAGGAAGGCGGCAGCCTGACCATCCTGGCGACTGCGTTGGTGGACACCGGCTCGAAGATGGACGAGGTTATCTTTGAGGAATTCAAGGGTACCGGTAACCAGGAACTGCATCTGGATCGTCGTATTGCTGAGAAGCGAGTGTTCCCCGCCATCAACATCAATAAGTCGGGCACCCGCCGTGAGGACTTACTGACCTCTGAAGACGAGCTGAAGAAAATGTGGATTCTGCGCAAGATCCTGCATCCCATGGATGAGATCGCTGCCATGGAATTCCTCATCGACAAGATGCGCGACACCAAGACCAACGAAGAATTCTTCGAGTCCATGAAGCGCAAATAGCGCCTCTGTCATGGCCGGTATTTTTTTTGCAGAATACCGGCCATGTCCGTTATGAAACATCAGATTACTTTCTTCCCCAGCCTACTTTCCCTTTCCGTTGACGAATCGGAAACCGTGCTGGAATCGGCTTTGCGCCAGGGTTTCCGCGTGCCTAAGGCCTGTGATGCCGGAGTTTGCCATCTGTGCCGGGCCCGACTGCTATTGGGCCGGGCGAGACACAAACACAGCAAACTGGAAATGGACGCTTCCGCAGCCGCCCTGGAGCCGGTATTCTGTTGTTTATTGCACCCACTGTCCGACCTGCATCTGGAGATCGAACGCGTGTTAGCACCGGGACAATTACCTAGCCAAGAAGTCACAGTCACCATCCAGTCCATTGAACAGGCCGCACCGGATGTAAAAATCGTGCAGTTGCTGCTGCCTGCAGGGAAAAAAATCGAATACTACGGCGGGCAGTATTTACAGATCCTGCTGGATTCCGAAAACGTGGCCGCTTTTTCCATTGCCAATGCGCCCCGCAGCGACCGAACCGTTGAACTCCATATCCGCGAGGCACAGGACAGTGATTCCTACGCCCTGCTCGCCAAACGACTGAAGGAAGGAGAGTTGCTCCGGGTCAGTCTGCCCCACGGCGAGACCACCCGGTTTAAATGGCAGGATGCGGACAAGTTATTATTCATCGCCGCCAGCACCGGCTATTCCCAGTTTAAAGCCATACTGGAAGAAATGGCTGCCCTGGGTGATGAGCGTCCCGTCACCCTCTATTGGGGCGCACGCACCGCCAAAGATTTGTACCGCCACGACGCCATCAAATCGTTTGCCTTTTTGCACCCTAATTTGAAATACATTCCGGTGGTATCCGATCAACCGGAATGGCCGGCCCGCAAAGGACTGGTGCACCAGGAGGTGTTGAAGGACCTGAAATCGGATTTCAGCGGTTGGACCCTGGTATGCGGGGGATCACCCGCCATGGTCTATGCCACCTTCGATGACTTTGTTGCTGCCGGTATGAAGCCGGAACAAATGATCTCCGATGTCTTTGACTATGCTCCCCGGGACCCGGCTTAACCACGAATATTGATCTGGCTCTCCCTTCTTTCCCTCAATTCGGTATACATTAGAAAAGCCGAATAAAGGAGACCCATCGTGAGTGAGAATAATCAGTTCAGTATCAGCCTGGAGTTGGTGGAAGACTATCTGTTCAAGATCGATTTCGGCGAATTTGGGGACGTTCTAACTGACGAACCTCCTCCGTTGGGAGCAGGGGAAGGCCCCAATCCCGCGCGCCTTGTAGCAGCAGCCGTAGGTAATTGCCTCTGCGCCAGCCTCCTGTTTTCACTGCGTAAACTCAAAGACGCACCAGGCCGGGTCAGCGCCACTGTACAGGGTGAACTGGAGCGCGTGGACGGTCGCTGGCGCATCGGCAAACTGGATGTGGTAATGCAGGTGGAGAATCCCGACAGCCTGACCCACTTGCCTCAGGCGTTGGAAAAGTTCGAAGATTTTTGTGTGGTCACCCAAAGCATCCGCAGCGGGATTCCGGTGAACGTCAGGGTTGAGGATTCCCGGGGTAATACATTGCGGGAATAAATGCCGTCAGTCCTTTTCTGCGGCGAAGCCAACCCGAAACCCACCCCAGTGTTTGCCACCGACATAAATGGGTACCGACAGATCATGCATGATCTCGCCGGTGTCCCGTTTATAGGTTTGCAGCAGAAAAGACTCAGTGTGGCTGCCACAGCGAATGCCGGTGGGATCATTGAATATGCGCTTGCTGCGACTCTTGACCAGATCAATTTCATAGTTACCGGTAACGGGATGATCGAAGCATTTATTGTGGGTAGGGAAGTAACCATTCTGATCCACTGCTCCCGCATAAATGATCGCTTTATGACGTTGCAGAATCGGCTCCTGAACCGCCGGGAACGCCTGATCCGTAAAGCGATCGTAAGCGGTGTGAAACTTCTGCGGGTTGGTGTTGGCAATCGGTTGATAATCCCGGCTGAACACTTGGTCTGCGGTAAGAGTACCCTGCTGGATAGCTGCATCAAATAATTGTCCAATCGCCTGCGCTGCCTGTTGTGCCTCCCGCAATACAACCTGATCAAAGGTACCCGTATCCCAACTGGCCAGTTTGCGGTAACTGATCTCCGAGTTCTCCGACAACTTATCCGCCTGCGCGGAAATATGGCCGGCACTTTGACTGGAGTCTTTCAGGGACAGGCGCATCCGCTCAATGGCTTTGGCAATATGCTCAACGCTGAGGGTGTGTTCCTGCAGCGACTGGTCAATGGAACCTAACGAGTGAGCCGTGCTGTCGATGACGCCCTGAATATCGGCAAAGGTCCCACCGAATTCCCGCACCCCGTTCACCACGGAAGCACAACGCTGGGTGACTTTCTCCATGATGTCACTGGTAACCCCTGTTTCGCGCCGTACCTCAGCCAGCATATTGGCAATGTCGTCGGTGGCATGAGCGGTTTTCTGGGCCAGATTACGAACTTCATCCGCCACCACGGCGAATCCCCTGCCCTGTTCTCCTGCCCTGGCCGGTTCAATGGCCGCGTTCAGGGCCAGCAGATTGATATTATCGGCGATGTTTTCAATCACATCGGTGATACGCTGGATGGCATCCGCCTGTTCCTGAAGTTTATTCAGGCTGTGAGAGGCGTCATTGACCTCCTGATTCAGCAAGCCTGCTTGCTCCGCATTGCGTTGCACGTTGTCCTGGCCCTGCTGAGTGGCATCGGTCGCCCGCTGGTATTGATGAGTCATATCCTGCGCTTGCTGAGCGATCGCCACCGTAGTCTGGGTAAGCTGCTCCGCCGCGCTGGCAATATCATCTGCACTTTGGCTGTTCTGATCCACAGAATCATGTAACCGATCCACCAAATATGACACTTCGGCAGAACCGATGGCCATACGACTGGTCTGCTGGGAAATAACGCGGGCGGATTCATCGAAATGAGGCTGATCCGAACTCGCAGCGCTCTCAACCGGTTGCATCGACCAATGTAGCAAACTAACGCTCACCGCTCCGAACAGCACCGCTCCTATTATCCAGGAGACCCAGACAGACAAGCCCGACTGTCCTAGCCATAAATAGCCACCGCTGAACATCAGCGCGGTAACCACAACAGCAATTCGTAACTTTCCTGTCAGCATGCTCATAACCTACTCCTGGTTCCATTAGAAATTTTAGTCGAAAATCAGCTAATGGGCTCACAGTGAGCGGGGTTATGAACAAGCAAACAAAAGTTCTTTAGGGTTTGATACGATTCGATGAACCGCGTTAATCAGCTGGCCCTTAGTCAGGTTAGTCAGGCATCGGCAGATCAGGTAAACGCTCGGCGATCAGGGCCAAACCGGACTGGAAATGTTCGTTACTGGCCTGGTGCTCACCCAGGTGACTGAGCAGGCGCCCCAATTCCCCATAGGCCTGAGCACTCTTACGGGAGCGCAGACTGGCCTCAAAGTAGCCGCGGGCGGCGTCCCAATCCTTGCGCTGCAGACTTAAACGCCCCATGGTCAGCAGCAGCATGGGGTTATTGGGGCGTTCCTTGAGCCAGTTTTCACACCAGAGAAATTGCTTCTCCACATCGCCACCGGTAATGCGTCCATAGACCTGAACCAGGCCGTCATCCCAATTCTTGCGCAACAGATCGGTGATGACCCGTTCGGCGTCACCACCGGCATTGACCGACACCAGGGCATCAGCGTAAATCCGGACCAGCGAGGGTTCAATATGAAATTTCTTGGGGATCTGATGCCAGGCATCTTTTAAATGACTGCGCTTCTCTTCATCGGTTTCACCCCGCACTGCCCGCTTCAACTTGCCTTCATAGGAAGCCTGGGCCAAACGGCCGAACTCCTCCACGCTCACCACTTTATGTTTCTTCATGGCGGGCAGCAGCTCCCGCAGGCTTTCCCAGTCTTCCAGTTCCAGATAAACCTTCGACAGCATTTTCACCACATAGGGGTAGCTGGGGGATTTGGGCTCACGGGATAGTTTCATCAAGGTGGCCAGGCACTCTTCCCAATGCCCGCTCTGATACTGCAGACGCGCCTTGGTCAGGCCAATGGCCATATCAGCGCCTTTGGTGGTTTCATGGGCCAGCCGCAAATAATTATCCCGCTCATCCGACTTGCCCTGCTCATGGGCCGCCTGGGCTGCAGTAAGATAGTTGATCAATGGCACATCGTTGCCACGGGCCGCCTTCGCCAGCAGTTTTTCGGCATTGGCCCAGTCGCCCTGCGCCAACGCTATCAAACCATCCGTGGTAAGTTTGGTGCTGTTGCGGCGGAACAGTTGCAGGCTCATCAGGCGCCGCAATATTACCACCAGCCAATAGACCACAAAGATCAACAGCAGAATGGCAAGCACACCCACCAGTAAACTGGTCTCAAAGGTGTGCTTGCCGTGAGCCAACAGAATGTAGCCGGGGTCCTTGGCCACCGCTTTGAAGAACAGCGCTCCCACCAGGCTCCCCATGACCAGGAACATGATGGTGGACCCCTTGATTCGCAACAGATTCAGAACGGAACTCACTGGGCCTGCTCCTGTTGGGAAGCTTGCTGCAGTTTCTGTACCTGCTGTTCGCGGATCAGTTTTTCCTTGTTCCAGAAGTCTCTGAACACACGTACACCGCGGGTGGATTCCTCGATGGTGGGCATGGGCGGTCTTAATTTCACTTTCAACAGATCGCTGAGTTCGGCAACGAAGAAGCGGGTTTCACCGGTTTGCTGCTGAATGTACATTTCCACCCGCTCACGGGCTCCGGTGAGGCTGACCCGATAGGCTTCGTTATCCCCCCGCAACAACGCCAACTGCGCCTGTTGCAGCAACATCACCACATTACGGGCCAGGAACTCCCGATCCTCGGTCAAAGTAATAGGACGGCCTTTGGGGTGCTTTTGGTAGTCGTACAGTGACCCTAGGAATTTTTTGAAGCGATACCAGAACAGGGCCAAACCCTCTTCGGGCAGAACCTCCCCCGGCTCCGGCTCCATGGGTGCTTGCTTGAGTTCGAAACTGGGGATACCCAGCTTGATTACCCGATCACTGAGTTGGCTCAGGCGCAGGAAGATCCCTTCCACATCCACATTGGTCTCTGCCGCCAGCTTGAGTTTGTGAATATCACGCACCAGCGCTTCCCGCAGGGGACGGGCACTGGGTTCCTGCATGGCCCGCACGATATCATCCGCTTCCTGCAGTAAAGCCAAGGCACCAGTGGCATCCCCAAGCAGAGTCAGGCGTTGTTCCGCTACGGTGATAAAGTGCTCCACCTCTCGCAGCATCCAGTCGATGCGATGGGCGCCACTGATGGCGGCAATGTCTTTTTCCAGCACCGTAATGCGGGATTGCAACAACTCCCGATTCTGGTTGGCACTTTTCAGCGCTTCCCGTTCCTGTTTCAGTTGGTTGGTGATCTGGGTGATCTCCCCTTCCAACCCTTCCAGGCGATGGGCGCGTGCCTGCAGCGTGCGACTCAGCTCTTCCCGCTCGGTGAGAATCTGCAGTTTCTCCTGCTGGGTCAGATAAAACTGGTATCCCACCAAACCGGCTGCGCCGGCGGCCAACAACAAACTCAATATCAGAACACTGCGGGCACCCCAGCCCAGTCTCGCTTTCACTGGCGCAGGTTTTTCAGCGCGCTTGATCTTTTCCTGAACGGAAGGGGGAGCAGTGGAGGCCACCACCGGGGTGGACGTGTCAGGCAGGTTGTTGTCGTTCTGATTATTCTCGTCCTGGTTCTTCTCGGTCATGGAATTCCTGTAAGCCTTATGATTCCTGTTGTTGGATGGCACCGATGGTCTTGATCATATCAAAGGCAGCCGGGCTCTGCGCCTGCCACACATCAAGAAAGCCTTGTTCTTTGGCAAACTCTGCCAGGCGGCCGCTGACCACCACCAATGGACAGGACTGCAATCGGGGCAATGCATCCCCCACCATGGCCATGAGATTACGTAATCCATCCCCGCTTGTCACGGTGATAATGACCCTGCCTGGTTGCTGCAATGCCTCCAGCAACGGTTGGGGATCTTCCGCCGGCACCGCCCGCCGATAGAGTTCCAGGTAATCCACCCGGGCACCCCGTTGACGTAAGGTATCCGCCAGGGTTTCCCGCCCCCCTTCTCCGCGCATGATCAACACCCGCTGGTCCGTCAGATCCTGCAATTCCGGCCAGTCCAACAGCGTCTCACTGGTAGCTCCCTGCTGGGCAACTTTCAGGTTCAGGTTCCAGTCCGACATGGCCTCGCCGGTGGCCGGCCCCACTGCCAGCCATTGTTGCTGCACCGGCCACTGGGGCCAGTAATCCGCCAGCGCATCCAGGCCCAGACGCGCCGCATTGGGGGACACGCAGATAACAAACGCGTACTGATCCAGATCGAGGATTCGGCTGCGCTGCTCCGGCCCCAACGCAATGGGCTCAATGGCCAGGGTCGGCAGCAGGATCACAGGCATCCCGACCTGCTCCAGGGTTTCACAGAGTTCAGTCGCCTGCTCCCGTGGCCGCGTCACCAGCACAGTGGCACCTTGCAACTCGCTGGTCACTGCTGTTCCTGATGATAAAGCCGATCCAGGATCTCCCGCGCTCCTTGTTTTAGCAGTATTTCTGCCAGTTCCCGTCCCAGGGTTTCCGCCTGATCCCGGTGACCACGCAGCTGATGGCGTACAATATTGCTCCCATCCGGCTCACCTACCAGCCCGCGCAACCAGATCTGGTCGCCATCGAGCACAGAATAACCTGCGATCGGCACCTGGCAACCCCCTTCCAGGCGATTGTTCATAGCCCGTTCGGCCTGCACTCGGGTGGTGGTGTCCTCATGCTTCAGGCACTGCAGCAGATCAATGGTGCGCTGGTCATCCAGCCGACACTCAATACCCACGGCACCCTGGCCCACTGCCGGCAAGCTTTCCTCCGGCGGCATGGCGCGACGGATACGGCTTTCAAAGCCGAGGCGCTTGAGTCCGGCGGCTGCCAGGATAATGGCCTCAAACTTACCGTCATCCAGCTTGGCCAACCGGGAATTCACATTGCCCCGCAGATTGACGATTTTCAGGTCCGGGCGGCGGGCTTTCAATTGAGCCTGACGGCGCAGGCTGCAGGTACCCACCACCGCACCCACCGGCAGGTCATCCACAGAGTCATATTCATTGGAAACAAAGGCATCGCGGGGGTCTTCCCGCTCGCAGATCACCACCAGCCCGAGGCCTTCGGGAAACTCCACCGGCACATCCTTCATGGAATGCACGGCGATGTCGGCCCGCTTCTCCAGCATGGCCACTTCCAGCTCTTTCACAAACAGTCCTTTGCCACCCACTTTAGCCAGTGGAGTGTCCAGGATGACATCGCCCCGGGTCTTCATACCCAGCAACTCAACCGTCAGCCCGGGATGAGCCTGTTCCAGTTTGGATTTGACGTATTCGGCCTGCCACAGGGCCAGGGGACTTTCTCGGGTGGCTATACGGAGTACGTTATCTGTCATGGGGTTACCGCCTTGTTCTTACTGGCAGCAACCCTATCACATCAAAGACTTTGAAGCAGCTTCTTCACGGCGGAGGCATGGCGGCGACTGACCGTGAGGCGCTCCTCAATGCCCTGGATACGCAGTTGGTATTGATTACCCTTGTGCTCCATACCCTCAATGTAATTCAGGGCCACCAGGGCATTGCGATGAATCCGCAAAAAGCGGTCACCGAATTCCGTTTCCAGGTCCTTAAGGGTCTCATCCAGCAGGGTTTCCCCCTGACTGTGACGCACGGTGACGTATTTCTGATCCGCCAGAAAGTAACGCACATCCGCCACCGGAATCAGCTCGATACCACGGCGGCTGCGGGCACTGATGTACTCCCGCTCACCCCCCTCCGGATTGGACTCATCCCCCATTTCCCGGCGCACTGCATTCATCTGGGCCTTATTGATGCGCCCGGCCTTGTTGAGGGCCGTCTCAAGGTCCTCCTGCCGCACCGGCTTCATAAGGTAGTCCACCGCGTTGACTTTGAACGCTTCGATAGCGTGCTCGTCATAAGCGGTACAAAAGACTATCGCGGGAGGGTTCTCGCCGTCACTGAGCCGGGACGCGGCCTGCAGCCCGTCCATGCCGGGCATGCGGATATCCAGTAAAATCAGGTCGGGGTGTGCCTGGGGCACCAGTTCCAGGAGTTCCTGGCCATTCTCAGCCTCGCCCACACACAGGGTCGCCGGCACTTTTTCCAGCATTCGCCGCAAGCGGTCGCGTGCCAGAGGTTCATCATCACATATCAACACTCGAATCATCGGGCCACACATCTCTTATTCGTATTCTTATCAGGTGGACGACTCAGGTGAGTTAATCGCCATACTACTAACCTTAGCATGGAAACCGAATCAAAATAGAGCACCAATTCAACCTTTTTGGTTGTTTTGTATACTTATAAGTCCACAAATAACTACTTTCCAGGATACGGATAGGAAAGACGCGTGATGTAGCGATTGCCTTCAACGTAACCGGTCAGTTTGGCGCGATCACCGTACAGGGCCGCCAGTCGGTTGCGGGTATTCTCCAGGGCCATACGGTTGCCCTGGGATTCCACCGTGCTGGTTTTTTCCACATAGGGGTTGGTAATGGACAGCTCAAACACACCATGGGAATAACTGGCCACAATTTCAACAATCCCTCCCTGAGGCAGAGGCTGTACTCCATGTAATACTGCGTTTTCCAAGAGTGGCTGCAGGGTCAGCAGGGGAATCCTCACCTGCTCCGGCACCGAGCGAATCTCCCACTGCACATCTAATCGCTTACCGAGGCGCAGCTTTTCGATGTTCAGGTATTTATTGCACAGATCAATCTCTTCCTGCAGGGGTACCTGGTTGCCCACATGGTTGAGGCTGGCCCGAAACAGGGCCGACAGGTCCTCCACCACATTCTCAGCGGCGCGGGGGTCGGTTTCGATCAGGCTGGCGATGATGTTCATGCTGTTAAACAGAAAATGGGGGCGAATACGGGACTGCAGCGCCTGAATCCGGTGCAGCAGCTCAGACTGGCGACGGGCTATCAACATGGCTTGCAGATAGAAATAGCGAATCACCAACCCGCCGATAATGGCCGCAATGGTCACATGGGTGAGCACCGTATTGGAGAAGACAATGCTGAAAAAGCTGCTGTTGGGGTTGAAGTTAAAGCTGATCTGACTGACCGCACTCATCACCCAGGTGTTCGCAGGAATCAACAGGTAGCTGATCATCACCGCCCGCTGTTGGGGCAACGTGCGCAGATAGCCCCGCAGCTTGCACAGCATACCGGCGCTGGACAGTGCCACCCACTGCACAAACAGGGAAACCAAACCCAACTGCATCCAGTCGAAGCCCAACAGACTGCTGTCCACCAGCACAATGACCAGCGAAAACAGCTCAGCGATCAAGACCAGGAAGAACACCGACTGGCGATCACACAGATCCGGCAGGAAGAAGGTTTCCTCCTGATCGGCTTGACGTTTACTTGGTCGGCTCATCACTGGGCTCTTTTTGTGAAGTCATAAAACCAGTATACGCCAAGCTCTCTTCGGCATAGCAGAATTTACCCAAGGTAGAAATAGAGAAAGCCGGCATAAGCCGGCTTTCGGTGTCAACGTATTACTATTGAAAGTACTAAGGCGCGGGAACGACTTCTGTCGTGGTGAAGCTCACCACCGGGCAGGTTTCCTCCGCTTCCTCTTTCATCAGGGCGCTGCGTGCGCACACCTTCACCACGTGATCACCGGCCAGGAAACTGTCCAACACGATATTGGTACGCTCTTGCCACGCACTCCAGCCGCCACCATCGACCTGATAGCGGAATTGCAGGCCGCCGTATTCCGGGTTGGGATTGTTGCCGGAAATGGCGATGTCGACCGCGCCGTTATCCAGCTCGATGGTGTTAACGGTAACCGTTCCATTACTGACGGACTCCATCTCGACGGTAGTCTGTGAGTACGTCACCATGCCGATAAAGGTAGAGGGTGCCGCAGCGTTTCGGGCGATCTCCTCCGGAATCAATCTGCCGGCAAGTGCCAGGGTGTGGTTTTCACCGTTGCTGCTGCTCTCAACCCAGAATTGTTCCATAAACAACACGTGGCCAAGGATACTCGGCAGGGGAATGGCCTGCAGTGCATCGCCCAACATGGGCAGGGCCAGGGGGACCGCATACTCGACAATGCTGTTGATAAAACCTGGGGGAATCGGCAGCACGCCACCGGTGCTGGTTTCTATGATCTCAATCACCGGCACCTGGTCAAAGCCCAGCGCCAAATTACCACCGAAGGTGGAATCCACAGTAAAAGGCACATTGATATTCAGGGTGGCACCGAAGATGGTGCGGTAGTTATCCCAGCCTTCGACGTACATATCCAGGGCGAAGGACACATCGTACCAATGCAGGGTACCTGCTGCACCTGAACCGGCATCACCCAGGGTCATGTAGGGCGCGGACTTCGGCAGCAGGCGTATCCCGATCAGGGTGCCTTCCGGCAGATCAGTCAGGGTCTGGGTTCCGTCCACCAAAGAAGGGTAGAAGCCGGGTGCAATTTGGATGGTGGTCAGGCCGGAATCGTGCGCGGCGGCCAGGATCTGGTTGAGCACATTGGCAGAAAGCCCCACGCCGAAATCATAGCCTGAACCATCGGGTGTAAATCCGTTCATAATCGGCGCAACACCACCGGTGTGCAGAGAACCCAGAGAGGGAGCGACAAAGGCGGCCGGTTCAGGTGCCTTGGCATTGAGGGCCAGGCGCACCGTCAGGCCCTCAGCATCGTTATTGAGTGTGTCCGGGACCGCGTTTACAGCCAGCGGCGTGACAGGGCCTTCAGCGCCATCCACATCAACACTCAGGCCGATCCCGATTTCATCCAGAACCGCCGACACCAACCAGTCAACCATATAGTCCACTATCGTCAGCAGCAGAGAATCGAACCACTGCAGCATAATATCGATTACCACGTCTGCGATGGCACTCAGCACGTTGGAGAGCAGGCCACCATTGTCGAGCCAGACAATAGCTACGTCCAGATCGGAAGTCGCCAGTGTCGTTCCCGAGGTATCCAGGCTGACATTGCGATCCACCACACCCAGGTCCACCAGGGTGGAAGCTTCAATATAACCGGGATCACCGTCGGTGGTGACAGTGACATCCGCTTTCAGAGGAATGGAAACCCACTGGCCCAGGGTCAACAGGGACTTGTAACTTACGCTATCCAGCGTCAGCCCTACCTCCAGATCTTCTGCATAGAACTTGCGCAGATCCAGGCCGGCATCCACCAAGCCAAGATCCAGATCCAGGTTATCCATGGCCAGATCATTAACCGTCATGGTGGCTCTGAAATCCCCCAGCAGTGTGATGGGAACATCAATGTTAATGGGCCCGAGAGCCTCCAGGATTGGCGTCAGATCCTGCCCGGACAAAGTCTGTTCCAGGGTCGGAATGATAAATTGCAACCCGCTGTCGCTCAGGTAGGCAGACAGGCCGGTGTATTCGGTGTCGTTGCGGGCAAAGGTGGTGGTGCTGGTCTGATTAAAGCCATCCGTTGCCACAAACACATTGCGCGGCTGATCCACGTAAGGCACATCGGTGAAGTGATTGTCCGCATCCAGAGTTACCGTAGCATCATCCAGAAAGACGCTGGTGACGCCGCCCGGATCATAGACATAACCGGACACCGTCTTGGCGTCGCGGTCCGTGCCGGTAATGCGAATCTGTGGGCCGGTGGTGTCGTAGAAGAACACAGCCTGCTTCAGGGTGGTGCCTGCCGTCATGCGGAACAGGTTGCGACCGGACACGATGCAATCCCCAAAGTATTCGGTCGCACAGAAAGTCTCGATTTCATCACTGGTGGCATTCAGGCTGGCGCCATCGTCAGCCAGAGTGAAAGCGCTCTTCACATCTTTGCCGTTGATTTCAAGTTGTAACGGAGACGGCGCTGTACCGTTGGTGAAGCTCACTATGAAATTAGCGGGTTTGACCGTCTCCACAGAGTTGTTCGACGGTGCAACGATGCTGGCCTGATCACAGGCAGCCAGCCCAAAGGCGGCCAATAGAAGCAGTGCTCTGGTTATTATTCTCAAAGTAAAGCCCTCAATTCAAAAGCAATTTGTGTATCCGATTTTTAGAGTTGCGATTCTGTAGTCTTATTGTTGCTATGCAGGTTATTGTTCCTATCCAGGTGCGCCAGGTGCGTGGTTCCCACAGCAGTCGGAATGACCAAACAGTCGGCATGATCAAAAAACACGCAACCATAGCCTAATCATACATAACCCCCATGAATATAAAACTGGCAATTTGTGACTAGAGAGCCGGGCAAGTGTTGGATTTTGCAAGGAATGTTACAGCATGTAACCACCTGACAAGCGATCGCACCACCTGGCTGGTTGAGGGCTTATGGTTTGCGGATAGCTGCGTGATATACTCGCGCCTTTCGAATTCAGGCCTAGTCGTAATATCCACAACAGGAATCACCATGTCAGACTCTTCCAATAATAATCAGCCCACTCAGAACATCCAGTGGGGTGGCCGCTTCACTGAAGCCACCGACGCCTTCGTTCAGGTCTTCACCGCCTCGGTTGATTTCGACCAGAAAATGGCTGAGCAGGACATCAACGGCTCCATTGCCCATGCCACCATGTTGGCGGAAGTGGGCGTGCTGACCCGGGAAGAGAAGACCCAGATCATTGACGGTCTGGAGGCGATCCGCCAGGAAATCCGCAACGGTGAATTCGAATGGTCGGTCGCCCTGGAAGACGTGCACATGAATATCGAGGCGCGCCTGACCCAGCGCATCGGCATCACCGGCAAAAAGCTCCACACCGGACGTTCCCGCAACGACCAGGTGGCCACCGATATCCGCCTCTATCTGCGGGATGCCATCGATGCGATCCTGAGCGAAATCACCCGTCTGCAGACCGGACTTGTCGATCTGGCGGAGCGGGAAGCCGACACCATCATGCCGGGGTTTACTCACCTGCAGACCGCGCAGCCGGTGACGTTCGGTCACCATATCCTGGCCTGGAATGAGATGCTGTTCCGGGATTACGAGCGTTTGCTGGATTGCCGCAAGCGGGTCAACCGTATGCCTTTGGGCTCTGCTGCCCTGGCGGGCACAACCTACCCCATTGACCGCACCATCACCGCCAAATTGTTGGGCTTTGAAGGTATCTGCGAGAATTCCCTGGATGGCGTAAGCGATCGGGATTTTGCTATTGAGTTCTGCGCCGCCGCATCCCTGGCCATGACGCACCTGTCCCGCTTCTCAGAAGAGCTGGTGCTGTGGGCTTCGGCCCAGTTTGATTTTGTGGATCTGCCGGACCGATTCTGCACCGGCTCCTCCATCATGCCCCAAAAGAAGAACCCCGATGTGCCGGAACTGGTACGGGGCAAAACCGGCCGCGTCAATGGTCACCTGATTTCGCTGCTGACCCTGATGAAATCCCAGTGCCTGGCCTACAACAAGGACAACCAGGAAGACAAGGAACCCCTGTTTGATACGGTGGACACGCTGTTCAACTGCGTGCGGGCCTACGCCGACATGATCCCGGCATTGCAGGTAAAGAAAGAGAATATGCGGGAGGCCGCCCGTCGCGGTTTCTCCACCGCCACCGACCTCGCCGACTATCTGGTGAAGAAAGGCATGCCGTTCCGTGACTCCCACGAAGTGGTGGGCAAAGCGGTGGGTTATGGTGTGGCCTCCAAAAAAGACCTGGCAGAAATGTCCTTGCAGGAGCTGCAGCAGTTCAGCGATATTATCCGCGAAGACGTGTTTGACGTGCTGACCCTGGAAGGATCAGTCAATGCACGCAATCACCTTGGGGGCACTGCTCCGGATCAGGTTCGAGCCGCTGCTGGCCGGGCCCGCGCCAAACTGACCGCACGTTAAGACCATCACACTCCCCGGGGAGGACAGCAGTTTCTATGGGTTGGGAAGCCTGGTTTACCATTGGACTGTTGGTGATGGTGTTAGCCACTCTGATCCGTACGGAACTGCCGACGCACCTGGTGATGATGGGGGCTCTAACCCTGCTCAGTGCCACCGGCATTCTGAGCCCGCAGGAGGCCTTGAGCGGATTCAGCAACCCCGGCCTGATCACCGTGGCTGCGATGTTCGTGATTGCGGCGGGCATGCAGGCCTCCGGGGCCATCCATGGTATAGAAAGGCGGGTTCTGGGACGCCCCAAGTCGGTGACCAGCGCCATTCTGCGGCTGTGCGGCCCCACGGTGCTGCTCAGCGCTTTTCTCAACAATACGCCGGTGGTGGCCACCCTGATTCCGGCGGTGCGCAGTTGGGCCAGCAAGATCGATATACCCGCGTCCAAGCTGCTGATCCCCCTTAGCTACGCCTCCATTCTGGGCGGCAGCATGACTCTGATCGGCACCAGCACCAATCTCATTGTCAGCAGCCAGTACGCCAGCCTCACCGGACAACCGGAATTCAGCCTGTTTGCCATATCCGCCATCGGCATCCCGGTGGGCCTGTTCGGGCTCTTGCTGTTGACCCTGTTGCTGCCACGACTGCTGCCCAGCCACAAACAACGGCAAGCATTTGCCAAACTGCGGGAGTTCACCCTGGATGTGATTGTTGACCCCAGCGGGCCTTTGGTGGATAAAACCATTCACGACGCCGGACTGCGCAATCTGAAGCGGCTGTTCCTGGCGGAGATCGAGCGAGACGGCAGCCTGCTCACCGCAGTCTCCCCCCTGGAAAAACTGAAGGGTGGTGATCGCCTGACTTTTGCCGGGGACACCGATGCCCTGTCGGATCTGCTGGCGATCCGTGGCATTCTGCCGTCCAATCACCAGGATGAGACACCACTTGAAATCAACCGGCCGGAGCGCTGCCTGGTGGAAGCCGTGCTGTCACCCCACTCCGCCGTGCTGGGGCTCAGCATCAAGGACAGCCAGTTTCGGGACCGCTATGGAGCGGTGGTGCTGGCGGTGGCCCGCAACGGTGAGCGGGTGGCACAGAACCTGGGCTCGATCAGCTTGCGGGCCGGCGACACTCTACTGCTGGAAGCCCGCCCCAACTTTGTCCGTCAGCAGCGCCTGAACCGGGACTTTCTGCTGGTCAACGACCTGGAACGGGAGTCGGTGCGGCACCATAAAACCCTGTTGGCCTGGATTATCCTGGCGGCGGTGGTGATCAGTGCGGCCGGCGGGCTGATGTCGATTCTGAATGCGGGGCTGCTGGGGGCAGCCGCCATGCTGGCCCTGCGTTGCTGCTCCATTACCCAGGCCCAACGCAGCCTGGATCTACCGGTACTGATCACCATCGGCGCGTCCTTTGCCCTGGGCAATGCCCTGCACAGTACAGGGGCCGCCCACTGGCTTGGACTGCAGATCATCGACCTCAGCGGCCACAGCCCGATTCTGCTGCTGATCGCCCTTTACATCATCATTTCCGTGCTGACTGAATTCATCACCAATAATAGTGCCGCCATCCTGATGGTGCCCATCGTACTGCAGATCTGTCATCAATTGGGTTTAGATCCGGTGCCCTATCTGTTTGCCATCATGATGGCCGCCTCTGCCAGCTTCGCCACGCCCCTGGGTTATCACACCAACCTGATGGTATTCGGTCCGGGCAACTACACTTTCCGTGATTTTCTCAAAGTCGGTTTACCGATGAACGTCTTGATCGGTGCCGCCACCATCATCACCATTGTCTGCGTTTTTGATCTTTAGATTACCCGGTGCAACCGTTTGCCCGATTCAACGACAACCCAGCTCAAAGGCGAAGGTCGTCCCTTCATGGAGCCGACTTTCCACGTTGATCGGGCTTAGATGCAGATCAAGAATCCGCTTCACGATGGCAAGCCCCAAACCGGTCGAGGTCAGGGAGTCCCGCCCGCTGTCGCGCAGGTGAAAAAAACGATTGAATACCAAGGGTACATCCTTGGAAGCAATCCCTTCGCCGGTATCGGATACTGAACAACGGACACCATTATCCTGACGCTGAATCAATATCTGTATCCTGCCGCCACTGGGTGTGTGGCGCAGGGCATTATCGACCAGGTTTTCCAGCACCCGCTCGATCAAATGAATGTCGGCGTTAACCTGCGCATTCGCCAGATCACCGGAAATATCCAGTAACACGCCTTGCTGCTCTGCCCTGATACAAAAATCCTGAACCACATCCTGCGCCAGCTCCGCCAACGAAAAGGGTTCCTTGTGGGGTTCAACGGCATGGCTGTCCAGCTTCGCCAGCTCAAACAAATCCCCCACCAAACGTCCCAGCCTGTTGCCATGGTTACGGGTTATGTTCAGATAGCGAGTTTGTTGCTCAGCAGTCAATTGGTCCTGCTTCAGCAACAAAGTCTCAATGTAGCCCAGCATATTGGTCAGGGGGGTCCGCAGATCATGGGAAATATTGGCGATCAATTCCCGGCGCATGTCATCCGCTTCCCGAATCTGTCCCATCTGCCGGGTGATTCGCTGTTGCATCGCCTCCACCGCCGTTTCCAATTGCACAATTTCGTCCCCCCGGCGCGCCGTTAACGCCGTATCATCTTCCCGAAAGAACCATTCGGTTTTTTTCGCTAAACGCCGCAGACGATGGGTAAAGCGGAAAAACATCAATAGTGCCGCCAGCAGGCCGAACGCCAACGCCCCCACCAGACCAAGGGCGCTGACCCGAAACACCTGGTGATGTAAAACCGACTGTTCGACATCCTCATGCTTCTGCCCTTCAAGCACGATGTAGATATAGCCCTCCAACCGATCATCAACACGCACTTCATGGGCGCTGAATACTTTCTGGTCCTGCAGACTGCTGGGATCATCTCCCAGAATGGGCAAAACCCTGTGTGATTGCAGAAACGCCCGGACCGGCTTGAGATCCACCCGCTTTTGCACCACCTGTTCCCCCGGCAGGGCATGATCCAGCACCCTACCCTGTCGGTCCAACAGATACACCTCGATGGAAGGGTTAATGATCATGGCGTGATGGGCCAACTGTTTGAGGGCATCGCCATTGGCCATGCCCTGGGAAATAAGCTGCAGTTCTTCACTGACATACATGGCCACCGATTCATTCAACTGTTGAGTGACGGCCTGCGAGTAACGATCCATCGCGTTTCCCATCAGCCACAGCACCACGGCGCCCACCAATATAAACACCAGCACCAGACTGGCGGCCAGTTTCAGATACAAGCGATTCAACATGATCAGTTTCCGAAGCGGTACCCAACGCCCCAAACGGTCAGAATCAAGCTGGGCTGGGCCGGGTCCGGTTCTATCTTTGCCCGCAGGCGGTTAATGTGGGAATTCACCGTGTGCTCATAACCTTCATGGCCATAGCCCCATACGGAATCCAATAACTGGGCCCGGCTGAACACCCGCCCGGGGTGCGCAGCAAAATGATGCAGCAGATCAAATTCCCTTGCCGTCAGCTCCACCGTCTGGCCGGACAGCAGCACCTGTCGTTTTTCCAGGTCCAGGGCCAGGTTGCCATGCTCAATGCGGGCGCTACCGTCGTTCTGACCGCGATGCAAAGCCAATGCATCGCAACGACGAAAAATCGCTTTTACCCGTGCCACCAATTCCTGTACTGAAAACGGCTTGGTAACGTAATCATCCGCCCCGATTTCCAAACCCAACACCCGGTCCAGCTCAGTAGATTTGGCGGTTAACATCAGAATCGGCACATAAGACTGCGTGCTGCGCAAATGCCGGCAGATGTCCAGACCACTGATGCCAGGCAACCGCAGGTCCAGAATAATCAAATCCCATTGCTGCTCCAGTGCCAGACGCAAACCTTCCTGGCCGTCGGGGGCGCACACCACCTGTTCGCAACACTCAGACAGATGCAGCTGTAACAACTGGGCTATGTCTTTTTCATCTTCCACCACCAGAATCTGCTTGTGCACTGTACCGTTCATGGCAACATTAAACATTCCCGTCATAATCAAGCTTCCCGCTATCCAGTGACATCAATATCAATAAAGGTTCACAGAAGTATCACGGGCTTAGATGCAACACGTCCCTCCCCGTTACAGCAAGCGGTAAAACTGCATTTCAATATCTTGATTTGCTTGGGCTTTTTTCTTCCTTAAAGCTCGGTCCAACCGATCGATAATGCAACTTGGGAGCAAGGCTGGGGCGCTCACCGCGCTTGAGTTTTTATCCATAAGGATGGATGATTGTGGGAAACCTTCGAATGCTGTTTTCCATTATGATTCATCGACTTCTTGTTTGTCTTGCCGGTACTTTGTTGCTTTGCTCCTGTGCCACTCATTACTCCGTTGCCACGGACTATGATGAGCAATACACTTTTGCAGGCAAAACCACCTATGCTCTGATTACCCCGGAAGCAATAAAGACCACCCGTAATGATCTGCTGCGCAACCGGATTGAAACCGCCATCCACCAGCAATTGGCGGCCCGCGGTTTTCAACAGGTGGACAAGGCCCAGGCGTCCATTTGGCTCAGCTACTTTGCCACTGCGGAAAAACAACAGGACATCAGAACCTATCAAACCTACAACTCTTACTACGGATATGCCCGTTGCTACCGTTGCATCTACCCCGTGGTTCCGGCCGCCACGGAAGTGCAGGTGGTTCACTATACGGAAGCCACCCTTATGCTCGATGTCATCGATCCCGCCAGCAACACGCTGAAATGGCGCGGTTCAACCAGCAGCAAAGTCACCACGGCTACGGCGGACAGCATGTCAGTGGCGGAGCGCACCGCAAAGGTCAATGAGGCGGTGGCCGCCATCCTGAAGCAGTATCCTCCCTCTGCCGGTCAATAACCCACGACCGGCAGTGGCTGATCTATACTGACTCTATCCCATCACTCAGTTAGCGGAAGCCTCGATTCGAGATGGTTTGGCAGTGGATTTGCCCTCAGCGCCTTATTGCATTGATTTTATTGGTGTTCAGTGGCCACAGCTGGGCAATCATAACGCTGCATGACCACACGTCTCCGCTGAGCATCGGCAACCAGATTGAAATTCTGCAGGACGCCAGCGGCCGGCTCAGCTTTGACGACATCAAAAACGCCAACGCATTTGAACCATCCCAGGCCAGCCGGCCTGCATTTGGCTTTTCCAGCTCGGTTTATTGGATACGATTTCGTTTAGCCAGTTTGAGCAGCAACCCCGATTGGTATCTTCAGATTCGCTACCCACTGCTGGATTTCGTGGACTTTTATTACCCAAGCCTTGACCAACCGGGCACCTATCTGCACACCAAAGCCGGAGACATGGTGCTCCCCCCGGCGGGTAAACGCACCCACACCTACCTGCAGTTCCCCCTGATCAATGACACCAAGGTGCGCACCTATTACCTGCGTATCGAAACCGAAAGCTCCGTTATCATTGATCTGCAGATACTGAATGCGCAGCAACTGGCCGAGCAAACGATTCGGGAACAGTATTTCCAGGGTGCCTATTTCGGTCTGATGAGCGTCATGGCACTCTATAATTTCTTTGTGTTCCTGGTGATACGGGATCGAAGTTATCTCTACTACACAGGATTCATCGCCAGCACAGCGCTGTTCCAGATTGCCCTGCACGGCTATGCCGGCGTTCACTTCTGGCCGCAAAGCATCTGGTGGAATAATATCAGCAACCTGTTCGCCGCCTGCCTGTCCGTTGCATTCTGCGGCAAATTCGCCCAGAACTTTATCCAGCTAAAGCGTTACCACCGGCGCCTGGACCAGTCCCTGACCTGGCTTTCCCTGACCGCTTTTGTGATCAGCGGGCTCAGCCTGTTCCTGCATTACCAGTTGGTGGTGACCCTAATCTCCCTTACCGGACTGGCCGTGGTTTCAATCAGCATCGTCGCGGCCGTGTTCGCCCTGCGCAAAGGTTCCCGTCCTGCCGGCTTCTATCTGGTGGCCTGGCTGGTGCTATTGGTGTTCGCTATCATCCACATTCTGTGCATTCTGGGTATTTTCCCCAGCTATCCCGCCCTGGAAAATTCGGTGCAAATTGGAGGTGCAGTGGAAGCGATACTGCTTTCCATGGGACTGGCAGATCGCATCAATACCTTACAACGCGAAGCCCTGTCAGCATCCAACAGCGCGAATAAGATTAAAGATGAATTCATGTCCACAATCACCCATGAATTACTGACGCCGGTGAATGGCATCAAACTCAGTCTCGACCTGCTACAGCAAAAGTCCCGTCCTGAAGAAGAGCGCCAACTGCTGAAGACGGCCGCCGAGTCCAGCACCCATCTACAAAACCTGATTGAATCCATGTACAACTTTGTGGAACTCAGGCGGGGCAACGCCCGCATCAGGCAGGAACCCGTGGATCTGAAATCGTTGCTGACCAGCGTCTACAACTATTTCGAATCCATCAACAACAATGCCAGCCTGCAGTTGCATTTCAATTGGGATGACAGCCTGCCCGACACCATTATCACTGATGAAAAAAAGCTGACCTCTATTATTGTTGAGCTGACCAAAAATGCTTTCGCCTTCACCCAGGAGGGTTACATTTCCATTGCGGCAGAGCAGGTTTCCGCTGCAACACCTTTATTCCGGATCAGGATTTCCGATTCAGGCGAGGGTATCAGCCGGGAGAAACTCAAACATATTTTTGGCGCTTTCCAGCGGGGGGGCAATTCCCACCTTCCTGTCCACGGCGGACTGGGCATCGGACTGACCATGGCCAACGATATTTTGAAATTAATGGGTAGCCGTCTGGACATTCAGTCGGAAGTCAATGTGGGTACGACCGTCTCTTTCACGTTACCCATCCAGGTACCGGAGAACAACGACCCTGCGCACCTGGTATCAGACACTCATCTGGCATCCGACACCCATCTGGCATCCAACAAAGGGAACGATTAAACTGGTGCCATGAACAATAATAACAAACTGCTTTGGGGCAGCATCCTGTTGGCACCGGCAATGGTGTTTTGTGCCTGGCTGGCAATGGGTTTCCCCCTGGAACTCCAGTATCAACCCAAAACCCGGACCGTACTGCTGATTATTCTGTTGATCCCCATTTGCGAGGAAATCGTGTTTCGGGGGTTGTTGCAAAATGAATTGGCCAGCTACGGTCGGCTGCGTCGCACCCTGCTTGGACTGAGCTGGGATAATCTCATCAGCAGCACCCTGTTCACCCTGGTACATACCATTTATTTCGAAAATATCCTGGTGTTGGCCATCGAATTTCCGGCGCTTCTGTTCGGCTACTTCTACAGCCAGTACCGACGCCTGATCTACCCGGTGCTATTGCACATCTGGTACAACACCCACGGCCTGTTGATCTACGCTCTGGTAGCCCACTAGGCGCCTGGGGGCTGCAACAGCATAACCAGTTCGAGAGCCGGGCAGACACCTTTCAGATTGCCCGCAACCGCAGTGCTTTCCAACAACTGAATTTTGTAGGACGACTCATAATGACGGCGCACTTCGGCTTCGTTGACACAAAATGGCGGCCCGGGCAGAAGCGATTGATCATAGTCGAAGGTAATGAGCAGCTGTGGGGCAGCCGCCGTAATGGATACCACATGCCGGGTATATTCGGCGCGCATATCAGCGGGTAATGCCACCAACGCGGCCCGGTCATACACGGCATCCACTTCACCCAACAACGCTGCGGATACCAGAAAGAGATCACCGATAAACACATCCAGATTGGGCGCTCGATAGTGGATCAGCTCTTCGTACTCGGTCACCTCGGGCGCCACCCCCAGCTCAGCAAACAGCTGATCGATAGCCAGAATACTTAACTCCACCCCCACTACCCGGAAGCCCTGATCCAACAGCCAGGCGATATCCAGCGTTTTACCGCACAATGGTACAAATACACGCTGCCCCGGTTGCAACTGGAGGCGCTGAAAATGCGCCAACAACATCGGGTTGGCTTCATTCATATGAAAGCCGATTTCGTTGGATTGCCACTTGCTATGCCAAAACTGAGGATCCATTACTTACCCACCCTAATGTTTTCTATCTTTCTAATATTTCCAGAATGCCGGTAAAAACAGCGCCAACACCGTAAAATATTCCAGGCGCCCCAGAATCATAGCCGCCGACAATACCCAAATACCCGCATCCGATACTGGTGCAAAGTTACTGCCCAGCTCGCCCATCCCCGGACCCAGCACATTCAGGCAGGCGGCAACGCCGGTGAGGGCAGACCAGAAATCCAGGCCGGTGGCCATCAGCAGCAGCGTCAGCACCAAGGTACTCGCGGCCGCTACATTCATGAAGGCCACCGTAGCAGACAGGATACTGGATTCAACCGGCCGCCCCTGGTACTTCACGTTGAATATCGCGCGCGGATGAATTAACCGCTTCACTTCAAGGTTGATCAGTTTGAAACTGAGAATGATACGGATGATCTTGTTTCCGCCCGCGGTGGAGCCGGCACAACCACCCAAGTACCCGGCAATCACCAACGTCAACAGCACCACATTGGGCCACCCGGTAAAACTGTCGGCGCCATAGCCGGTACTGGTAATAAAAGAAATCAAATGAAATATGGACTGGTTCAAGGCCGTCAGCGAGTCGTGATAGATGGCGTCCGACAGCAGGATCAACGTAATGACCACCGACAGGAACAGCACAATCGCCAGAAAGCTCCGGGTCTCTTCATCCCGCAGATAGGTCAGCAGGTTGCGGGAACGAATCACTTTGAAATGCAGGGCAAAGCTGATGGCCCCCAGCAACATAAATACATCAGCAATTAATAACAGTGAAGGGCTCTGAAAATAACCCATGCTGGCGTCGTGGGTGGAAAAGCCGCCCGTAGAGACCGTGGTAAAGCTATGACAGATCGCATCAAAGACATCCATTCCCCCCAGGAAATAACTAATGGCACACAATACCGTGAGCGAAACATAAACCAGCCAGAGATACTGGGTGGTGTGGGAAATCCTGGGGGAAAGTTTATCGTCTTTAATCGGGCCTGGGGTTTCTGCTTTCAGCAGTTTCATTCCACCCACATTAAGCATCGGCAGAATGGCAACCACGAAAATCACCACCCCCAATCCACCCAGCCACTGCAGGAACTGACGGTACATCAGAAAGGATTTCGGCATATGGTCCAGGCCACTGAGCACAGTTGCGCCGGTGGTGGTCAGCGCACTGACGGACTCAAACACGCCATCGGTGAACGACACTCCGGTGATGTAAATGATTGGCACGGCCCCCAACACACCGCAAATCACCCAGGTCAGGGTGGCAAACAGCAACGCATCCCGGTATTTGATTTTGGCTGGGTCAAAGCGGCGGCCCCCCCAAAGAAACGCCGCCGTGGTAAACAACACCAACAGCGCCGGCGTCAGGAACTGGGTTTGATGATGGTCATCAAAAATCCATAGGGACAGCAGGGCAAAGAACGCCTGCACCAACCCCATCAATCCGATGGGGAAGGCCAGAAGATATAAAGTGGCTTGAATATTTATCATATCCTACGACAATACCACCGGCTCGGCATGAACATTATCAGGACATGATACACCCAAATGTCAGAGTTTGAGTAACCGCCGGGATTGCCGCCTCAGCAAGTATTCAGCACAGCTTACCCTCGGTATCGAAGTTCAAGCGCTGGATTTCCCCTTCATCATCGAGAATCTCGGCCCATTGCAGCGCGCCGCAATCATGGTAGCCATAGCGATGCTCAAGTTCGATCTCACCATAAACCACCTTATGGATAAGAATCTCCCGACCGTTCCCATCCAGGCACACGCCAAAAAAGGTATTGCGGTTTTCAATCGCCGCCGCTTCCAGGGGGCGAACCAGTTTCAACGGTAGACTGACACCGCTGTAACTAAGGTAGTAACCATCATAGGAAATGGATTCCGACATGCCTATTGCTCCTGGTTTTAAAAATGCTCAGAGGCACTTTGCACCAGGTTGCTGCGCCAGGTGGGCATTTCCCAGCCATCGTGCCCTACCGTGGGCAACATCAATTTACGGCGCAGGATGTCCCACTCCTGATCATAGCGACGCCCCACCCGAATACTCCAACCCCAACTGATGGGAGCACATACGGGAACCCAAATGGATTGTTCCGGTGTCGACAGGACCTGTTGCATAAAGTAACTGGTAAAGCGCTCCAGCACAGTGACGCTGCTAACCGCCACGCTGTTGATATAATCCGGTACTTTCTGGCTAACGCTTTCCCCGAAAAAATACTCCCGGTCGGTACCCTGCAATTGTAAATCCGTTTCCTGACGCACCACAGCGGTGTCGTCACGATGCTGCAAATACAATACCGGGGCCCCGATTTCCTGAGTATCGGTGATCGTGAGGCTGTCACCATTTTCCAGCGTGACAAAGCGCTCGGATTCCACCAAACGGATCTCACCCAAACGGGCAGAGTGGGTAGCCGTCGTAAAGCTCACCTGAAATTCAGGTTGCATGACGAGGTAACAGGCTCCCCCGACCCGCGCCACCGAAGGACGGTTCAGGGTAACGGACTCCAGCTGGAACTCGTTTTCAAACAGCGGCGAATGCAGGGGGCTGTCGTTATCCCAAATATAGTAGGCATCGTCCGCTTCGTTCACCGGTAACACTTCGCCCTGACTGAGGGAAATACGGTAGCCCCCGATTACGCCATGCACCGCTTTGAGATTTTCCGCCTGCAACTCACCCAGGGCTAAGCGCTGGCCGCGTGCAACCGTAACGGGACGTGAAATAACTTTGGACGATGAACTGAAAACTCGTAACGAAACCGACTGATTCATGACAGACACATCACACATTGTTAACCATCTTGTTATATACAATCATGAACCATGCCACTTTGAATTCTGGCAATTGAATTCTGAGGGGTCCGCACAATTGCTAACGAACAGGCTTAGTATCCACTTCATAGACTGTTTGGTTTGTGACAAAAAACATCATGGGCTCCACCCGGAGCACTGAAATTGTCGGAAAGCCCGCAAAATTCGGCGCAAATAGCCGGGCCTGTTTTTTGCACCAACCTGTAGCAGTATGCAATGGTCGCCAATGCGACAAACCGAGAAAACGGAGAGTGTGCAAGATGAATTCAACCCTGATCGCCGTTGCCGTCAAAGACCTGAAAGTCTCCTCACATGCCGGGCGCGCCCTCACTTGGGAGGTCTACGTCAGTTCAGACACTCAACCGGAGCCCACTTTCTGCTGGGAGATCCAACTGACTGATACCGGCTGTCTGCATGAATGGCACGTGCGTCCTGACAACCAGCGGCATCCCCTGCATTTTGTGGATGTGGCGATTGCGGCATCCGGGGGCGATGGCGTGAAAAAACGTCTGGCAGAGCGCAACACACTGCTGGTGGAAACCGCCGAAACCGATCCCTTGCAGGCGGTTCTGAATTACCTCAACGGTGACTTAAAGCCCGGGTTGGGACACGACGAGAAGGAATGCCTGGACCCGGAACACCATCAGCGCCGACAACAGGACGCCGGCAACTGAGACAGCCTAACCTGATCAATAGGCCAGCTTGCTTGCATACTGTTCGCGCAGCAGCCTGAACAGCAGCCGATTGGACGCCTCGGCGTCCTGCAAACAAGTGCTCACGCCGTAAAAATCACACAGCAGCCCCAATTCATACGCGCAATGTTGCACACCGATATCATAAGCACCCAGGGCATCCGCCCCATCGTCCAGTGCGGCTTCCCAGGAGTGGTTAAGGCATTGTTCATAGTGATCATACAGCGGGCCTGAATGGCCCACTTTTTCCGCTTCCGTCTTCGCCTCGTCCGCGCTACGTTTCTGGTGGTTTTCCTGCATTACCGAACAACCGCCCAGCAACAGAGTGATTAGAAGTACTGTTATTCGCATTATGAATGACCCAGCCCTGTCCAGAGGAATGTAGTACTGCGTAATACCCATACTAGTATGGGTATGCAACTTATAAAAGACTAAGGAGGTGGCCGGCTACTTCCTGTTGAACACTTCACATGGTTTTTAGCCGAAAGGGGTTATAATCTGCCGTTGGGGGAAACAGGATGAAACTGGGAATACTCTTTCTAATTACCGTCTTGATCATGTGCGTGGCCGGATTTTCTCAGCCCCGCGCCGGTAAATTTGTGCCCGCTCACTGGTCTGAAGAGCAGCAGGGCCTGTATTTCAATGGTCATTCCCAAGCCTACACCGAAGCTTTCATTCCGGCGCCGAAAGCATCAGCGCTTACCATCGACATCAGGCTCAAACCGGAATTCACCAATCGCAGGAACTTCAGCACGATTCTGGAGATCATGGACCAAAGCGACACCAGCCGCATTGTGGTCGGCCAATGGCAGGCATCGTTGGTCGTACTGCAAAGTGATGACTACAACAATCGGCTGCGCCTGCCCAAAATCTATGCTCCACTGGATCAGGAACGGGCGGTCAACCATATCCGTATCCGGTCCAGTGAACGGGGCACTCAGGTCCACATTAACGGCGTATTAAAGGGGACAAACCGCAATCTGGTATTGGCGTTGCCGACTAATCCGCACACCTCACGCCTGGTTCTGGGTAACAACGCCAGCGCAGGCAGCCCCTGGCGGGGGACGATTCAATCGTTATCTTTATACAGCAAAGATACCCGCACTCAGTCTGCCACTGCGCCGGAATTGGAATATCAATTTTCAGCCGGAGTTGCCCACCGGGTAGGCGATCTGTCGCCACATCACCTTGATCTGATACTGCCCGCGAAAGCGGTCATTTTTGAAAAGAAGATACTGGAGTTACCCAGCGTGCATGACATCAAGGAGCCGTGGCTGTGGCTGGACACCTTAGTCAACTTCTTTGGTTTCATCCCGTTTGGTCTTTTACTTACCTTGCTGCTGACGGGAAGAGCAATCTCGCCTTCCAGCGCTTTAGTGGCAACAACAGGCTGCGCTTTTTTGTTCAGCCTTGGTATTGAACTCACACAGATTCTGATGCCTGAACGTTCTTCCTCCCTGGCGGATCTCGCGCTCAATACGGCAGGAGGCTTGTCCGGTGCCCTGCTCATACTGGTTTATGAGAAATTCATTGCCAAAAGCGCAACCATGCCGCTCTCAACAACCTGATGCAGATTCAGCTAGCCAGGTATTTTCCAACCATGGCCAACAGCTGCTCGGCATCGAACGGCTTTTCCAGATAATCGTCTATACCGGCTTCCCGGCAGCGCTCCCACACGTCATTCTTGGTATCTGCCGAGGTCACCACCAACGACATCGGCCGGGGCAACGACAGGGAACGAACCTGCTCCGCAAGCTGCAAGCCGCCCATTCGCGGCATGTGCAAATCCGTAACAATGAGGTCCACCGACGCCCGCTGCAGCACATCCAACGCCTCTGTACCGGATGCGGCTTTGAGAATGGTGAGTTGGGAATCCTCCAACATCATTTCAGCCAACATCAGATTAATGGGAGTATCATCCACCAACAAAACCGTTTTTCCGGGCCAGGTTGGCTCTGCGCCCTGACGCTCTGCGACCGAATCCAGAGCATCCACCGGCGCAGCGCAACGCTTGTTTTCCGGCACCAAAACGCTGAACACGGTTCCTGAGCCCAGCTCGGATTCCACGTCCAACGTTAAACCCAGGGTTTTCACCAATTCCTGAGAAATACTGAGTCCCAGGCCGGTGGACTGAACGTCATCCAGGCGCAGCAACGCTTCGGTGGAAAAGAACGGCTGAAAAATCCGTTCGACATCCTCAATTCCCCTGCCGCTGTCTGTCACCTGAATCCGCAGCCCATCGGGCACTGTATCCAGCCGTACCGTAACGCTTCCGCTGTCGGTAAATTTAATGGCATTGGAGACCAGATTAATGATGACCTGAGAGAGCCGGGAGCAATCGGTTTTCACGTAAGAGTCGCTCTTGCTTAACGACAACTGACTGGTAAATTGCAGCCCTTTTTCCTGTGCCCGAATGCCGAACAAGTGCACCACATGATGCACCAGATCAATCAGGCTGCAGGTAGACACATCCAGGGGCGGGTTATCATGATGCAGCCGGGCCAGGCCCAGAACATCATTGATCAACAACAACAGGTGTTGACCGGAATCCTGTACCACTTTCAGCTGTTGTTTTAAATCGTCCTGCTGCAGCTGCTTTTGTACCTGCTCCACAATACCCAACATGGCATGCATGGGTGCCCTCAGTTCGTGGGACATGGCGGAAAAAAAACGCTCTTTGGCTTTCATCGCCAGTGAAGCTTCAAATTCAGCCTGCTTCAAGGGCGTAACATCGGCGTGGGTTCCGGTGAATCGAATCGGATTACCCAGCTCATCCGATTCCACCACCTTGCCGCGATCCAGAATATAAACCCAATGCCCATCCGCGTGCTTCATCCGGTGTAGGTTTTCGTAGAACGCGGTCTCACCATTGATGTGAGCCTGGATTTCCTGCAGGCACTTATCCATATCATCGGGATGCACTCTGGAGGACCAATCAGCCAGTGTCATGGACAGCTCGCTCAGTTCCAACCCCAGCATCTGCGCCCAGTTTTGATCAAACAAAACCTCATTGGTCTGCGGATTCCAATCCCACATTCCCAAGCGCGTGCTGTCCAAGACCAGCTTGAGGCGCTCTTTGGTATAAACTTGCTGCAGCTTAGACATGAAAATCACACAACCCTGTGTTCAGCGGCATTTTTTACAGCATATCCGTCAACAGAATGCCGACACCCAATCGCTCATTACGGTGATTATAGTCAATCAGGCTCTCACCGTAGCCATTAAAATACTGAATGACGCCACGCAGCCGACCCCAAATAGGAAAACTGGCATCCAGTTGCACGGCGCCGTAGTTAGGTTTGTTGAGATTGTTTCGGATCATCAGCGAAAATTCGTAATCGTTTTGCTCCCAGGTTCCCATCAACTCGAAGTAACCCATGTATTGATGGATGTCCGGGTTATCGTCTCCTCTCGCATCCATTGGATCTTGTTTTTCCTTTTCCGGAATGCGATACCAGGGCCGAAACGAAATCAGATAGTTATCCCTGGCGTAGTAATAGTTCAGAAACACCCGGTTCCAACTGCGACTGAGAATCTGGCTGCGGCCATTGGATTCATGTTCTATACCAACAGCCAGTGCCGTATCCGCTTCCACCAGATTACTGGTAATGGGCATCAAATAATAAATTTCCGGGCGGTAATTGGTTTCCCGGAAAGGGGCCGAAATATCATGGTTGTAGACCTGCCAGAAAGCCTTCAGGGTAAAGGCAAAATAGATAGCATCATTCTCCACCAGTAAATCGTCTTCGTTGATAGGCACTTTCAGGCTGATTTGCAATTTCGCTTCTGCGTTATCGATTCGCTCCCCGGGGTATACCTCATCGTAGGGACCCTGATTGGGTTCATTCACGTAGGAGTAAGGCAGTATGTAATTGGCGTTGTGGGGTGTGATGACAAAGGGGTTCCATTTGGTACGCTGTTCCATGGCCATGCGTTCCCGCGCGGCAGAATACTCGGGCTCGGGAATTTCCCCTAACTGGATACGGCAGTTTTCCTCCAGCTCTCCCAGAGTCAGCGTAATGTCCGCATCCTCCATGGCTTGATGCATGCAATCCCGTACCGCCTGGTCTTTATCGGCTGCCGGCTGGACCTGGTCCGGCACAGTCTCTGCGCTAAAGCCTGTAGTGGATATCAGAACCAAAACCCACCCCAAACCGCGTTGCCAGTCACCCATTCATTGCTCCTAACCTTTTTCGTTATTCCTGAATAAAAAGTATCCCGCACCGCAACCAGTTTACAAGCAGAATCTGAAACACACCCTATACTGAAAAGTATGACGCAACCAAGAGAAATTGCGCCGGATCTCCAGGATGGTATTGACCGTAAGCTACTGAAAAGATTGAAGGAACGATTCCTTGAGGTCAATCGTGGTCGACTGGAGCGAATGCTGTCTACTCTCAGCAGCCGCCACCGCATGTTCCTGGATTCCCTGCCGCTGCTGCTGCACATCAATCACCCTTCTTTACCGGGTTATATGTCCGGGGCCACCCCCTGCGGTGTCAGTGGATTTACGCCCGATAAAGACAATCTGCGGGCGGCACAAACCATCTCCCGTTCTTTTGCCTATCGCAAGAAGGCCCACTCCCAGGATCGCATCTTCAGTATTTTTTTGATGGGCAGTACCGGCACAGTCGCCCATTCCGACACCAGCGACATGGATATCTGGATCTGCTATGACCCGGGGCTGGCGCAGGAGGCCATTGACGAACTGCAGGACAAACTGACGGGTATAGAGCAATGGGCGGACAGCATTGGACTGGAAGTGCATTTCTTCCTGATGGACCCCATCAAGTTCCGCAACGGCGTGCGCAGTAATCTCTCCGGTGAGGATTGCGGCAGCGCCCAGCATTACCTGCTGCTGGATGAGTTCTATCGCACCAGCATCATGGTGGCGGGCCGCTATCCATTGTGGTGGATGATTCCCAGTTATGATGAAAAGCGTTATCAGAAAATTGCGGACAACCTGTTGACCAAGCGCTTTCTGAAAAAGGAAGACTGCGTGGATTTTGGCGGCATCTCGGATTTCCCCGCCGGGGAATTCATTGGCGCCGGTATGTGGCAGCTCTACAAGGGGATCGATTCCCCCTACAAGTCGGTCATCAAAATCGTACTCACCGAAGTGTACGCCAGCGAATACCCCAATGTGGAAAGCCTGAGTATCGGCTATAAAAAAGCGGTGTACGCCGGGCGGCTGGATCTGGATGAACTGGATCCTTATGTGATGCTGTACCGCAAGATCGAAGCCTATCTGCTGAAGCGCAACGAACTTAAACGCCTGGAGCTGATCCGTCATTGCTTCTACTTCAAAGTGAACGAAAGCCTGAGCCGCAATCTGCGCAGCGGAGAGGCCAACTGGCGCCGTAAGCTGATGCTGCGGCTGGTGATGGAATGGGGCTGGAACGAGTCCTACCTGAAGCAGCTGGACAACCGTAAATTCTGGAAAGTGAACCGGGTGCGGGAAGAACGCCAGGAACTGGTGCAGGAACTCAATCACAGCTATCGTTTTCTTTCCAGCTTTGCCCGCGAGAACAACATTGAAGCCCTGATCAAGCAGGAAGACATGAACATCCTCGGCCGCAAGTTATATGCTGCGTTCGAACGCAAGGGCGGCAAGATCGAACTGGTAAACCCGGGCATTACCTCATCCCTGGTGGAGGATCACCTGTCCTTCCATTACATTCGTGACCTGGAACACGGCATCAATAATTATTGGGCGGTGTACCCCGGTTACCTGAAAAACAAGGAAGCCAAAGGTCGCGAGCCGATTCGCAAGACCCGCAGCGTGGTGGAACTGATTGCCTGGTGTTACTTCAACGGCCTGCTGGATCAGGAAACCCGTTTATCGGTGGAACCCAATGGCACCGATCTGACGGAATACGAACTCACGCAAACCGTGCAGTCTTTTTTCCAGATCAGCCCGGAAGGTGTACCCTATGCACCGCAACAGAATTTTGAGCACTCAGCCTATCCCACTAAAATCACCCTGTATGTGAATGCCGGTGTGGACCCCATGCGCCCGATGACGCAAAAAGGCATCCATCGTCTGTCGGATCAAAGCGACGCTTTGAGCTACAGCGCCTTCCACCATAACCTGGCCATCACCGTGGATCAGGTGACCTTCAACAGCTGGGGGGAAATCATCTGCAGCCTGTATTCCGGCGAAAACGCGCTGATCGATTGTTTGGTGCATTATATGCGGCAGATTCCACCAGACGGTTCCATTCCCCTGCCGCGGCTGGAAGTGCGCTGTTACTGCCCCAGCCGGGCCGCCTCCATCGCCAATCGGGTGGAAGAATTATTCCGCGACATCATCGCCTGCTATTACAGCGGCACCCGCTCGCTGAACTCCCGCTATATTTTGGAGATCGAGCAGTTCCTCTACATGCTGCAATTCAAACGCAACACACCCTATGTGCGGGGTTTGCGCAGTCACAAGGATTTAATTGAGTGCCTCAGTGAAACACAATTGAGCTACAGCCCGCTGATTGTGGACCGCAACGCCCTTAACCGACACCCATTGCGTACCGTGGCCAAAATGGGGGTTCCCGGTCGTATTCAGGTGTTTTACCAGCGTAATGGCGAGAAGGCGGATATTTTCATTCACGACGAAAAAGGCTCGATCTTTTTCACCCAGAAAAACTATTTTGATGAAAAGACGGTGCTCAATCCCATCCGTCATTTTCTGGAAAACATTCAATTGCGGCGCAGTACCCTGGACCAGCGCGAAGCGAGCAAAGTGGCGTATTACGAAATCAAGCGTAACAACCGGGGGGACATGCATACCGATCGCAAAACCTTTCCCCCCATCGAACAGGAAGAAGGCCACCACAGCATTCAGGCCATCGCCCAGACCGGCACCTTCGGCGATGTGTTCTATACCGTGTATTGTGACAACCGGGAGTTTTCCCAGCTGGAATACGGCGACGCCCTGTTTGCGGCGGTGGCCGGTTATATTGCCTCCCTGCGCCGCAATCGGGAACGCTATCCCTGCTACATCACCGACCTGGACCTAAGCCAACTGGATATGCAGCAGGGAGAGGAATTGCAGACCGTACAATACCTGCAACACAAGGAGAAACTGGAAAGTGCCATCAACCAGGCATTGCGTATTCCCTGAGCCCCGTGCTCATCACGGGTACTGCAGCAACCCTCCCGCCTGCGCCAGCCGTTGTTTTACGGCCGTCACCGATGGACGCTCACTGAATTCCCCATACCAGCGTTGAATATTCGGATAGGGCGCAAGATTAATGGAGGTTTTTTCCTGAATTTGAAAATAGGCATAGGCGATGGTGTCGGCAATGGTGACGTCCTCGCCACAGAGATAGGTACCCTGCCCCAGCACCTGATCCAGATAGGGCAACTGATTTTTCAGGAACCCGGCCGCTTCCTCAATTGCGTCTGCATTGGGTTCCCGCTTGAAGAAAGTCCGGCAAATGATCTCTTCCCAGAAATATACAGCCAGCCAGCGGCCAACGTGTAACACCGTGGTGTCCACCATGGCATCGATGCGGGCAGCCTGCAACGGATCAGCCGAATACAGGCGGTGATCACTGATGTTGGCGAGATAACGGCAGATGGCGCCACTCTCCACCAGAACCCGACCGTCATGATCCAGCGCCGGCACTTTCCCCAACGGGTGTCTGGCCAGGTAATCCGGGGCCTTGTTCTCGCCCTTGCCCAACTCCACATTCACATAATCATAATCCAGCCCCAACTCTTCTGCGGTCAGCAGCACTTTGATGGGGTTGAAGGTGTTATAGCCATAGATGGTGAACATGGAGCGCTCCTTTCTTCTATTAATCAATGCATGGGTGCGGGTATACTTGCATAATACAAGTGTAAATTACTCCCCACAATTGCATAATGCAAGTGAAGCTTTTTTATGGTCAGCAAGAAAGAACACAACCTGCGCTCCAACTGTCCGATTGCCCGGGGACTGGATATTGTCGGTGATCACTGGAGCCTGTTGATCGTACGGGACCTGCTGTTCGGCAAGCATGAATTCAGGGAATTCCTCGACAGCGACGAGGGCATCTCCAGCAACATCCTCACCGACCGGCTGAACAAGTTAAAGAGTCAGGATATCGTGGCCTGGGTGTACCACCCGGAAAGCAGGAAACGTAAACTGTATTACCTTACTGAGAAAGGCAAAGACCTGATTTATGTTGTGGTCCCCCTGGTGCGTTGGTCACTGAAGTACCACCCTGAAACCGCTGAGATTCCGGTACAACGTATCGCCGCGTTGAACAAAGGGCCAAAATACTTTGTGAAGTTGACGTTGGAAGCCCTTTCCAGGTGGGAATCCGAGACCGGGATTGATGCAAAGGCCGCCGCCACGCGGTTATAATGGGCGCAATTTTTACCTGCTACGGAACCTCACATTTCCCATGGTTTTACGACGATTTACTCCCGGCCGGGCACTCTGGGTTGTTGGCCTGCTCACGGTTGGCCTGCTGGCGGCTGCCCTCGGCGGATGCGGTCAGAAGGGCAGCCTGTACCTGCCGGACCAGCCCCCGCCACAGATCCAGAGTCAGAGCGATTGTCGCACGCCTACCTGTGCTGCCGCCGCTGAAACAGCTGTGGCCGGGGAATCTGAGCCGGAAAACCAGGAAGAAGAGAATACTGCGGAAGAGACCACTGCCGAAGAGACCATTGAATGAGCGTTTTTGAATACCGTAACAACCAACTCCATGCCGAAGACCTGCCGGTTAGTGAGATCGCCAACGCGGTCGATACCCCCTGCTACATCTATTCAAGAAAGGCGTTGGAAACGGCCTGGCTGGCCTTTGACGAAGCCTTTGGCGCGCACCCGCATCTGGTGTGCTATGCCGTGAAAGCCAACTCCAACCTGGCGGTACTGAATGTGCTGGCCAAGCTGGGAGCCGGTTTTGATATTGTGTCCCAAGGGGAACTTGAGCGGGTACTGCGGGCCGGTGGCGATCCCGCCAAGGTGGTGTTTTCCGGCGTGGGTAAACTGCGCGAAGAAATGGTCCGCGCCCTGGAAGTGGGGGTTTACTGTTTCAATGTGGAATCCGAGGCCGAGCTGGAAATTCTCAATGAGGTCGCCGGCCAAGTGGGCAAGGTGGCTGCCATTTCCCTGCGGGTAAACCCGGACGTGGATGCCCAGACCCACCCCTACATTTCCACAGGCTTGAAGGAAAATAAGTTCGGCATTGATATCGACCGCGCCATCGCCGTGTTTGAGCGGGCTGCAGAACTGCCCAATATCAAGGTCAGTGGCATTGACTGCCACATCGGTTCCCAGTTAACCACGGTAAACCCCTTTATGGACGCCATGGACCGCTTGCTGGAGCGCATCGACCAACTGGCGGCAAAAGGTATTGTCATCGACCACCTGGATATTGGCGGTGGCCTGGGCGTGCGCTATCGCAACGAGCAGCCACCGGCCCCCTCTGAATACGTGAGCGCACTGCTGGAAAAACTCGGTGACCGCAAACTGAAGGTGGTGATGGAGCCCGGCCGCGCCATCGCCGCCAATGCCGGTATCATGGTGACAGAAGTGCAACTGCTGAAATCCACCGAGATCAAGAATTTCGTGGTAGTGGATGCCGCCATGAACGATCTGATTCGCCCGTCCCTGTACAGCGCCTGGCAGGACATCATCCCCGTCAGCCCCCGTGCCGGTGCAGCCGTTGCCAGCGATGTTGTCGGCCCGGTGTGTGAAACCGGGGACTTCCTGGGTAAGGACCGGGAGTTGTGCGTTGAACCGGGGGATTTGCTGGCTGTTTGCTCCGCCGGGGCCTATGGTTTTGTCATGAGTTCCAATTACAACACCCGCAACCGGGTGCCGGAAGTGATGGTGGACGGGAACCAGTTCCACATTATTCGCCGCCGGGAGACTTACGAAGATCAATTTGCCCTGGAATCTCTGGTACCCTGAAGGCTATGAAAATCGAGTTCACCAAAATGCACGGTCTGGGTAACGATTTCATGGTGATCAACCAGGTTACCCAGAACATCCAGATCAACAGTGAGCAGATCCGGCGCCTGTCGGATCGGCATACCGGTGTGGGCTTCGATCAGCTGTTGATGGTGTCCCCCCCCACCTCGCCTGATGTGGATTTCAAATACCGCATTTTCAATGCCGACGGCAGCGAGGTGGAACAGTGCGGCAACGGTGCCCGCTGCTTTGCCCGTTTCGTGCGGGAAAAGGGCCTGACCCATAAAGATGTGATTCCCGTGGAGACCAACACCGGCAAAATCGAGTTGCGTTTGGTGGGACAGAACCTGGTGACCGTCAACATGGGCGCACCGATTTTCGAACCTGAACAGATTCCTTTGCAGGCCGAAGGCCGGCAGGTACTCTACAAGTTCAACGTGGACAGTGACATCCATGAGCTGGCCTGCGTCTCCATGGGCAATCCCCACGGCGTTCTGCAGGTAACGGACATCGACCAGGCCCCGGTGGAAAAACTGGGGCCCAAACTGGAAGCCCATCCCCGCTTCCCAAACAAAGCCAATATCGGTTTTTGCCAGGTTGTGGACCGCCAGAACATCCGCCTGCGGGTATTCGAGCGGGGCGTAGGCGAAACCCGCGCCTGCGGCACCGGCGCCTGCGCGGCAGCGGTTGTTTCAATAGCTGCTAATCTTGTTGATAACAAAGTGAATGTTACCCTGCCCGGGGGCAACCTGCAGATCGAATGGCAGGGGGAAAACCAACCGGTGTACATGACCGGGCCGGCCACCACCGTATACGATGGGACTGTGTATCTATGACCGAAACCACCGCTGAACGAAAACAAGAAATAAAACTCTCCGCTGCAGACGTCGCCAACTACCTGCGCCAGAACCCGGACTTTTTCCTCAACCGCCCCGACATCCTCTACGATATGGATCTGCCCCACGCTCAGGGCAGTGCCAGTTCGTTGCTGGAACGCCAGGCCAGCGTGCTGCGTAACCGCAACACCGAACTGCGCCATAAGCTGAATGAATTCGTCAGTATCGCCCGGGACAACGACAAGCTGTTCAACCGCATTCGCACCCTGGGGTTGGCATTACTGGAAGCAGGCAACCTGGGGGAGCTCAGCAGCCGCCTGCGCCAGATCCTGACCAAGGATTTCAAACTGGACGAAGCCAATCTGTTCCTGTTCAAACCCAGCCATGACACCGGCCCCTTTGCCGTAACCAGTGAAAGCGACCTGCAGGCTGTGTTGGGCGATCTGTTAAGAGGGAATCGCATCATTTGCACCACCCTGCGCCAGCGCGAAATGAAATTCCTGTTCCCCGGTTATGATCGCAGCGACGGGTCAGCGGCTTTGATTCCCCTCCACTTCAACGGTGAGCTGGGACTGTTGGCCCTGGGCAGTCAAGACCCCAACTACTTCAATTCCAATATGGATACGACCTTTGCCCGCTATGTTGGGGACATCCTCAGCCGGCGCCTGTTTCACTTTCTGAAGTAGCCGGGCATGGATGACCATGGATGACCTGGCCGACAGCATACAACGTTATCTGGATCACCTGGCCCGGAAACGAATGCTGTCGCCCCACACCGTGGAAGGCTATCGGCGCGACCTGCTCCTGTTACAGCAATTTTGTGAACAGAAGCAACTGCAACACCACACTGAGATCCAGCCCCACCATATCCGCGTATTGATTGCAGAGCGTCATCGCAAGGGCGGTAAAAGCAAAACCCTGCAGCGGCTTTTGGCCAGTATCCGCGGCCTGTTTAATTTTCTGATCCAACACGGTAAAGCCGACGCCAACCCTGCCCAGGGTGTGCGGCCACCCAAAGGCGAAAGAAAGCTGCCCCATACCCTGGACGTGGACCAGATGAACCAGCTGCTCAACATCGATGACAGCGATCCGCTGGTGGTTCGGGATCTGGCGATACTGGAACTGTTCTACTCCTCCGGGCTGCGCCTGAGCGAACTGCTGAATCTGAAGCTCAAGGATTACGATCAAACGGAATCGTCGGTGCGGGTATTAGGGAAGGGGAAAAAAGAACGGCTGGTGCCTGTGGGTAGCAAGGCTGAGCAGGCCATACAGATCTGGCTCGACCTGCGTGATCAATTCACCCCTATAGACGACACTTTATTTGTCAGCAAACAGGGCAAACCGCTGCATCCGTCCACCATACAAAAGCGTTTCCGGCAATGGGGAATCAAACAGGGCATTGATCGCAATGTGCATCCACACCTGTTACGCCATTCCTTTGCCAGCCATATGCTGGAATCCAGCGGCGATCTGCGCAGCGTACAGGAATTGCTGGGACACGCCGATATCTCCACCACGCAAATCTACACCCATCTGGATTTTCAGCACTTGGCTAAAGTTTATGACCAGGCCCATCCACGGGCAAAAAAGAAAGACGAATCCTGATACCCGTTAGCGGGAAATCATTCTGTGCATGTTCTCCAGCGACACAATCTCTCCCGCCGCTCCCAAATTAATGGCTTCCTTGGGCATCCCAAACACCACACAGGAAGCCTCATCCTGGGCAATGGTGCGCGCCCCGACATTTTTCATTTCCAGCAGGCCACGGGCACCATCGTCTCCCATTCCGGTCATGATGATTCCCGTTGCATTACGGCCCGCGTGCTTTGCCACTGAACGAAACAGCACATCCACAGAAGGGCAATGCCGGTTTACAGCCGGACCACGAAATACCTTGGCAACAAACTGGGCACCACTGCGCTCCACCTCCATGTGGTATCCACCGGGTGCAATCAAAGCCCGGCCCGGCAACACCCGATCCCCGGTTTCCGCTTCTTTAACTTCAATAACCGCCACCTTATTAATCCGTTCGGCAAAGGCTGCCGTGAATTTTTCCGGCATGTGTTGCACCACCATGATACCCGGACAGGTCCCGGGCAACTGGGTGAGGAGTTGCTCCAGCGCTTGGGTTCCGCCGGTGGACGTACCGATCGCCACCAGGTAGTCCGTCGTCTGCGCCAGATTCACCAGGTCGGCGGGCCTGCCGGCAACAGGAGCCGCCGACACTGGCACATTCCCGGGCGGAATGGATTTGGGTCTGCGGACGTGGGATGATCCCGCTGCACGAATAATCTGCCAGAACTCCCGCTTGGTATCCTCCAAAAAACCTTTTACACCCAACTTCGGTTTAGTCACCACATCCACCGCACCCGCCGCCAGGGCCTGCACCGTCAGTTCCGCGCCACTTTCCGCCAATGAAGAGCAGATGACCACCGGTGTCGGCCGTTCCTGCATAATCTGGCGCAGAAACGTGAGCCCATCCATGCGGGGCATTTCAATATCCAGCACAATCACGTCCGGCCACTGTTTTTCCATGTGTAGCCGCGCAAACAGAGGATCGGAGGCAACCGCATATACCTGGATGTCCCGGGCTTCGTTCAGAATCGCCTGCAGCACTTGTCGCACAACGGCGGAATCATCCACCACCAGCACATTAATGGTCATATTCCTGCTCCCTGAGACCATTCCAGGTCCAAGACCTCCATGTGAATTCCACCCGTCGCCAGATCCATTTTGATTTTACGTCCCTTGTTACCACCCAACACCTCTTGCTTGGGTGTAATCGAGTGCAACCGCAGCCACTTGTGGGCCAGTTCAGCGTTGGACTCACCCACTTTCTGATTCCCACTGAACATGACCGCACCGCCAAAACAACTGATGTGATACTCAGACAACGGCGCCTGGCCAATCATTTCACAGCGCAAAAGTTCGAGGGCATCAACCCCATAGCGGGCATTGGGTACGGTCAGGGCGTCTGCACTGGTCGGCCGATTTGGCAACAGGTAATGGCACAGTCCACCACACCGAAGTATCGGGTGCCATACCGTAACCGCCACACAGGACCCCAGCAGGGTACTGATCCGGGCCGGTGCCTGACCGAAATACCATTCTCCGGGTTGCACCACCAAATCGGACAGGGTCGTCATTATTTTTGCACCTGGTAGATAGCCGGCTGAACTTGAACCAGACCTGAACATACCCCCCGCAGGCTTTCAGAATGACCGACAAACAAGTAACCGCCGTTATGAATATGATTCACAATCTGCTGCACTACATTCTGCCGGGTAGCATTGTCAAAGTAGATCATGACGTTGCGCAAAAACACCAGGTCGAAGCTGCCTATATCAGGCAACGGTTGATGCAGTTCAATATTCTGCAGTTTGATGCGGCTGCGCAGATCAGGTTCAATACGCAGACTGCCATGATGGGGGCCCGTACCGCGCCGACAAAATCGACGCCGGTATTCCAACGGCATATGTTCAGTGCGCTGATCCAGATAAATTGCCCTGCGTGCCTTTTCCAACATGGACTGATTGATATCACTGCCCAGTAATTCCCACTTACCTATACGCTGGTCTGCCAATACCATCGCAATACTGAACAGCTCTTCCCCGCTGGAACAGGCTGCACTCCACACCCTGACCGTATCCTTGTGCTTCAGCTCGGGCAATATGGTGTCCTTAAGGAACTCGAAATGCAGGGGTTCGCGAAAGAAATAGGTTTCATTGGTAGTGATTAGCTCAAGCGCGCGGCAGAGTTCTTCCTGCTGGTCCGGCTGATTGATCAGGTGATAGTAGTCTGTGTAGCTATTGATACCCCGAGCACGCAACCGCTTCCACAGCCTGGTGCCCACCAGCGTTAGCTTTTGATCCGGCAGATGGATACCCAGCCTATCGGAAAACAGCGATTGATAGAGACGAAACTCCGGTTCGCTTAGCACCACTTCACAGGCAGACGCCGTCATGTGGTCACCATCCTTGTTAGTCGTAGTGTACAAAGAATTGGTCGTCCTCATCCGCGTGGGGACTCACTGCAACGGGGGATTTCGGTTTTGGCTTCGGCGCCAGGACCGAAACTTTTGCCGCATCTGGTTTTACAGGCCTTTGCTTTGGCTTGGATTGCGCCGCTTGTGGCGTGCTGCTTCTGGGAGTGCTCTTGGTTGCCGCAGTGTGGGACTGTACCGACCGGACGGGCGCTTGCTTCTGTGCCTGCGTTTTTGGTCGAGCAAGCGTAGGCCTTACAGGTTTGGGCTGAGCTTTGGGCTCAACCTTCGCTTTCACCGCAGGCTTTTCGACACGATTAAGATCTCTGGAATCGAAGAAACCGATGGTTCTGCGCAGTTCTGTAACCCGCGTCATCAATTCACCTGCCGTATTACTGAGCTGACGTGAGGCCGCTGCCGTTTCCTGCAGGGTTTTATTGATCTGCCCCATGGCAGAATTGATCTGCTGCGCCCCGCTGGTCTGCTCCGTGGAGGCATGGGCAATTTCCTGAACCAGGTCCGCCGTCCGGCGAATGGACGGCACCATTTTATCCAGCAACAGCCCGGCCTGATCCGACTGCTTCACACTGGCCGTGGCTTCTTCACTGATTTGCCGGGCCGCCTGCTGACAACGTTCTGCCAGTTTGCGGACTTCAGACGCCACCACTGAGAAGCCTCGCCCCTGTTCTCCCGCCCGCCCCGCTTCGATCGCCGCATTCAAAGCAAGCAGATTCGTCTGGTAAGCGATATCATTGATGATGCTGATGCGCTCGGCAATATTTTGCATTGCCTGGACGGTACCCAAAACCGCCTCACTGCACTCTTCCACATCGATACAAGCCTGTTTGGCAATTGCATCCGTTTGGTTGGCGTGTTGGTTGTTGTGGCTGATGGAGTTGGCAATCTGATCCATGGCATTGGAGGTATCCGCCACCCCGTTGGCCTGAACTGTGACGCCATCCGACAACGAAGACGCGGTTTGATTTACCTGTTCCGATGCGGCTGCCAAAGCATCGGAGGTGGACTTCAACGCCCCCATCACACTGCGCAAACGGCTTTGCAGGGTGAGTGCACAGGAATACAGGGAATGGGAATACAGGGAATGAGCACCCATCGCAGCAGCCTGGAAATCACCATGGTTCATGCGTTCCAGCAATCGATGAATTTGCTCGGGCTCTGCACCCAGAGCACGCTTGATACTCCAACGCAACCAGACTGCCGAAGCCAACATCAATAACAACACAACGCCTGCAATCCACCACTGGGTAGACGGACTGAAGGGTTGTAGCAGGCTGCCGTACACCAAGACACCAACAGCAGCCAACTGCAGCCCGCTCACCAGCGCAAACCGACTTGAAAGGCGCATAAACGGTTACTGCAGCTCAGTCTCAACCAAATGCGCCAGTTCATTCACTGACAACGCATTGGCCGCATCCAACAACACCACAAACTGATTATCCCGCTTGGCAATTCCCTGGATAAACTCAGCCCGGATGTTGGCGCCAAAGGAAGGAGCTTTCTCAATTTCCTGGTTAGGTATCTCCACCACTTCGCTGACACCGTCTGCCAGCAAGCCCAACACATGGTCCTGATCCTGGGCATGGATTTCCACCACAATAATACAGGTACGTCGCTGCACCTTGATGGCCGGCCTCCCCAGACGCACCGCCAGATCAATGACCGGCACCATTTCGCCACGCAGGTTGATAACACCGCTTAGGAATTTCGGCATCAACGGCACTTCCGTCACCCCGGTATACTCCAGAATCTCCCGCGTCTGCTCCAGCTCAATGCCAAAGTATTCTTTACCAATGCGAAAGGTGAGAAACTGTCTGGCGTTGGAGGTTTCCATCTCATTCGCGCCGTCCTCAGCCATCATTTGCTGCACATTCATTCTTTATCTCTCCTTCATGGCGTAGCTCAGGCCACGACTTTTCCGATCCTCAACCCGCACCGCCAACTCAATCAGTTGCGGCACATCGAGGATAAAGGCTATATCTCCACTACCCAGCAAACTGGAACCACCCACTCCCTGCAAGGCCTGGAATATCGGACTCAGCGGCTTCACCACGGTTTGCACTTCACCAAACAGATCTTCCACCACAATGCCCGAACGGGTTTCCCCAAACTGGACCACCACCAGCTTTTCACGCTGGTCGTCCAGCACTTCTGACTTTTGCGGCAGGGCAAAAATCTCGCTCAGGCGAATAAATGGAATCTGTTCACCCCGCAAGTTGATGCAGTTGCGCCCTTCATCCTGTTTCAACAACTCCAGATCCATGCATTCCAGTACGGTGTTCTGGGGAATAATGAAATGGGTGTTACGGGAGGCAACGTGGAAACCGTCAATAATCGCCAGCGTCAAAGGCAATCGGATTCTGAGCCGGGTACCCTGTCCGGGCGTGGAATCAATATCCACACTGCCCTGTAATGCGTCGATATTACGCTTCACCACATCCATGCCGACACCACGACCGGACAGGTCCGTCACTTTCTCAGCGGTGGAGAGTCCCGGGTGGAATATCAATTGGCGAACATCGTGGTCTGTGATTGAGGAACCCGCATCAATCACTCCATTGGCGACCGCCTTGTTACGAATCCGCTCCAAATCCAGACCACCACCGTCATCACTGACCTCGATCACGATGATGCCGGCATCATGGTAGGCAGACAAACACAGGGTGCCGGTTTCCGGTTTACCGCGCTGGGCACGCACTGCCTCGGACTCGATACCATGATCAATGGCATTGCGTACGATATGCGTAAGCGGATCAGTGAGCTTTTCCACCATGGAACGGTCCAACTCGGTTTCCGCACCACGGATTTTCAAATCAATGCTCTTGCCCAGCTCCGTTGCTGTATCCCGCACCAAACGGCGGAAACGTTGGAAGGTATCACCGATGGGCACCATACGCAGGGTTAAGGCGGCGTCTCTTATATGTTCTGTGAAGCCACCCAAACTGGCCACCGCGTCCAACAGAGGACCATGCTGGGTTTCAGATGCCAGCAGGTCAACCCGCTGACGGCTGATCACCAGTTCCCCGATCAGATTGATCAGGTTATCCAGCTTATCGGCATCGACCCGGATGAACCGGCTTTCCTGGACCGGGCGATCCTTGAATTTCTTTTGTTTATCCAGCGCTGCATCCACAACGGCATGCGGCACAGTCTGCTTGGCAGTCAGGATTTCACCCAGCATCTGCTGATCGCCGTTTTGCATGGACTGCACCGTTTGCTCGTCCAGCGCACGATCCAACGCAGCCTGGGTAATGACACCACTTCGTACCAGAATTTCACCCAGCTTATGCTCACTTTCCGGCAGGGATCGAATTAATTGAACGTATTCTTCCACTTTGCTGCTGGGCGGCAGAATCCGAATATCAGAGCCTTCCTGCACGAAACAAAATGCTTCCTCGATCGCCGCCCGATCCTGGTCGGTAACCAGGTTGAGCTCAAATCCAAGATAGAGTAATTCAGGATCAAACGCTTCCACCGAATCGGGCAGTGCATCGTCGAGGGTCACCAGATCGGTTATTTCCCCAATGCCATTGAGAAAGCGTAGAAACGACAGCGGGTCCATTCCGTTTTGTAAAACATCATCGCCCAACCGAAGCGAGATATGCCAGGCCCCTGATTCAGCCGTTGACGGCTCCAGCCCTGTCGCTGCATCCTTCGTTGCTTCAGCCTGAGAGGAATCAAGCCAGGGTTGCAATTTCTGCAACAGGTCCTCACCGGTTTGCAGAACGGCCTGCGCAGGTTCCTGACCAGCCTTCACCGCGTCCAACAGGGTGCAAATGTGATCCTTGCATTGCAGCATTAATCCCTGCAGTTTAGTGTCAATTTTGAACTGACCCGAACGCGCTTTATCCAGTACATTTTCGACAAAGTGGGTGAAACCCACGATCGCATGCAGGCCGAACAAGCCCGCTGAACCTTTGATGGTATGGGCTGCACGGAAAATTTCATTGAGGGTTTCAGAATCCGCCTCACCATCTTCCAACCGCAATAAGGCGGATTCCATGTACTCCAATAATTCGTCGGCTTCCGCAAAAAAGGTTTGTAACGCGCCATCCATACTCATGGAATCATTCCTTTACGTTAAAGCGTTCCAGGCAGTGCAAAGCCGACAAAACCTGTTCGGCAGATTCGCTCAGTCCGGAGGTATGCAATTCACCCCCATGCTGCCCCACCAGACGCTGCAACATCATTAACAGTTGCACCCCAGCGGTATCCAGTTCTTCCACCTGCTCCAAATTCAATACCACTTTTCGATCCAATCCCGTATCCGGAACCAGCAGCGAAGCCTTCGCTTCCGCCGCCTGATAGATGGTGAGATCGCCGGTGAGTTTGATGGTGGTCTGTTTCGCAGTGGTGCGACGGCTGATGTTCATCTCTAACCCTGTAATTAGCTATGGTGCAATCAACATGGACACGGCTTTCAACATCTGTTCGGGCTGAAACGGCTTGACGACCCAGGCCTTGGCGCCTGCCATCTGGCCTTCTTTCTTTTTATCGTCGGAGCCTTCCGTGGTCAGCATAATGACCGGCGTGAACTTATAATTGGGTAGCTTCTTCATTTCTTTGACGAACGTAATACCATCCATTACCGGCATATTCACGTCCGACACAACCAGATTGACCTTGCGACCATCCAGTTTGCCCAATGCATCCTGTCCATTGGATGCTTCCAATACATCATAGCCTGCACCCTTTAATGCAATACTCACCACCTGCCGTAAGCTGGCCGAGTCATCAACAATCATTATGGTTTTTGCCATTACAGTACTCCCTTAAAAGAAGGTGATCGACGAATCAGCGGGGCCCTGCTTTGCGCTGCCACCCTGGTGGACTTCCATCTGTTCCAACGTGGTATAGGTGCTTTGTATGGACTTCAGCCAACCCGCAGTATCCAACAGAGGCACATCTTCACCCTGTTGCAAGGATTGTTGGTGGTGTCCCAGCGTCGCCGCCAGCTTATCCATGTCGGTCATGACATGACCCAGTATCTGGCTGACGCGATCCTGGAACTGCAATGCGACCAGGACGTCTTCGACGTTGCTGCGCACCTGGGCGCTTTCCTGCTCCAACACCTGAGAGGAATTAACGATCTGAGTACCCGCGCCATGAAACTTTTTCAGAACCTCGCCGATCGTCACTTCCGCCTGCTTCAGGATGTCGGATTCTTGCTCGGCAAACTGAGTCGCTGTGGCTAGGGTGCTGTCCAGAGCCTGATTAACCTGTTCGATACGCTGAGTAATTCTGGAACCGGTTTCGCCGGAACGATTTGACAAGGTGCGGACTTCATCCGCCACCACAGCAAAGCCTCGCCCCTGTTCACCCGCCCGCGCCGCTTCGATAGCGGCGTTCAACGCCAGCAGATTGGTTTGCGAAGCGATGCCCGCCACCTCCGCACCCATTATGCGCAGCTCTTCAGTAATCTGTGACAACTTGCTGATTTCGCCCAGCATCAGGTCACGACTCTCAATAGTGGAGCGCAGATTAACAATGATCTGATTAAGGGCTTGATCCGCATTTTCAATGATCTGACCCAATCCTTCCTGACCACTCAACCCGCTGGCGGTCTGTTGCGAGGTTTCAATGGCAACCTGGAGCCGATCATGAATATCCGAGAAACGCTGACTCAGGTCCGTCATTCCCTGCTCGGTCTGGGACCTGGCCAGTCCAGTTTGACGATTCCACAACGGAATCAGATCCACCAGCAAATCCAGATAGTTCGTCAGCAATTCCGCCTCACTGGTCAGTACATTCTGGGTGGACTGTTGTTCCTGGATGGCCGCGTTCATTGCCTTTACAGCACCCTGGGTCTGCACCAGTCCCCATAACAGTACAACGGCGGCTGCGATTAAAATCAAAAGGCTGAGCAAACTGCTCCAGCCTTCGGCCTCTCCACTTGCATACAAGGCAATACCTGCCAGAGAGCTCGCACCCAACGCCGAGATCATTACCCAAAAGCGACCATTCATTCTGCTATTCCTTTAATCAGGCTGCGTCGTCTTCAGCCTCGTCATCCTGCTGATATTCAGCCTGCACCTTGAAGAACGCCATGAGCTGTTGCAGGTGCCTGGCCTGGCCACTCATTTCTTCCGACGTAGCGGCAAGCTCTTCCGAAGCGGCGGCGTTTTGTTGAGTGATTTGACTCATCTGGTTCATGGCCGAGTTCACTTGCCCCAAACCACCGGACTGTTCCACAGAAGCAGCAGCGATTTCCTGCACCAGATCGGAAGTTTTGGTAATGGCGGGCACCATCTCATTCAATAGCTGACCGGCCCGCTCCGCCAGTTGCACGTTGCTGCCGGCCACGTCACCGATTTCCTGAGCGGCCACCCGACTGCGCTCGGCCAGTTTGCGCACTTCGTCGGCGACCACAGCAAAGCCCTTACCGTACTGTCCGGCCCGACCGGCTTCGATGGCCGCGTTCAAGGCCAATAGATTGGTTTGATAGGCAATGTCATCAATGATGCTGATTTTCTCGGCGATCTGCTTCATGGCTTCAACGGTTTGACGCACAGCTTCACCACCCTCTGATGCCTGCTGTGCTGCCTGGGATGCCATACTGTCGGTCACTTTGGCGTTATCCGCATTCTGATCCACGGAGGCCGACATTTCTTCCACCGAGGCGCTGATCTGCTCAACACTGGCGGCCTGCTCAGTGGTTGCCTGGCTGACACTTTGCGCGGTGGCAGACACCTGGGACGAAGCGTTGGTCAATGACTCTGAAGTGGAAAGAATATTGTTCACCGTATCCGAGAGACGATCCATGGTGTCATCCATGGCTTGCAACAGGACGCCGAATTCGTCCTTGCGCAGCGTGTTGGTGCGGTAACTCAGTTCTCCCTGCGCCATTTGCTGCACCACATTCAACACCGTTTGCAGGGGGCCGCTGATACTGCGCATCAACAGATAGGACAGCAGGATTGAAAACAGCACCACCCCCACCACCGACCAGGTTAACGCGGTCTGGGTGGTGTTGTAGTTTGCCGTCGCCTCGGCATTTTTCTCCGATAACATGGCTTCCAGTCGATCCTGCATCTGGTCCAGAACCCCGCGCATGGCTTCGAACTTTTCCGCCCCCGGACCGATACTCAATTTCAGCGCCTGCTCCCGGTCCGCCCCGTTACTGGATTGGGCCAGGCTGACAATCTGATTGGTGCTGGCTTCCCAATCATCGCGCAATTTGACATAGGCGCCCATCAAGCGGGTTAATTCTTCGTCCGGAAGCAGCGCATAGAACTTGTCTACCCGGTCCCGCGCCTGCTGCACGTTTTCCGCATGATCATTCATCAACTGGGCGAAATCTTCCGAACCCGGCCGGGTAGCATGCATGGTGCGCTCCGCCACCAAAGCCTGCTGCAGGTCGCGGTCAGCGGAGTAGAGTGTGCTGGTCCCGGGAACGTAATTAGTGTGAATAAGATCCGTGGTGGCATGTTCATCTTTGAACGCTGACATTACGAACATGGTAAGTGCAACTAAGCTGAGCACGACAATCCCAATCCCACCGCTTAGACGCTTGGCGACGGACATATTTAGTAGCATGGCTATCTCCTTGAATGGGAGGGCAAAAATTCCCTGTCACAACTATTAAACTATAGCCACGAACAGGTTATATGCCACAGCCCCAGCATGGAGGGGAACACCTGCTTTTTGAGCATTCCGTATAACCATTTGCTTTTACTGGGAAAAGCGTTTTCAACCTCAAGCTGCGGCCGACCGTCAGGCTTCTACTTACACAGACCCGGGACAACGCAGCCCTAAAACCAGACTCACTCGTTGCAAAGGCACCCAAAGACAAAAAAGTGGGTTCCATTGTCATTGTCCCTCCACCGCCTGGTTTGCAAAATGTACTGACTACTATGGAAGGGGGATATAACAATGCATATTACTCATAAATATTCGATATATATCGGGATTGCTATTCTGGTCCTGGCCTGTGGAGGCACGACGCTGCTTCCAACGTGGCAGCAGGATCTCGACAGTTACGAAAGTCTGCTGACGGCAACCGATGGGCAGTCGCTGTTCCTGATCAAGGATTTGTATCGGTCCAATCCGGGCCGCGTAAGGCAGGTGGATCTGGAAGGGAATGAGATCAACAGCATCACTTTTGATACCGAATCAAGCTACAACATGGCCACCCCATTACCCGACTCAAGACTGTTGATTACCACTCGTTATGGCGCCATCGAAGACCACCTGTACCTTGACCTAAAAAACCAGTCGATCGAGCCGGCTTTTTCTGAACAATTTATTAACCAATACCCCGGTATCCAATATTACATAGCCGACACACAGGACGACGGCGACGTAGTGGTGTACGGTCGACTGTTCCCCAATGCGGAGGATGAAATCCATTTTGTCGGAAAGCTGGCGGGGCCCGGTGTATTCGACTATTTCACGCTGGAACACAGTGATGAAATAGAAAATATCTCCGTTACGGTTATGGGCAACGCCAATGGCTACATCATCGGGGGAATTTACACCGATGAGTTTGCAGCAGAATCCGGCAGCAAGAGCTTCATTCAGTTTCGTAACGAGCACCTTGAAGTTATGGCCACCATCGCCAGCCCCGAAAAATTCATCCTGAAACACGGATTTAATGATCGGGCCTGGGGCTATTTCAACACCGTCCAGCGCGGCCGCGACTATATGTTTATCGATTTCAACGGCAATCAGTTTGCACCGCCGGCATTTCTTGCCGAAGGCAGTATCAGGTTGGGAAAAGCATTCTTCTATACCATTCAACGCCACGCCGGCAACCAGGAATTCTGCCGATACGATTATGCATTTGAGCTGCAAAACTGTTTCAAGGTTGCCTATTGGGGAGATACATCTCAAACAACCGTACTGCTGAACGACGGCCTGGGGATAAGCGAAACCAAAGGCGGCATTCAGATAACCGGGCTCAATATCTCGATGGCGGAAGTCGACAGCTCCATACTGGCGGCAGGCAGCGTGCCTGCGGTTAAAACCCACCAGATTCGGCACCGAACGTTCTCGCCGGAGGGGAAACTGGTGATGGATGCTTCCACCAAAACCTATATGGAACACGGCCACGTCATGCTCTGCCAGTTCGGCTCACCGTTCCCTTGTTTTATCCCGGAATCCTATACCCCCGGAGCCTGCAGCTACTCATCCACTCGCTTCCTCAATCAGTCCCAGATCGCAACCAGTGGTTTCTGGTGTGACAGTGAAGGTGATTCCCGACCCCAGTTAAGTTTCTGGCAACAATAATCCGGCGACCATAAACCGCAGCATTGGACAACACCGGCAGCCCTGTTTTGCAGTGCCGCCGGTAATGCAGTACCCTGTGCGACGCTACTTGGAATCAATAACAGAATCATCCATCAGGCGTCCGAACATCACATGATCAAACTGCTCACCTTTGACCTGGATAACACACTGTGGGAAATCGACCCGGTTATCATTGAAGCGGAGAAGGCCATGCGCGCCTGGGTCGCAGAACATGTGCCGGAAGCCGTGGCCCACCTGGAGATGGATCAGCTCAAGCAAACCTATAAACAAATATTGCAGGAACATCCCGACGTAGCCCATCACCCAACCAACTTTCGTAAAAAACTGCTGTATCGGGTGTTCACCAATGCCAGCCTGGCCCACGACCATGCCCATGAGATGAGTGAACAGGCCTTCGCCGTGTTTTACCGAGGACGCAATCAGATCACCTTATTTCATGAAGCAGAAGGCATCCTGGAAACGTTATCGCAACGCTTTCCATTGATTGCTCTCACCAACGGCAATGCCAATCTGGAGATGATCGGCATAGATCGCTATTTCAAAGCCCATTTCTCGTCTGAAACCGAAGGCAAAGCCAAACCCCATCACGCCATGTTCAAGCGGGCTTTGGAATTTATGGGGATAGCGGCGAATGAGGCCATTCATATAGGAGACAATCCGAAAGAGGACGTGGAAGCCGCCAAGGCGTTGGGCTACTACACCATCTGGTTCAATGAAAACGGCAACCAAAGCAGTGACCTGTGCTCCCCGACAGTTGAGATTCAACAACTTGGTGAACTGGTGGATGCCGTTACGGCCATTGCTGAGCAAGCATAAAAAAGCCCCGGGTTAACCGGGGCCAAAATCCAAACAATCAAAAAATCAATCAACAAGAGTGTTAAGGCTGAAACTGTGCCGCGCTTAGATGGGGCGACTACCATAGTTTGATTCGGGCTTACGCGGTGGATCCATACGCACATCTTTATCAATCTGCTGGATTTGACCACCGCCACTGAGAAAATGTTTCATGTCCTCCTCCAATTGACGGCGCTCGGCTTCACGGGAACTCAAAGTGCGATCACGGCCATCATCAAAGGTGATCATGCCGCTGGTATCATTCTTATCGCTGGAATCAGAATCGTTGGTTTCGATATCGTCGTTGTTATAGCTCATCTCACTGTCCTCAAAATCGACTAACCCCAAGAGGTAAAAATATTTATAGTCGACCTAGAGAACTTTGCTAAAAAATTTTTGATTTTTTCGATTTTGTTTTTTTCTATCAAATCAGGAATCTATGAACTGAATTTCTAAAAACCCTTAAGAGCAAACCTTTTGATATTGATTCCGGTTTTTTTATACCTGCTTGACGAAAAACCGGTTAAAAATCATACTTATAGATCTATTCACGCCCCATTTAGGGTCACCACCAAACGCCGGCTGCCCCCATGGTCCCGGTGCTCGCAAAGATAAATTCCCTGCCATGTTCCCAGCGCCAACCCGCCTTTCCTAATTGGGATAGACAAGCTGTTGCCCAGCAGACTGTGCTTGATGTGCGCCGGCATATCGTCACTACGGATGATGTGTCCATATGGCCTCGCCCTTAACCCCACACAGCTCATGGCCATTGTCCGATACCACCTGTCCACATCTTAAAACGCCTGTATGGACTCAACTGTCCATACCTTCAGAAGTATACATCTTGTGTTGGAACTCCCGAACCCCTGACTCTTTCAAAATGTCATCAACCTTAGCTAACTCTAAGGCCGTACGCATAACATCGAAAGGATCATGAGATTTAAGTATTCCCATCTTCTTACCTGCTTCCATCGCCCATATTGGAATCTTCGTTTCGAGGGCATTGCTCAAATCTGGTTGTCTCTCCTTCAGATAGGCAATTACTGACGAGTAAAATATGTACTGTCTGACATTGGCATCCGGATGAACAGTGTTCTTTGCTCCTAAAGACATCTGTTGCAAAAGTGCCGTCAGTGAAGTTAATGCATAAACCACAAACTCATACACAGCCAAACGACTCGGAAACCGAATATGGATTCCCATTCCATCTTTTCCCAAAGCACCTTCTAGAAACGCCATTAGAAACTCGATTGATTGACGATCAGCTTCAGCTTCAAACGCATACCTAACCATCAAATCATTTCTAGCGATTTCACTCTCATCAGGAAATTCATTCAAGACCTCTGAATTGCTCTTTGACTTAAGAAAGTCAGTATGTCCAAGGTAAATATGAGATAGCTCATGAAGAATGATTGCATAGCTACAAAGGTAATATGCAAAGTCAGCGATTAATTTCTTTCGCCCACTCTTCTTTAAATTTTTATCTCTGATTTTGATACTCTTTAACCATGGCAAAAAGTCATAATCCGTTTCAAAAACACGAGAGGCTAGCCATACGTGATATGACAAACCTGCCGTCATTTCAACGTAATATGTTCCATTGCAGATATCGACCGTTTTTGCAAAAGCAACTACTTTCTCGGGATTAAATACATCGACGACCATTTTAATATTCGAAGTGGCACCCTTAACGTTTTCAGCTTTTAATAGTGATAGCACCTCTTTTATGTGCTCATCAATACTGCCAATTAACGGCTCAAAATCTTCATATCTATATCCCGGCCCACCGATATAAATTATTGGATTCCCTTTCTTGCTCATTTACCCTCTCCATGAATCGTGACAACCAGCGAACGGGAGCCACCATGATTACGATGCTCACATAGATAAATACCTTGCCAGATTCCCATGTTAAAGCTCCCATCGGACACGGGAACAGAAACACTATTACCAAGCAGACTGGCCTTAATGTGGCTGGGCAAGTCGTCACTCCCCTCATAAATATGCTTGTAATAGGGCTCATCTTCGGGAACCGCACGACTAAAGAAGCTTTCAAAGTCATCACGTACGGTAGGATCTGCGTTTTCGTTGATCGTCAAAGACGCAGAGGTATGTTTGATGAAAATATGAGCAAGCCCAACAGATACCTGTGACAACTCAGGTACCTGCCTTACAATTTCATCTGTAATCAGGTGAAACCCTCGTTTCTTGGGTGAGATTTTTACTTCTTTTTGAATCCACATAATTCTATTCTCTTATTGGCAGCACATTTGAAAAGCGGGCCAACTCTTTCTCCAAGCGGGCCAACCTATCAAGCAACATCAACTCTCGATTCAGAGCCTGATGATAGAGTTCTTTGTAATTTTGCTTCTCTGCTCTGGCTTTTCGAAGCAAATCCCTAGGTTGGTTAGCAGGTACATCAACCTCTCCGTTCGCAGTGTCAATTGCCGCAATCAACTCCCCAAAGCTGCTCCTGGATTTCTTAATTGACCCACGCTTTCTGCCAGCCTCCAATGCAACGGTGTCCTTGTTAATCGAAGAGCCTAGCCCGGATATTTCACCAAACTACTCAAGCAGCCAGGAAACCTGATATCTGATGCTCTGCGCTTTAAGTGCTCGCTCTGGCTGCCTGTAAAATATCC
>PAPM01000008.1 GCA_002708905.1 Pseudomonadales bacterium | reverse complement strand
GCCGATCGCGATGGAAGAAGGTCTGCGTTTTGCGATCCGTGAAGGTGGTCGTACCGTAGGCGCCGGCGTTGTTGCCAAAATTGTTGAATAAACTGTTGTAATTCGGCGTTAAGCCGGGTTATATTATCGCGCCCCGCTAAGGTGGGGCGCGAGATTCACAGCCTAGGCATCGTTCTAGGCACGAAGCCAAAAAAATCCGTTTCCTCTGGTTAAGTGGTTGAGGGAGCTGGGGTTTTTTGCTGTTTATTTGTTGAGATTTCTGGAGTTCCCAGGCGATGCAAAACCAGAAAATTCGGATTCGCTTAAAAGCCTTTGATCATAAGCTGATTGATCAGTCTGCGCTTGAGATCGTTGAGACGGCGAAACGTACAGGCGCGCAAGTGCGTGGTCCTATTCCTCTGCCAACTCGTAAGGAGCGGTTTACCGTTCTGATTTCTCCGCATGTTAATAAAGATGCGCGGGATCAGTATGAGATTCGTACTCACAAGCGAATGGTCGATATTGTTGAGCCCACTGATAAAACCGTTGACGCCCTGATGAAGCTGGATTTGGCTGCGGGTGTTGATGTTCAAATCTCATTGGGTTGATCGTGCTCGTAAGCAGCATGGCATAAGAGGTTATTGATATGGCAATCGGTCTAGTCGGACGTAAATGTGGCATGACCCGAATCTTCACTGAAGACGGTCAGTCCGTTCCAGTTACCGTTATTGAGGTAGAGCCTAACCGCATAACTCAGGTTAAGGCTGTTGAGACAGATGGTTACAGCGCTGTGCAAGTGACTACTGGCTCCAAAAAGGCTTCCCGTGTGGGTAAGCCGGCTGCAGGTCACTTTGCGAAGGCGGAAGCCGAAGCGGGTCGCGGTCTGTGGGAATTCCGCCTGACGGAAGAAGAAGTTGCAGGCTATAAGGTGGGTGATGCCATCGAAGTGAACGTGTTTGAGGCGGGCGCTATGGTCGATGTGACTGGGACATCCAAGGGTAAAGGCTTTGCCGGAACCATCAAGCGTTGGAACTTCAAAGGTCAGGATGCGACTCACGGTAACTCACTGTCGCACCGCGTTCCCGGTTCTATCGGTCAGAACCAAACCCCCGGCCGTGTTTTTAAAGGCAAAAAGATGGCTGGTCATATGGGTAATCGCAAAACAACCGTTCAATCCCTGGAAATCGTGCGTGTGGACGCCGAAAGAAATCTTCTTTTGGTTAAAGGCGCTGTTCCGGGAGCTCCTGGTAACGATGTTGTCGTTAAGCCAGCTGTTAAAGGTTAAGCCGAAGAGGATTAGCGGATGAATCTGAATATTGCCTCTGGCGGAACTGTTACTGTGTCTGAAGTGGCGTTTGCCAAAGAATTTAACGAGCCTCTGGTTCACCAGGTCGTGACTGCATATATGGCCGGTGGCCGTCAGGGTTCCAAAGCGCAGAAGACTCGTTCCGAAGTGAGTGGTGGCGGCAAGAAGCCTTGGCGCCAAAAAGGTACTGGTCGTGCGCGTGCTGGTACTATTCGAAGCCCAATCTGGCGTAGCGGTGGCGTGGCATTTGCGGCCAAACCTCGTGACTATGATCAGAAAGTGAATCGCAAGATGTATCGCGGAGCAATGCGCTGCATTCTTTCTGAGTTGGTGCGTCAGGATCGTTTGGTGGTGGTCGACAGCTTCGAGCTGGAAGCCCCCAAGACCAAATTGATGGCGGCCAAGTTGAAAGAGTTGAATGCAGAGGGCGCCCTGATCGTGGCTGGTGAAATCAGCGAAAACGTTTACCTGGCTTCTCGCAACCTGCCAAAGGTTGATGTGTGCGATGCGCAGGCAGTTGATCCAGTCAGCCTGATTGCTCACGAAAAAGTTTTGGTGACTGTTGACGCGCTTAAGAAACTTGAGGAGCTGCTGGCATGAACCAGGAACGCATTTTTAAAGTATTGATGGCGCCTCATATCTCTGAGAAGGCAACTGTGGTTTCTGATCTGAACAACCAGTTTGTTTTTAAGGTTGCCAAAGATGCGACCAAAGCAGAGATCAAGGCCGCTGTTGAGCAGCTTTGGGAAGTGAAGGTTAAGTCTGTTCAGACTCTGAACATGAAAGGCAAAACCAAGCGCTTCGGTCGTGGCATGGGTAAACGTGCCGATTGGAAAAAAGCCTATGTCTCTCTGCAGGACGGCTTTGATATCGATTTTCTTGGCGCAGAGTGAGTGAGGAGAAAAGCTAATGGCATTGGTTAAAGCTAAACCCACGTCTCCCGGTCGCCGCTTTGTTGTAAAAGTTGTAAACCCGGATTTGCACAAAGGTGCACCTTACGGACCCTTGCTGGACAAGAACTCCAAGAAAGGTGGTCGTAACAACACTGGGCGGATCACTACCCGTCATCAAGGTGGTGGTCACAAGCAGCATTACCGCATTGTTGATTTTAAGCGCGACAAAGACGGTATTCCCGGTGTAGTGGAGCGTTTGGAGTATGATCCAAACCGGTCCGCAAATATCGCACTGGTTAAGTATGCTGATGGTGAGCGTCGTTACATTATTGCTCCCAAGGGTGTTGCTGCAGGTTCTGCGGTGGTGTCCGGTCAGGATGCACCGATCAAAGTTGGTAATGCGCTGCCGCTGCGTAACATCCCAGTTGGTAGTGTGGTTCATTGCATTGAGTTGAAGCCGGGCAAAGGCGCGCAGATCGTGCGTAGCGCCGGTGGATCCGCTCAGCTGCTGGCTCGTGATGGTGCCTACGTTACCTTGCGTTTGCGCTCCGGCGAAATGCGCAAAGTACTGGCCGACTGTCGGGCGACTGTAGGTGAAGTTGGTAACTCTGAGCACAGCTTGGCCTCGCTGGGTAAAGCTGGTGCGAAAAGATGGCGTGGTGTAAGACCTACCGTTCGCGGTGTGGCTATGAACCCTGTTGATCACCCACATGGTGGTGGTGAAGGTAGAACTTCAGGTGGTCGTCATCCGGTAACACCTTGGGGTGTCTCTACTAAGGGTCACAAGACACGTAAGAACAAGCGCACGAACAAGTTGATTGTTCGACGTCGCGGTGCGAAATCGTAATACGGATTAAGAGGTATATACAGTGCCACGTTCATTAAAGAAAGGTCCGTTCATCGACGAACATCTTTTGAAAAAAGTTGAAGAAGCCGTTGAGAGCAACAACCGTAAGCCTATCAAGACTTGGTCTCGTCGCTCCATGATTCTTCCCGAAATGGTGGGCCTCACTATCGCGGTTCACAACGGTCGCCAGCATGTTCCAGTTTTGGTTTCTGAGCACATGGTGGGTCACAAGTTAGGCGAGTTTGCAGCTACCCGTACCTATAAAGGGCATGCTGCAGACAAGAAAGCTAAACGCTAAGAGGTGCGGTAATGGAAACAGCAGCTAAATTGCGCGGCGCTATGGTGTCTGCTCAAAAAGCACGGTTGGTTGCCGACCAGGTTCGTGGGCAGAAAGTTGACCAGGCCCTGAACACTCTGGCGTTCAGCCCGAAGAAAGCAGCGCATCTTGTGAAGAAGGTTTTGGAATCAGCAATCGCCAACGCTGAGCACAATGATGGTGCCGACGTTGATGAGTTGCGGGTGTCCGAGATTTATGTTGACGAAGGTATGACCATGAAGCGCATCAAGCCTCGCGCTAAAGGGCGTGCAGATCGCATTTTCAAGCGACCCTGCCATATCACGGTCAAAGTGTCTGACAACTAGGAGACAGCCAGATGGGTCAGAAAGTACATCCGACCGGGATACGATTGGGCATCGTTAAGAAGCACACTTCTACTTGGTATGCGGCGCCCAAACAGTACTCAGGTTATTTGCTAACAGATCTTAAAGTACGCGAGTACTTGTTCGACAAGCTGAAGTCCGCTTCCGTCAGTCGGATTGAAATTGAGCGTCCTGCAGAGAATGCTCGAATCACCATCAAGACTGCGCGTCCTGGTATCGTGATTGGCAAGAAGGGCGAAGACGTTGAAAAACTGCGTCGTGAACTTTCCCAGATGATGGGCGTTCCCGTCCACGTCAACATTGAGGAAGTTCGTAAGCCGGAACTGGATGCTCGTTTGGTTGCAGAAAGCATTGCTTCTCAGCTGGAGCGCCGGGTGATGTTCCGTCGCGCCATGAAGCGTGCAGTGCAGAACGCCATTCGCCTGGGTGCGAAGGGTATTAAGGTTCAGGTTTCAGGTCGTTTGGGTGGTGCGGAAATCGCTCGTACTGAGTGGTATCGTGAAGGCCGTGTGCCTCTGCACACACTGCGTGCGGATATTGATTATTCAACCGCTCGCGCAGAAACCACCTATGGAACCATCGGCGTTAAGGTTTGGATCTTCAAGGGTGAAATTCTGGATGGTGATCTGGAACAGCCTGAAGAGCAAAAAGCCAGCGCACCGAAACGTACACGTGCTAGCTAAGGGTCAGAAAGATGTTACAGCCTAAACGCACTAAATTCAGAAAGCAGCATAAAGGCCGCAACCGTGGTCTGGCTCAAGCCGGTAACAAGGTTTCCTTCGGAACTATCGGTTTGAAAGCCGTTAGCCGTGGTCGCCTGACTGCTCGCCAGATCGAGGCAGCGCGTCGTGCGATGACTCGTCACGTTAAGCGTGGTGGCAAGATCTGGATTCGAGTATTCCCCGACAAGCCAATCACTGAAAAGCCGTTGGAAGTACGTCAGGGTAAAGGTAAGGGTAACGTTGAATACTGGGTTGCTGAAATCCGCCCAGGAAAAATGTTGTATGAAATGGAAGGCGTAAACGAGGAAATTGCCCGCGAAGCGTTCACTCTGGCAGCCGCTAAGTTACCCATCAAAACCACTATTGTATCGCGGACGGTATTGTGATGAGTGCTAACGATTTAAGACAGAAATCAGAATCCGAGCTTAATGAGCATCTGCTGGGTCTGCTTCGTGAGCAGTTTGAAAATCGCATGAAAATGGCCACAGGCCAGCTGGGCCAAACCCACGTTGTGAAGAAAACTCGTCGCGAAATTGCTCGCACTAAGACGATTTTGGCAGAGAAACAGAAGCAGGGTAACTGAGAATGACAGAGCAAACTACTGCGAAAACAAAGCGTACTCATACCGGCAAAGTAGTGAGTAACAAAGGTGACAAGAGTGTTACCGTAATGGTAGAGCGCAAAGTGAAGCACCCTGTGTATGGCAAGTTCGTGCGTCGCTCAACCAAGTTTCATGCTCATGATGAAGCGAACGAGTGCAACACCGGCGATATCGTAACAATTGAAGAGTGTCGCCCCTTGTCCAAAACCAAGTGCTGGCGCTTGGTGAGCATTGACGAAAGAGCAAAAATCTAAGCTTGGCTTAGCTGCTCTTGTTTATTTAATTTGGAGACTGGCAATGATTCAGACCCAAACCGTATTACAGGTTGCTGATAACAGCGGTGCTCGCCGGGTACAGTGTATTAAAGTACTGGGCGGCTCACATCGCCGTTATGCGCGTATCGGCGACATCATCAAGGTGTCTGTGAAGGAAGCGATTCCGCGTGGAAAAGTTAAGAAAGGTGATGTGATGAATGCCGTAGTGGTTCGCACATGCCAAGGTGTACGTCGCCAGGACGGTTCCCTGATCCGTTTCGATGAGAACGCCGCCGTGTTGTTGAACAACAACCGTCAGCCAATCGGTACTCGTATCTTTGGCCCTGTGACTCGTGAGCTTCGTGGTGATCAGTTCATGAAGATTATCTCCTTGGCCCCCGAAGTGCTGTAAGGCTAAGAGGTATATGACATGCTGAAGATTAAAAGAAACGATGAAGTTGTAGTAATCGCAGGCCGTGACAAAGGCAAGCGTGGTAAAGTATTGAAAGTACTGGAAGGTAAACTGGTGATCAGCGGTGTTAACATCGTTAAGAAACACCAGAAGCCTAACCCGCAGAAGGGTGCTCCAGGCGGCATCGTAGAGAAAGAAGCTCCTATCCAGGCTTCAAATGTCGCGATCTTTAACCCGCAGACCCAAAAAGCGGATCGCGTTGGTTTCAAATTCCTGGAAGATGGCAAAAAAGTTCGTTGCTTCAAGTCTACGAACGAAGTCATTGAGGACAAGGCGTAAGCCTTAAAGGTATCGGGTTATAGCAATGAGCAGATTGAAAGAAGTCTACAAAAACGAAGTTGTATCCAAGTTGCAAGGGCAGTTCGGATACCAGAGCGTTATGGAAGTGCCGAAAATCACCAAGATCACCCTGAACATGGGTGTTGGTGAGGCCTCACAAGACCGTAAAGCCATCGACGGTGCTGTTGCCGACTTGGCTCTGATCACAGGTCAGAAGCCGTTGGTAACCAAAGCTCGTAAGTCTGTAGCTGGCTTTAAAATTCGTGAAGGTTGGCCGATCGGTGCCAAGGTGACCCTGCGCGGAGAGCGCATGTATGAATTTCTGGATCGTCTTGTCTCTATGGCTATTCCACGTATCCGCGATTTTCGTGGCCTGAACCCCAAGTCTTTTGACGGACAGGGTAACTACAGTATGGGTATCAAGGAACAAATCGTGTTTCCTGAGATCGATTACGACAAGATCGATAAAATCCGTGGTATGGACATTACGATTACTACCACAGCCAAGAATGACGAAGAAGGTCGCGCACTGCTGGAAGCTTTCCAGTTCCCGCTCAAAAAATAGGTGATTGATAATGGCAAAAGTATCTATGATGGAGCGCGAGAAGAAGCGCCAGGCCACTGTAGCTAAATTCGCTAAAAAGCGTGCCGAGCTTAAGGCAATTATTAACAACCCAAACAGCTCTGAAGAAGAACGTTGGGAAGCTCAGTTGAAGCTCCAGAAGCAGCCACGCAATGCTTCTAAGGCCCGACTGCGCAACCGCTGTGGTTTGACAGGTCGTCCCCATGGCTTCTATCGAAAGTTTGGCCTGTCCCGCAACAAGCTGCGTGAGGCAGCCATGCGTGGTGACGTACCTGGCCTGGTAAAATCCAGCTGGTAATCAAGGTTTACGGAGAAATTTGACATGAGTATGCAAGATCCTTTAGCGGATATGTTGACCCGGATTCGCAATGGACAGATGGCCAAGAAAGCGGACGTGGTTATGCCTTCTTCGAAAACGAAAATTGCCGTTGCCAAGGTACTGTTGGATGAAGGTTATATCGCTGGATATTCAGTTGAAGGCGAAAAGATTCCTGAACTCAAAGTGCAGCTAAAGTACTTTGAAGGCAAGCCGGTTATCGAGGAACTCAAGCGAGTAAGCCGTCCCGGACTGCGTATTTATAAAGCGAACGACAGTCTTCCCAAGGTAATGGGCGGCCTGGGTGTGGCCATCGTGTCCACCGACCAGGGTGTTATGACTGATCGTGCTGCTCGCGCCGCTGGCGTTGGTGGCGAAGTACTGTGTTACGTATCTTAATAGGTGGTCGGTAATGTCTCGAGTAGCTAAGAGCCCTATTGATATCCCCTCCGGTGTGGATGTCAAAGTGAATGGGCAAGAGCTGGTGGTTAAGGGCTCCAAGGGTGAACTGAAGATTGATCTGAACCCCTTGGTGTCTCTGGATGTAGAAGGCAGCCAGGCAACGGTTAAGCCAATCGAAGAGTCCCAGAAATCCTGGGCGATGGCTGGAACTTTCCGCTCTCTGGTTAATAACATGGTGGTTGGCGTAAGCGCTGGTTTTGAGAAGAAACTGGAGCTGATCGGTGTTGGTTATCGAGCTCAGGCTAAGGGCAACACCCTAAGCCTTACTTTGGGCTTCTCCCATCCGGTAGAATATGAAATGCCTGCCGGTGTTACTGCGGAAACCCCCAGCCAGACAGAAGTAGTTCTGAAGAGTGCTGACAAGCAGTTGCTTGGTCAGGTAGCAGCAAACGTTCGTAGTTTCCGTCCACCTGAGCCTTATAAAGGAAAGGGTGTGAGATACTCCGACGAGCATGTGCTTCGTAAAGAAGCCAAGAAGAAATAATCGGTGAGATGACAGTAGCCATGAACGACAAAAAATTTGCGCGTTTGCGCCGGGCGAAACGCACCAGAATGAAGATCCGTGAGTTGGGTGAGACCCGACTGACGATCAATCGTACTAGCCAGCACATCTATGCTCAGGTCATCAGCAATGACGGCAGCAGCGTGATTGCCAGTGCTTCTTCCAATGAAAAAGGCTTTACTGGTGCCACCAGTAATAAAGATGCAGCAGCGACTGTTGGCAAGCTGATTGCCGAACGAGCTAAAGCAAAAGGTGTTAGCCGAGTTGCCTTTGACCGCTCCGGTTACAAATATCACGGCCGAGTACAGGCATTGGCAGAAGCTGCTCGCGAAGGCGGCCTTGAGTTTTAAAGGGTATTGAAATGGCAAAAGTTGAAGATAAAAATGAAGGTTTGCAGGAGAAGCTGGTCCAGGTAAACCGCGTAGCTAAAGTGGTCAAAGGTGGTCGTATCTTTGGTTTCACTGCATTGACTGTTGTTGGTGACGGCAATGGAAAAGTTGGCTTCGGCAGCGGTAAGGCGCGTGAAGTTCCAGTTGCTATCCAGAAAGCGTTGGAAGCAGCTCGACGTAACATGGTTACCGTTGAACTGAACGGCACTACCTTGCAGCATCAGATAAAAGCCCAGCATGGTTCTTCCAAGGTTTATCTTCAGCCTGCTTCGGACGGTACCGGTATCATTGCCGGTGGTGCGATGCGTGCGGTGTTGGAAGTTGCCGGTGTTCAGAACGTGTTGGCCAAGTGCTATGGCTCTACCAACCCGATGAACGTTGTTCGCGCAACAGTAAAAGGTTTGGCCTCCATGAAGTCTCCGGAAGACGTAGCAGCCAAGCGTGGTAAAAGCGTAGAAGAAATTCTGGGGTAATGACCATGAGCAAAAGCACTATCAAAGTGACTCAGACCAAAAGCACCATCGGTCGACACGAAAGCCATAAAGCCTGTATCCGTGGTCTTGGTTTGCGCCGCATTGGCCACACTGTAGAAGTTGAAGATACTCCTGCTGTACGCGGTATGGTGAATAAAGTTTACTACATGGTTCGTGTAGAGGGTGAATAAGATGAGATTGAACAGTTTAGGTCCAGCAGCTGGATCCAAACCTGCCGCCAAGCGTCGCGGTCGCGGAATCGGTAGCGGCCTGGGCAAAACCGGCGGTCGTGGTGTTAAAGGTCAGACTTCTCGTTCCGGTGGCAGCATTAAGCCAGGATTTGAAGGTGGCCAGATGCCGATCCAGCGTCGTTTGCCAAAATTCGGTTTCACCTCTCAGAAGTCTCTGGTAAGCCAGGAAGTTCGTTTGTCTGAGCTGGCTAAGGTAGACGCTGAAGTAATCGATCTGGACGCGTTGAAAGCAGCCGGTGTAATTCGTCGAACCACCAAATTCGCCAAGGTTGTGTTGTCTGGTGACATCAACAAAGCCGTTACTCTGAAGGGCGTTCCTGCCACTAAGGGTGCAAAAGCAGCTATTGAAGCCGCTGGCGGAAAAGTAGAGGAATAATATGGCAGCCAAGCCCCAACAGGCCGGTATGCCGAATATGAACACCGCAGGAATGGGCGAGCTTTGGGCTCGCCTCAAGTTCTTGTTTTTTGCGATTCTGGTTTATCGCATTGGTGCACATATTCCGGTCCCTGGTATAGACCCGATTCAGTTGCAGAATCTGTTTAACCAGCAGCAGGACACTATCCTTAGCCTGTTTAACATGTTCTCGGGCGGGGCTCTGGAGAGAATGTCGATCCTAGCGTTGGGAATCATGCCGTATATATCGGCGTCGATTATCATGCAGCTCCTGACCGCTGTAAGTCCCCAGTTGGAACAGCTGAAAAAGGAAGGCGAGTCTGGTCGACGCAAAATATCCCAGTACACCCGTTATGGGACACTGGCATTGGCTACACTGCAATCCCTGGGCATGGCGATGGCATTGCAGTCGCAGGGCGTCACCCTGAGTGTTGGCTTTACTTGGTTGTTCCCAGCAGTGGTAACACTGACTACTGGTACCATGTTCCTGATGTGGCTGGGTGAGCAGGTTACAGAGCGAGGGATCGGTAACGGTATCTCCATGATCATCTTCGCCGGTATTGTGGCCGGCCTGCCGTCGGCGATTGGGCAGGCTTTGGAAGCGACCCGTCAGGGTGAGCTTAATGTGGCAGTATTGTTGATTCTGGCAATTGTCGCGGTTGCAGTGGTGTTCTTTGTGGTGTTTATGGAACGCGCCCAGCGCCGAATTACGATAAACTACGCCCGCCGTCAGCAGGGCAGGAAAGTGTTCGCGGCTCAGCAATCTCACTTGCCATTGAAGATCAATATGGCCGGTGTTATTCCGCCGATCTTTGCCACCAGCTTACTGTTGTTCCCAGCAAGTATCGGTCAGTGGTTTGGTGAGAACGAGAATATGGCGTGGTTGCAGGAAGTGTCTCTGGCGTTGGGTCCAGGTCAGCCTCTATACCTGTTGCTGTTCGCTTTGTTGATTATATTTTTCTGCTACTTCTACACAGCGATTATGTTTAATCCGAAGGACGTGGCCGAGAATTTGAAGAAATCTGGCGCTTTTGTTCCCGGGATTCGTCCAGGAGAGCAAACCGCCAAGTACATTGACGGGGTTTTGGGTCGACTAACACTGGTTGGCGCGATCTATATCACGTTAGTGTGTTTGTTGCCCCAAGGGCTGCAGGCTTTCGGTAACGTACCTTTTTATCTGGGCGGCACCTCCCTGCTAATCGTGGTGGTAGTGGTTATGGACTTTATGGCACAAGTGCAGAGTCACCTGATGTCCAAGCAATATGAGTCCTTAATGAAGAAAGCAAACCTGAAAGGCTATGGCGGAACCGGCCTAGTTCGATAAGGTTTAACCTAAGCTTGTTTGGAGTTTGACATGAAAGTTCAAGCATCAGTTAAAAAGATTTGTCGTAACTGCAAAATCGTACGTCGTAAAGGCTCTGTACGTGTGATTTGCAGCTCTGAGCCCCGTCACAAGCAGCGTCAGGGCTAATATTTAACCTTCGCGATAATACAAAGATCTATTTAGTTGATTTTTGCGGGCTGTGAAGATATTCTTTGCGCCCTTTCGCGGCTGATAAACAGTTTTAAGCTCGAGTAAATGGAGTAAGTTGGATGGCCCGTATAGCAGGCGTCAATATTCCTGATAACAAACATGCGGTTATATCTCTGACCTATATCTTTGGTATCGGGAACACAAAGGCACAAGCCATTTGTGCAGCAGTAGGTATCAACCCTACCACCAAGATCAGAGAGTTGTCGGATGAGCAGCTGGACGCAGTGCGTAACGAAGTTGCAACTCATCCTACTGAAGGCGATCTGCGTCGTGAAGTGTCCATGAACATCAAGCGATTGATGGATTTGGGCTGCTACCGTGGCCTGCGTCATCGTCGCAGCTTGCCCGTTCGTGGTCAGCGCACCAAGACTAACGCGCGTACCCGTAAGGGCCCACGTAAAGCAATTCGTAAGTAAAGCGTAACGTTCAGGAATCAGTTAAATGGCTAAGGCTAAAGCAACAGCGCGTACGCGTAAGAAAGTTAAAAAATCGGTTGTTGATGGTGTTGCGCATATTCACGCTTCCTTTAACAACACCATCATTACTTTGTCAGACCGTCAAGGTAACGCCCTGTCTTGGGCTACTGCCGGCGGATGCGGCTTCCGCGGTTCTCGTAAGAGCACACCGTTTGCTGCCCAGGTAGCTGCTGAAAAAGCAGGACTGGCTGCTCAGGAATATGGTTTGAAAAACCTAGAAGTGATGGTTAAGGGTCCTGGCCCTGGTCGCGAGTCCGCGGTACGTGCTCTGCATTCTTGTGGCTATAAAATTAACAGTATCACTGACGTGACTCCCATTCCGCACAATGGTTGTCGTCCACCTAAGAAACGCCGAGTTTAACGGGAGTCCTATTCATGGCAAGGTATTTAGGCCCTAAGTGTAAATTGTCTCGTCGCGAAGGTACCGATCTCGGTCTGAAGAGCGGTGTTCGTGCGTACGAGAACAAGTGCCGCTCTGAGAAGGCCCCCGGCATGCACGGGGAGCGTCGTGGTCGTTTGTCCGACTACGGTACTCAGTTGCGTGAGAAGCAGAAAGTACGCCGTATTTACGGTGTGTTGGAGCGTCAATTCCGAAATTATTATAAAGAAGCTGCTCGTCTGAAAGGCGCGACTGGTGAAAACCTGCTTCAGCTTCTTGAAGGTCGACTGGATAACGTAGTGTACCGTATGGGCTTTGGCTCCACTCGTGCGGAAGCACGTCAGCTGGTGAGCCACAAGGCCATCACTGTAAATGGTCAGACTGTAAATGTGGCTTCTTTCCAGGTTACTCCTGGTGATGTGGTAGCCGTACGTGAAAAAGCCAAGAACCAGCTGCGTATCAATGCAGCGCTTGAGTTGGCTGAGCAGCGTGGTTTTGCGTCCTGGGTAGAAGTTGATAGCAAGAAGAAAGAAGGTGTTTTCAAGGCTGTGCCAGAGCGTACTGATCTTCCCTCAGAACTCAACGAAAACCTAATCGTAGAGCTTTATTCTAAGTAATAAATAAGCAAAAGGTTGAGGTGGTACTCTATATGCAACGCTCTGTTAATGAGTTTTTAACACCACGGACTATTGGTGTTCAGGAAATTAACGAAACCCACGCCAAGGTGACTCTGGAACCTTTGGAGCGGGGCTTCGGCCACACGCTGGGTAATGCGCTGCGTCGCATTCTGTTGTCCAGCATGCCCGGAGCGGCAGTAACAGAAGTTGAAATTGACGGTGTGGTTCACGAGTACAGTACTCTGGAAGGGGTTCAGGAAGATGTTATCGACATCCTGCTGAACCTGAAAAATCTGGCCGTACGACTGAATGACAAAAGCGAAGCGTTGTTGAGTATCAACAAGGAAGGTCCCGGTATTGTAACCGCCGGCGATATTCTGTTGGACCACGACGTTGAGATCATCAACAAGGATCTTGTTATCGCCAACCTGAGCGCTGGTACCAAGCTGAACATGAAGTTGCGTATCCAGAAAGGGCGGGGTTATGAACCCGCTGATGGCCGGGATAGCGATGAGGAAACTCGTGGTGTTGGCCGTCTGCAGTTGGACGCGACTTATTCTCCCATCCGACGTGTCGCTTATGTTGTAGAGAGCGCACGGGTGGAGCAGCGTACTGACTTGGACAAGCTGGTTATCGATCTGGAAACCAACGGTACTATCGATGCGGAAGATGCAATTCGCCGGGCCGCCACCATCCTGCAGCAGCAGCTGGCAGTGTTTGTGGACCTGGAGAAAGAGTCTGAGCCTCAGAAAGTGGAAGAGCGTGATGAGATTGACCCAATCCTGCTGCGCCCAGTTGATGATCTGGAGTTAACCGTTCGTTCAGCCAATTGTTTGAAAGCTGAAAACGTGTACTACATCGGTGACTTGGTTCAACGTACTGAGGTTGAGTTGTTGAAGACTCCTAACCTCGGTAAGAAGTCCCTCACCGAAATCAAAGACGTTTTGGCGTCCAAAGGTCTTTCACTGGGTATGCGCCTGGAAAATTGGCCTCCCGGCAGTCTGCGCGATGATGAGCGCGTACTGAAGAAACGTTAAACCATTGCTCCGCGCTGTCGGGGCCGTTAGTTGTAAAGGAAAAGAGCGATGCGTCACCGTAAAAGTGGTCGTAAATTCAACCGTAACAGCAGCCATCGTAAAGCGATGTTCCGCAACATGGCGGTTTCCCTGGTTGAGCACGAGTTAATCAAAACAACGTTGCCCAAAGCGAAAGAGCTGCGTCGTCACGCAGAGCCTCTTATTACTTTGGCCAAAAACGACAGCGTAGCTAATCGCCGTTTGGCCTTTGCCCGTACTCGCAGCAAAGAAGCCGTTGGTAAGCTGTTCACAGATCTGGGTCCTCGTTACAAAGATCGTCCAGGTGGTTATATCCGCATTCTCAAGTGCGGCTATCGCGCGGGCGACAAGGCTCCAATGGCTTATGTAGAGTTGGTTGATAGACCAATCGCTGCAGAAGCGGTGGAGATGGACGAGGAATAGAAATTCCAGTCTGTGCCCGTTTTCAAAAAAGGCCAGCTTTTTAGCTGGCCTTTTTTGTTGCCCCTTTTTGTTGCATTGGTAATCAGAGATTGCCGCCCTGAATTGTTATATAGGTGACAATGTCGGATATGACAGCATTGATTTGCCCCACTCTGTATTAAAAAGGCAAATAAAAACAAAGATTTATTGTGCGGCATATGGCTTGCTAATGAGACTGTAAGACGTCTTGCTGGCAGCTAACTATGAAACTCTATATTGATAAACCTTACCTGGAATCTCTGGTCCAACGTTTCCCCGATCTGGACAGTTTGTTAGAGCAACTCAAGTTCGGTCATCGTGTCGAAACTTCGTTTACCCGTTTTACTATTGATCAGCTTGATTTTCTTTCCCAGCTGTATCAGCAAAGCTCCAGTCATATGGCGGGGCACGCCGCTCAAATCAAAACACTGACTCAGGCACTGAGCCGTCATTCAGAGACCTTTGCCGAGGGGCAGCTCGAGACAATTATCCCAAATCTGGTGAATTATCTATTGGAAGACGGGATAAAAGGTTGGCTGTTCAAGGCTAATGGGGAAGGTAAGCCGATTCCCTATCTGGTCGGGCGAATTGATTTCACTCCACCGGGCGAAGAAGAGGCTGGTCGTATTCTTCTTGATCTTAAGGCCAATGGGATGGCCAAGCTGCAAACAGTTTCGCTGATGATCCTGGAGCGTGACATTATCGGAAAAACCTTACCTGAGATTTTGGCCGGCAAGGGATTTTTCAAGGAAACCTCTGAGTTAATGGCCGCGTACGAGCGTTCCTCGGCACGATATTTTGACTGGCGCGCCCGCTATGGTCAGCAATTTACCGGCCGGGGCACGGCTATTTATGCTGAGGACCCGACAGCCAGCCATCGTAATACGGATTGGTCGCGCAAGAGCCGTGTGGTGCTCTCCAGCTCCGGGGAACTCGCCCGCTTGGTGAACGATGAGGACATTATCAAAGACAGGGCGCTTGAGCTGGAGTCAACCGGAGATGTGCTTGCCAAGTATCTCAGGAAAGCGGGGCGCAGTAATAACTACGACGACAAAGTAGAAGCCCAGGCTGAGAAAATGCGGGATAACATCCCCAAAAAGATGTTCACTGAAATTCCAGTACATGGTTATGTCTTAATGTTCCATTTAGAGCTGCATCACCATGTCTGGGTGCATGTAGATGACGTTGAAATCTATGAGTACCAACCGGAGCTTAAGGACAAACTGATTCTTCCACCTGAGCAAACTGACCTGATTGACATTCTAACGGCGGAAATGGATATGTTGATGGACGACGTGGTGCAGGGTAAGTCTGGTGGCACCACGGTACTCTGTGCAGGACCACCAGGGGTGGGTAAGACGCTAACCGCAGAAGTGTACTCTGAGGTGATTCGCCGCCCTCTCTATCGGGTGCACTCAGGTCAGCTGGGTCTCAATGTAATGGAAATGGAGCAGGCCCTGAAAAATACGCTGATCCGCGCCCAGCGCTGGGGTGCGGTGATGCTGATTGATGAAGCCGATGTTTATATCAAGCGCCGGGATGACAATATCGCAGCCAACGCGGTAGTGGGTGTTTTCCTGCGGGTGCTTGAGTATTTCAATGGGTTGCTGTTCCTCACTACTAACCGAGTGGATGACATTGACGAGGCGATCGTTTCGCGCTGTATTGCGCTTATCAAATATCACCCTCCAGGTCGGGATGATCGCTTCAAAATCTGGCAGGTTATGACCCGTCAATTCAGGTTGGAACTCGGAGATGACATGCTCGATGAATTGGTGGAGATATTCCCTGCCGCCAGTGGTCGCGATATCAAGGGACTGGTGAAACTGGTAGCCAAGTATTGCCAGCATAAATCGGTGGCGCCGGAGTTATCTGTTTTCCGTTTGTGCAGTATTTTCCGGGGAATGGAGGCAGCACGATGAACATTCGCTTTTACATGACACCGGGGTCCTGCAGCACCGGTATTCATATTCTGCTCGAAGAGTTGGAGCTGGTGTTTGAGGTCTACCTGGTGGATCTCATGAAAGGGGACAGCCGGACGCCGGAATACCTGGCCATGAATTCCAAAGGCACGATTCCGACCCTGGTGACCAACGAAGGTGAGGTGCTGACGGACTTTCTGTCTATCGCCTGGTGGCTGGGACGTAGCCATGGTAAATCCAGGTTGATGCTGGCGGACTTAACATCTGAGTTGACGGCTTTGGAAATGATGAATTATGCCGTTAATGTGGTACATGGGCTGGGTTATACCCGGGTGTTCACACCGGAAAATTATCTGCCGAGAGGCGGTGACCCCGAACCGGTCATTGCTCAGGGCAAACAACTGGTGACGTCCGGGTTGAAGTGGTTGAGCCGACGCCTGGGCAGTAACGAGTATGTACTGGGGGAATTCAGTATTGCCGATGGCGCGCTGTTTTATGTGGAGTTTTGGGCGGATCGAATTGGCCTGCCGTTACCGGATGCCTGTGCGGCTCACTATCAGCGCATGCTGCAGCGACCGGCAGTACGACGTGTTTTGATGGAAGAAGGCTACGGCAGTCTGTACCGGTAGCCGGTGTGATCCGGCTACCTTGCGATCCGCTACTTGGCCGCCACCAGTGGCTTCAAAAGTGGCTTCAAAAAACGACCGGTGTGAGAATGCTTTGCCTTGGCCACCTCCTCAGGAGTGCCCTCTGCGATGATTTCGCCGCCGCCGCTGCCACCTTCCGGGCCAAGATCCACAATCCAGTCAGCGGTTTTGATGACGTCCAGATTGTGTTCAATGATCACAACCGTATTGCCCTTGTCCCGCAAGCGGTGGAGCACGTTCAGTAACTGCTGGATATCGTGGAAGTGCAGGCCGGTGGTGGGCTCATCCAGGATGTAAAGCGTTTTGCCGGTATCCCGCTTGGAAAGCTCCTTCGAGAGTTTTACCCGTTGAGCTTCACCCCCGGACAAAGTGGTGGCCGATTGTCCCAGGCGGATATAGGAAAGGCCGACGTCCACCAGGGTTTGCAGTTTGCGGGCGATAACCGGGACGTTCTCGAAGAACTCCAACCCATCTTCCACGGTCATCTCCAACACTTCGCAAATATTTTTACCTTTGTAGCGAACTTCGAGAGTTTCCCGGTTGTAGCGTTTCCCTTTGCAGACGTCACAGGGTACGTACATGTCGGGCAGAAAATGCATCTCCACTTTGATCACGCCGTCGCCCTGACAGGCCTCGCAGCGGCCACCTTTGACGTTGAAACTGAAACGTCCGGGGGTGTAACCGCGGGAGCGGGATTCCTGAGTGCCGGCGAACAATTCCCTGATGGGCGTAAATAGGCCGGTGTAAGTGGCGGGGTTGGAGCGGGGAGTGCGGCCAATAGGGCTTTGGTCGATATCCACCACTTTATCGAAGTGTTCGATGCCGTGGAATTCACCATAGGGTTCCGGCTTGAGGGTGGTTGCGCCGTTGAGCAAGGTCGCGGTTAGTGGGAACAGGGTGCCGTTGATCAGGGTGGACTTACCGGAGCCGGACACGCCCGTAACGCAGGTCATCAGCCCCACCGGCAGATTCAGGTTTACGTTCTTCAGGTTGTTGCCGTGGGCGCCACGGATCTGCAATTGACGCTTGGCATCGTTTTTTACCCTTTGCTTTGGGACGGCGATGGCCTTGCTGCCTTTCAGGTATTGCCCGGTGAGTGATTTACGGCAGGACATGATCTGCTGCAGACTGCCGGCTTTCAGCACTTCGCCTCCATGCACGCCGGCACCAGGGCCGATGTCGATAATGAAGTCGGCAGCTCGGATGGCATCCTCATCATGCTCCACCACTATCACGGTATTGCCCATGTCCCGCAAGCGGGTGAGGGTGGCCAGCAGGCGCTCGTTATCCCGCTGGTGGAGGCCGATGGAAGGTTCGTCCAGAATATAAAGCACTCCAACCAGCCCGGCACCAATCTGGCTGGCAAGCCGGATGCGTTGGGCTTCGCCACCAGAGAGCGTTTCCGCCTTGCGGTTGAGGGACAGGTAGTCCAGTCCAACATTCACCAGGAACTGCAGGCGCTCGCGAATTTCCTTAAGTATTTTCTCCGCGATCTCACCTTTCTTGCCGTCGAGATGAAGTCCTTTGAAATGCTCCAGAGCGTCTCCCACCGGCAGCTTGACCACGTCCGGCAAGGTGGCGCTTTCGATATACACGTTGCGGGCGGAGCGATTCAGGCGGGAACCATGGCAGCTTTGGCAATCGGCGATGCTCAGATACTTGGCAAGTTCCTCCCGTACCGCGTCCGACTCGGTTTCGCGGTAGCGCCGTTCCATGTTGGGAATAATGCCTTCGAAGGGGTGGTTGCGGGTAATAACATCGCCCCGGTCATTAAGGTAGCGGAAGGGAACAGGCTCGTCGCCACTGCCATGGATAATAATGCGGCGGGCTTTTTTGCTCAGCTTGCCAAACGGCTTGTCGATATCGAAGCCAACATGGTCGGCCAGGGAATTGAGCATCTGGAAGTAATAGACACTGCGTCGATCCCAACCTTTGATCGCCCCTTCCGCCAGACTCAGTTCCGGCGACACCACAATGGCGTCTTCGTCGAAGAACTGATTCACCCCCAACCCGTCACAGGTGCTGCAGGCGCCGGCCGGGTTGTTAAAGGAAAACAGGCGGGGCTCCAGTTCACTGAGTGCATAATTACAGACCGGGCATGCAAATTTGGAAGAGAACAGCAGGGTTTCCCTGGTCTCGTCCATGTTCACCACCAGGGCGGTGCCACCTGCCAGATTGAGCGCGGTTTCGAAGGATTCCGCCAGCCTCAACTCCATGCCTTCCTTAACTTTGAATCGATCTACCACTACTTCGATAGTGTGTTTGCGCTTTTTGTCGATTTTGGGTAATTGGTCCAGGTCCACCACAATGCCGTCGATTCTGGCACGGATAAAGCCGTCGGCCCGCAGTTCTTCAAACAGGTGCAGGTGCTCCCCTTTCTTGTCCTGGATCACGGGAGCCAGCAGCATGTAGCGATTGTCGCCGGACAACTCCATGACATCGTCCACCATCTCGCTGATGGTCTGGGCTTCCAGGGGGAGGTCATGATCCGGGCAGCGGGGTGTGCCTACCCGGGCAAACAGCAGGCGCAGGTAATCGTAGATCTCGGTAATGGTACCCACGGTGGAGCGGGGGTTGTGGGAAGTGCTCTTTTGCTCAATGGATATGGCTGGGGAAAGGCCTTCGATATGGTCCACATCGGGCTTTTCCATCAGGGATAGGAACTGCCGGGCGTAGGTGGACAGGGATTCGACGTAGCGTCTCTGGCCTTCAGCGTACAGGGTGTCAAAGGCCAGGGAAGACTTGCCCGATCCGGACAACCCGGTGATGACAATGAATTTGTCCCTGGGGATATCCAGATTGATGTTTTTCAGATTGTGTGTGCGTGCACCGCGAACTTGAATGGTGTCCATCGTGATCCCCCGCAAAATAAACCCGCAAGTATAAAGATATTGGATGGCGGGAACTAGTGATTAGGTGGTCTGTCAAGGAGAGGGCAGGAAGGTGGCTGGTTAGTCGTCTGAGCCACTACGAGATTCGACCCATAAATGGTAGAATCGACCGCTTGATTGGATAATTGAAGTAACTATGAATTCCTTTGAAATCCGGGCCACTTGGTCCCTCGCCAGTCTGTTTGCCTTGAGAATGCTGGGATTGTTTATGATTCTGCCGGTATTCGCACTCTATGGTCAGGATTTGGCGGGGGCGACGCCCACCTTGATCGGTTTGGCAATCGGCGCTTACGGGCTTACCCAGGCGCTGCTTCAGATCCCGTTTGGGTTGCTGTCGGACCGCATTGGTCGCAAGCCGGTGATCGTTGCGGGGTTGTTGATTTTCCTGGTGGGCAGTCTGGTGGCGGCTGAGGCTGAGACCATCTACGGCGTGATCGCCGGTCGAACCCTGCAGGGCGCTGGTGCCATTGCCAGTGCAGTGATGGCGCTGCTGGCAGATCTGACCCGGGATGATCAGCGTGCCAAGGCGATGGCGATGGTGGGTGCCAGCATCGGGATGTCTTTTGCACTGGCCTTGATCGCCGGTCCGGTTTTGTCCGGTTGGTTTCAGCTGGAAGGTCTATTCATTTTTACTGCTATCCTGGCTGGTTTCGGTGTTGCCCTGACCCTTTGGGTGGTGCCGACGCCGGATGAGCGTCGGGTGCTGCGTGATACCCGCCCCATGGCGGATCATCTCTCTGACGTATTGAAGAATCCCAGTCTGCTGCGGTTGGATTTTGGTGTGTTTTCCCTGCACATGGTGCTGACCGCCATGTTTGTGGTGATGCCCGGATGGCTGCTGCATCAGGCTGGGGTGGATAAAGACCATCATTGGATGGTGTATCTGCCGATTCTTTTCCTGTCTTTTGTCTTAATGTTACCGCTCATGATCGTGGCAGAGAAAGCCCGCAAGATCAAACAGGTGTTCATGCTCGGCGTGGCGCTGTTGGGGCTGTCGTTGATGGCTTTGAGCCAGTGGCACACCAACTTGTGGTCAATCGCTCTGGGCTTGTTTGTGTTTTTCTGGGGCTTTAACCTGTTAGAGGCGCTATTGCCGTCCCTGGTGAGCAAGATTGCCGCCCCTGGCTATAAAGGAACATCCATGGGGGTGTACTCTACCTGCCAGTTCCTGGGTGCCTTCACCGGGGGTGCGGGGGGAGGTTGGTTGCTCGGACACTATGGTGACAGTGCTGTTTATGTGGTGGGCGCGACGGTTATCAGTATCTGGTTCTTGTTTGCCCTGTCCATGAAGCAGCCGCCCTACCTGCAAAGTGTGACCCTACCGCTTCAGGATGAGGGCGAGCTGGATGCCGGGGTTTGGGTTACCCGCCTGATGGGGGTAACCGGCGTGGAAGAGGCTGTCGTGGTGAAGGAAGAAAGGGCAGCCTATTTAAAAGTGGACAATGCGCGTCTGGATAGAGAACAATTGATGCGATTGTCACATCAGCCTTCACTACAAAGTCAGGCAGAACCAGCCTGAAATAATAAAGTTTTTTGACAACTGGAGAATCTCATGGCGCAACGCGGAGTGAATAAAGTCATTTTGGTGGGAAATCTCGGACAGGATCCGGAGACCCGCTACATGCCAAGCGGCGGGGCCGTGACCAATGTATCCATCGCTACCAGTGAAACCTGGAAGGATAAGAATTCCGGGCAGATGCAGGAGCGGACTGAGTGGCACCGGGTGGTTTTTTTCAACCGCCTGGCCGAGATTGCCGGTGAATACCTGAAGAAGGGCACCAAGGTCTATGTGGAAGGCTCTTTGCGCACTCGAAAGTGGCAGGACCAGAGTGGAAATGATCGCTACACCACCGAGATAGTTGCCAACGAAATGCAGATGCTGGATTCCCGTGGAGGCTCTGGCTCCGGTTCTGACGATGGTTTCTCCGGTTACGATCAAATGCCGGAAGCTCAGATGGCGTCATCCCAACCGTCCTCCGGTGGCAGCAGTAATTCTTCCCCGGCGGGTTCTGATTTTGAAGACGATATCCCGTTCTAGGCAAAAACTGTCCTCTCTGGCAATGGGGCCAGGCTAACAAAGTATGTTAAGCTGGCCCTTTGGCGTAAACTAATAAAAATAAGCTAGAAGTAGAATAGGAGAGGGATCCCTTTCGTCCCGAGTCATGAAAATACGCAATCTGATTCTCATCGGCGTGCTGTCCAGCGTTGTATTCGCCGTGGCCTTATTTCCCGCCAGCGTATTGTGGAGCATGGTGTCCGGCAGTGCCGGGGGGCTACCGGTCCAGGTGGAGCGGGTCGGCGGCACGGTCTGGAATGGTTACGCGGTGGGCCGATTACGAACTCAATTCGTAAGGGGGCCTTTAGTTCTGGACTGGAACCTGAAAGGGCTGCGTCTGCTGCTCGGTGAAGTGTCCGTTGGATTGCGGGCAGAAGGCAATGAATTCCGGGTAAACGGTTCCGGCCACTGGGGCTTGTGGGGGACCGGCGTGTCGCACCTCAATGGTGACGTGCAGGCCGATCTCTTGAATCAATCCCTAAGGCAGTTTGGTATATCGGCTTCCGGCGTGATCAATGTCGAAGACATCTCGATAAACCTTTCCGGTAATACCATTACCACCGCGGAGGGCTGGATTCGGTGGTCCGGCGGTCGGGTGAAAGCGCCCGCAACGGGCTCTCGTACACCGCTGGACATACCTCCTGTGAATGGTCAGGTGAGAGAAGAGGACGGTAATTTGTTCCTGACTGTGACGGAAGCAAAAGGTAATCAACTTCTGGGTGAAGCAGGGCTGTTACCGGAGAAAGGCCTGGGCAGTCTGAAAGTGCTGCAACGGGTGTTATCGCTGGCGGGTATGGAATCCGCTGGCGACGATGACAAAGTGCTGGTTAACATGCAGCAGCCATTACCCTTTTAAGAGCATTGTAAGTATTCACTGCTAATCTGTTATTAAAGAGTACGGTCTTATTCGCATCCGTTGAACCTTGCGGTAAAGTGAGGCTCAAACAACAAGAATAAGCACCCTGGACGTCAGGAGAAAACTTTGACAGCGGACACCCAATTAAATCCTTGGGTTAGAAGAGCAAATTCGGCCACTTGCCTGGTGCTGGTGGTGGCGACAGCCTTTGTGCTGGTGAAGCTCGTGTACCTGTTCGTAGACACTTCTGTGGGTTCAGCGCCTTCCCTTTATGGCCAACAAAATTCAGTGAGCAGCCCTTCCGGTCAGCAGGATAAGATTGACACCTCAGCCATCGCGATGTGGTCCCTGTTTGGTAAAGAGGGCCAGAAGGCGGTGAAGACAGAACAGCCCAAGGACGTCAATGCACCCGTTACGCGGCTGAGTCTCGAACTGCAGGCCGTGTTTATCGCCCCGGTTGAAGATCGCTCCACAGCCATGATCGCGGAGGCCCGCAAAGACAGCAAACTTTATCGAATCGGCGATAAGGTTCCCGGCAATGTGACGCTGGCAGCGGTATATCAGGATCGTGTGTTGTTGAATCGTAACGGGCAGTTGGAAGCCTTGTATTTTCCTGAAAATGCGAAAGGTGGTTTGACCCGATCCAGTGGTGATGCCAATAGTCGCAGTCGTACCTCTCGAAACTCGAGGACCACCTCCAGCGGGCGCGCACCTAATGGCCGGCCCGGCTTCGGTAGTGGCCCTACTTCGAGTATCGCCAGCCAGCAGGCTCAAACTGCGATGGCACAACAGATGGTCAGTACTCTGCGTGAACAAATTGAACAGGACCCGGGAGAGGTGTTGGGGCAATTCGGTCTGGCATCCAACAACGGCCGTGGCTACAAGGTGTCGGACAGCCCCAACCCCATGTTGGCTGCAATCGGCGCCAGGCCGGGGGACGTGATTTTGGCGGTGAACGGCCGCAACCTGGGGGATCCTTCCCAGGATGTCGCCCTGATTGAGCAAGTGATGCAGGATGGCTCCGTAAGGGTGTCGATGGAGCGCAATGGTCGGCAGTTTGATTCGGAGGTCGCCCTTCCGGGGCTGTAAGCAACAGCATGTTTTTGGATAGAACGAATATGAAAAATCGGTGGCTCGGAAGCGAGACGAATATGCGAATAACGCGAATGCTGATGACGTTGGCCCTGGTGGTGATGCTGCCTGTGATGGCTTGGGCAGCGCCTCAAAATGAAGGGGCCTGGAAAATAAACATGAAGAAGGCGGATATCCGTACCTTCATCGAACAGGTTTCGGATATTACCGGTTACAGCTTCATCGTCGACCCTAGGGTTAAGGGGGAAGTGACGGTGGTTTCCAACACGGAAATGTCTTCAGACGATATCTTCGACATGTTCCAGAGCGTGCTGCGCATCCACGGTTATGCTGCCGTGAAAACCGGTAACGTGGTTAAGATTGTGCCCACTCAGGGTGCCAAACAAGAGGATTTGCCGCTGACCAGTGGTGGTTTATCCAACGAAAAAATGGTCACTCGGGTGATTCCGGTTGAGAACACCAATGCGACCGAGTTGGTGCCGATTCTGCGACCCATGGTTCCCCAATATGGTCATCTGGCTGCCGTGAGTTCTGCCAATGCGCTAATCATCAGTGATCATGCCAATAACATTGGTCGAATTATCGAAATCATCCGCCGTATCGATAGCGCCGAAAGTGAAGAAGTGGAAGTGGTGCAGTTGAAATACGCCTGGGTGGGCGATGTGGTGAAGACCCTGGAACAGCTTACTCCGGTAGAAACCGGCAGTAAGAAGTCATCACGCAGTTCCGGTAATGTACGGGTCAGAGTGGTGGCTGAAGAGCGTACCAATCGCTTAATCCTGCGAGGCGAAAAGTCGGCACGGGCGCGGGTTAAAGCGCTGGTCGTGGATTTGGACCGTCCGGTTGAAAGTACGGGCTCTACCCAGGTTATTTACCTGCGTCATGCTGAAGCAGAGAAAGTGGCGGAGATCCTGAGCGCTTTAGTCTCCGGTCAATCGGCAACAGCCTCCAGCCGATCCTCTTCCAGTGGCCGTCCAGGCGCAGCGGCGGCAGCTGCCAGTCTGGCCACGCCCACGGCAACTTCCGGTGATATTACGATCCAGGCGGATGAAACCCTTAACGCGTTGATCGTGCGTGCGGCCCCGGCTGACCTGGCGGAAGTTCGCAATATTGTCGACCAATTGGATGTTCGGCGTGCCCAGGTGTTGATTGAGGCCGCGTTTGTAGAAGTGTCTGGCAGTGCCAGTGAAGCTTTGGGGGTGCAGTGGGGCTATGGTGATCCGGCCAATGGCTTGGCGGGAACCAGTTTGGCGGCTTCCGGGCAGTTACCCCTATCTGCCATTGCCGGGTTGATTGAAGGTGGCGAAGGCGGAGCGGAGGCTGCGAACTTTTCCGGGTTGTTGGCAGGCGGAGCCAATGAAAGTGGTGATGTGAAGATGGGGGTGATTATTCAGGCGGTGGAATCCAATTCCAACACCAACCTGCTGTCCACACCCAGCATTATGACCCTGGATAACGAAGAAGCTGAAATCATTGTGGGTGAAAACGTGCCGTTCATCACCGGCACCAGTCTGGGCAATAACAACGATAATCCCTTCCAGACCATTGAGCGTCAGGACGTCGGTTTAACCCTGCGGGTCACGCCTCAAATCAACGATGGTAATGTGGTGCGGCTGCAGTTGGTACAAGAGGTCTCCAACGTCAGCAGTGAGACCATTAGTGGTGCGGCCGATATTTCCACCCAGAAGCGCTCGGTTAAGTCTGTGATTCTGGCGAATGATCGGGAGGTCATTGTCACCGGTGGTTTGGTGAGGGATGACCTGGAAAAGGTGGTTAAAAAGGTACCCCTGCTGGGAGATGTTCCCCTTTTAGGCGTGCTCTTCCGTGCCACGGAAGAGAAAATTACCAAGCGCAATCTGTTGCTGTTTTTGCAACCGACCATAGTGAGAGATGATGTCTCTGCCAATAAAGTCAGCCAGGATAAATACGATCAGATGCGGGGCTTGAGTCTGCGTATAGATCAGTATGGCAATATTGAGAGAGAAGCACGCTCCGCCTTCCCTGAAGATGCCCGGGATGTGTTGAAGAACGGTTTACGTTTTGGGATTCAGCCTTCAGATGATGAAGCTGAATCAACGATAGAATAAGCAGGAAGGGCCCTTAACTGGGCCCTTTCCTTAGCACCACTTTGGCCCTCAGGACAGCATCGGTTCCGCGTTCTTCTTCCAGCTCTTTTTCTTGAAGCGCTTGTCCCAGCTTTTAAAACGCTTGCGGCAGTATTTGTTGAGGTCGTCGTAGCCTGCAAAATACAGCTCACTGCCATCCTTGATACTGACATCATACTCGCAGTAATCATTGGTATGATCGCGGCAAATGAGTGGGCGCACCTCATAGATACCGCAACGGCCATCATCCTGCAAATGAACACATTCGTTCAAAATCAGTAGAAACCAGCCTTCCTCATCCTTGAATATATGGATGTTTTTATGGGAGATCTGCCACAGCAGCAGATCAAAGTCTTTCATGGTGGTGGGTGCATCAATGCACTGAGTCACATACTGGCAGCATTTGGACTCATAGCAGCGGTCGCATTTGTTTTCCGCTTCAGCAAGTTCTTTGAGTTTGATTTTCTTAGCCATAACAACAGGTTAATGCTCTTTAGGTGTCGGTGGTGCGATGAATGGGCGGTTGGTTATAAGTTTCCGTTTTCACTATAAACCTATTAGAACAACATGATATAAAAATTAAAGCGTTATCCCAAATCAATAGCTTGTGACCCCACAGGTGGTGTGTTTATATCGAATAGACTGTGACTATCGGAGGGACTAACAACGTGGTAACAGCATTAATAGTAGGCGCGGGCGCCGTGGGCCAGGTTTATGGCCACTTTCTGCAACGCGGTGGCGCTTCCGTCTCTTACTTCGTAAAAGAAAAATACAAAGAAGAATGCAAACAAGGATTTACGCTTTATCGGTGTCGACGCAGTGGGTTGGGTGCTGCGGAGCGGTTCGAAGCCGACGGGATTTACACTCATTATGATGATCTCAAACAAACCAAGTGGGACCAGGTGTGGCTCACCGTCTCCTCGGCAGATTTACGCGGCGGATGGTTGGAACAATTGAAGGCAGCCATCGGTGATGCCACCGTCGTCATGCTGCAGCCGGACCTTGATGATCGTGATTATGTATACAGTGTCTTTCCACCGGAGCAGGTGGTGTGCGGCATTGTGAACTTCATCAGTTACCAGACACCGTTGCCTGATCTTCCCGATTATCACCCCGATGCGGAGAAAAAGGGCGTGGCCTATCTGGTATTGCCCATGATGCCGGCTGAGTTTTCCGGGAATGAACTCCGTCTACCAGATGTGGCCGGTGCCATGGCTGCCGGCCGATTCAATGTAAAAGTGGAACAGGATGCGTCCCGTATCTATGCTGACCGTTCTGCCATGATGATTCCGCTGGTGGCACTACTGGAGCTGGAAAACTGGTCCTTTCGACGATTGCGTATCAGTTCCTCTTTGGAGCTGGCCGTGGCTGCGGCGCAGGAAGCACTATCCATTGTGGCTGCAAAATTCGGCAAGCGTTTGAACTGGACAGAGCGTTTGTTCAGTTTGTTCTGGGTTAAAATGGCGTTACCGATGATGCGCGTATTGTCACCTATGGATGCAGAGTCTTACGCCAAGTTCCAGTTTGTGAAGACGGCGCCGCAAACCCGAATGATGCTGAAACACTTTATCGAAGACGGCGAGAAGCTGGGGCAGCCAGTACAATCCCTTAAGGAATTGTATGACCGATTGCCGGAAGAACCACAGCTCAAGCAAGTTGCCTAGCGCGCGACATTGAGCGAAAAAAGCCCGGGAACCCCGGGCTTTTTTGTTTGCGCGTACATCAGAGGATTCAATATAGAGTGAAAGGGTCATCGTCCAGAAGCAGGCGTTGTTCTTCCAGACTGCCCACATGATTCTGCCAGTAGGCATCGGTATTGAACCAGGTGAAATTGGTGGTAAAGGCCGGGTCATCCCAACGTCTTGCCAGCCAACCCGCATAGTAAATCATGCGCATGGTACGGAGGGGCTCGATCAGTTGCAGTTCACGACGGTTGAAGTCATTGAACTCTTCATAGCCCTCGAGTAGTTCGCTGAACTGACCTATTTGTTCCGGGCGACTGCCTGCCAGCAGCATCCACAGGTCTTGTACGGCGGGAGCGTTTTGACAATCGTCGAAGTCCACAAACCAGGGGCCGGTTTCGCGATGCCACAGAATGTTGCCCACATGACAATCCCCATGACAGCGGATCCATTGGGGCTTGACCTGATCAAATGTCTCCTGAAAACGCCCGGTGAAATCCTCGATCAGATTCTGGTAGCGGGGCTTCAGGTATTCCGGCAGGAATGGGTGAGTTAACAAGAATTCTGCGGGTTCACTCACCAACCGCTGCACGGTCAGGGAGGGGCGTGATTGAAACAGCGTAGTGCCGCCCACTTTGTGCATTCTTCCGAGCAGCCTGCCCAGCCAGAGTAACTGATCGAAATCATCCTGCTCAGGAGCCTGGCCACCCTGGCGCCGAAATGCAGCAAAGCGGTAGCCCTGAAAATAATGCAGAGTCTTGCCTTCGAAAACCATGGGTGGAACCGCCGGCAACTCAAGACCGGCCAGATCCATTGAGTACTGGTGCTCTTCCTGGATGGCTGCATCGCTCCAGCGCTGCGGTCGGTAGAACTTCACGATCACCGGATCGGCATCCTCGATACCCACCTGATAAACACGGTTCTCATAGCTGTTCAGCGGAAAAATACGGGCATCGGACAGGAAACCCAGCGATTCCACTGCATTGATCACCAGGTCCGGTGTCAGGTGGTCGTAATTGGAGTGCAGTTCGATCTCGCTCATATCAACCTGTATCAGATGCTCTATTGCATGATTGGAGAGCGCATCCTATCACAATGGTGAGGAGGGCTGGGTATAGATGTCTTTGCCGGTTCTGGCCAGGGCCCAACCGTCCACCCGTTCCACGCCGCTGCTGCGCAGTTGTCTGGACAGTTGGTTGATGGTGCTGCCGGTGGTGATGACATCGTCCAGCAGCACAATATGGCGTAGAGGTGGCTGGCAGGCTCTGAGCCGGTTCCGCTGAACGCGGAATGCCCGGGAAATATTGTGTTGGCGTCCACTACGGGACAGGTTCTTCTGGTCACCGGGCTCACGCACTTTCAGGACTAAATCGTGGTGAACTGGAATGCCGAGGCGGCGGCCGATCAGCTGAGCCAGCACACCAGCCTGGTTATAACCTCGCTTGTTTTGTTTCTGGGGATGCATGGGCACCGGCACGATTGCATCGGGCAACACAACGTCTTGCTGAAGCAGCGCTTCTGCCATCAATCTGCCCAAGGCATACAGCAGTTCCGCCCGTTTGCCCCCCTTACCCTGCAGAATCAGCTGGTCAACGGGGAAGTCGTAGCGAAACGGAGCAAAGCACTGGTCATAGAAAGGTTCATCGGCAACACAGAGCTGGCAAAGACCGTGAAACGGAGTAGGCCATGGCTCAGCGCAGCGCTCACAGTGGTGCTGGTTCCAGGGCAGGTCCCGGCGACAGGCCGGGCACAGGTCCTGTTGGGGAGGGGTTAATCCATGACACAGCAGGCAGAAGAACATAGGCAAATAGCATTAGGTTGAATAATGATCATTTGTAAACTTTTGAATCAATACCAAAGTTGACAAAGGAGGGGGAGCCGATAAGATGCTCCCCATAGAAAAAAGACATTGTTGCCATAAACCTATTGCCAAAATAAGCCGTACATGAGGCCTGAAATATGACCGCACAGCAGAACCCGGTGGACACCGTTCGTCACGACTGGACCCTGAAGGAGATCCAGGATCTCTTTGACCTGCCTTTCAATGACTTGCTGTTCCAGGCCCAAACCGTACACCGCCAGCACCATGATCCCAATGCGGTGCAAATCAGCACCTTGCTCAGCATCAAAACCGGTGCCTGTCCGGAGGATTGCAAGTACTGCTCCCAGAGCGGTCACTACAATACCGGCCTGGAAAAAGAAAAGCTGATGGAAATCCAGAATGTGGTTTCCCAGGCACGGGACGCCAAGGCCTCCGGTGCCAGCCGCTTCTGCATGGGGGCCGCCTGGCGTTCGCCCCGTGAGAAAGATATGCCTTACGTTCTGGAAATGGTGAAACAGGTGAAGTCCCTGGGTATGGAGACCTGTATGACCCTGGGAATGCTGGACAAGGATCAGGCCCAGCGCCTGGCGGATGCCGGTCTGGATTACTACAACCACAATCTGGACACTTCTCCTGAGCATTACAATTCCATCATAACCACCCGTACCTACCAGGATCGTCTGGATACACTGTCCAATGTGCGCGACGCCGGAATGAAGGTCTGTTGTGGCGGAATCCTGGGAATGGGTGAAACTGCCAAGGACCGTGCCGGTCTGTTGATGCAGCTTGCCAATTTGCCGGAACATCCGGAAAGCGTCCCCATCAATATGCTGGTAAAAATCGAAGGCACGCCGCTGGAAAACGTAGACGATCTTGACCCCTTTGATTTCATCCGCAACATTGCCGTCGCCCGTATCCTGATGCCGAAATCCTCCGTACGATTGTCTGCCGGCCGTGAAGCCATGAATGAGCAGATGCAGGCGTTGTGCTTTATGGCTGGTGCCAATTCCATTTTCTACGGCGAGCGCCTGCTTACCACCAGCAACCCTGAAGCCACTTCCGATATGCAGCTGTTCAACAAGCTGGGCATCAAACCCATGGACATTCAGGTGGCCGCCAGTGACGAAGCCAGTGAAGCCGCTATCATGAATGCTGTTGAACACCAGCAAACAGCACACCTGTTTGTGGATGCCAGCCGTAACAGTGGCGCGCCTCAACCCCACAAAGATTGTCCCAAGATGAGCAGCTGACCGGCCCGCCATCATGAGTGATCCTTTCCAGCTGGCGCAACGGCTGCAGGAGCGGCGAGAGCAGCATCTGTACCGGCAGCGCCGGTTGTTGGAGTCTGCGCAGCAGGCTCATATTCAATGTGATGGTCGCGCGCTTCTGAATTTCTGCAGTAACGATTACCTGGGACTGGCTCACCATCCCAGGGTGATTACTGCCGCTCAGCAGGCCATGGAGCAGTTTGGCTTTGGCAGTGGCGCGTCCCATTTGGTAATCGGCCACAGCCGCGTGCATCATGAGCTGGAAGAACGCTTGGCTGACTGGGTGGGGTGTCAACGGGCGCTGCTGTTCTCCACCGGTTATATGGCGAATGTGGGGGTGATCAGTGCCTTGGTCGAGCGCGGCGATACGGTTCTGGAAGACAAACTGAATCATGCTTCCCTGTTGGATGGTGCCCAGCTCAGTCGGGGTCAGTTACAGCGTTACCATCACAATGATGTGAGTAGCCTGCAGCAACGTTTGATGCAGGCCAGTGGGCGCACATTAGTGGTGACCGATTCCGTTTTCAGTATGGATGGCGATGTGGCCCCCCTGCAGGACATCAGCTCCCTGTGCCAGCAACACAATGCCTGGTTGATGGTGGATGATGCTCATGGCCTTGGTGTGCTCGGAGGGGGCCGTGGCTGTTTGGCAGAGTATGGTTTCACCAGTCAGCAGGTGCCCATATACATGGGGACGCTGGGTAAAGCGCTGGGTACGTTCGGCGCCTTTGTGGCCGGTGATGAACCTCTGATTGAATACCTGATTCAGTCTGCTCGTTCTTACATTTACACCACGGCTATGCCGCCGTCGGTGGCAGCGGCGACCCTGGCCAGTCTGGATCTGTTGAACGCGGAACAATGGCGGGTGGAAAAACTGCGACAGCTGATCGCTTATTTCAAGCAGGGGGCAAACCAGCTCGGCTTACCCATGATGCCTTCCGCTACAGCGATTCAGCCTCTGCTGCTGCATGACTCCGAAGCAGCATTGCGAGTGAGTGACGCTCTTTTGCGGAAAGGCTTCCTGGTGGGGGCAATTCGTCCACCGACCGTGCCTGCCAACAGTGCGCGCCTGCGCATAACCCTGAGTGCGGATCACAGTGAGCGGGACATAGATCAATTACTGGATGCTTTGAGTGAAGCGTCCCCAAAGAACACCAAAATTATCTGAGGACCCAAGCAGTATGGCTCTGACGTTGTACCACGACCGCTTTCGTTGCACCGGCAATGTTGAGAATCCCCCGGAGATGTTGGTTATTCACGGTTGGGGGATGCATAGCTTGGTGTGGGACGACGTAATGCCAGCCTTGCTTGAACATTTTCAGGTGACGGTGGTGGATCTGCCGGGTCTGGGACGCAGCCCTATTCCCGGGGGAGACTACACTCTCGACTACCTGGTTGAGCATGTGTTGGCGATTGCTCCGGCACAAGCCGTGTGGATGGGGTGGTCCCTCGGAGGTATGGTGGCTATGCGCGCTGCCAGCCAACACCCGGAGCGGGTGAGCGCGCTGATTTCAGTGGCGTCCACTCCCAAATTTGTTGCCGATGAACGCTGGCCCTTAGCGGTGAAAGCCGATGTCCTGGAAGCTTTTTACACCGTTCTGCTGGAAGATGCGGAAGGGACTTTGATTCGCTTTCTTTCCTTGCAATGCAAGGGCAGCGACACCATCAAGGACGACATTCGAGCCCTGAAGGAACTGGTGCATTTTCACGGTATTCCTGCCAAGCAGGCATTGCGCGGCGGTTTGGAGATTTTGCAGTCGGTAGACCTGCGGGAAGAGTTGCGAAATATTCAATGCCCCACCTTGCATGTGTTTGGCGAACGGGATCACCTGATTCCAGTGGGGGTGAGTGATGCAATTGCTGCGTTGCAGCCCGAATCCCAATCGGCCGTTATTAAAGGTGTTGCGCATTTGCCATTTCTGTCAGCGCCCGATTTGTTCATGAAGGCCTGTAATGATTTCCTGCACGAACACCCTTTGGTGAACATTTAATATGACCGTCGATAAAAAGGCCATTGCACTTTCTTTCAGCCGGGCGGCGCCCCGCTATGACAGTGTTGCTCGTGTGCAGCGCCAAGTGGGTGACGCCATGCTGGCTGTGCTGGCAGGCTCGGCTCAGCCGGTCGAAACGGCGCTGGACATTGGTTGTGGTACCGGCACCCTTACCATTAAGCTGGCTCCCTTTGCCAGGCATATTACTGCCCTTGATATTGCCCCGGGAATGTTATCGGTGGCGAAGCAGAATGACCGTCAGGGTGTGATCAGCGAATTTGTGTGTGCCGATGCAGAGCAGCTACCGTTTTCTGCTGAGCAGTTCGACCTGGTGTTCAGCAGTTTTGCATTGCAGTGGTGTGATGAACTGGCGCAGGTGCTGGCAGACGTTTACCGCTTGCTTAAGCCGGGTGGCCGGTTTCTGTTTTCAATCCCGGTGGAAAATACGCTGCGTGAACTCAAGCTCAGCTGGCAAAAAGCTGAGAACCGCTATCATCACGTCAATGACTTTCTGTCGGTTGTCCAGTTACAAACGCTATTGGTGCAGTCCCCATTTCAGACGCTACAACTGAAGGAGTGTCTGGATATGGTGTATTACGAAACCGTGCGGGAGTTGACGCGGGAACTTAAAACGTTGGGGGCCCATCAGGTCACCAGCAACCGGGCCCACTCTCTCACCGGCAAGAAGACCCTGTTCAAAATGATGAGCAATTACGAACACTTCCGCAATCATCAGGGAATGCTGCCTGCCAGCTGGCACTATTGTGTTATTGCATTGCAAAAACCAGCCACAATAACACCAGAAACAAAGGAGGCCTCTCAATGAAAAAGCGATTTTTTGTGACCGGCACGGATACGGATGCGGGCAAAACCTTTGTCTCCGTGTTGCTGCTGGAAGCCCTTAAAGCCAAGGGGGTGAGTACTCTGGCGCTGAAACCGGTGGCGGCTGGTTGTGAAGAAGTGGATGGCCTTTTGTGTAACGATGATGCCCTGAAATTACAGGCCGCCATGACGGTCGAGTTACCCTATCAGCAGGTCAATCCGGTTGCCCTTAAATCTGCCATAGCCCCGCATATTGCGGCGGACGAGGAGGGGCGTCGTTTGTCTGTGGATCGTCTGGCCGGGTTGATTCGCGGCGCCTTGATGACATCGGCAGATGTGACCTTGATAGAAGGGGCGGGTGGTTGGCTGGTGCCGCTGAATGAGCGGGAAACACTGGCCAACCTGGTGAAGGAACTGGAGTTGCCGGTTATCCTGGTGGTGGGGGTTCGCCTGGGTTGCCTCAACCACGCCTTGCTCACTGCCCAAGCCATTGCGGCGGCAGGATTGCCGCTGGCCGGCTGGGTTGCAAACTGTATAGATCCCCAGGCACTCAGGGTCGAAGAGAATATACAAACCCTGCAATCAATGCTGCCTGCGCCCTGTTTGGGTGTGGTGCCCTATGCGCCGGAAGCAGCGATAGCAGATTTAATAGCGAAAATTGATACTGATTTGCTATTAAAATAGGCCTGTATTCCTGCCTTTAGTAATAAAAATCAAAATTTTATTGTGCAATCAGAGGGTTGCAAAGTAAGCGTTTTGATCAAAATCTGCACAGTTTGAAAATCCCATCTATACTTCATCATGAACCGGAAATGCGTCTGCAGGTCCGGTGGTATAATCGCCCAAGAGGAAGTAGTTATGGTGATTGGTTCAGTATTGAACAACAGTGTCACGGGCATTCAAAAAGGTCTGTCCAACATGAACAAGGCCAGTGCCGAGATTGCTCAGGTTGCAACCTCGGAGGATCCGGCAACAGACCTGACCAAGTCTGCGGTAGGGTTGTTGCAGAGCAAACTCCAGGTAGAGGCGAATGCCAAGGTCCTGCAAACCGCCAGCGACACCATGGGAAGTATCATTGATATAAAGGTATAAACGGTCATGTTGATCCAGCCGGCACAGCCCAATGTCACAAATGTGGCAGCCTACGGCTCAATTACCCCAAGCGGTGTTGAGCGGGAGTTGGCGCGTGCTGATATTCCTCCGGTAGAGGAAGCGGAGAAGAATGCCGGGACTCAAAACCGATTATTTGCGCCTGGTCCAGGGGATAACACAACCCAACAGTCTGCCTCAGAGCCTGCCACGTCCGGCCAGACTGCAGAAGAAGCGCAAAAGCCAGACGAGAAACCCTCAGCAAACCAGTCCAATAGCCAGCTGAATTTGTCTGACGAGGACCTTGCGCTGTTGGAACAGCTCAAGGCCCGTGATCGCGAAGTGCGTGTCCACGAAGCGGCCCATGCGTCGGTCGGTGGTCGTTATGCTGGTAGCGCTTCATTCCAGTACACCCGCGGCCCGGATGGACGTAATTACGCTACCGGTGGCGAGGTGAGCATCAGCGTTTCGGAAGTGGCTGGCGATCCCCAGGCAACCATCGAGAAAGCCCGTGTCATTCGAGCAGCCGCATTGGCACCGGCGGAGCCCTCTGCGCAGGATCGCCGGGTGGCTGCAGAGGCCGCGCAGTTGGAGCTGAGTGCCCGCAGTGAGTTGCAATCCGTGCGGGCAGAGGAGTCCCAGACGGAAAAAGCCGAGCGTGCTGAAAAACAGAACTCAGCAACGGACGAGCCGGTAGAGGATGCTGAGTCCGAGGAGCCGGCAGCGGTGTCTGCGCCGCCCGTCCAGGTGCAGGCGGCAGATGAGTCCGCAGCGGACGTTGAATCCGACTCAGAACCGCAGGAAGAACAACCTGCCAATGCCCGGGAAGAGCTAGAGAAAATCCTGCTCGGTTCACAGGGCCTGTTGCAGCAGGCGAATCAATTGGGTCTGGTTGATCCTCAAAACCCATACGGAAAAAGTGGTTTTCTGGACGTCATTGCCTGATCCGTTTACCTCTGTCTAGCTAGTCCTTCTTCTTTAAATGTCTGATCTACGGCCAACCTTTTGTGGTTTCTGGACATTTGTGCCGGAATTTTTTGATTCTGCATTGACGAAATCAAACATATGTTTGAAACTATTGTTTAGGACGTATACTGCGTGCTAATTTGCACTGGAATTTGCGGCTGACAGGGCGTTTACTTAACAAGGCTATGACTCCGCGGTCGCGAAAAATTCTAACGCTTGTTTGAATTGTTCAGGTACCATCCTGTAACCGACCGAGCGCTGTTTTCAGTGCAGGCATGTTGTTTTTTTACTGCAATTTCATGCCCCGTCCTTCGTTGGCGGGCCGAACGTTGTCGACAGATATTGCCCATTCAGTAGGTGGGCGGAGAGGGTAAAGCAATGCCAGACTATAAAGCTCCCAGACGTGATATTCAGTTTGTGATGCACGAAGTGCTGAATGTGGAAGACCACTACAAGGCGCTGCGTGGAGACGATGAAGTAAACCGTGATTTGATCGATGCCATCGTGGAAGAAGGCGCCAAGTTCTGTGAGAACGAGTTGGCTCCCATCAACCGCAGCGGTGACGAAGAAGGCTGTGGCTTTGATAATGGTGTTGTTACCACTCCCAAAGGATTCAAAGAAGCCTACCAGAAATACGTGGAAGGCGGCTGGCCTGCCCTGAGTGCTCCCATCGAAGAAGGCGGCCAGGGCCTGCCCAATTCTTTGGGCATCGTGATGAGCGAAATGGTGGGTACTGCCAACTGGTCCTGGGGCATGTATCCCGGTTTGAGCCACGGTGCGATCAAGACTCTGGAATCTCACGGTACCTCGGAACAGAAAGAACGTTACCTGACTCGCCTGATCAGCGGTGAGTGGACCGGGACCATGTGCCTGACAGAACCTCACTGTGGTACTGACCTGGGTATCCTGCGCACCAAGGCCGAGCCTAATGCCGATGGCTCCTACAGCATTTCCGGTACGAAAATCTTTATCTCTGCGGGCGATCACGACATGGTGGATAACATCATCCACATCGTATTGGCGCGCCTGCCTGATGCTCCCAAAGGAACAAAAGGCATTTCATTGTTCATCGTTCCCAAAGTGAATGTTAATGAAGACGGATCCTTGGGTGAGCGCAATGGCGTTTCCTGTGGTTCAATTGAACACAAGATGGGTATCAAGGCTTCTGCTACCTGTGTGCTGAACTTTGAAGGTGCCAAAGGTTATCTTATTGGACCGCCTAACCGTGGCCTGAACTGCATGTTCACCTTCATGAATACGGCGCGTATCGGTACCGCACTGCAGGGCGTTGCTGCGGCTGAAGGTTCTTACCAGGGTTCACTGACTTATGCCAAAGAGCGTTTGGCCATGCGTGCTCTGAGCGGTCCCAAGTTTCCTGAAAAAGAAGCGGACCCCATCATAGTGCATCCTGACGTACGTCGCATGCTGTTGACTCAGAAAGCCTTTGCAGAAGGTGGTCGTGCGTTGCTGTACTACCTCTCCATGCAGGGTGATATTGTAGAGCACAGTCAGGACGAAGAAGCCAAGAAGCTGGCTGACGACTTAATGGCATTCCTGACGCCGATCGCCAAGGCGTTCTGTACTGAAACCGGTCTGGAAGCAGCCAACCACGGTGTCCAGGTATTCGGTGGCCACGGCTTTATCCGCGAGTGGGGAATGGAGCAAATCGTTCGTGATACCCGCATTGCCACTTTGTATGAAGGCACAACCGGCGTTCAGGCATTGGATTTGCTTGGTCGTAAGGTAATGCTGACACAAGGCGCTTTGCTGAAAAACTTCACCAAGATTGTGCATAAGTTCTGCAAAGAGAACGCTGATAATGCAGACATTGCTGAGTTCATTGAGCCATTGGCCACAATGAACAAAGAATGGGGCGATTTGACCACGCAGATCGGTATGCGTGCGATGGCAAACCAGGAAGAGATCGGCGCTGCTGCGGTAGACTATCTGATGTACAGTGGCTATATTACTCTCGCTTATTTCTGGGCTGTGATGGCAAAAGTTGCGAAAGAGCAATTGGCGGCTGACACTACTGAAGTTGGCTTTTACACTGCGAAAGTGCAAACTGCGCAGTTCTATTTCAAGCGAATCCTGCCCCGTACCAAGTCTCATGTTGAGACCATTAATGGTGGCCTGGATTGTCTTATGGATATGGAAGTGGATAACTTCGGTTTCTATTAATCGAAGATTCCTTTCTACAGTGTCCTACAGTTTCCCTCTGTAGTCCTTTGCCCGCGAACACGCGGGCTTTTTTTGTCTCAATAAAAAACGCAGCCTGAAGCTGCGTTTTTGTTCTTGCATCCACAATGAGAATTTATTTCACCAGATCGGTCCATCCACCGGTGCTTTCCTCTTCGTCGCCAAAGTCACCAAATTCGTCGTCATCGACCGTCACGTCATCGGGAACATCGTCCAGCGCCGCAGCGCGCCGTGCTTCCTCTTCTGCCTTACGCCGTGCTTCCGCTTCGGCCTTTTTCTTTTCGGCCAACAGACGAGCTTCTTCCGCTTCCTTACGGGCTTTTTCTTCAGCCAGGCGCTGTCGTTCTTTCTCCAATTCCGCCTCGCGGGCGGCCTTTACTTTGGCGTCCTTCTGCTGTTGTGCAAAAGCGGCTTTCTCTTTCTTGATGCTGGCAGCGGTTTCTTTCTGACAGCTTTCGGTGCTGTTCATCAGCCTGGAAAACTGCTTGCTGTTGCTCCAGTTGGGGTACTGTTGCACGGTCGCGATCAGCTTCTTGTCGTTGGTGACCTTGCTTTTCAATCTGGCAGAATCGTTATAGGACGACTCCGCCTTCGCTACGTCGGCATCTGCCAAAAAGCGATTACTTAACTTCTTGGCCGCTTCACAGGCATCCTGGGCGGCACGCAAGTTGGCAATACCATCATTGATGTCTTTTTCCAGAGCCCGTTTGTTTTTGGTGGCGGTGCGGATGTACTCAGAGGTTTGCCCTTCACATTGGGCGGCAGTATCCACAAGGGTCTGCAGTTCCTGGCTTTGAGGGCGATTTGGTTGCTCTTTTAACAGAGTGAAAGCCTCGGTATTTTGACGGGCGTTTTTCTTTTCTTTGGCCGCCTCGTTCATCATGGCATTCACGTCGTCCAGTTGGTCCAGAGAAAATTTGGGCGAGGAGATAGTGCTTTTGGCTTTCTCACACTGGCTGATCACATTCTTGTAACCGCCAATGGCCGCGTTCATTTTCTCTATCAGGGCGTTTTCTTCTTTAGATGCCTCAGCGAGTTTTTCTTCAACCCGTGAGCAGGCGCGTACTTTGGAAGCCAATGCGAAGACGTCCATGATGCTTTCGGTAATGATCATCGCATCGTCCCGATAGCGTTTGTATTCCTCCATGCTGGATTGTGCAGTAGGCACGTCGCCATTTTTCAGGGACTCTTTCGCGGTATCGCAATAGGTGAAGCCTTTCTCCAGGATGGGGGTGGCTTCCGCCCGCTTGATATTAATCTCCACCCGTTCGCAATAACGCAGGTTGGAATCCATATCCCGCTGAGTTGTGTTCAGAATGGAAGGGTCGATGGATTTGGCTCGGTCCAGGTGCTTCAGATACGCATCGAACTTACGCTTGGCGGCGGTAAGATCAGAGGTCCGCAGCGTATTGGCCTCTGTACACTCCTTGTATCCCTTGATGTATTCGTTGACGGCATCATCAAACTTGTCTGCAACCGCAATAGCGGGAGTCAGAATTAAACAGGTTGTAAGGATGGAAAAGTATTTGAAATCAACCTTCATGTAGCTACCTGCATAGTGCCTACGAAATGAATTGGAGTTTGAAAAAGACTCCTTAGCGCTAAAAACGCATAAGGAAATGACAAAATCCTTCTAAGCTAATGAATTAACTCAACTTTGACTCCATTCCCCATTAAATATAGTCGAAGTTTCGGCACACATATAGGCTGTTCGGTTTATTTATGTATACATGTTTATCCAAGAGCCGCTTCCAAGATACACAAAGGCTGATTCATGTTCATTAATAGCTTCTGCGCGCAACCTGCAGACTTATGGTTAGTGACTCACCGGACATTTTTCTCGCCCAAATGACTTTGGTAAATTGTTGGCGTTTTTGGTTTTGTGATGGCCAAAAAAGACAGAAATCCCTGTAAATTCGCAGTTCAGTTTTCGTTCCGTTGTGGCATAATGTGCGGCCTCTTTACTAAGGGGTACCACGGTTTGTCGCGCCGTATGCCAGTGCTCAAGGAGCAACACGCTCGTTTTAGCGACGTTTTTTGGGAGAACGCAAGGACATGTTGTCTTTTCTGCCAGCCCCTATTCGAGGTTTGCTGGCGTTTCTGGTTATGGCACTGAATACCATAATTTCAGTAGTGCCGTTGTTATTCATTACATTATTGAAACTGATTATCCCCATCAAGTCATGGGGCAAGCTGTGCGTCTGGTTACTGATAAAAATCGCAGAAAACTGGATGTCGGTAAACAGCTTCGCATTGTCCCTTTCAGGCCGGATTCAGATCGATCTGAGAGGCGCGGAAGGGCTGCATTACCACGGTTGGTATTTGGTGAGCTGCAATCACCAAAGTTGGAGCGACATATTGATCCTTCAGCAGGTGTTTAACCGACGGATTCCGATGCTGAAGTTCTTCCTTAAGCAGGAGCTGATTTGGGTACCGCTGATGGGAGTGGCTTGGTGGGCGCTGGATTTTCCATTTATGAAGCGCTATAGCAAGGACTTTCTTGAGAAGCATCCGGAGATGAAAGGAAAGGACTTGGAAACCACCCGCAAGGCCTGTGAAAAGTTTAAAGAATTGCCGGTTTCCGTGATGAATTTTTTGGAAGGAACACGATTTACTCAGGCGAAACACGATGCGCAGGGTTCGCCTTACCAGAATCTACTAAAACCGAAATCTGGTGGGATTGCGTTTGTGCTGTCGGCTATGGGGGGACAGTTACGCTCCATGCTGGACGTAACCATTGTGTATCACGATGAGGCCATAGGATTTTGGGATTTGCTCTGCGGTCGGGTTCGGCACCTCACGGTGCAGATTGTTGAGCGCCCCATACCGGAACAGTTCGGTTGCGGTGACTACGAGAACGATACTGCATTCAGGGCTGAGTTCCAGGAATGGGTTAATCAGTTATGGCAGGAAAAGGATGCGTTGATCACCTCGATCAAACAGGAATCTACTTTTGGTAATTAGCTAGCAATAAAGGGTATGAAGTATGTCTGAACTTGGACAAAGCTCCATTGAAACAAATCTGGCTCAACTGTTCATGCGAGCCTTTTACTGGGCCGATGAGGGCTTGCAGAACGCTCTCAAAAAGCAGGGTTGGCCCGGCATTACCCGTGCACAATCCCTGGTGTTTGTGAATATTAGTGAAGGTGTGACGCGTCCTTCCGAGATCGCTTCCCGAGTGGGTGTGACTCGTCAGGCGATTCACCAGACCATTAATGAGATGGTAGAGCTGGGTTATCTGACCTTGCAGCCAGACCCCACGGATCGCCGTGCCAAGGTGGTGGTTTACACCGAGAAAGGAAGGGAAGTAGGTGGTGCAACGGTTAGCGCTCTGCAGGAAATTGAAAGCTCTCTTTCCAACCGTATAGGTAACGAGCGAGTGGTGGCCTTGCGTGAAGCCTTGGCTCAGGAGTGGGGCGACCCCTTCCAGCCCGCTTGATGCAGCGTACCTGTTAGGTTGTATGGAACGCCCGGCTTGTCCGGGCGTTTTGCTTTCAAGTCTGGCATAAAATAATTTGCATGTCTGTGCAAGTGTGTGGCATGCTGTTCTTCACAGCGGCCGAGGGAATCATGTCAGAACTACAGAAGATCATCAGCGAATTGGGGACAGACTTTTTCAAAGCGCTGTCTGACCCGTCCAGAATTCAAGTGTTGTTGACGCTGGCGGCAGCCAACGAGTCCTGCACTGTTTCGCGGGTAGCTGAGACCTGTACGGTGGATATGTCGGTGGTGTCCAGGCATCTGGCCCAGTTGAAACGGGCCGGTATCGTCAGTGCGGAAAAGCAGGGCCGCGAGGTGTACTACCGCTTAGACACTGACAACCTGGTACAGGCATTGCGGCAATGCGCAGACGCTCTTGAACGATGCTGTCCCGGGAAAGGGCGAAAAGGCATTTGTTGTTGATTCGGCTGATGGCTAATAATTGCACATTTGTGCATTTAAGCAATATATTATTGCAGTCCAAGTCTAAACGTAAGCAAGGAGACAGAAGATGGAACAGGTGGAAAGTAATAAGCTTCGGGATTCGGTGAGCAAGGAGTATGAGGCGAAACTGCATCAGCAGGGCGGATTCTGCGCCCACCAATTTGAAACGGAGTTTGGGTATGGGGAAGAGGCACTGCAGTCGCTTCCTTCGGACGCGGTAGACAGCAGTTTCGGGTGTGCCAATCCGCTCGCGATGGGGGCGCTGAATCCGGGTGATACGGTTGTGGATTTGGGCAGCGGCGCAGGAATGGATGTGATATTGGCGGCCCGGAAGGTAGGAATGCAAGGTCGGGTGATCGGTGTGGATATGACCGGAGCGATGATTGAAAAGGCTCGCCGTAATATTGCTGAGGCGGGCGTTGACCCCATTGCGGAAATTCGCAAAGGGGTCATTGAATCGCTGCCGGTGGAAAGCAGCTCTGTGGATTGGGTGATATCCAACTGTGTTGTGAGTCTGTCGCCTGACAAAAAGCAGGTGTTCTCGGAAGTGTTTCGGGTGTTGAAACCCGGGGGCAAGATGTTGTTGAGCGATCTGGTTGTGGAGCCGTTGCCGGTTTGGCTGAGGGCCGTCATCGCATTGAAGAGCCCGGCTTCAGCCAAGGCCCTGGATCGTGAACGCTACCTGGCCACGGTGACGGCATCCGGGTTGGCGAACGTGACCCTGCGTTCTGAGTTGGTCTACGACGAGACGATGTTACACAGCCTGGTGATGGACGAACTTAATATTCGGGAAGGGTTCTGGCGCGCTGTGCTTGATTTGAATGGAGCGCAGGTTCTGAGTCATCTACTGAAGCCCCTGGTGAGACCGGCCGTTCGCTATGGTGCCAATAAGATCTCCAGCATTAAGGTGTATGCAGAAAAGCCTTTATGAAAACTCAAGAAGGGTCCTTGGGGACCCTTCTTGAAACACCGGTTTGCAACACTAGCCGTTGTTGCTGCGGCGGGGACGCCGCTGTCGACGTCGCTGGTTATGCTGGTGGCTCTTACGCTGCTGTTCCCGCTCCGGGCTGACTTCCGGCTCCGGGATTGCCTGCAGCAGTTCCGGCTCCGGTTGGGAGCAATCCAGTTTGGCGCCAAGCAGTTCCTCAATCGCCGGTAATTGAAACGCGTCTTCTTCACAGGCGAAGCTGACGCTGGTACCTGTTTTACCGGCGCGTCCGGTACGGCCAATGCGATGCACATAGTCTTCGGGATCTTCCGGCAGGGAATAATTCACCACGTGGCTGATGCCATCGATATGAATTCCGCGACCGGCAACGTCGGTTGCTACCATGACGCGGATATTGCCCTCACGAAAGCCTTCCAACACCTTGATACGCTTATGCTGGGGCACGTCCCCGGAGAGTGTTGCGCACTTAATCCCATAGTCCCGCAACTTATGGGTCAGGTCGCGGGTTTCGTCCCGGCGATTGGCAAATATCATGACCCGTTCCAGTTGGTTTTGGGTAATGAGGTTATAGAGCAGCGTGAATTTCTCATCGGTAGTGACGATATACACCTTCTGATCAACCGTATCCGCTGCCACGGTATCAGATTCCACTTCCAGTTGTTCGGCGTTAATGGTCCAACTGGCAGATAGGTTCATGATGTCCTGGGTAAAGGTGGCGCTGAACATCAGGGTCTGGCGATATTCTTTGAACGGGGTTTCCCGGATCAGGCGTTTGACATCGGGGATAAAACCCATGTCCAGCATGCGATCTGCTTCATCGATTACCACTATTTCGGTTTCGCTGAGGAACAGGTCTTTGTTGCGGACAAAATCAATCAGGCGACCAGGGGTGCCCACCACGATATCAATAATTTCGTTTTGCAGTCGACGCTGTTGCTTTTGGTAGTCCATGCCGCCGACGATGCTGAGCAGGCTGAGCGGTGTGTGTTTTACCAGTGCCTTGGCGTCTTTCTCTATCTGCAGCGCCAGTTCACGGGTGGGGGCCAGGATCAGGGCTCGGGGTTCGCCGTTGTAACGCTCTTCCTGCTCCGGTTCCTTGAGCAGGCGATTAATCACTGTGATCAGGAAGGCCGCTGTTTTCCCGGTTCCCGTTTGTGCTTTACCTATAACATCCTTGCCCTGAAGGCTGTAAGGAAGTGAGAGGGACTGTATCGGGGTCGCGAACTCGAAGCCCAGATCATCAATGCCCTGTTGCAGGGTGGGGTCCAGTTGCAGATCCTTGAAGCGGAGAGGCGTTGGTTCGGTTTTGTTAACGGTGTCCGTCATGTTGTTGTTCGGTTCTGTCAATGCAATAACTCTGAATGGTTTTTATTCGGATCAATAGTCAAGGTAGGATACCGGTAATACCCCTGTCAGTATAGCGGTTTAGCTGTTTTGGCTCTTGCGCCTATGATTTCTGCCATACGAGGATTTGATTATTGGCAGGCATCCTGACATCTTCCACCAGCTGCAGGCCGGCCTGATCTGCCAATACCCTCACGGCTTCAAAATCCCGGATCCCCTGATGTTCACCTCGTTCCTTCAGCCACAGGTCAAAGTTGGCATTGCTGGGACTGGTGAACTCACCGCGGTATTTGAACGGTCCGTAAAAGAAGACGTAGCCTCCAGGATTAACCAGATCGGGGATGTGCCCGAAAAACGTCTCCACCGAGGCCCAGCTCATAATGTGCAACGTATTGGCAGAGAATACATGATCATGGGCATTCGGCAGCGCTGCGGTTTGGGTTACGTCAAAAGTAATTGGGGGTGCCAGATTGGGATGATTTGCATCGCTACGCCAGGCATTGATCCCCGGCAGGTTGTTGGCAACATCGCTGGGTTGCCATTGTATGTGGGGAAGCATACCCGACAGGAATGCAGCGTGTTGGCCGGTACCGCTGCCCACTTCCAACAGGCTCCCGGGCTGCGTCAGATACTGTTGCAGAACTTTCAGAATGGGTACTTTATTGTTCTCACAAGCTTGGGAAAAGGGTTTGTCCATGGCGTACTCCTCGGCCCAGCAGGATAGCGTAGTGCGGGGTCAGCAGGCAACGGCCATGATCAGGCCCGGCGCGGCGGATCGAACCAGAACTCGATAATGGAACAGTCGCTTTGGTATCGTATATCGTGCTCCGTGTGGCCGGGTATTTCGTACCAGTCACCAGTACTGTAGTGATAGGTATTGCCCTGCATCGAGACAGTCAGCTTGCCCTGAACAACCAGGCACTTGGAATGGGTGGCATTGGTAGTGGAATTGGTTTCGGTGCCCCCTTCATAGCGGCTGAACATAACGTCGCAGCCATGGGGGCCGAGATGGAAGACGTCCAGTTGGTCCTCACCTCTCAGAAAGTAATCCGATTTGTTCTGGAACAAGCTCATAACTCCATCCTTTGTCTGCCATTGGCATCGTAATAGTCCGTGCATTCCCTATGCTCATTGTGCTTATTACCTTTTTATTATTGGATTATTCTCTTCCTTCTGTAATTTAGTACCATGTTTGCAGAAAAGATCAACTAAATTGTTATGTTCGCTTTACGGCTGTAGATTTTGTGATCAAGTGAGGCACCAATGCGGGTACACATTGAGCGATGTTTTGTTGATTTGCCGCAGTCTTTACAGCTGGCGCTGTCCGATCCGGATCATAACCCGTTTTTTTGTGCGCCTTTTTTGGCGGCACTTGAGGCAACCGGCTGCGTATGCCCCAGTCAGGGTTGGCATCCACAACATCTGTGGATTGAAGAGGATGGTGTTCCCGTTTTCTTTCTGCCGTTGTACAGCAAAACCCATTCCTGGGGTGAGTTTGTGTTTGACCAGAGCTGGGCCAGCGCCTATCAACGCTATGGCTTGAGTTACTATCCCAAACTGGTGACAGCGATTCCCTTCACTCCCAGTATCGGACCGCGTTGGTGGGTTAAGTGCGGGGCGGATGAAAGCAAACTGTGGCAGTTGGCCAAGGACTATATTGACGCAAACCTGGCGGAGGGAAGGGCGTCCAGTTGGCACTTGTTATTCAGTGAACCTCAATCCTTGCCGGTAGAAGATACGGAAGGAATGGTACGACGGGATACCCAGTTTCACTGGCGCAATCAAAACTATCAGCACTTCGATGATTTCCTGGCGCAGATGAAATCACGCAAACGCAAGTCCATGCGACGGGAGCGCAGCAAGGTGTTGGAACAGGGCGTGACCTTGGCGCGAAAGTCGGGCAACGAGTTATCGGAAAAAGACTGGATCGAGTTTTATGCCTGTTACTGCAACACTTATCATGAGCGGGGCATGAATCCATACCTGACGCTGGACTTTTTTCAACGGGTGGGCCGCAGCATGGCAAACAACATTATGATGGTGCAGGCCCATCGTCATGGCCGGTTGATCGCTGCAGCCATCTGCTTCTTTGACAGGACCACGCTGTATGGGCGTCATTGGGGCGCGTTGCAGGATGTGGATTGCCTGCATTTTGAAGCCTGCTTTTATCAGGGAATCGAGTTTTGTATTGAGCGTGGTTTGCAACGGTTTGATCCTGGTACGCAAGGGGAGCATAAATTATTGCGGGGCTTTGAGCCGGTGCCTACCCAGTCCTGGCATTGGATTGCACATTCCGCTTTTCGTGACGCCATTGCCGATTTCCTGCGTGCTGAAATCGAACATACAGAGCGCTATCGGCAAAATGCAGCGGAGTTCCTGCCGTTTCGTGAACCCGAATCCACTTAACCGGCAACGTTTGTTGCGTCAGGATTGGCTGCCCTGAATAATCAGGGGCGGTAAGGGGCATTCGAGGGCTTCGCAGATAGCGCGCAACAGTTCCACTTCCTTTAGTACGGCTTTCCCGTCATGCAGTATGCAGTCCACACAGGCATCCACCACCGGCTGTTTCAGTAACGGTGTTAAGCGCTTGAGTTGTTGCAGTGCCTTATTCAACGCCTTTGGGCTGGGTGGATGTTGCAACACGCTGGAATGATCACGATTGCTGTAGTACTGCATGATCTGTTGAAAATTTTCCTTCTGCTTTTCTTTGTTGTCACCACTGACCTGGACCAGTCCGCTGAACAGGACCGCCAGGGCCGGCTCCATCGGCTGATAACTCTTTACAGTACGGCTTGGGCGTTGAATGTCAGACAGGCTTTGCTGAATCAAAAAGCAGAATACGAATTCAGAGAGTGTAATTTTTCGATCCAGTTTTATCAGATCAACAGAATTTTTGATGATGGTTTGGCGGCGATCTGCGTCTGCAAGTTTCAGAGTGGCAAGGCAGATATCCAGCAACGGCAGGCGGATCAATGGGCCCGCTTCCCTTAGTGACTCTCGCAGCGCCAGTGATTCTGCGGGAAAAGCAACCGGTAGGCTGGTGATGTCCGGGGATTCCAGCAACAGGATGGCATAGAGGACTGTATCTGCGGATTGGAGCTGGTGTGCCAGTTCATGAATGGCTTGCGGAATCTGCTGATGCAGTTGTTTTGCATAGTCGTAATGTTGTGCTGTGGGTTGGCCAACGGATGCTTTGACTTCGCGGGCGTCGGCGCGCACCGGCTCGGCCGACGAAAAGCCGGACAGAGGTGCCGCAACGCTGGCGACGCCCGGTGCAACCGTGCTGGTGGGTCTGGCTGTCGTAGCGCCTGGGGCAACCTCTGATTGGGGTACCACTTCATCGCGCTTGCGGAAACGGGCTTTCAAGCGAGGCAGCAAGCCGTTATCGATGCTGCGAATGCGGTCCTCAATCGGAGGGTGTGTAGCCAGCATGCCGCTCAGATGCATGGTGATGGTTTCACCGAAGCACATATGATTCATGTCTTCGGCGTGGGCATTCATTAGCAGGCTGTTACCTGAGTAATGCTGGATTGCGTACAGTGCACTGGCAATGCCTTCCGGATTGCGGGTGAACTGCACTGAAGAAGCGTCAGCCAGAAATTCGCGCTGCCTGGAGATGGCGGCTTTGATCAGGCGGCCGAAGAATAAACCTACGTAACCAATCAGCATTAACGCTAAACCGAGGGGAATCAGTTGATTGCCGTCCTTGCTTGAGCGTCGACCGTAATAGTTGCGACGTGATTGGCCGCGCAACAGAAACTCGCCGATTTGGCCGATAAACAGTATACCGGCGAGGATACCGATCAGGCGCACATTCAACTTCATATCGCCATTCAATATGTGTGAGAACTCGTGGCCGATGACGCCCTGTAACTCGTCCCTGGTTAATTTCTCCAGGCAGCCGCTGGTGACGGCCAATACGGTGTTGTTGGATTCCGTTCCCGCGACAAAGGCATTGATGCCGGGCTCGTCCCGCATCACAAAAATGCGCGGTACCGGTGTGCCGGAGGCAATGGCCATTTCTTCCACCACATTGATAAGGATTTTTTCCTTGGGTGCTTTGGTGGCTGGATCAAGAGGTGTGGCCCCTGCCATCAGGGCTACCGAGACGCCTCCCTTGCTGAGTTGAGCCAGACGCATAAGGCTGCCGAAGAGAATCGCACCCAACGTAATGCCGGCAAGCCCCCAACACAATGGGCTTTGCATCCATTCAGTCAGGGACATGCTTGCAGTATCGGAGAATGCAAACACCAGGAATAGTGAGAAATTAACCGCAGCAATAATCAGAACCACAGCGGTCACAAAATAGAAAACCAACAACCCCGTTTTGCGTCGGGCGTTATCCTGATTTTGATAAAAGCTCATGGCAGTTAATTGAAGGAGACTTAATTGAAGGACACTTTCACGCCTTTACGGGCTGCCTGGTCCTCAATTTCCAGCAGTTCCGCCGGGAGGAAGCGACCACCGGCGATTACACTGTTGGGGAACTGTTCCCGATAGGTGTTGTATTCCATCACGGCATCATTGAATGCCTGGCGGGCAAAGGCGACCCGGTTTTCGGTAGAGGAAAGTTCTTCCATCAATTGATTCATTGTGGTGTTGGCTTTCAGATCCGGATAATTTTCCGAGAGGGCGAAAAACTTGCCCAGCGCCCCTCCCAGCAGGGATTCCGCACCACCCAGAGTACGCACTGCGTTACCGTCGTCGGGATGACTGGCAGCGGCTTTGGCTGCTGCGGCTGCTTCGTTGCGGGCCTCGATCACGGCGGTGAGGGTTTCCCGTTCGTGCTCCATATATTTCTTCGCGGTTTCCACCAGGTTGGGGATCAGGTCATAACGACGCTGCAATTGGACATCGATTTGTGCAAAGGCGTTCTTGAAGCGGTTCTTTAACGCCACCAGCTTGTTGTAAATAGTGACGCCGTAGACCACTACCACGGCAATGATGATCAAGGTGATGATTGTGCCTGACATGCCTGTTCCCCTGATTGACCCTTTGAACAATGTCTTTAAATATAGACACTCATCAGGAACAAATTAAGCAAATAAGGTGGGAAACCGTTAGCGGCGAGCCAATAAAAGCTGCTTTTGATAAATGGGTCGGAATAATTTCAGGTATTGGGACTGATAACGCTGGGTGTTGCTGTGGTAGAAAGCAACAGCGCGCTCAGTACTGCCATGTTGGGAAAGTAACTTGCGCAGGTACTTGGCTGCATAGGCGACGTTCACATCCGGTTCGAACAACTGCGCCAGGGACTCGAAATGTCGGCCGTGGAATTTCCAATTGATTTGCATCAGGCCGATATCGACGCTGCGGGTATCGAGTTTGCGTATTTCCCAGTCGGAGGGGCGGTTAATACCCAGCAGGGAGGCGTTGGCCTTGGTTTGCTCCAGCGCATTGACAGCATCCTGCCGGGTTGCAAAGAACAAGCGTTGGGAATTCTCGGGGTAATCCAGTCGCAGTAACCAGGGGTGCTGTTCCACCGCCTGCACCAGTTCAATGGCATCGGACTTGGTTCGTGGTTTGAAGCCTTCCCAGTTCAGGTTAACAGCCCAGGGGTGCAGTTGGGACTCCATCTCGGCGATGGAGTGCAACAGAGCCGGTTTGACTCCGTAACGGGCGGCCGCCTGGTTAAAAAGTGGGTCTGCCATCAGGCCGCAGGGGACCCACAGAATCAGGGAAAGAACTACTGCTCGTAACATAATCAAAAAAATGTTAATTGGTTCACATTTAAGGTAGACAATGGAACCACAAATAAGTGAGCAGATTTGTTGTGCTTGTGTAATTAAGCGTTACTGGGGCGAAAGATATCCTTGTAGCTAGTGTAAGCGCTTACTATAACCAAGGGGCCCACAACAAAAATGCCCAGGCCGAGAGTGACCACCACCGCCAGGTACAGCACCAGCAGTACCAGGGTATAGACCAGGCTGGATAATACGTTACGGAAGATGGCGAGAATGGCGTGCTTCAATGCTTCCGTGGGCGATTGCTGGTTAAACACCACCAGGCAAGGTGCCCACCACATGGCAAACACCACCAGCAGTATCGTCATGAACCCCAGCAGGATGAATATCAGGGAGCCCAGTACGGTGCCGACACCGGAGCCGCTGCCCATTGCGTTCATGGCAATGGCCATGAAAACACCACACACTAACACCAGCAGAAAAATGGCCAGCAGGAAGATGGCACCCAGCACCAACAGAGGTCCGGCATGGCTCTTGAACCCCTCAAACAGCACTTCCAGGCGAAGTTCACCTTCCTGCTCCAGTTGGGCCAGGGCCAGCATAAAGCCGGCCATCAGCGCCGGAGTGATCAATTGACCCAGCAGCGGCACCATATTGGCGGCCGCCACGATCACCATGAGCACAATCCACATGCCTATCATCATCCAAGGGGCCTGCTTGAACAGGGCCCAACCGTCCGTTACCCAATTAACGCCATTTCCGGCGGGAACGGTCACTGCCTGTACCGGACCTGTATGAACACGGTTGATGCTGGCTGCCGGTGTACCGTAGGGAGTCGGATCAGATTCGGTCTGCATGGCGTTTCTCCTCTGTTATTATTCTTGTTGATCTATTGTCTACTATTTTACTTGGTTATTTTTTGGCAATTTTGACATTGTTTTGATCAAAATTGTCTATCAGGCATGTTTGTTTTACCTATCATGCTAGCAATTCCTCAGATTGTCCAATACTCTGATTTTTAAGGGGTTTATAAGATTAAGCCTGACTTCCATCAGGGGTACTATCAGGTAAATTTCAGAATATCGTCAGTTTGTTATAAAATCCCGCGTCATTTTAGCCGCTTGTCATGAGCGCAGCCGTATGGGTTAATTGTCCAGGCGAAGCAAACTGTTACAACCAGCGTATCAGGGCCTATGCTTGGAGGAGTCCTTTTACATCATGAAATTTTTGGATTTATCAGTAATGGGCAGTAAATCAATGCCTGACATTGCCACCGTTTCCCAGCCCAAGGCCCCTGGCCTGCTGGATTGGGTGGGCATGAGTGAAATAGAAGTTCCCCTGTCCATCCCTACGCGCAACGGTGGTGTGGCCCATGCTGTGGCCAAGGCGCAGGCCTATGTGAATCTGATCAATCCAGAGGCCAAGGGCATTCATATGTCCCGGCTTTATCTGTTGTTGGATGAACTGTGTAGCCAGACTCTCACTGCGAACAGTCTGCGTGATGTGCTGGCTCGCTTTCTGGAATCCCATGAGGGGCTCAGCGATCAGGCATTTGTGGATTTCCGGTTTGATTTTCTGTCCCGCCGTCCGGCACTGAAAAGTGAGTTCAGCGGCTGGAAAGCCTATCCTTCGCGCATTATCGCCACTGAAGATCCGGATGGCTTCCATTTTGAATTGCGAGTGGAAATCCCCTACTCCTCTACCTGCCCTTGTTCTGCCGCTTTGGCCCGACAGTTGATCCAGAAGCAGTTCCGGGAAGATTTCGGCACCGATCAACAGGTATCTGCGGATGAAGTCTATGGTTGGTTGGGCACGGAGCAGGGAATCGTAGCCACCCCGCACAGCCAGCGCAGTATCGCCGAAATCAAGGTGCGCCTGTCTGATGATACTGACAGCTTCCCTTTGGAAGAATTGATTGATGTGGTGGAAGCCGCGCTCAAAACCCCGGTACAGACAGCAGTAAAACGGGAAGACGAGCAGGAGTTTGCGCTGCTAAACGGCCAAAACCTGATGTTCTGTGAAGATGCGGCCCGTAAAATCCAGGCAGCGTTGAATGATCAGGTTTCCTACCAGGATTTCTGGGTTCGGGTGAATCACCTGGAAAGTCTGCATGCCCACAACGCAGTGGCGATCGTCACCAAAGGCCTGGAAGGTGGCTACCTGCCGATTCCCTGACATCTCGCTTCAGTCATATCAAATATGAACCCCGCTTATGCGGGGTTTTTTTATGGCTTGTCTTTATCTTTAGCCGCTATTCAAATTGCATACTGATCCGGGCCTCTATGTCATCGGCGTCCAGACGCAAACGTTTGGCAGCGCCGGGCAGGGGTGACCACGTCAGCCAGGTGTCGGCGAGCTGTGGGTGATTCGGGTCACCACTGCGGGAAAATTGTGCCAGTGATTTCACCATGCGCTCAGACAATTCAAGGCGTCCAGGCGCATTCTGCTCGCTGTATCCATTGCTGAAAATGGCAGAATCAAATCCGCCCAGCCAGAAGCCTATATCGCCTCCGTGGACAGCGCCATGAATGACGTTCCAGGGGAAAGGCTGTTGGTTCCACCCCCACTCATAGGCGTAGAGTTGTGGGATCTGGGTAGCCAGTAAGGGCAACAGAACGTTGTCCTGCAGAGATCGAAACAGTACAGTGGGCGCCCTTGAGCCACACAGATTGGCAAAATCGTTGTAGCCACCCACCACAAAATCCGCTTCGCCACAGGTGCCCTGCTGGGGGCGGTCAGCCGGCAGTAGTTCGGGCGCGATCACCTCTTCCAGGGGCAACGGTGTAGATTTCGGATGATTCGAGTCAAATTCATTCATCATTGTCCACAGGGTGGAGCTGTCCACTATCATGCCGTTTTGAGTGAAGAGCTTTCCTTCCTCACTGGTGATGCCCAGGATGGTCGGAACATTCAGGAACTGGCCAGTGGCCACCGCAGTGAGGGGGTCACTGGGTTGTATCTCGCCATCCAGAAAGATAGCAGGTGCAACCTGAAGCTCCGGTACCATGGCTGTGGCGGTTAGCAGCGTAGCGGCGGTTTGGCTGTAAAGAAAGTCGTGAATCCAGCTGGCATCCTGCGCTGACAAAAAAGCGGCAGCGGATTCCGCGTCGGCCGCCAGACCATTCAGAATAACCAGCGTTTGCACCAGACCGCTGGAATAGGCCAGCCCGGTTTCCGGTGTTTGGTTCAGCAATCCGGGGCTCATCAGCATGGCCCGTTGGAACAGGTGATTGTTCAGCGGGCTGACCATCATGCTGAAAACGTGGGAAGCGCCGGCAGACTGTCCCATCAAGGTGATGTTTTCCGGGTCCCCTCCAAATGCTGCGATGTTGTCTTTAATAAAGGTTAATGCCTGCAGGATATCCAGGGTGCCGAAATTACCGGAGTTGGCGGGGTTGGGTTCCATGGTTTGGAGTGCCGGGTGGTATAACCAACCCAAGAGGCCGAGGCGGTAGTTAAGGGTGATGAAAATGATATCTTCCTGCACCAGGGTGCTGCCGTCATAGAGTGAGCCTGACCCATAAATGTGGCTTCCGCCGTGCAGGAAAACAACGACGGGTAGGTTCTGTTTCAAGTTCAGAGGGCGTTGTACGTTGAGATAGAGGCAGTCTTCATTACCGATCGGTTGGTTGAACGTTTCATTTAAAGACGGCGCCTGGCTAAATCCGTCCGGCCCCGGACCGTACATGCTTCCCAGTTGCATGCACGCCTGACTGAAGGTATCTGCGCGCAGTACGCCGTTCCAGGGCTCAGGCGGTTGGGGTGCCTGCCAGCGCAAGTCGCCCACCGGAGCCTTGGCGTAAGGGATGCCTTTCCATTCTATGGTGTGCTGTGCAAAATTGTACTTGCCTTTGGCCTTACCGTATTCGGTATCCGCAACATTAGGTGCTTTGCAGGCGCTTAACAGGGTGGTGCTGAGGAGAATTGAAATTGAGAGGGCCCTGACGAACCGGTGGGTTCGTGAGGTTAGGCTACGGTCCATGTGTTTCTTCCTTTTTATTTTCTTATTTTTTATTGATTATGGTGCTTCAATGCGTTCCACCTATCCAACCTTAATCATCTGTTAGGAAAAAACCGTTGTATTCATGTTACAAACCTGCAATTGAGACCAGGTTTCGACCGGTGCCTTTGGATTTATAAAGTGCTTTGTCCGCACGGTTCATGGCGGATTCGATATGCTCTTCGTTCACGTCCACTTCAGAGATGCCAATGCTGACGGTGACCTGAATCGAGTGTCCTTCGAATTCAAAGGATTCCTGCTTGATACGGTTTCGAATGCGCTCCGCCATCTGGGATGCCTGCTGCATGGTGCTCTCCGGTGACAGGATGGCGAATTCCTCTCCACCCAGTCGGCCTATGATATCGGGCTCGCGGGATTCATCCTCCAGCAGCAGGGCAATGCGTTCCAGTACATGGTCTCCGGCCAGGTGGCCATATTGGTCGTTGATGTTTTTAAAATGGTCCAGGTCCAGCATCATGAAGGTCACAGGATGCTGATAGCGCTTGGCCCGTTCCACTTCAGAATTGGCCAGCTTCAGGAAGAAGCGTCGATTATAGAGGGATGTCAGGCTGTCCATGGACGCATAGAAGTCCAGTTTGCGATTGGCTTCCAACAGAATGTTATTCAGTTTTTCCTGTTGCTCCAGGGCGGCCTGCAGATCCTGAGTGCGCCGCTTGACGGTCTCTTCCAGTTCTGCATTGTGGCGCTCCAGCGCTTCGTGGTATTGCTCAAGTCGAATGATGCCCGCCAGTGCTTCGCCGTAGGAGGTAAGCAGTTCCGGCAGCTCCGGACTGTCGTCCATGAATTTGGCACAGGTGATGCCCAGTGCACCCATGGTCTGTCCCTGGTAAGTGAGGGGCTGGAAGTACTGACAGCCATGCTCGTGTCCGGATAGGGGCAGGGTGCCCGAAAATACCTCCTGGTTGCCGGCAGCCACTTCCAATTGCAGCAAATGCCCGTAAGAATCCAGCAGGTAGACTGCGGCAGAAGCACCATGTAACTCGGGTATGGATAGAAGTGAGTCCAGGGCATGGCTCAGCTGCTGCGGTAACTTGCCGTGCTTTAACGCCAGTGATATGACGCTGGCCAGTACCTGACGGAAACGGCTGCGGCGTTGAATTTCCTGTTTTTGGTTGAAGCTGTCCAGCGCGGTGCAAACGGTAAGCAGGAAATCCTTTTCATGCCAGGGTTTGGAGATATAACGAAACAGGCCGGCCCGGTTGACGGCTTCACCTACCGCTTCGGCGGTGGCCTGCCCGGTTAGCATGATACTCAGCGTATCCGGCAGTTGTTCTTTTACCTTTACCAGTAGCTCGTCACCGTACATGCCTGGCATCACATAATCAGCAATAATTAGCGGTACTTGTTGCTGTTCGGCCTTCAGTTCTTCAATCAACTCCAGGGTTTCCTCGGCGCTCTCAGCCAATTCGATCTGGTACTGGGAACCAAAGTGGTGCTGTAATTGACTTTTCAGGCTGGTGAGAACGATTTTCTCGTCGTCCACACAGATGATAACTGGCTTTTTCATAGCGCCTCCTCATGGGGCGGGAGGACGCTGAAGAAATCTTCCTGGCTCCAGGGTTTGTTAATGCAGCCACTGAGTTGTGCTTCTTCCTCGGTTCGCCGGATGGCATCGGGGTCAGCATGGCCGGTCAGCATGATTTTGGTGAGGTCCGGGAAACGCTTGTGGACCAGAATCAGAAATTCATCGCCCTTCATGCCCGGCATCAGCCAATCAGAGATCACGGCCCGAATGTGCTCGCCATCCTCGATCAGTTCTTCGATCAGCTCCAGGCCTTCCTCGGCACTTTCTGCGATTTCAATCACATACTTGTCCCGATACCAGTGACGGAGCTGGGCCCGCAGGCTCATCAGTATGGTGCGGTCGTCGTCAACACAAATTATATAAGACTTATTCAACGCCAACGTTCCTGGGAAACAATAGGTAAAATGTAGCGCCAGACCAGTTTGAAAACCTTTTTCCACTATAGCAGAGATCCGACATAACTTAGATGTTCACGTGCTCAGTGGCAATACCACCGTGAAAGTGGTTTTGCCGGGCTGACTTTCGAAAAACAGGCGACCGGCGTGTTTTTCTACAATCCGTTTGCATATTCCCAAACCCAGGCCGCTGCCTTCACCGGATTCCTTGGTGGTGAAAAAGGATTCCCAGACCCGGTTCTGCAGTTCCGCCGGGATTCCATGGCCTGTATCTTCAATTTGGACAATAATTTGCGGACAGGTACCGGCTTGATCTATGCGGGTGCGCAGGGTGAGCGTGCCCTTGTAATCCATCGCCTGCAAAGCATTATGGATCAGGTTGGTCCACACCTGGTTGAGTTCGTCTGCATGACAGTCCAGGGGAGGTAATTCCTCAAACTCCTTGACTACTTCGCACCCCTGCTTCAGCAATCCGCTGTAGAGCACCAGCACGGTATTGATGCCTTCATTGATATCACTTTCCTGCTTTTCACCGAATTGATCCTGGCGGGCAAAACTTTTCAGCGCAAATACAATTTTGGATGCCCGCGCGGTGGCACTGTAGATGGTTTGGTTGCTGCGCATAATGCCGGTTAACTGGTGAGCACTCTGAATCACTTCGAAGTATTTGGGGCCGGACAACATGGGAAGCATGATATCAACCTGATCGGATAGCCCCATATCGATCAACATTTCTGCAATATCTGCTGAATATTGAACCTCATTGGCGTCCAGTATTTTGATGGCATCGCGTTTGGCGGCCCGTTCTTCGCGCGTGGTGAGGGACTCCATAGGGCGTGCGTTGTGCAACAGCCACAAAAACAGTTGCTGATCCGTAGGCTGTTCCAAGCGGAACAACATAGCCAGGCTGTTGGCGTAGGCGGTGTAGTATTTGGTGGCATTGCCTGCGGAGGCCTGAATGGCCCCCAGGGGGGTGTTGATTTCGTGGGCGATGCTGGCTACTAATTGACCGAGCGCCGCCATTTTCTCTGAGTGAACCAGCTGTTGCTGGCTTTCTTCCAGATCGTTGATCGCCTTCACCAGCTCTTCGTTGCGCATGTTCAGTTGCTGGGTACGCTCATTGACCTTGCGTTCCAACAGCAAATTGTACTCTTCCAGGTCGTGGTAGGCTTTCTCCAGATTGATCGCCATTTCCGAGAATTGCCTCGATAGCACGCCAACTTCATCGCTGGACTCCAGCTGCGCAAGTTTGGTTACGGAGAAATCCCCCTTGGCCAGGCGTTGGGTCATGTCGGTCAGTTGGATTATGGGAGCCGAAAGGCGGCTGGAGAGCCTGGAAATGACCACAAAGGTGAAAAGCAGGATTGTTGTCGCGGCCAGCATTGAGCGGATGGTATGGCCCTTGATGATGGCAGAGTTTTCCGACCTGGAACGTGCCACTTCGTCTTTTACATTCTTCAGGGAATACGAAAGCCGCAAATTGCCCCACTGACGGTTGCCCACATTGATGGGCAGCTGGTACATGATGGAGGAAGCGTCCTGCAAGGCCTTGCTGAGAGTGGATCCGGACCAGTTTCGCTGCATCGGGGTGCTGTCATCAACGGGTATCAGCAGCTTGTCACCATACAGGCTGTCTGAATACAGGGATTGTTGCAGGCTGGTGTCGGCGGTATGTACCACGATTCGATTTTCGTGGTCGGTCAGGATGATGAACTCCAGTTCCTCATTGGTTCTGGTGATTTCCAGCAGGGCACTGGTGAGCTCAAACAGATTGAGCGAGGCAATTGCCTCTTCGGCCTGGCGTTTTAACTGATCCGATTGGAACAGGGCCCGGTTGTTGAGGTTTTCCAACAGCAGATCCGTTTGCTTGCTTAGTTCGCCCTGTAACAAACCTTTCTGCGTGCTGCCCTGCCATACCGTCAATATGACCAGTACCGCCAGGACCAGGAGCAGCATAACCGTGACCAGTTTTTTTCGGATACTGCTAGTCGGCAACATCTATTTTACCTGGTGAGGGGGAAAGGGTTTCTCTGCCGGATAGAGCGGTCGTGGGGTGTGTGGATGGTAATAGACCACCACGCGCAAGGCGGTAATGACTCCATTGTAATTCCTTATCATGGCCTGAAAGTAAGCATCGCTCGTGCTTTTGTCCCTTAGCTTTAATGATAGACGCTGTTCCAAGTGTTCGCATGGGTTTGCCCCGGTTACTGCAATGCTACCTGCTAACTGGCTAATTGTCTGTTATTTAAGCGGTTCTTGCTGGTTGGCTGCTGTTTTTCTAGGAGATGACGGTTGGAAAACATTGTCTACACTGAAAAAGAACACATGCCAAATTTGGCTGCGTCCCCACCCTCAAGCATAAGGAAGCTGCTCCATGGCTATGCCATATCGAATGAAAATTATTATTCCAATTAATGACAGTGCCTACAATCAAGAGCTGGCCGAGGTTGCACGTAGTGTCGCTCCTCCTGATCTTCAGGTCGATGTGTCCAATATTACACAGGGAAACACCTCCATTGAAAGCCGCTGGGACAGAATGATTAATGCGCCCCATGTGGTGGATCTGGCCATTCAGGCCCAGAACGAGGGTTACAACGGCATTTTTGTCTCCGACTTTGATTACTGTGGTGTGGAAGAAGCCCGTGAAGTGGTATCTATTCCAGTCATCGGTGGTTTCCGTCCCAGTGCTTTCACCGCCATGTCCCTGGCAGAGCGCTTTTCCATCGTCACCGTACTGGCGTCGGTAGAGGATATGCAGCGTGAACACGTCCGCAGCTTTGGTATAGCGCCGAACTTTGCATCCATTATTCCGGTGAATTTGCCGGTCCATGAGCTGTCCGAGCGGGATAAGGTTATCCAGAAAGTGTATGAGTGCAGTATCCAGGCGATTGATGAAGACGGTGCAGACGCTATTTTATTGGGGTGTACCGGTTTTATGCACATAGCGGCAGCAGTGGCAGACAAGCTAGCGGCCAAGTATCAGTGCAATATTCCTGTCATTGACCCCAATATGGCGGCGGTGAATTACCTTTATATGCTCATGCGTACCGGCCAGACACAGAGCCGGCTTACCTACCACATTCCTCCCAATTATAAAAGCCAGAACTGAAGGAGATAGCAATGTATCACATCGATAAGGAAGACATGCGGATCATCGTAAATGGGGCAAGTTTTCTGGCCAGTGGGGGCGGCGGCGGTGTTGAATCTGCCAACGCGGTGATTGACAATATTGTGGCGTTTGCGGACCGGGTGGCCGTGGTCGAAGCCAGTGATGTTGATGCGGATGCGGAGCTGTTGGTGATCTGTGGTGTAGGGGCACCGGATGCGCCTAATCTTAATTTTAAACAGTCTCCTGGTTATGGTCTCAAAGGGTTGCAGGATATGACGGGGTGGAAGTATCACTACGTATTGCCGATCGAAGTGGGTGCGATGAATTCCATGATCCCTTTGCTGGCCTGTGCTCAATTTGACATACCCTTTGTCGATGCGGATGGTGCCGGACGTTCGGTGCCACAGATGAGTATGTGCAGTTATGCGTTGCAGGGCTTTTCAACTCAGGAGACCCTGGTGGTTAGTGAAGAGGATGACAAGTATCCGTTGCATCCGGCCAATGCCGATGAGATGGAAGCGCAGGTTCGCAAAATTGTCAGCACCAAGTTACAGGATGCCGGTACAGTCGCCACCTGGTCGCTCACGGGAGAACAGATCCATCAGCCGGGAGCATTGGTGCCTGGCTCACTTTCAGTCGCCCTTTCAATCGGCAATGCGATGGCCTCTGCAACGCCTTTATCATCCGTGCAGGGGATCATTTCCGGATGCTATCCAGCCAACGCTGTCATATTACGGCGTGGTAAAGTGACCGCAGCCACCAACAAAGTGCAGGATGGCTTTGATGTGGGTACGGTGACCCTGAAAGAGGGTAATCGGGAAGTGACGTTGTATTTCGTGAATGAAAGCCTGCTTGCCACTATTGACGTTGATGGTAAACCGGCGGCCTTTATTTTGGGCCCTGATATGATCTGCTCTATGGGGGTGGATGGCGCGCCGATGACCAACTCAGAGATCTGCAGTGAGTTTGCGGCGGGAAAAAATGTGGAGATTGCATTGATGTGGGTTCAGGCGATGGATACTATTCGCGTTCCTTCCATGTTTTTTAAATACCTCAGTTTACTGCTGCAAAAATTCGGTGGAGTTGATCTGGCTGGGTATCGCTTCGTCGAAGACGCTCTGGATGTTTTGGAATAACCGGATTTAGGAACAGGCATGAATACAGTGAAAAGGAAGTCAGTAGGTTGTCTGGTCTTGGGTTATTCGCTGTTGGTTCCGGTTGTGGCAATGGCGGATGGTTTGCCGCAACTTAAGGAAGAAATTCGCTGGTTGCAGGAAGAACGCTTTGTTACGACGGCAACCAAGACGCGGGAAAGCCTGCGCAAAAGTGGTTCTACCGTAACCGTTATCACAGCGGATGACCTCGAACTGATGGGCGCCCGCGACCTTATGGATGCGTTGAAGCGGGTGCCGGGATTCGGTACCAGTCGTTTCAATATGGGCATCAGCTCCGTCGAAGTTCGTGGCGTTAAAACGGATTTTTCTGAGAAAGTCCTGTTTCTGGTAAATGGTCATCCGGTGAATAACAATCTGGTCAATGGTGGTGCCCTTTCCAGTTATAACCGTTTCCCGGTCAAAGACATTAAAGTGGTGGAGATTGTGCGTGGGCCGGGGTCTGCGCTGTATGGCGCCAATGCCTTTGTGGCCGTGGTGAACATCATTACCAAGCAGGCCGATGATATTCAGGGTGTGGCGCTCAGTGCGGCGGCCGGCAGTTTTGAAACCAATCAAATTGATCTTCAATATGGTGGCGCTGCAGGGCCGCTGGAAATAGCCGTTGATGCCAACCTCTACCACAGCGATGGCTGGAAGGGCGAAGTGGAATCCGATGCCATCGGCCAATCCGGAAAAACGGATTTCTGGCAGAAGCGATACGACCTCGGCTTTAACGCCCGCTATCAGGATTTTGGTGTGCAGGGTCGCTTCGTAAAACGCGAAGCCGGAGGGTATCTGGGTGCCAACAATGTACTAAATGAGGGGTCTGAGCAGGAGTACAGGGAATATTTCCTCGAAGGTTCACATTACTTTGAGTTTGGCTCGGATGCCTTTTTGACTTCCAAATTGTACTTCGACCATTTTGAGTTCGACAATCTTTGGGAAATCCTGCCTGCGGGATTCTTTGACGGGGTGTTAACGTATCCTGAAGGCCTCTATTTGCGTAGCCCTATCCAGCACGACAAAACAGGGTTGGAGCTTCAGGTGACCTGGAGCTGGTTGGATCGCCATAAATTGGTATCTGGCGTTGCTTTTGAGCACCAGGCGCAATACGGCGTGGAATTTTGGAGCAATAATGGACAGGGACCGCTGGTGGATATATCGGATGTGGCCAATTGGAATAGCAGCCGCAACCGGAATATCCGAGCCCTGTACGTTCAGGATATTTGGGACCCAACCGATCAGGTTCGCCTCATTGTGGGTGGCCGTTATGATGATTACAGTGACTTTGGAAATACATTCAACCCACGCGCCAGTGTAAGTTGGGATTTCTCCGAGCGCTATCAAGTCATTGCAACCTATGGGTCCGCTTTTCGGGCACCGACTTTTGGCGAGCTGTACAACATTAATAATCCCTCCATTGTGGGTAACCCATTGGTGGAGCCCGAAGAAATCGAGACAGTGGAGCTGGGCCTCAATGCCTGGATTAGCAAACGCAGCACAGCGAAAGTCACACTGTTCCACAACAATATTAAAGATATTATCGGTGCACGACCGCAGCCATCGGCAGTTTCCTATTACGATAATGTCGGCGAACTGACGGTCCATGGAATCGAGCTTGAATATGCCCACAGGCTGTTGGATGGTTCCAGTGTCAGTGTGAACTATACCTATCAGGACCCTGAGAACAAACTCTCGGGAGCGAGAGCTGCCGATGTGCCAATGCATCGTGCCAATGTCATGTTCAATTATCGCTATTCCCGTTACTTGTCTGCCTTTGTTGGCGTTCTTTATGAAAGCGCCCTAACACGCGAAGATGCCGACAGTCGTAACGATGTACCTGATCAGACAGAAGTGGATGTTGCTCTCACCTGGCGAAATCATGCGGATGATCTGCGCCTGACAGCCTCACTCTATAACCTGTTTGATGAGGAGTTGGTGGACCCAGCCCCTGGAGTGATGCTGTCAGATTATCCTCAACCGGGCCGCAGCTTTATGTTGGAATTTCAGTTTAAGGTGAATTGACAACGCTGGCTTTGTCTAACCGGGCTCCTTCAATAGGTATCTGTCGCCTCTAATTCCGTTGTGGTGGTTCTGTCCTGGTAGCGTGCCATCAAATAATCCTGGGTTACTTGATTGATACAACGTTGGAATCTTTTGTTGAGAAAGTATGCTTTCACTACAGTGGTCAGGGTATCTTGGAATATTTGTTCTGAGGCAATGTTAGTGATCCAGCAATTCGCTCACGGAATTCAGGGCATCACTATCCAATGACAGGTCGTACTGTTGTACTTTTCTCAGATTTAGAGAGACGTTGCTGCCGGCCGGAAATTGAATGCTGTTATCAGGTGATATGCCCTGTTTGAGCGATTGAATCATTAGGGCAGCCTGACGCCCGGTTGTTGCCAGGTCGGCATTAATGCTGAGCGTTGCGCCGAGATCCATAAAAAACGGATTGTAAGCGAACACAGGTATTCTTTTGTCGTGTGCCAGCTCAAACAGCGTAATGGTGTTGGCTTCGGAGTCCAGCACAACTGGATCTGGCAGTATCCATATAGCCTCCGTTGTAGCCAACAATTCCATGATTTTCTGCTCTCTGGTTTCAGCATTGAGTCTGCTGGCCTGGAGAGTCAGTGAAAGTGCTTCAGCGGACTTTTGCGCGTCTTGTATCACATCTTCAGTGGTCTCACTATAGAGCACGCCGATGCGGTTAATGTCGGGAAAGAAGTGTTTGAACCAGGCTAGCTGGGCGGCTGGGGCAACGCCATCTGTTACACCAAAGAAATGTTTTCGGTTCTGGAATTCGCGCCAACTTAACACCGAACTATAGACGACCGGAGTGTTGCCCCCCAGGTAGTCAATTGAGCCAAGGGCTTTGGCCCCAATGCAGTAAATGGCATTGATCGAGTTGGCGTTGATGGTGTCCTGTAAGGTGTCAATGGGGTGTTCGTCACCGGCGAGGTCAACCTGGACCAGTTCTAATTCCCCCATCATTTTTTTAAAGGCCTGCCCTGGCACATTATAGCGTGGCAGGGTGCTGTTGCTGTTTACAACCAGCACTTTGAATGTGCCCGTGTCACTCGCGAGCGGTGCACTGCTTTGGCAGCTGCTGAGAATAACGGCGCAGTACAAGGTTAGTAGTAACCTGAGTACCATAATCATGGTTGCCCCCCCTCATGTCGGGTGGTCTTTAACTGAGTCCATTCATCCAGGCCCAATAACTTGAGGCCAAGTTGGCCATTGGGGGTCTGGTCCATATCAACCAGCGCATCCAGAGCGCTTTGCAGCGCTGGCAAGTGTTGCTTGAACAGTGCTACCACCAGCCGCTTTTGTGGTTGGCTGGTGCCCAAAACCTTGAGCTGCTGATATTCATTGCGGTAAAGAAGCGCGTATTTTTCATAGCTGTTTTCTGTGGCAAGGGCTGCGTCGGCCATGCCGAAACTCACGGCCAACAGTGCATCGATGTCTTTGGGGACGGTGAGAAGTCGCAATTGCTGCATTGGCAGAGGAGCCGTATTAAGCCGCATTTTACCGAGCAGGGAATAGACATAATCATCGGTGCCGGATACGGCTACGGTAGCGTGCTGTGGTGAAAGAGGGCCTTTGCCGATGAGTAACTTGTGGAATGTGTCGTTGTTATCCTTGAGGCCTCGCAGATAAGGAATGAGGTCTTTACGGTCGGCTTCCAGTTGGTGGAACTGCCAATCGGACATAATGAATAAACTGGGGGGGCTTTCCGCGATCAGGCCTTCAAAGGTGGACCGGTCGTCCACCGGTTGCAGTTCAATGTTGTGGGAAACCTGAAAATATTGATCGAAGGTGTTTTTCAGAACCAGGTTGCGATCACTGTGGGATTCCGGGTTGAAGTGATAGACGGTGATGGTTTGAGCACCTGCAGAGCCTGCCCAACCAGACAGCAGCAAACCACAGGCACAGAGCAGTGCCGCGAGGGCCAGTTTCAGGCTTGTTGGGGTGGACTGCTTTCGTGACAAGGTGGCGCTCACATTCCTGGGTCGAATTAGTGCTTTCCGTTGCGTTCTGGAAGTTGCGTTCTGGAAAGTATAGCGGATTCGCTGAATATGCGAATGGCCGGCCCGGGTTAATCCCGGGTCCAGCGTGTTCCCTCTGGGGAGTCTTCCAGAATAATGCCCTGATCTTTCAACTCAGCCCGAATCTGGTCAGCGCGGGCAAAGTTTTTATCCTTTTTGGCTTGGGCACGTTCTGCAATCAGTGCGTCGATATCCCCGTCGCTGAGGCCACCCTGTTGGCCGGCGGGTTGCCATTTGAACCAGGCATCCGCATCCTGATTCAGCAGACCAACGAAGTCTCCGGCTTTGCGCAGCACCTTTTGTAATTGAACTTTGGCATTGCCGTCCGCCTTGTTGATCTCGCCGGCCAGAGCATGCAGCACCGCTAGCACCTGTGGGGTTGACAGATCATCACACAGGTGGCTTTCCAGCTCGGACAACATGGGATGCTCAACGGAATCATCTAAATCCAACGGAGCGTCACGCAGGGCACCGTAAAGCCGGTCCAGGCTGGCTTTGGCGCTGGCAAGCAGATCCTTGGTCCAGTCCAGTGGCTTGCGGTAATGGGCCGTAAGCAGAGCATAGCGAATCACTTCGCCGGGCCACAGTTCCAGCAATTCCCGCACAGTGAAGAAGTTGCCCAGGGATTTGGACATTTTCTCGCCGTCGATATTCAGGTAGCCGTTGTGCATCCAGTAGCGCACAAACTGCTCTTCACCTTCATTATGGCAGCAGGTGCCCTGGGCGATTTCATTCTCATGGTGGGGGAAGATCAAATCCTGCCCGCCACCGTGAATGTCGATGGTTTTTGCCAGATGTTTATTGATCATGGCGGAACATTCGATGTGCCAGCCGGGGCGGCCACGACCCCAGGGGCTGTCCCAGCCGGGCAGGTCGTCGGTAGAGGGCTTCCACAGCACGAAATCCGCCGGTTCCTTTTTGTAGGAGGCCTCATCCACCCGCTCACTGGCTCCGGCAATCATCTCATCCAGCTTGCGGTGGGACAGTTTGCCGTATTCCTTGTCGGTGCTCACTTGGAACAGAACGTGACCTTCCGATTCATAGGCATGGCCATGATCGATCAGCGCCTGGATCTGTTCGATCATGGCGTCGATGTTGTCGGTGGCGCGGGGCTCCAGAGTCGGGGGCAGGGTGTTCAGTTGCCCCATATCCTCGTGATAGGCCAGGGCGTAACGCTCGCTCAACTCACGAATGGTTTCGCCGTTGGCCTTTGCAGCCGCGTTGATCTTGTCGTCCACGTCGGTAATGTTGCGGGCGTATTTCACGCTGGGGTAATGCCGCTGCAATAACCGGAACAGGGTGTCAAAGATCACCACCGGGCGGGCATTACCAATATGTACGAAGTTGTACACGGTAGGGCCACACACGTACATGGTCACCTCATCGGGATTGATGGGGGTGAACACTTCTTTTTTCTGGCTCAGTGTGTTGTACAGCTGAATACTCATATCATACTGCTCTTAATCAAACGGGCACTCGCGTGGCGGCAACAATGGCATCAATGGCAGCACCGATGTCCATTACCTCATTATTTTTGCTACCCAGTTGGCGTACGGCCACCTGTTGCGCTTCGGCTTCGTTCTTGCCCACAACCCAGATCTGCTGCACTTTGGCGGCACTGTGTTCCCGCACTTTATAGCCGATCTTTTCGTTGCGCAGATCCAGCTCGCAGTAGACTCCGGCGGCTTTCAGTTTATCGGCCACTTCGATGGCCCAATCGCGGGCGTCGTCGGTAATGGTGGCAATGACCACTGGCAGAGGGGATAACCACAGGGGCAGATGACCGGCAGTGGATTCAATCAGAATACCCAGGAAGCGTTCCAACGAACCGAGAATGGCGCGGTGCAGCATCACCGGGCGATGGCGGTTGCCGTCTTCACCCACGTATTCTGCATCCAACCGTTCGGGCAGCACGAAATCCACCTGCAGGGTGCCGCACTGCCAGTCGCGACCGATAGCATCCTTCAACACGAATTCCAGTTTGGGGCCATAGAAGGCACCTTCGCCGGGATTCAGTTCGCAGGTCAGGCCCAGGCTGTCCACCGCGGCTTGCAGGGCGGCTTCCGCACGATCCCAGGTCTCCTCGGTGCCGGCTTTATTGTCGGGGCGAGTGGAGAACTTGATGCGGATATCCTCGTAGCCGAAATCCTTGTACACCTCATTGAGCATAGTAATGAAGGCGGCCGTTTCTGCGTTGATCTGATCTTCGGTGCAGAAGATGTGGGCGTCGTCCTGGCTGAAGGAACGGGCCCGCATCAGTCCGTGCAACGCACCATGGGCTTCGTTACGGAACAGGGTGGTGAACTCGCCCAAACGAATGGGCAGGTCGCGATAACTCTTCAGGCCCTGCTTGAAGATCTGTACGTGGCCGGGGCAGTTCATAGGCTTGATGGCCATGTCCCGGTGATCGTGGGTGCAGATGGTGAACATGTCTTCGGCGTATTTGTCCCAGTGGCCGGACTGTTCCCACAGTTTGCGGTCCATGATCTGGGGAGTGGCAATTTCCTGATAGCCGTTGCGCTCCATCTTGCCGCGGATGTAGTTCTCCAGGGCTTTGCGGGTGCGCCAGCCTTTCGGGTGCCAGAACATGCTGCCCACGGCTTCCTCCTGCTGGTGGAACAGGCCCATTTCCTTGCCCAGTTTGCGGTGGTCGCGTTTTTCCGCTTCCTCCAGCATGGTGAGGTATTTTTTCAGTTCCTTGTTATCGCGCCAGCAAGTGCCGTAAATGCGTTGCAGTTGCGGACGAGTGGAATCGCCAGGCCAATAGGCACCGGCCACCTTCATGATCTTGAAGGCTTTCCCAAGTTTGCCGGTGGAAGGCAGGTGAGGTCCCCGGCACAGATCCAGAAAATCACCCTGCTTGTAGACCGAGATCACTTCCGACTCCGGCAGGTCTTCGATCAGCTCCGCCTTGAACGCTTCGCCATCGTTCTTGAAGTAGCTGATGGCGTCATTGCGCTCCCACACTTCCCGAATGATGGGCAGGTCCTGGTCCACAATCTCCGCCATGCGGGTTTCGATCTTGTGCAGGTCTTCCTGGGTGAAGGACTCTTCCCGGTAAAAGTCATAGTAATAACCGTTCTCTATGGCCGGGCCGATGGTGACCTGGGCTTCCGGGAACAGCTCTTTTACCGCCTGAGCCATAACGTGAGCCGCATCGTGGCGCAGCAGCTCCAAGGCTTCGTCCTTGTCTCGGGTGAGGAATGCAATGGTGCAGGAATCGGTCAATGTGGTGGTCAGGTCCACCAGGTTTTCATTCAGGTACATTGCAAGGCTGGCTTTCGCCAGGCCCGGGCCGATGTCATTGGCCACATCGAGGCCAGTGACAGGGGCGTCGTATTCGCGGACGCTACCGTCCGGCAAAGTAATCTGGATTGACATTGGAGGTTCGATTCCTAATTTAAACGACAAGCGCTATGAGAACGTGAACCGCGCATTGTATAAAAGATTGCGCTCTGCCTAAAGCGCCATGGAGGGAGATTTTCGCCGGTGGGGTATTAAAATAGCCGAATGTCGAACGCCGCTTCCCCGTTGCGGTGGAAGCGGCGGCGCCATGCTCGTCCGCCTCAGGCTGGAGAAGGGGAAAAGAAGCTCTTCAGCTTGGCCCAGAACCCGGTTGGTTTTGGTGCTGCTGGAGCCTGAGCCTGAGCGGCTTTCATGGCATCAATCATGGTGGTGGACAGCAGCACGTAGGCCTCGGTCCAGGCGACTTTGGCTTCTTCGTCCCAGGCGTCCCCTAAACCCTGTTCCAAAGTCCACAGCAGGGCTTCCGCCACCGGTTGGAAGTGTTCTTCCTTCACACCGTACTCCAGGTGCTTGACCCCGAGGTTCTGTACGGCAGGTACGATGGTTTCCAGTTTGGTGAGACCGCGCACGGCAATACCCAGCATGCGCATCAGTTTGGCCCCTTGTTCGGACATGTCGCTTTTAAACATGGGGCGCACTTCCGGGGCTATCTCGAACAGGCGGCCATAGAACAGCTCGGCGGCTTTGTCAGCAATGGGCTCTACCATGTCGAAGGTGGTTTGTACTTTTGTGATCTGTTCTGGCGTCATCTGCGTTAACCTCTTTGTCTTATGTATGAGCTGGGCAACGCAAGGCTTGTGCCAAGGCCTGCGGTATGGTTCAACCTGTTGAAAAATAAGAATAAGTCCACATTGGTGCAGTGGTGGGTAAGGATCGGCGCCCCGTAAAGGGGCCGTTATCGCTTGCTGATGCCCCAAAACGAGGGATAGAACCGGGCTCAGCGCTGAGAAATTGCCCCTTTCATGACCCCTTCATAGGCCTTCACCTCAAATTGGTGATCCGGGTCGTCCTGTTTCAGGCAGCCGGCGATATGATCGGCCAGGTATTCCACGGTGGAATCGGTGGGAATAAGGTAGACCTGACTGGCGGGAAGGGTGAGTTCAAAACGGCCTTGGGGCGCATCATAGCCAAACTGGCAGTAATCCACACCGTCTTCGGTGAGCCGACCCAATAGATCCTCTTCGGTGCCGATGTAGATGTCTTTCCATTTCAGGGACCAGGCTTTTTCCAGTAGTGGGTCCCGCTTGCCGCTGCGCAGGATTTTGATGCGGGAGCGGTGGCCATGGGCGATGCGCTGGCAGTTGCCGTCGTGCTTTTTAAGGCCGTGGCTGTAGTGGTAGAACGCGCCGGAGATTTCCTCAGCGCGTAATTCAATGGCCACCCTGCTGACATTATCCGGCACGGCCGCCATCGCGGTGTCCTCCAGCAGGGGAATCAAGGCTTCTTCGGTGATGCTGTCACCTTCCACCCATTCTACCGCCTCCAGCGGGGACAAGTGACGGTAGGCCCTGCCTTTATCGTCGCGCCAGGTGATCTCCAGTCCGGACTCGGTTTCCCGGGTGGTGAGGTGAGGTAACCCCTTGGGCAGCACCAGCTTATGATCAAACAGGGACTCCACCGCATCCCGCACTTGCTTCTTCACATGGCCAAAATCAAACACCATGCCCTGGTGATCCAGTTCGCCATACAATTCCACATCCACAATCCAGCTTTCCCCCAGAATACCGCGCGTCTGGTGCACATAAGAAAAGTCGAGAACGGTGAGGTGTTTTACAAACAATGCAGACATGAAGAAGTCCCGGTGTCCTGTCGTGGGCTGAATCCGGTATAATACGCTTCCAGATTCTCCTAAACAAAGCCAAAGAGTATAGGAAAGCCTTATGACCAGCCTGTTAATCACCAACGCCAACGTCGTCAACGAAGGAAAAATCCAGGAGCTGGATGTGCTGGTGCAGGATGGTCGTATCGCCAAGGTCGGTGCGGATCTTTCTGCTGAGGCCGCTGATCGGGTGCTCGACGCCAGTGGATTACACCTACTGCCGGGAATGATTGATGATCAGGTGCATTTTCGTGAGCCGGGGTTGACCCACAAAGGTGAGATCGCCACCGAGTCAGCGGCGGCGGTGGCCGGGGGCATTACCAGCTATTTCGAAATGCCCAATGTTAATCCCCTTACAATTAACAGGGCTGCACTGGAAGACAAGTTTGAAAGGGCCAGCCAGAAATCCCTGGCCAATTATTCGTTTTACCTGGGTGCCAGCAACGATAACCTGGACGAAATCAAGAACCTGGACCCCAAGGCAGCCTGCGGTATCAAGGTCTTTATGGGCGCTTCCACCGGCAACATGTTGGTGGATAAACCGGAAATCCTGGAAGGTATCTTCGCCAATGCCCCTACCATTGTGGTGACTCACTGCGAAGACACACCGATGATCCAGGCCAATGAGGAAAAGTACCGGGAACAGTATGGGGATGATGTACCCATGTCCTGTCATCCGTTGATTCGTTCCGAAGAGGCCTGTTACAAGTCATCGAGTTTTGCGGTGTCGCTGGCCAAGCGCTTTGGTACCCGCCTGCACATTCTGCATTTGACCACGGAAAAAGAACTCTCCCTCCTGCAGGCGGGTGATCTCGCCCAGAAGCAGATCACAGCGGAAGCCTGTGTCCATCACCTGTTTTTCAGTGAAGAGGACTACGAAACCAAAGGTGCCCTGATCAAATGTAACCCTGCGGTGAAAAAAGCCTCTGACCGGGCTGCACTGCTCAACGCGGTGCGGGATGACCTGATCGATGTGGTGGCCACGGACCATGCGCCCCACACCTGGGAAGAAAAGCAGAACAGCTATTTCAAAGCCCCCTCCGGCCTGCCGCTGGTCCAGCATGCATTGATTACCATGCTGGAGCACTATCACTCCGGCCAGTTCACCCTGGAAAAGATCGTGCAGAAGGTCAGTCACAACGTCGCGGATCTGTTCCAGATTTCCGAGCGCGGTTACATTCGGGAAGGTTACTGGGCGGATCTGGTGCTGGTGGATCTCAATCGCCCTACCGTGGTGGATGAGCAGAAACTCTACTACAAGTGTGGCTGGTCGCCGTTTTCAGGGTACATATTCAAGTCATCTATTCAGGCTACGCTGGTGAACGGCGAGATGGCCTTTGAAAACGGGGAGGTTAACCCCAATATCCGTGGCAAGAGGATTGCATTCAACCGCTGATGAGGAAGCATTCTTGGTATAGAATGCGCAACCGCAGACAAAGGACGGGTGCCGGCCTGTAACCGGTGCCAGCGGAGCCATACATGTTCGGAAAACAGATTAAACCTAAAATTGTTATTGTGGGCGGTGGTTTTGCCGGGCTTAACGCTGCCCAGCAACTGAAATCTTCCCGCTATGACGTGACCGTCATCGATCCCAGCCCTCATATCGAGTGGCTTCCCAACATTCACGAGATCATTTCCGGTGTGAAGAGTGGTGAGGATTTACGCCTCTCCCGCAACATTCTGGTGCGTCGTTTAGGGCACCGCTTCCTGATGAATCGGGCCATGGAGATGACCTCTTCTGCGGTGTTGCTGGACAGCGGCATGAAAGTGCCTTTCGACGTCTGTATCGTCGCCACCGGGAGTGTCAATAACACCTTTGGGGTAGAGGGGGCGGATGAGTTCGCCTTGCCCATGAAGAGTGTCGAGCAGTGCCAGGTGATTGCTCGCAGATTGCATCGAGCCTCCCTGTCGCACCGCACTACTCGAGTGACCATCGTTGGCGGTGGCATCGAAGGGGTGGAAGCCTTTGGGGAAGTGATGCGGGCTTACCGGCATCGTCCCCAATTCGAGTTCAATATCGTTGAGGCATCCGAGCATTTGCTGCCCCGTTCACCGGGTCATCTGGATGGTAAGATCCGCAGTCATACCGACGGTTTCCGGGTGCAATATCATTTAGGTAAGCACGTTGAATCCGTGGACCATGAAGGCATCTGCCTGACCGACGGCAGCGCCGTTGAAAGTGACATTACCATCTGGTCCGCCGGTGCTGCTCCCAATGGTTTTCTGCAGCGCAGCTACCTGACGGAGAAAGCCAACGACTGGGCCAGCGTGAATTCTTATTTTCAAAGTGATGCACGGGAAAACGTGTTCATTATTGGTGACGCGGCAAACCCGGAAGGGATGCCCCTGGCCAAGCAGGCGTACCATGCCATCGACATGGGGAAAGCAGCTGCCCACAACGTGGAGCGCCTGCTGGCGAATAAACCGCTTAAGGAATTTCATCCTTCCAACAAACCGCAGGTGGTCACTTTCGGCGATCTGGACACGTTTATGCTGTTCAGGGATTTTGCTGTTTCCTCTTCGGTATTGGGTGCCGCCAAAGAAGCCATCTATACCTTGGGCCTGCTGCAAATGGCACCGCCCAAGTCGGCCAAAGATTTGTTGCACTCACTGGACCTGTTACAACGCAGCACGCGCAAGGTTTACCTGCCCACCTTGAACCCCTTAAGCCTGGTCAGCAAATTGCCCAAGAGCAAGGTGTTTTCCTGAGTATGATGCCGACGGATTTTCAAATCGTCGAGCTGGGAGACCCTCGTTTACGGGAACTGGCGAAACCGGTACATGCTGAGCAAATGGCGTACGCCCAGGAAGTGGCAGAAGCCATGGCGTACTGGATGAAGGAGCGAGGCGGCGTTGGCATTGCGGCTCCGCAAATTGGAGTATCGCTGCAGATGATGATCATTGCATCGCGACCCAATAACCGTTACCCCGATGCTCCGGAGATGGAGCCGATGCTGATGCTCAACCCTGAACCCAAAACTTTTTCTGACCGCTTAGTCTCGCTGTGGGAAGGTTGCTTAAGCGTACCCGGGGTGCGGGGGAAAGTGACACGGCCGGATGCGGTTGGTGTCGAGTATATGGATCAAAGTGGTCAATCAAGATTGATTGAATTAAAGGGCTTCCCTGCCCGGATTTTTTTGCATGAATACGATCACCTTATCGGTAAAACCTTTGTGGATCGAGTTGCTTCAGTGCAGGACCTGGTAACCGATAAGGTGTATTTCGAACAGATCTTGTCGACCTGAAATTCGATCGCCGGCATTACTCTGCCAACGCCATAATGAAATTCCATTGATCCTCTGTTACCGGCATCACCGAGAGCCGGTTGCCCTTGCGCACCAATGCCATATCCTGCAATGCCGGGATGGTTTTCAGGGTGTCCAGACTGATGGTCTCTTTGAATTTGCTTTTGAAGCGAACCTGCGGGCAGTACCAGCGGGGATTGTCCGGATCGGATTTGGGATCGTAGTATTTTGCTTCCGGATCAAATTGGGTGGGGTCCGGATAACTATCCTTAATCACTTCCGCCACGCCAACGATACCTGGTACCTTCGTGTTGGAATGGTAAAAAAAGACGAGGTCCCCTTTTTTGACCTCATCGCGCAACATGTTGCGTGCCTGATAATTACGGACACCATCCCAGGGCTCGCCTTTCTTTCCCCGTGCCTTCAAATCATCAATGCCGAACGTGTCTGGCTCGGACTTGAACAACCAATAAGACATAACCACCGTTTCCATAATAATAATATTGTTAGGTAAAAAGTGGGCTAGATTGTAACCCCCTCTTCAAAAAAGCGCCAAATCGAAGTAAAGTGCCTTTGGTGCTATATTTTGTTTACTTTTATTCCTGTTTTGGGAATTTCTCGCATAACCTGATGCCTTAAGGTGTTAAGAAGGCATAAGGTAAAGTTAAATCGTTGTATTACAAAGACTCGCGGATAATATGAACGACACAAATGAAAACCCGATTTACGAGTTAAAGCCGGAGATAAATTTCTGTACCTGCGGATGTGAAGCCCGCCTGGTAAAGGAACGTAGTGCGGAATCGGAGAAGGGAAAACTCCGTTACGTGGTACGGTGCCTGGATGAAATTTGTGGACATCAGGGCCGTTATACTCAGTACCCCTGGCAGGCGATCCTGGAATGGAACAAGTCGCCCATGTCAGAGTTCCCCGAAGATTTTCGTATTCCCTTTATGAGCCTGACCGGGCTGCGGGGAGAGGAAATCCGACTCAAACTCAACGAGCGTCGAATTGAGCTGGAGCAGAAAATAAAACAACTGCGCGCAGAAAAAGTGAGCGGCAATACCGAAGAAATGAAGATTGCCCGCCTGCAATTGATGTGGGTGATTTACGCGCAGAGTTGGGCCAAGCTCAAGTTCCCCAGAGAAGACGAATTGAATCCACCTGAACCATCGGCGGAGTCTGAGGTTCCCAATAATCAAGCCCAGGAAGCCTGATTAAAAGTTTTGCTTATCGTAGTCAGGATTTGCAACAATGGGGCGAAGTAAATACTTTGCCCCATTATGCTGTTAAGAACCCGATTTTATCTGCCGCCACTGCGTGCCAACTGTGTGGTACGTACACGTCTCCTGCAAAAGCTGCAGCAAAGCAGTGGTGGATCGTTGTGTCTGGTGGCCGCGCCGGCCGGGTATGGTAAAACCACTCTGGTGAGTCAGTGGCTGCATTACCAACCACAACGCTTTGCCTGGTTGAGTCTTGGTCCCGAACACGATGTGTTGGACGTGTTCTGGCAATACGCCATCCAGTCCCTGCAACAAATTCAGCCTGACCTTGGTCGCGAAGCTCAGGATATCTGGTTGCGATCGCCAAGGCGTAACTATGCCAGTGTGGTTATCTCCCTGCTCAATGATCTGGACGCCCTGGCAGAGCACAACCAATCGGATGATCCGATTGCCCTGGTGCTGGACGATTTTCATTTTATTGAAAATCCCGAATTGTTGGGCTTGATCAACCTCTTTCTGGATCATCTGCCATCATCGCTGCGTCTGGTGATAACCTCAAGAAACCAACCGGAACTCAAATTATCCCGCCGTCGTGCCAATGGTCAGCTGCTCCAACTGGGAACCGATGATTTGCGTTTTGACGACGCTGAAGCGTTGGATTTTTTTCATTATTCCATGCATCTGCCTCAGGCGGATAAGACATTGGCGCAATTGCGTCATAAAACCGAAGGCTGGGTTGCCGGTATGCAACTGGTGGCATTGTCTCTGAAGGGTAATCAGGTTACTGCAGAGGAGCTGTTGCCGGAGGACCTCTTACATAAACCGCAGCTTGATCGTCATATATCGGATTATTTGTTGGAAGAGGTGTTTCAAAAGCAATCCCGCCAGCGCCAGCGTTTCCTGATGCTATCGGCGCTGTCACCGAAATTCTGCGCTGGGTTGTGTAATGCGGTGGGTGAGTGTTCCGACAGCATGCAGGTTATTACCGAGTTGGAATCCAGCGATCTGTTCTTGATTCCCATGGACAACCACCGAACCTGGTATCGATATCACGATTTGTTTCGTCAGTTTCTCTTATTCATGGCTCAGCAATGGCCGCAGGTAGAGCAAACAGCTTATTGTGAACGGGCATTGTCCTGGTTGCAGGAAAATGGTTATTACGTGGATGCGATGGAGCTGTGTGTGCAGCACGCTTTGTGGGATCAGGCCCGGGCTTTGCTGAATGACGAATGGCTGCAAATGGAAGAGGGAGCCGCCGGCAACAAAGCCTACTGGTTGTCCCGCATGCCGTTTACCGGGGGGCACGATTCTGACCGGGGTACGGCGTCCACCATAGAGGTCCAGGAGGATTCCTCCGAGGTGGTTGAACCTCTAACCCGCAGAGAGCAGGCTGTGCTGGAATTAATCAGCCAGGGGTTATCCAACAAAGCCATTGCCGAAGCGCTGTTCATCTCGCCCAACACATTGAAAGTTCACATCCGCAATCTCTATGGCAAGATGGGGGTGGAAAACCGTACCCAGGCTCTGTTGAAGCTCCAGTCCTCGCCCTGACACTTTCCCGTTACCCCAAAATACTCCCCGCTTTCACCCCTGGGGGTGAGTTCTTCTACTGTTGTCTTCGTTACGCTGAATCCTGCAAGCAAAAAATATATCCAGATGAGCGGCCAGTAAGGAGACCGGGATGAACAGTGGGATAGAACGTGAAAAACTCGAGTATGATGTGGTTATTGTCGGCGCCGGACCGGCGGGATTATCCGCAGCCTGCCGTTTAAAGCAGAAAGCGTTGGAGCAGGGTCGGGAGCTGAACGTCTGTGTGGTGGAGAAGGCAGCGGAAGTAGGCGCCCATTCGTTATCGGGGGCGCTGTTGCAGCCCACTGCCCTGAATGAACTGTTTCCGGATTGGCGGGAGCGGGGAGCGCCTTTGCGGGTGCCGGTGACGGAAGACGAAGTGCATTACCTGATCTCTCCTCAGCGGGGTATTCGCTTTCCCAGCATGTTGGCCTCCCGCGTAATCCACAATGAGGGCAACTACATCATCAGTCTGGGTGTGTTCTGCCGCTGGCTGGCGGATCAGGCCCAGGAACTTGGTGTCGAGATCTACCCGGGGTTTACCGCCGCAGAGCTGCTGTTTGATGAATACGGCGCGGTCTGTGGTGTACGCACCGGCGATATGGGGTTGGATGCCGAAGGTAAACCCAAGGCCGGATATCAGCCCGGGGTGGACCTGCTGGCAGGCTATACCCTGTTTGCGGAGGGCTGTCGCGGTCACTTGGGCAAGCAGTTGATCCAGCGCTTCGGGTTGGACGACGAGAGTGGCACCCAGCATTACGCCGTTGGCATTAAGGAGGTGTGGGAGATCGACCCAGGCAAGCACCAGCCGGGAAAAGTGCTGCATTGCTTTGGCTGGCCACTGTCGCGATCTGGAACCGGTGGTGGGGCGTTTCTCTATCATGCGGAGAACAATCAGGTTTCCCTCGGCATGATTACGGACCTGAATTACCGCAATCCCTGGTTGAGCCCCTTTGATGAACTCCAGCAGTGGAAGTTGCATCCCCTGATCAAGCCGCTATTGGAAGGCGGTAAGCGTATTGCCTATGGCGCAAGGGCCATCAACAAGGGCGGGTTGCAGGCCGTGCCCAAGCTTAGCTTTCCGGGAGGGGTGTTAATCGGCTGTGATGCCGGGTTTATGAATTATCCGAAAATCAAAGGTAATCATACCGCGATGAAGAGCGGCATGCTGGCCGCTGAGGTGGTGGCTGAAGCCTTGTGTGCGGGGGAGCTGAAAGCCGATTTGACCACATATCGCCGCGCAGTGGAGCAGTCCTGGTTGTACCCTGAGTTATACCAGGCCCGTAATGTGGCCCCGGCCATGCACCGCTTTGGCATGCTGCTGGGCTCGGTGTACAGCTTCATTGACTACGGGCTGTTCAGAGGGCGTTTACCCATTACTTTGCGGGATGATCAGCCGGACCACCAATGCATGGATACGGTGGATCAGGCGACCCCGTTGTCCTACCCCAAACCGGATGGGGTGATCACCTTCGACAAACTGTCCTCGGTCTATCTGTCCAACACCAATCACCGCGGGGACCAACCCTGTCATCTGCGCCTGCTGGACCCCTCTATTCCCCTGCAATACAACCTGCCGAGGTATCAGGAGCCTGCTCAACGCTATTGCCCGGCGGGTGTCTATGAAGTGTTGGTGGAGCAGGGGGAGACCAACTTTCGCATCAATGCCCAGAACTGCGTCCATTGTAAGACCTGTGATATCAAAGACCCCAGCCAAAATATTACCTGGGTGGCGCCGGAGGCAGGGGGCGGCCCCAATTATTCCGCAATGTAACACAGGGGGAGCTTGTGCCCCTCGCCCTGCGCGATAGAACCTGTCCGGCTAAATCGGCTTATCAGGTAGTCAAATGGCTTAAAAATCAGCCTATTGCTGCCGTTTTCATCCGGATTGTCTGCGGAATCGGGGGTGCCAGCCGATAAAATTCGCCTCAGTGAGTTCAAATTTGGACATTTTGGATGGGTCTTAGTCTATATTTGAAGGATAACGGAAAAAATAGATGGATTTGGACTGGTAGGACACCTTGCATCACGCAGCAGGTCGCTCAGAAAGGGATATCAAACACAGGGATTATTTCAGGACGAAGATTTGGACAAGTGCCGCCACTTGTCTGGTGGCCTTTTGTTTTCTGTTTTTCTCCATGCCGGGCTTTGCCAAAGTGGTTGTCACTCTTCAGGATGACTTCCAGTCGATCGGTATCAGTCCGTTTTCTGAGTATTATCTGGACCAGGAAAACCAATTAACACTGTCCGAAGTCAGGGCGTTGCCCCGGCAAGCCTGGTTTACCAGTCAAAGCAGCGCGCCGTTCTTTGGTTATAGTCCGGCTACGCTTTGGGTTCGCGTACCCTTTCATCACCGCGGGACCAATCCATTAAACAGTCTGCTGGAAGTGCAATACCCGTTGCTGGATTACGTCGACATTTTCCTGTTCAAGAAGGGAAGTTTGATTCAGAAGTGGCACCTGGGCGATGCCTATCCCTTTGATCAACGCCCTGTGGATACCCCTAACTTCATGGTGCCCCTGCAGTTAGAGCCCGGAACCAGTCTGGATGTCTATCTGCGGATTCGCTCCACCAGCTCATTGGGGGCTCCGCTCAAACTCTGGGATTACGATCAGTATTTTGATGCCCAGCAATCGGTGATGGTAGGGCAGGGGCTTTATTACGGCATCATTCTGGTAATGGTGCTGTACAACCTGTTTGTCTATCTCAGTGTTCGCCATGTCAGCTACTTGTACTACATAGGTGCGGCCTTTGGCTGTTCCTGTTACGTTGCGTCGGTGCAGGGTATTGGCTTTCAGTTTGTCTGGTCCGATTATCCATGGGTAAATACCTTCGCCATTCCGGCGTCGTTGTCGGTCTTTGGTTTGCTCGGGACGTTGTTTGCCATATCGCTGCTGGATATTCGGCGCAATACACCGCGGGTTTATCTCCTGTTTATGATATTGGCTGCCTGTTTTATTGTGGTGCTGCTTTTGAGTTTTGTGTTGGAGTATCGTTCCTCCACCATTCTGGTTTCCGTGGTGGGGATGCCAACCACGTTGATTGTCATTTGTTGCGGTTTCTACTTGATACACCTTGGCGTTCGTGCGGCACGCTTTTTTGTGCTGGCATGGACTGTGTTGCTGTCCTCGGTTTTTGTTACCGGCCTGAGTAAGTTTGGGGTGTTTCCCAGTAACTCGCTGATTAATTATTCCGTGCAGATTGCCAGTGCAATAGAAATGATTTTGTTTTCTTTTGCACTGGCTGATCGGATTAACGAGGAACGCCGGGCCAAGCTTGATGCCCAGAAACAGGCTGTTAGCAATGAACTCAAAGCAAGAGCTGAGCATAAGCGCTTTCTTGATCTGAAATTCCAGGCGGCTGTGGATGATTTGAAATCCAGAAAAAAACTGTTGATGGCACAGGCCGAAAATAACGCGAAGAGCCGCTTCCTGGCGACCATGAGTCATGAAATCCGCACTCCGCTCAATGGGGTGTTGGGAATGTCGGAACTGATGTTGGATACCCGGCTGGACGACGTGCAAAGGCACTATGTGGCCTCGATCTCCCAGTCAGGAAAAGCTCTGTTGGGTATCATCGACGATATCATGGACTACGCCAAAATTGTGGAGGGAAACCTGGAGCTGAAAATGACGGATGTGGACCTGGAGCAGCTGTGCCAGGAATGCGTGACGTTCTTTTCCGCCAGCGCAGAGTCCAAAAAGCTGGATCTGCTGTGTTCCTTTGCGCCAGATACTCCGCGCTATGTCAAAGCGGATACGGTGAGGTTACGCCAGATTCTGTTAAACCTGTTGGCAAACGCGTTTAAGTTCACGCAAAAAGGTTATGTGAGCTTGCGGGTGTCTACCGCACCAGCCATCCGGGATCAACTTGCGCAGCGGATTCGGTTTGATGTAGTGGATACAGGTATTGGTATTGAGCACGATGTGCAGCGAAAACTGTTCCAAGCGTTTTCCCAGGCTGATCTCAGTATCAGCCGGAAATTCGGGGGTACCGGGCTGGGTTTGAATATCTCGAAGAAGTTGTCGGAAATGATGGGGGGAGATATTGGGGGGGTGAGCACTCCCGGTCGTGGCAGTCGATTCTGGTTCAGCGTGGAGTGCCGTCGCGCGAGTCGGCAGTTCATCCAGGATCGATTATTACCTCTGGCGCCGCTGCAAAACAAATCCCTTCTGATAATGACAGAAAGTACCGCCCTGGCGCAGATGATTCAGGAACAGGCTTCTGCCTGGGGTATTCGCTCGCTGCTGGCGCACAGCTGGGAGGAAGGCAAAGAAATGCTTCATTTCGAGGCGCGGCAGGGCAAAGGTGTTGATTATGTGGTGGCAGACTGTAGTCCATCAGCGTTGGACTTTATGCAGTGTATTTGCAAGAGCGCGCAGATTTCCTCTCCGAGGTTTGTTGCTTTGAACAGTGTCAGCTCAGCCCAACGCTGTAATGATAACCCTTATCCTGACCGGATCCGGTGTCTGCAAAAGCCGTTTTCCCCGCGGCAATTGCAGCAGCTTTTATTGCAGCTTGCAGAAGTCCCCCTGTTGCCGGATATTGAGCGCATCAATTATGGTTCTATTGAGTTCCTGGGTAAGAAGGCGCTGGTGGTTGAGGATAACAAAGTCAACCAGATGGTCATCGGAGGCCTGCTGAGCAAGTTGGGGCTGGATTTTGTCGTGTGTGAAAATGGGCAGGCGGCCATCGACCTGCTGTTCCGCAAGCATGGTCAATTTGATGTGGTTCTGATGGATTGTGAAATGCCCGTACTGGATGGTTACAGCGCCGCAGCACGCATCAGGCAGCTGGAACAAAGTAAAAAGTTACGTCCGATTCCGATTGTTGCATTGACGGCTCACGTTTTGAAAGAGCACAAGGAAAAAGCCTGTCGTGCCGGTATGAATGAACATCTGGCAAAACCCGTTGATGCCCAGGCCTTGCAGTCGGTGTTGACACGTTATTTGAGCTTCCAGCCCCTTAAAGCCGGTAATGAATGACGGCCATCTTAAGCCGCGCTACCCGTCCACTTTCAATCTACCTGAAAAACCTGCCAAGCATAGCAGCCGGTCTATACTGCTAATCATGGACCTTTGTGTGGGCAGGAGATTGGGCCGCAGTGACTAAGACATTCCCTCAGAATTTACTGGTGATGTTTCTATACTGGGGGCTTTCCTTGTGCACTGAGCTGCTGGCTATTCCTCCGGACTATGCCACTCCAGTCTGGCCGTCGGCCGGTGTGGCGCTGGGTTTTGTCGTCGTTTATGGCGCTCGAGTCTTCCCCGGCGTTTTCCTCGGCGCCCTGGCGGCCAATATCTACACTTCTTTTAGCCAGGGTATACCCATTGATATTGGTCAGCTTTCCTTCGCTGCTGCCGTCGCTGTCGGCGCGGTGATTCAGGCCGCATTTGGTCGGTTTCTCATGGTGCGCTTGTGCCTGTTGCCCCATCAGCTAACCAATGGAGCAGAAATAATCAAATTCCTCCTGGTGGTTGGCCCGGTCAGTTGCCTGGTGAACTCCCTGAATGGGGCAACGTTGTTGGGAGCATATGGTATCGTGCCCTGGAGTGGCTGGTTGAATAACTGGATCGTCTGGTGGGTGGGTGATTCAGTGGGAGCCCTGGTTGTCACGCCATTCGTGGTCAGGATGCTGAAGTGGTCAACACAGGAATCCAGGGGTTGGCAGAGTGCGCTCATGCCGGTGATCTTTCTGGTGTTGGTGATAGCCTCTTTCTATTTCGTCAGGGGCTTGGAGCAGGCGAATCGACGGGCGTTGGTGGCCGATATTGGTCAGCAATTCGAGGCGGTGTTGAAACTCCACATTAATGAGCTGCAAGTCGTGTTGGAGGCGTTAAGCAGTTTTTTGAGCGCCAGCCAGTCAGCCTCAGCGGATGACTTCGATACGTTCAGTGGACCGTTATTGCAGGGTAATTCCTCTATTCTGGCGCTGCAATGGGCGCCTTTGGTGACCAACAGACAGCGCCTTGATTTTGTAGATGCCACCCGCAAACAGGGGTTCCCACTGTTCGAGATCAGGGAGCGGGGTGTCAATGGCGACATAGTGGTTAGCCGGGACCGCGAGCGTTATCTTCCCCTTACTTACATCTATCCGCTCGAGGGGAATGAGAAAGCCCATGGACTGGATGTGTTGTCGCTGACCTACCGGCCGGAACTCTCTGTAGTGTTGGCGTCTGGTGAGCCCAGGGCCAGTAGTCCGGTGGTGCTGGTGCAGGACAAGGAGCATGAGCTGTCCTACATTCTGGTGGCGCCGGTAAGAGAGCGAGGGACCAAGTCAACCGATGGTTTGGCTCAGGTGATTTTCAATGTCAGGCAGGTTCTGGAACAAACCATCCAGAACGATGACCTGCGCTCTGCATTACGCCTGGTGGATATCTCTGAACCCGCCCGCCCGGTTACCATCTATCGGGGAGAGCATGTGGAGGCAACTGGGGAATGGGAGTCTGTGTTCCAGTTTCTGGGCCGGTCCATTCGAATCGAACTGTCCGCTACGCCCAAAATCATGCAGCGGGTTTCGTCCTGGCAAAGTTACGCCATATTGATTGGCGGACTGTTGTATGTGGCGCTACTGGAAGCCGTACTCCTGACCATGCTCACCCATCAGCGTATTATTGAACAGCAGGTGGAGGGAAAGACCCAGGAGCTGGCCCTGGCGAAAGACCTGGCGGAAAAAGCCAGTATGACCAAAACGGAATTCCTGGCCAGCATGTCCCACGAATTGAGAACCCCGCTCAATTCTGTAATTGGGTTTACCCGGCGGGTACTGCGTCGAGCGGGAGGAAAATTGGACGAGCGCAGTCGCGAATCCCTGGTGATCGTGGAGCGTAACGCCAATCATCTATTGGGTGTCATCAACAACCTTCTGGATATCAGCAAGTTGGACCTTGGAAAGCTCGAATTGAGCATTTCTGAATTTCCGCTGGATGAGATGTTGATAGGTGCGCGCGATCAGTTCATGCCGTTGGTCAAGGCCAAAGATAATGAATTTACCCTGGATTGCCAATTCCATGGCAAGATTCAGGCGGATGATACCCGGGTCAGGCAGATCATCATAAACCTGCTCTCTAACGCGGTTAAATTTACTGCCGCAGGGGAAATCAAAGTATCCCTCCATGAGCAGGACCGGGATGGTATCAAAGGTGTGTTATTGCAGGTTGCAGATGACGGGATAGGTATCGCGGAAGAGGATATCGGCAAGCTGTTCAACAAATTCCAGAAAGTGGGCAATGTGGAGAAATTGAACCCGGAAGGCACCGGGCTAGCCCGGATATTTCACCAAACTACTCAAGCAGCCAGGAAACCTGATATCTGATGCTCTGCGCTTTAAGTGCTCGCTCTGGCTGCCTGTAAAATATC
>PAPM01000007.1 GCA_002708905.1 Pseudomonadales bacterium | reverse complement strand
CGTCGGCGCCATCACTTTCAGCGACGTTGAACTGGGTCTTGTACGCCCAGTCGCCAAAGTGGCCCTTGGCGTAGAGGCGTGCCCGGCGCACGTCGAAATCGGTAGTGTCAACACCGTTGTCGTCAGACTGCGTGGCGTCGTAATCCCATTGAAGGCGCCCGCCGAGCTGAAAAGACGCTGACTTATCCGACGTTTTCACATTGATACCGCTCTCGGTATCGATCACAAGGTCTTTGCCGCTGGTCGTAACAGTTCCGGCCTGTGCGGCGGAAGCTGCAGAAATCGCCAAAGCCAAGCCCAAATATTTCTTGCTCATAGTGGTTTTTTCCTTTCAGTTTGCTTGTGGGTATTGAAGAATCAATGGAAAGTCTATTTGGTAAAGATTGCAGTTTGTTTACAAATGATGCATCGAAACAGGGCATCGGTTCGGGCCTGTGACAGGTTTTGGCGCGCTGCGTGTTGCGGCCCTATTCTTGGTCAAGCTAAGAGTTCGCCGCTTAAGTCCCAGGACTCTGACAAATAACAAGTGATGGAGCTGGGCCCCGAATTAGACAATTTAGCTGATAATATGGCGGCTTGATTCTTCCCCGGCCCTGCTGGCCTACTGCGGGGTCGCATTTTTACCGATTCTTTGTAACATAATCTAATCTTTTTAAAATCATACAGTTAACCTGGGTTGCACGGGCAGACTTGTAACTGGAGGCGTTCGTGTGTATGTTTGGCGATTCTTTTCTCGCAGGTGGGGGCATGTATTCTTCGTTCCCGCGATTATAATACGGAAATCTTTCGACTAATTGCCTACTTCAAATGGGTATGTGCTGCGTTAGGATTGTTTGCGAAAGTAGGCACAGAAAACATATTTTCAGGCGGTTGTCTGGCATCAGCTCAAATTAGATTACTGCTCTCCGGATTTATCTACAAACTACTATGGAGTCAAACTCAATGCGTATCATTCTTTTAGGTGCTCCCGGTGCCGGTAAGGGGACTCAGGCACAATACATCACCGAGACTTTCGGTATTCCACAAATTTCCACGGGTGATATGTTGCGGGCGGCAGTAAAGGCCGGAACTCCCCTTGGGCAGGCTGCCAAAAAAGTAATGGACGCAGGTCAGTTGGTTTCAGACGACATTATTATAGGACTGGTTAAAGAACGCATTCAGGAAGCCGACTGCAAGAACGGTTTTTTGTTTGACGGGTTCCCGCGTACCATTCCGCAAGCAGAAGCCATGCTGAAAGAGGGGGTCGAGATAGACCACGTATTGGAAATTGCTGTTGAAGACGAAGAAATTGTGAAGCGTTTAAGTGGCCGGCGAGTGCATCCCGGGTCCGGTCGCGTTTACCATGTGGTTTACAACCCACCGAAAGTGGAAGGTAAGGACGATGCTACCGGTGAAGATCTGGTTCAGCGTGATGACGACAAGGAAGATACCGTGCGTAAGCGCCTTGAGGTTTATCATGATCAGACAGCTCCGCTGGTTGGTTTCTACCAGGAAATGGCGGCAAAAGGTGCTTCGAAAACCCAGTACAGCCGAGTGGAAGGGGTTGGTTCGGTAGAAGACATTACATCAGCGGTTATGGCCGTGCTGAAAAAGTAAAAAAGGCCGCCGTTAGATAAAGAGGCACCCTTCGGGGTGCCTTTTTTTTCGTCCAGATTTGTATCCGCAGCAAAAAAACCGGTTGGACGTAAGAAGGGGGCTAGTGAAGATACGACTGTGACCAGATGGGTTGGTTTTTTCCATCCCGGTTTTCTTGTTTTTACCGCGACGTTTTTAATCCTGTTCTATTCCAGAATAATTTCACCCGGGTCGGAGTCGTGGGGCGAAATTTTTATAAAAGTGGATCAAAAAATAAAAAAAGTGGAATTTTTGCTTCGATTTTTGAAAAAAAGGGGGGCTGTATGGTGGAAATAAATTAATTATTAAATAATATTGCCATGTGTATGTATCACATGCATTTTTTTTGTGCTACTTTTTCTTTAAGCACATTTACTAGCTGAGTGAATGTGCTTGCCTGAAAATGCCATAGCTGAGGAGACAGAACGATGGCAAAAGCAAAAAAAGCAGCTGCGAAAAAGCGCCCAGCGCGTAAAGCAGCACCCAAAAAAGCGGCAGCTCCTGCTCATCCTATTCTGGAAAAAGCAGAAGCTGCATTAAACAAAGTCCAGGCTGAGCTGGCAGAAGCGACTAAAAAAGCGGAAGCTGCCAAGAAAGAAGCTACAGCCAAAGCCAACGCAGCTAAAAAAGCCGGCACCAAAGCAGCGCAGCGTTCTGCTGAATCTGCCAAAAAAGCGGCGGCCAAAGCAGCTGATGCAGCTAAAACCAAGCGCGAAGCATTGCGCCACGCTAAAGTGAGCCATGCAATCGCCAAGGTGGAAACTTCTGTCATTGAAGCTGAGCAGAAAGCGGTTGCCTCCGTTAAGGAATTTGCTGATTCCCTGGGCAAAAAAGCTGAAGCTGATATGAAAAAAGCGGTTGCTGCTTTCGAAGCACGTTGGAAGAAGGCCCGTTCTTCTGCTGATGCCAAGAAAGTGAAGACCAAAGAGAAGAAAGAAGTGGCGAAAGCCAAGACTGCAGCCAAAAAGGCAGTGGCCAAGAAGAAGGCAATTGCCAAGAAAGCTACTGCCAAGCCTAAAAAGCGTGTAGCCAAGAAGCGTGTAGCCAAGGCAGCAGCTCCGGCGCCAGCCAAGAAAGCAGTGAAAAAGGCTCCAGCCAAGAAAAAGGCTGCTAAGAAAGCCCCAGCCAAGAAAGCAGCGGCTAAAAAAGCAGTGAAGAAGGCTCCAGCCAAGAAGAAAGCAGTATCACGCGGTCGTCCAAAGAAGGCATAAGCCCTCAGATCAAGTGAGCTGAAACAAGAAAAGCCCCATCATGGGGCTTTTCTTGTTTATATTCTTGTTCAAATGGGAAGATTTTTCTCAAATTCTGATAATTCGGAAGGCGTATTCAAGTTGGTGAAGGCGTTATTGTCACCAATGGTGACACGAACCGGGTTTTGCTGCTCGCACCATAGGGTTAATTTTCTTTCCCCTTTATCCAAAAAGCGGTTGATGGAGTCTGCCAGGGAGGAGTGATACAGCCCAAACAGGGGTTGTAGTCGCTTTTTGTCTTCACAAAGAATCAGTTTGGCAGGTTGATGCTGTTGCAGGATTGTCACCAGATCCAAAGGGATCAGAGGTGCATCGGTCGGAACAACCAGAGCGTATTCGGTATCAATGTTTTTTAAACAGGCTGCAATGCCTCCCAAGGGGCCTAGGAACGGCGTGCTGTCATGAAAAATGGGGTAACCCAGGGCCTCATAGGCTTCGATATTACGGTTGGCACTGATAATAATCCTGTCCACCTGTGGTTGCAGGCGTTCGATGGCTCGCTTGATCAAGGGCAGGCCCTGTAATGACACCCAGCCTTTGTCCTCGCCACCCATCCGTCGACCCTCACCCCCTGCCAGGATTACGCCGGTGACGTCCTTCGGTTTTGACATTCTGGTTCTCCGTTGTGTTACATTGCGCCGAATAAATGGCGATAGCCAAGTATACCTGAGTTGTGATGCCTGCCTTGAACGTAACGGTTGAAGAATTTTTATCTGAGGACGGTCCCTTGGCGCTGGGTTGGCCGGGCTATGTGGTTCGTCCTGAACAGATCCGGCTGGCGCAGGAGGTAACGCGAGCCATTACCGGGGCTGCCTCAATGGCGATGGAGGCTCCGACCGGCACCGGGAAAACGTTGGCGTACCTGTTACCGGCACTGATCTCTTCCCGTAATGTGATTTTATCGGTGGGCAATCTTACGTTACAGGATCATTTATTGCTGGGTGAATATCAAAAATTGCGGGCACTGCTGCCCGAGGTACGTAATCTGGTGGTACTGAAAGGCTGTGATAACTACTTTTGCCATTATCGCTTCCATCAGGCCCGCGAAGGACAGCTCTCCACGGCGGCTCAGGTTCAGATTCATGAGCTGTGGCAGACGCTGAATAATTGGTTGATCCAGACCCGCAATGGGGAAGTTCAAACCCTTCCCCTTGATCCGGATCAGATAACCCTGCTCTCACCTGCGATAACCATTGGCGCCGATCAGTGCCAGGGACGGCGTTGCCCCTACTTTGAACAGTGTTTTTTCCAAAAAGCCAGGCAACAGGCCGCGACAGCGGATCTGTTATTGATTAATCACACATTGCTGTTGAGCGATCAGCGGCTGTTTGAAAAGGGCATGGGAGCGCTGCTGCCGGCTGCAGACACTGTTATTGTGGATGAAGCGCACCAGCTCCCTGATCTGCTGATTCGGCGCAACACTGAAACCATTGAAGACTATGCGCTGCGCCGATGGCTTAAGCGAGTACGGCGCAATGTTAAGGGACATACCACGCTGTTTACTGAGCTGCCTGGTGTACTGTCACGTATCGAAGGCATTTGGCAACAGGTACGGACTCAGCTACAGCATGCGGGAATGGAGCAGGGTGTTAAATCCGTAAGTGGTGTCAGTTTCAAGCCACTGCTAACGTTGTTTGAACAGGCCCAGTCATTACTTTGGGCCATCCATACTGCAGCAGTGGATGTGGGGGCGGAGATCAAACAGCTACAGCTCTGGATCGATATGTTAGAGCGGGCTGGAAAGGACAGATCAGTATTGTATTGTGACCTGGATGGTGGGGTGCTCAGTGTAGTGGCAGCCCGGTTGCACAATCCTTTTACCAGTATCAATTCAGCATCGGTTACCTGGGTGTTTATGTCGGCCACCTTAGTCGTGGATGGTGGGTTTGATTATTTCAGGCGCAGTCTGGCCCTGCCGGACATGGAGACCTATCAGCACCAGTCTGCAATGAATTATCAGCAGCAGGCCATGTTGTTGGTGCCGGAAGAATTGCCCCTGCCGTCAGATGAAGCATTCTATGACTGTTGGGTGGAAGAGTGTTTGGCGGTGTTGGAGCATCTGGTGGGCGGAATGTTGATGCTGTTCTCCAGTCATGATGCGCTGCAAAAGACAGCCGCTCTGATACGGGACCGCACTGAACGAACCATCCTGATCTATGAGCCCGGAGTGAACCGGCACCGTTTATTGCAGCGCTTTCGTCAGGAGACCGATAGCCTGTTACTGGCCACCGGGAGTTTTTGGGAAGGCATTGATGTAAAAGGTGCGGCATTGCGATGTGTGGCCATCGACAAGCTGCCATTCGCGGCACCGGATGACGTGATCAGCCTGGCCTGGAAATACAAGGCATCCCAGGAGCAGGTTTCTGTTTTTAATGACTACATGGTTCCTCACGCGGTAACACGGCTGCGTCAGGGGGTGGGGCGTCTGCTGCGAGCCCGGGATGATCTTGGCCTGGTGGTTTTGGGCGATAACCGAATCCTAAAGAAAAACTACGGACCTCGTTTTCTGCAGGCCTTGCCACCCATGCCAATGGCGTATTCCCTGGAGGAAACCAAACCTTTTTTGTTACAACACCGGTTGTGGATGGAATAGTGTCCGCATCGGATTTTTCAGACCAGGAAAAACCTGAGATAATGACGACTTTGCGTTCCGAGTCCCAGCAGTATGACCCCTAAAATCCTTGCCATCGACACGTCCTCTGAAGCCTGTTCTGTTGCCCTTAGTAACGGCACTGACAATCTTTATCGTTACACTGATGAACCTCGCAAGCATGCTGAAATGGTGTTGCCGATGGTGGAGGCATTGCTGGCGGAAACCGAACTGACGTTGTCAGCACTGGATGGCATAGCCTTCGGTCGTGGGCCGGGAGCCTTTACCGGGCTGCGAATCGCTGCGGGCATGGTGCAGGGATTGGCCTTTGGTGCGAATCTGCCGGTAATTCCGGTATCTTCCCTGGCCGTGTTGGCTCATCGGGCCTGGCGTGAGTTTGGGTTCGAGCAGCTTCATGCTGCCTTCGATGCCCGCATGGGGGAGGTGTACTGGGGTTCATACCGGGTAACGGAATATGGGCGGGCACAACTGGTAGGCGAAGAAGCCGTCTGCAAGCCCGCTGAGGTGGCCGCCGCCACAGGGGTTAAGGCTCAACCGGGATGGTATGGCGTCGGCAGTGGTTGGTGTTACCAAAAACTACTTGAGATTGTCACCGGTCCGTTGCAACAATGCGAACCTTCATTGCTGCCTCATGGGCTTGATTTGTTGGCGTTGGGTCAAACGGGTTTCAGTGCAGGTAATCTTGTTTCTGCTGAGCAGGTAGCGCCGGTCTATCTGCGAAATAATGTGGCCGCAAAGGCCAAGTAATTTGAAACAGCTTTAGGGGCGATTCATGAAACAGGAAGAGGTCAACGCGCTGGATTGGGATTACGGAGCGCCTTCTTTCCATCGAATCATTGAGGTTGAAGATCAGCACATTGATATCATGGGACACACCAATAACGTGGTCTATGTAAGTTGGTTGGAATCCGTCGCCTGGGGGCACTCACAGGCGCTGGGTCTGGACTGGGATAAATACACAGAACTCAATCGTGCCATGGTGGCGCGACGCCATGAAGTGGATTATCTGGCGGCTACCTTCAAAGGGGATTCCCTGATTATGGGAACCTGGATCACCGAGAACGATCAAAAAATTTCCATTACCCGTCGTTATCAACTCATTCGTCCCAAGGATGGTGCAACCGTGTTGCGTGGGTGTACCAAGTGGGTCTGTGTAGCGGTGGATTCGGGTAAACCGAAGAGAATGCCGCCGGAATTTGTAACGGGATATCGTGTTACCGCCCCGGTGCAATCGTTGTAGTAGTCAATTAATAAGGATTGGTAGATGGATATTATTATTCAGGCACTGATTTTGGCCGTGATCCAGGGCCTTACGGAATTCCTGCCTGTTTCCAGTTCGGCTCATCTGATTTTACCGTCCCAATTACTGGGTTGGCCTGACCAGGGACAAGCATTTGATGTGGCCGTGCACGTTGGTACCCTGATGGCGGTGGTGACCTACTTCAATCATGATATCCGCCGCATGCTGGGCGGCATGGTCACCGGGATGCAAACCCGGCAAATGAACCAGGATTTGAGCCTGGCGTTTGCGGTGGTGATTGGAACGATCCCGGCGGTGGTGTTCGGTGGTCTGTTCAGCGGTTTCATTGAAGAGAACCTGCGTTCCAGTTTCGTTATCGCCTTGACTACGATCATTTTTGGCCTGCTACTCTGGGCATCCGATCGCAAGGCCAATACCGGATTTGATCTGGCGCGAATGACGTTGACGTTGGCTCTGGTGATCGGTTTTGCCCAGGCCATTGCTTTGATCCCAGGGACCTCCCGTAGTGGTATCACCATGACGGCAGCGCTGTTTCTGGGCTTTAACCGAGTGGCTGCAGCCCGTTTCTCGATGCTGCTTTCCATTCCCATAATCGTGGCAGCGGGCACACTGGAAACCGTTAAACTTGCCTCCAGTGGCATGGAAGTGCCCTGGAACCTGATGATCCTAGGTATCCTGGCCTCGGCCTTTAGCGCCTTCCTCTGTATTCATTTGTTTTTGACCCTGTTGGAACGCATCGGTATGACACCTTTTGTGATCTATCGGTTGCTGTTGGGGGCAGGCCTGCTGGTGTTTGTGGGGCTAAATTAATTAGTCATTGCTGTGTCCATAGCAGGCTATAATTATCCTGATCTGCATTCGGTGGCTGTATTAATTCATGCGCATAAGTGGCGACATACAATCCTATGTGTCCAATGGACTGCAAGGGCGGGAGGACACCCGGCTCCAGCAGCAGTCGTTTCAGGAGCAGGCATTGGAGCGTGCCCGTCAGCAGGAGCAACGTGCACCATCGGCCCAGCAGGAAGAAGTCCAGATCAGCGAGGCGGCGCGACAGGCGTCTGCTGCACAGCAGATTGTGCCCACCAACCGCTCTGAAGCCACCCAATCCAACTACCAGTATTATCGTCCCGTTGAGCAGGATGAATTGCCGTCTTCCAAACAACGTGCGCTGCAAGCCTATACCACCACCCAGCAAATCAGTCGCGAAGCCCAGGGCAGTGGGGAGTTTCTGGGCAGTATTGACCTGTTTGTGTAATACTGCCCGCCCCCCAAAACCCCTGGAGAGCCCACCGTGACTTCCTGGATTGCTGTCGACCAGCCTGATTTTCGCACCCGCGTGCGCCAACTGAATCTGCCTTTAGCCTGTCTTGATGGTCATTGGTCCAGCCATGTTACAGATCAGTCGGAATTGAAGGCGGTATTGGAAATACGGGATGGTGTGGTGCAGTTACGCCCCTTGGACAAGGCGCTGGGCAATCCGGTGATGGTGGACTTTATTCATGGCAAGACCGGTTTTCGCTTTCTGCGGGCGCAGCATGAAATGGTGGTCAAAGCAGTAGCCGGGCGTAGTAAGGAGCCGTTGACGGTCGTTGATGCGACTGCAGGGCTAGGGCGGGACAGTTTTATTTTGGCGGCAGCAGGGTTTGCGGTGAGATCTATTGAGCGTCATCCCGCGATTGCCTGTCTGCTCTGGGACGGTATGGACCGAGCCAGGCTGTCACCGGAAGGTGGCGCAGTGGCTGATCGAATAGCCCTGCAGTGGGGAGTTGCACATACTGTCTTGCGCGACCTGCCGGAAGTGGAGCGCCCGGATGTGGTGTATCTGGATCCCATGTTCCCGGAGCGTACCAAACAAGCCCTGGTGAAAAAGGAAATGCGCCTGTTTCGGGATGTGGTGGGGGATGACCTGGATGGGGAAGAATTGCTGCAGGTTGCTCTGGACGCAGCAGGCAAGAGAGTTGTAGTGAAACGGCCCCGCAAAGCAGAGCCGGTGGCAGGGCGTAAACCGGGTTACCAACTGCTGGGTAAGAGCAGCCGGTTTGATGTGTATCCGGTATAGCCCTTTACTTGGCTTTTTCCTCTTCCGCGAATTCTTTTTCCAGATCCATTTCCGCAATCTGTTGAATGCTCTGCCGGGTGTCTTCACCTAACAGTGAGTGAGCGTCTTCGTGGGAGCGCAGCAGCGCATCGCCAAAGGTAAGGTTACCATCCTCGTTGATGTTCAAAACCTCATTTTTCACCAATGCCTGGATGAAATTGCGGAACAGGGTTTTATCGGAAAATTCCGGACCGCTGAATTCATGCAGCAGTGACATGCGCTGCGCCAGCATGGTACAGGCGTTTTCCAGCTGCGCCCGTTGCATTTTCCCGGAACCGGACTTCACCAGGATTTCCACGGCGATAAAGAAGCGTTCCAGGGAATGCTTTGTGGTATTGGCTAGAATACTTAAGTGCATAAACTCTGTGGCGCGACTGTCCGGTGCCCACACTTCGGTTTCGTTGGCAATCAGGTAACCGTGTTGCACCAGAAGTTCCACACTGTGCTTCACCACGTCGGGAATTTCCTGTTCTTCCCAGTGGATAAATAGTTCCGACTGGAAGAACACATAGAGCTGCCGGATCTGACGGGTCAGCGTCTCCCGTTTGATGCGGCGGTTGTTCAGCACCAGACAGGCCACCAGGGATACCAGCGCAAACAGGTGAATAATGTTGTTGCGGTAATAACTCATCAGCAGTGCTTTCTCATTCGTCAGGCGGATCACATCACCCAGAGGATGTTTTTGTCGCGTGAGCACATCCATGCGTTCGCAATAGGCAATCACATCCGCGCCGCTGATATCCGGCACCACCACCAGATCGGTATAGGGCACCTTGCGCAGGAAATCCAGATAGAAATCCAGCTGTTTGGCCAGGGCCTTTTCATCCATAGCCTGTTTCGGGGTGGAAAGCAGGGTGATGCTCATCAGGTTGACCGGGTTCACTACGGCCGCATTGTTGATGCGGGTGATGATTTCCGTGCCGATATTGTCCACTGTCTGGGATACCCAGGAAGGTGGTTTGTTATCGTCATAGGGGAAGTCCCGCCATTCATCGGTGACATCCGTTAGAGCATCGTTCAGATGGATAGGGTCGCCGAAGTTCACATAGACCTGACCAAAGGTGCCGCGAATTTTCTGCAGGGTGCGGAAGATATCGAAAATGGATTCCTTCTTCTTTTCTTTGCCGTACAGCTCTCCCAGGTAGGTGCCGCCTTCCAGCACCTTTTCATAACTGATATGAACCGGCACGAATACAAAATTACGGCGCCGTGTACGTAAAAAGCTGCGAACGGTCATGGCCAGCATGCCGGGGCGGGGGGCCAGCAAACGCCCCGTCCGGCTGCGGCCGCCTTCAATGAAATACTCCACGGAGAAACCGCGGTCGAAGGTCATATTCAGGTATTCGTTGAAGACAGCCGTATACAAACGATTGCCTTTGAAACTGCGACGCAGGAAAAAAGCGCCGCCCCGACGCAGAATCGGGCCCACCACCGGCATATTCAGGTTTACCCCGGCCGCAATATGAGGGGGCACCATGCCATGGCGGAACAGCAGATAGGACATAAGCAGATAGTCAATGTGGCTGCGATGGCAGGGTACGTAAATCACTTCATTGTCGGTGGCCACTTTCTTCAAACGGTCCATGCCGTTGACCGAGACACCGTTGTAGAGCTTGTTCCACAGCCAGGTGAGCACAATGTAATAGATACGAATTACCGAATGGGAGTAGTCCGCCGCAATCTCGTTGGCATAACTGCGGGCGGTCGCCTGGGCTTTGCGCTTGTTGCCTTTGGCGGAGCGCTTGGTTTCAGATTCAATGGCGGCCGTTACGGACGGCATGCGCAGCAGGGCGTTTACCATGGTACGTCGATGGGAAAGATCCGGTCCGATGACCGCTTCCCGCAAGCGGCGGAAATGGGTGCGGAAAACCCGTCCCAATTTCCGCACAGCGCGCTCTTTCGGTAAGCCTTCGTTCAGAACCGTGCGCAGCGACACCGGCTCATCAAAATGCACGACCGTTTGCCGGCCCTGAATCATAATGATCAGTAATTTACGCATGAGCCCGGGTACGCGCCAGGTATCCGAAAACAGGATTTTAAAGATGGAATTCTCCCGTGCGGGAGCGCGTCCATAAAACAGGGATACCGGCACCAGCTGCACATCGAGTGCGGCGTTTTGTTCCAGCTCGTCGATCATGCGGAGCAGTTTCTGTGGTTGCGCCAGGGCCTTTTCTTTACGTTCCCACACCCAGCCTTTGCCGGTAAGAAAATAGGAGGCCCGTTTGTGTTGGTAATGGCCGACCGTAAGGCCCTTGCTTGGATCCGGTAAGCCCAGATTGATACATTCCCTGGCCATCACCAGATAATCCGCCAGGGATTCGTTCTTCAGCACATAACACACCGGCAGATTGGGATCGATGGAAAGGCTTTCCCGCGACTCTGGCTGCACCTGGGTGCGCACCATCCAGAATAGAAAGCGTTGAGCAAACCAGATGAACAGTAGATCCAGTCCTAACCAGTGGGTCATGCAACTACCTTTAAAGTCCTGAAAATTCGCGCCAGTCTACTGCCTAATGCCAGCTTAGGCAAAAATCTGTCATTCGTCAGTGTAACAAAGCATTAATCCATGAAATTTACAGAACTAAGCCGTTGAAAATTCATCGGCAAGCCACCATATTAGCGGCTTTCCCGGCGGAGCAAACCCGGCAGAACTTTCCCGGTGCTGCTGTGTCCAAAGGGGCGGCCGGGTATTTCAAACCTGACAGATAAAGAAAACTCATAACCAGTCTTTTCGTGTCTCGGTGCGACGGGTTGTTGCACGCTGTTAATTGAGAACAGGGAATAAACATGATCAGAATTGATAATTTGACCAAATCATTTGGCCCCTTTACCGCGGTCAATGGCCTTTCCTTTTCGGTGGCGCCGGGTGAGGTGCTGGGATTTCTGGGGCCGAACGGTGCTGGAAAATCCACCACCATGAAGATGATCACAGGGTTTCTTGCGCCTACCTCCGGTAAAGTCACCGTGTTTGATCACGATGCCACGGAGCAGCCCTTAAAAGCCAAGGAGCTGATCGGGTATCTGCCGGAAGGCGCCCCCAGTTACGGCGATATGACACCGCGCCAGTTTTTGAAGTTTATTGCCCAGGTGCGGGGCTTTCGTGGCAGTGAATTGAATGCCAGAGTGCAGCGGGTGGAAAAGGCCCTGCACCTGGAAGCCGTCTTTGATCAACCCATCGAGACGCTCTCCAAGGGTTTCAAGCGGCGGGTCGGGTTGGCCCAGGCCATTATCCATGATCCCAAAGTGCTGATTCTGGATGAGCCCACCGATGGTTTGGACCCCAATCAAAAACAGGAAGTGCGCAATCTGATTGCCAACCTGTCCAAAGACAAAATTGTCATCGTTTCCACCCATATTCTGGAAGAAGTGTCAGCAGTATGCACCCGCGCCATTATTATTGCCGGTGGAAAAATCCTGGCAGACGGCACCCCTCAGGAACTGGAAGCCCGTTCCCGCTATCACGGCGCCATCAGCATGTCGTTGCAGGGGGCCGGGAACGCTGAAAGCGAGCTGGTGAAGTTACCCCAGGTGGCCAGTGTGGAAACGGATGAGGGGCATCTGGTTGTGTTTCCCAAGGCAGGGCAATCCTTGTTTGCACCGGTTAACGAGCTGATCAGCAAACAGGGTTGGCAAGTGGATGAACTCCATGTGGAACGCGGCCGGTTGGATGAAGTATTCCGTACCATTACCGGGGAGGTGGCCTGATGAGTCAGATCGGTGTGATCTTCAAACGGGAACTGGCCAGCTACGTGGCAACCCCGTTAGCCTATGTTTTTACTGTCATCTTTCTGGTGTTGGCGGGTTCCTTCGCATTTTTCTTTGGCGGATTCTTTGACAACGGTCAGGCGGACCTGCGTGCTTTTTTCAATTATCACCCCTGGTTGTACCTGTTCCTGGTGCCGGCGTTATCCATGCGCCTGTGGGCGGAGGAGCGCAAAAGCGGCACCCTGGAATTGTTGATGACCTTGCCCATCAGTTTGCGGGATATGGTGGTGGGTAAATTCCTAGCAGCCTGGGTATTTACCGGCGTGGCATTGATTCTTACCTGTCCCATTTGGTTTACCGTGAACTTCTTGGGTGATCCCGATAATGGTGTGATCCTGGCCAGTTACCTGGGCAGTTGGTTGATGGCCGGTGCTATGTTGTCTGTGGGTTCCTGCATTTCCGCCTGCACCAAGAATCAGGTGATTGCCTTTATTGTCTCAGTGGTGGTCTGCTTCCTGATGATGGTCAGCGGCTGGGAGATCGTAATAGGTTGGTGGCCGGACTGGATGGCCGACTGGTTTATTGAATCCGTCGCCGCGTTGAGCTTCCTCACCCATTTCAATGCCTTTGCCAAAGGCGTGCTGGACCTGCGAGACGTATTGTATTTCGTCATTATGATCGCCGGTTGGCTCACTGCCACCGCCATTGTCATTGATATGAAGAAAGCCAACTAGGAGGAGCTGAGACGATGCGAGTAAGCAAATGGTTTTCAGGTGCCGGTCTGGTTGTGCTGGCACTGGTTGTTTTATTTTCCACGCTGCTGACGGATTGGGTGTTCAAGAGCGCCCGCGTGGATTTAACCGAAGGCGGGCTGTATACCCTGTCCCAGGGCAGTAAAAACATTGTCAAAGACCTGGAGCAGCCGTTGGATTTGTATTTCTTCTTTTCCAATACCACCACCAAGGATGCCCTGGCCTGGCGCAATTATGCCAAGCAGGTACGGGAGTTGCTGGAGGAGTTTGAATTGGCCTCCAACGGCAAGATCAAATTGACAGTGATCGATCCGGAACCTTTCTCGGAAGATGAAGATCGCGCTGCCGCCTTTGGTTTGCAGGCCGCCCCCATCGGTAATGCCGGGGATACGGTGTATTTCGGCCTGGTGGCACAGTATGGCGAGCTGAAAGAGGGCGCCGCCCCCGAAGAAAATGAGCGATCCACCCTGCAGATTCCTTTCTTCAAACCGGATCGTCAGGAATTCCTGGAATACGACATTGCCAAAATGATTTATCAGGTGAGCCAGGAACACAAACCCCGGGTGGGCCTGATCGCCGGACTGGATGTGGAAGGTGGCTTTAATATGATGATGCGCCAACCTACCCAGCCCTGGTTCAGCGTGGAGCAGATCAAGCAGTTGTTTGATGTCAAAACCATCGGTAACGACGAGGAAGAGATTTCCACCGATGACTACGACCTCCTGGTGGTAATCCATCCCAAGGGGCTGTCCCAACAGACCCTGTTTGCCATTGACCAGTTCGTCTTGCGCGGCGGCCATGCAATGTTCTTCGTCGACCCCTATGCCGAGCTGGATCAAATGGGTGCCAGCAAGGCGTCCGATGATTTGAATAAATTGTTTAATGCCTGGGGCGTGTCGGTTTCCACCACCGAGTTTGTGGGCGATGCCCAACTCGCATTGCAGGTGGGAAGTCCCAGCGGGCAGCCGGTGCGGCATCTGGGTATTCTGCAGCTCACGGACCAGAATATGGCGCGGGACAACCAGGTGGTGAGCCAACTGGAAACCCTGCATGTGGCGAGCGCCGGGTTCATTACACCGGTAGAAAAGGCCACCACTGAGGTGATCTCCCTGCTGAGAACTTCCCAATACGCCATGCCGATCCCGGCCAGCAAGTTGGATATGATGCAGGACCCCAGCGGGCTGGCCATCGGCTTCAAGCCCACTGGTGAGGAATATGTGTTGGCCGCAACCGTGCGGGGACAGGTTAAATCCGCTTTCCCGGAGGGCGTTCCTGTTTCCGAAGGCGAGGATAGCGCAACAGACAACGAAGCGCAGTCTGATACAGCTTCCGAGAACACAGCAGAGGCAGAGAGCAAACCGGCGGAATACCTGAAGCAATCACAACAACCCATTAATGTCATGATCGTGGCGGATACGGATATTCTAACGGATCGCCTCTGGGTGCAGATTCGTCAGTTCTTCGGCCAGAACGTGGCGGCGCCTTTCGCCGACAATGGTGACTTCTTCTTCAATGCGGTGGACACTCTGTCCGGTAGCGCCGACCTGGTGAGCATCCGAGGTCAGGGTCGCTATTTCCGTCCATTTACGGTGGTGAAAGAGATGCAGCGTGAAGCTGAGGAGCGTTTCCGTAATGTGGAGCAGGATCTGCAGAACCAGCTGCAGGCGGTGGAGCAGAAGTTGATGGAACTACAGAGCCAGCAAGGCGATGACGCCACCAGTATTACGCTCACACCGGAAGTAGAGGCCCAGTTGATGCAGTTCCAGCGTGAAAAACTGGATATCCGCAAGAAGTTGCGTAATGTCCAGCATCAGTTGAATAAGGACATTGAACAACTGGACTTCAACTTGAAACTGATCAATATTGCCATGGTACCTTTGATTCTGACCCTGTTGCTGATCGGGGTGGCGTTGATCCGCCGCAGAAGCCATTAGTAACAGGGCACGAAATAAACCTGTGATGATAAACCTGTCTTAGCGTGCCGAAAGCAAATGATCTGAACATTGAGTTGATCCAGCAGGCCCTGGCAGCGTTGCCGGGGCCTTGCCATATTCATGTAGGCTACAGTGGCGGGCTGGATTCCACAGTGTTGTTGCATCTGGTATATGAATGGTGGCAGCAGCAATCAGGCGGTTGGCCACCCTTACAGGCTATCCATATCAATCACCAGTTACAGGCTGATGCCGAGCGTTGGCAAACCCATTGTGTCCGGCTGTGTCAGCAGTGGGGCATTCCCTGCTACAGCGAGTCCATCGTTGTGGATACCGCTGAATCCAGCCTTGAGCAGCAAGCCCGTCTGGCCCGTTACCGGGTATTCCGGGAGCAGGTGAAACCCGGAGAAGTACTGCTGCTGGCCCATCACCGGGATGATCAGGTGGAAACCCTGCTGCAGCGTCTGGCCCGTGGTAGTGGCCCCCTGGGGTTGGGGGCCATGGCTCAGAGCCATGATCAACAGGGCTTTGCCATTGTCCGGCCCCTGCTGGAATGTGATCGGGCAGAACTGGAAATCTATGCCCGGCAAAGGGGGCTTTCCTGGATTGATGATCCCAGCAACCAGGATGAAACCATTGAACGTAATTTCGTGCGTCGGCAATTGCTCCCTCTCTGGCGTTCGCTCCATCCCCGGCTGAACCAGACCCTGGCTCGCTCAGCCCGCCTGGCCCGGGAGTCCGCAGAATTATTGGATGAGCTGGCCCAGCTGGATCGGGGGGATACCCGTCCTGACGGCGGGTTATCCCTGGAACGATTGCTTCCCCTCAACCCAGCCCGGCGCCACAACCTGTTACGGTTTTGGTTGCGGAGTCTGGGTATACAACCTCCCAGTGAAGTGATTCTGGGGCGGATTGTTGCAGAAGTGGCTTTGGCCGCAGCGGATGCCCAGCCGCAGGTATCCTGGGGGGATTGCAGCGTACGCCGCTTTCAGGGTGTTCTCCATGGGATGGATCGTCCGCTGCCCGAGGCAGGGGGAACACTGATTCCGTTCGCCAATCTGGAGCAGTCTATACCCTTACCCTGGGGCAGGTTGCGGACTTCGGGCGGGAAAGTGCCGATTTCCCGTCAGGCCCTGGTGGGAAAAGAGCTGAAAATCGGTTTCCGTAACGGGGGAGAGCGTCTGAGCCTGCCCGGTCGACCCGCCAAAGCCCTTAAGGATTTGTTCCTGGAAGCCGGGGTGCCCCCCTGGCTCCGCGGTCTGTGGCCAATTTTGTACGCCGATGGAGAGATCGCCTGCCTGCCCGGGCTTTGGGTGTGCGAAGGATATGCTCCCCGGGCTGCGGATGACCAGATCCAGTTCTTTTGGGAGCGGACAGAGTCTGCTCAAGATTGAGTCTGCCAACCTAATCCGGTAGAATTGCCGTCCATTCTATTTATAACCTTTTCCATTCTCCGTTCACTGGTAAGTCGATGACAAAATACATTTTTGTGACGGGGGGTGTTGTGTCTTCCTTGGGTAAAGGAATCGCAGCAGCCTCCTTGGCGTCTATTTTGGAAGCCCGTGGCCTCAAGGTCTCCATGATGAAACTGGACCCTTATATTAACGTCGACCCGGGTACCATGAGCCCCTATCAGCACGGGGAAGTGTTCGTTACCGAAGACGGCGCAGAAACCGACCTGGATCTGGGCCACTATGAGCGCTTTATCCGTAACACCATGACCAAAAAGAACAATTTCACTTCCGGCCGCATCTATCTGGATGTGATCGAGAAGGAGCGTCGTGGTGATTACCTGGGGGCCACCGTGCAGGTGATTCCCCATATCACGGATGAAATTAAAAACCGAATTCTGAACAACGACCTGCGTGTGGATGTGCTGCTGGTGGAAATCGGCGGCACCGTGGGCGACATCGAATCCCAGCCGTTCCTGGAAGCGGTACGTCAACTTCGGGTCGAACTGGGCTCCAATAATTCCGTGTTTATTCACCTGACCTTGGTGCCCTATATCGACACCGCCGGTGAAACCAAAACCAAGCCGACCCAGCACTCCGTGAAAGAGCTGCGCTCCATCGGTCTGCAACCGGATGTGTTGTTGTGCCGCTCCGACCACAAAATCCCGGACTCCGCCCTGGCCAAAATTGCCCTGTTCACCAACGTTGAGCGTCGTGCCGTTATCGGCCTGATGGACGTTAACACCATTTACAAGATTCCGTCCGTGTTGCATGCCCAGGGGCTGGATGATTTCGTTGTGGAAAAGCTCGGTCTGGAATGCAAGGCCGCTGACCTGAGCGAGTGGACCGCGGTGGTGGATGCCCAGCTCAATCCCCAGCACGACATCACTCTGGCTATGGTGGGCAAATACACCGATCTGGCCGATGCCTATAAGTCCTTGAACGAAGCCCTGCTGCATGCGGGAATTCGCACCCGTACCAAGGTTAATATCGAGTATGTGGATTCCGAGGATCTGGAGCGGGATGGCGTAGAATGTCTGGAAAAATACGACGCCATCCTGGTGCCCGGCGGTTTTGGTAAGCGTGGAACTGAAGGCAAGATTGCAGCAGTGCGTTATGCCCGCGAGAACAAAGTACCCTACTTGGGTATCTGTCTTGGTATGCAGGTGGCAGTGATTGAGTATGCCCGTGATATGGCGGGTCTGACTGAAGCTCACAGTACCGAGTTTGTGGAAGACACTTCCACACCCGTAGTCGGTTTGATCACCGAATGGTTGGAGGAAGACGGTTCTGTGCAACAGCGCGATGCCGAGTCCGACCTCGGTGGCACCATGCGTCTGGGTGCCCAGGAATGCCGTCTGGTGGATGGCAGCCGCTCCCGAGAACTGTATGGCAAAGAAGTGGTATTCGAGCGCCACCGTCATCGTTATGAGGTGAACAACAAGTACGTTCCGGATCTGGAAAAGGCCGGTCTGCGGGTTGCCGGGCGTTCAATGGACGGTTCTTTGGTGGAAATGATTGAGGTGCCGGAGCACCCCTGGTTTGTGGCCTGTCAGTTCCACCCCGAGTTTACCTCCACTCCTCGGGATGGACATCCCCTGTTCACGGGATATATCAAAGCCGCCAAAGCACACAAAGACAGTAAATTGAGCGCGAAAGATTAAACGCGGACCAAGGATTACGTACCGAGGGAACTCTGATGAGTCAACAACCCCAGAAAGTCATTGAGCTGACCACCCCGAAGGGCGACAGCATCAAGATGGGAAACGATCTGCCTTTTGTGTTGTTTGGCGGTATGAATGTGCTGGAATCACGGGATCTCGCCATGGAGATCGCAGAGAGCTACGTCAACGTCACTGAGAAGTTGGGCCTTCCCTATGTTTTCAAGGCGTCCTTTGACAAGGCCAATCGCTCTTCCGTGAATTCCTTCCGAGGACCAGGTCTGGACGAAGGCCTCAGGATCTTCGAGGAAATCAAGAGCACCTTTAACGTGCCCATCATTACTGATGTGCACGAGCCCTATCAGGCCAAGCCGGTGGCGGAAGTCTGTGACATCATTCAATTACCTGCATTTCTGTCCCGCCAGACTGATCTGGTGGTGGCGATGGCGCAGACCGGTGCCATCATCAACGTTAAGAAAGCCCAGTTCCTGGCGCCAAGAGAGATGAAGCACATTATCAAGAAGTGCGAAGAAGCCGGTAACGATCAGGTGCTGCTGTGCGAACGGGGTTCCAGCTTCGGCTACAACAACCTGGTGGTGGACATGCTGGGTTTTGGCATCATGCGGGAATTCGGCGCGCCCATCTTCTTTGATGTGACTCACTCTCTGCAGATGCCCGGTGGTCTGGCGGAAGCTGCCGGCGGCCGTCGTGCCCAGGTAACTGAGCTGGCGCTGGCCGGTATGAGCCAACGTTTGGCTGGCCTGTTCCTGGAAGCCCATCCCGACCCGGACAAAGCCAAGTGTGATGGCCCCTGTGCTCTGCGCCTGGCCATGTTGGAACCGTTCCTGGCTCAGGTAAAAGCATTGGACGAATTGGTGAAAGGCTTTGAGAAGCTGGATACCCACTGATTTTTTGAATTTTAAACTATTTAAATAGGAGACATCCTGACCATGCCTAAGATCGCTCAAATCCGTGCCCGGGAAGTGCTGGATTCACGCGGCAACCCTACTGTTGAAGCTGACGTTATTCTGGAGTCCGGTGCGGCCGGTACGGCCTGTGCGCCTTCCGGTGCTTCCACCGGTTCCCGCGAAGCGTTGGAATTGCGCGACGGCGACAAGTCACGTTATCTGGGCAAGGGTGTTCTGAAAGCCGTTGCAGCGGTAAACGACGACATCCAGGCTTTGCTGAAGGGCAAGAATGCCCTGGATCAGCGCGCTATCGACCAGATCATGATCGATGCCGACGGTACCGAAAACAAATCCAAATTCGGCGCCAACGCCATTCTGGCTGTCTCCTTGGCAGTTGCCAAAGCCGCAGCGGTGCACAAACAGGTTCCCCTGTTCCAGCACATCAGCGAGATCATGGATGGCAAAGCAGGCCCATACAGCATGCCGGTTCCCATGATGAACATCATCAATGGTGGTGCCCACGCGGACAACAATGTGGACATCCAGGAATTCATGATTCAGCCGGTGGGCGCACCGAACTTTGCGGAAGCCCTGCGTTGCGGCGCAGAAATCTTCCACGCTCTGAAATCTGTTCTCAGCGCCAAAGGTCTCAACACAGCGGTGGGTGATGAGGGTGGTTTTGCGCCTAACCTGTCTTCCAATGAAGAAGCGCTGCAGGTAATTTCCGAAGCGGTGGAAAAAGCCGGTTACAAACTGGGTGAGAACGTGACTTTGGCCCTGGATTGTGCCGCATCTGAATTTTATAAGGACGGCAAATACGTTTTGGCCGGTGATAACAAAACCCTGTCTTCCGCAGAGTTTGCCGATTACCTGGCAGATCTGTGCAGCCGTTACCCCATCATCTCCATCGAAGACGGCCTGGATGAAAGCGATTGGGATGGTTGGAAAGTCTTGACCGAAAAACTGGGTGAGAAGGTTCAGTTGGTGGGGGATGACCTGTTTGTAACCAATACCAAGATCCTGAAAGAAGGCATCGAGAAAAACATCGCCAACAGCATTCTGATCAAGTTCAATCAGATCGGCAGCCTGACCGAAACCCTGGATGCGATCAAAATGGCTAACGATGCGGGTTACACTGCGGTCATTTCCCATCGCTCCGGTGAAACCGAGGATGCCACCATTGCGGACCTGGCGGTTGCGACCGCTGCGGGTCAAATCAAAACCGGTTCCCTGTGTCGTTCCGACCGTGTTGCCAAGTACAACCAGTTGCTGCGTATCGAAGAAGTCATTGGTGATCAGGCCCCTTATAAAGGCAAAGCGGAGTTCCGCGCCTTTAAATAATCCGACCAGAACACCGGAGCTGCCCCAGGGTGGCTCCGGTGTTGATTCAACCGTTCGGCTTTGCAGCTTGACCTATCCCCAGTAAAGCCCCATTCTTATTCGCATGTTCCTCCAGTTCTGAATCCTTGCACATGACTGAAAACAGCCAACAGACTTGGTTTACCCTACCCAGAGTGTTGTTCTGGCTGTTGGTGATCTGTTTCTTCGTGCTGCAATTGAGGCTTTGGATTGGTGAGGATAGTCTGGCTGATATCTGGCGTCTCAAAGGGGAAATCGAGCGGCAGGAACAGGAAAACTATCTCTCAGCGGAACGAAACAAGCGACTGCGGGCGGAAGTTAAGAACCTGAAAGAAGGGTTGGATGCTGTGGAAGAACGGGCCCGCACGCAATTGGGGATGGTGAAGGAAGACGAAACCTTCTTTCTGATAATTGACGACGATCAGCAGTAACTTTTTACATGACGACATCTACTCGTATTTGGTGCGTAGTGCCAGCCGCTGGTGTGGGGAAACGATTCGGTTCGGCGCTGCCCAAACAGTATCTGCAGCTTAGCAACAAAACCGTGGTTGAGAATACCTTGGGGCGACTGCTTTCCCTGGAGGAAATAGCCCAGGTCGTGGTTGCGCTCAGTTCCGAGGATCAGCACTTCAAGTCTTTGGGCGTGGCCAGGCATTCCCGAATCAAAACTGTCATCGGGGGTGATGAGCGTTGCCATTCGGTGCTTAATGGTTTGCGCTACCTGTCGGGTGTCGGTGACGAGAGGGATTGGGTGTTGGTGCATGATGTGGCTCGACCCTGTGTTCGTGCCGCTGATATCCGAAAACTACTGCAGCAGGTGGATCAGTTTGATGCTGTCGGGGGCATCCTGGCCAATCCCGTACGGGACACCATGAAGCGGGCCAACCGGATCAACCAGATTGAAGCCACAGTCGATCGCAACCAGTTGTGGCATGCGCTTACACCACAATTGTTTCGTCTGGGTGCATTGCGTGGCGCCATTGAATCGGCTCTGTCCGACGGTGTGATGGTTACCGATGAATCTGCCGCCATGGAAAGGCTTGGTCACCAGCCTTTGCTGGTGGAAGGCCACTATGACAATATCAAGATCACACATCCCCAGGATCTGGCGCTGACCGAGCTCTATATCCAGCAGCAATAATGCGAACTGCAATTAAGGTTTGACTATGTTTCGAATTGGCCACGGCTTTGACGTCCATCGTTTTGGTGACGGTGATCACCTGGTATTGGGGGGAGTAACCATTCCCTTTGAGCATGGCTTCGTGGCCCATTCAGATGGCGATGTGGCTTTGCACGCGTTGGCGGACGCTTTGCTCGGTGCCGCTGCATTGGGGGATATTGGTCAGCATTTTCCGGATACAGATGCGCAGTTCAAAGGGGCGGACAGTCGCTATTTGCTGCGGCACGTTGTTGATCTGGTAAAGAAGTCGGGGCATCAAGTGGGCAACGTCGATGTCACCATCGTGGCTCAGGCCCCGAAGATGGCCCCCCACATTCAGGCAATGCGCGAGAATATTGCCCGGGATCTGGAAATCGAGTCGGGCGCTGTCAACGTGAAAGCCACCACCACCGAAAAGCTGGGTTATACCGGCCGTAAGGAAGGCATCGCTGTGCACGCAGTTGCCCTGATCTATTCTTTGTGAGCGTTCTTCACCAACAATTACCTGCCTACGGTTATAGCAGCGCGCCTTATGCTTACGGCGATCCGGGCGCACAGGCTGACTTCAAAACCCGGCCCGAGGATTTTGTGGTGGAGGAAGTGCTTGGCTTTGAACCCAGCGGGGAGGGTGAGCATCTTTTTCTGCTGCTGCAAACCGACGATCACAACACGCGCTATACGGTAAAATGCCTCGCACGATTGTTGGGCGTGCGACAGCGGCAGGTGAGTTATTCCGGGCTGAAAGATCGACGGGGTGTGACCAGTCAGTGGTTCTCCATTCATTTGCCGGGAATCAATACCGAGCCGGACGCACAGCAGTTGGCAAAGGAAGGCATTGAACTGCTCCGTTTCGATCGTCACCACCGAAAGCTGCGTATCGGTACCCACAAAGCCAATCGCTTCCATATTGTGCTACGCAACACTGAGCCGGGTCGGTTGGAAAATCGGCTGCAGCAGATTGCCACAACCGGGGTGCCCAATTATTTCGGCGCCCAACGTTTTGGACACGATGCCGCTAATGTGGAAGAGGCGCTGGAATGGGTCGAAAAAGGGGAGTTGCCTTTGGATCGTGCCGTGCGCAGCCGGGTTTTGTCCAGTTTGCGGAGTTGGTGGTTCAATGGCCGTCTTGCAAAGCGTGTGGAGGAGAGCACCTGGAATCAGTGGCTGCCCGGTGATCCCATCCTGTTGGATGGCAGCCAGAGCTTTTTTATGGAAGAAGTCTGGACTGAGACGCTTCAGAATCGCTACCAAGTGGGAGATATCCACCCCGGCGCCTGGTTGCCCGGTGCGGAGACCCAAGGCTTGCCGGACGACATGCGTCATTTTCTGGCGTTGGCGGCTATGAAGCCGGAACCGCGCCCACTTCGTCTACTGCCCAGTAATCTGCAAATCGAGCCGGCCGGCGCAACGCTGTCACTGGCCTTTGAGTTGCCCAAAGGCGCTTTCGCCACCACGGTGCTCAGGGAATTGCTCAGGTTAAATGATCTTTCCGTATAAGTGACAAAATAAAACGCGAATTCGGCTCGCCGTTTTCAGCACCTTCTTTTACAATGAATTACTTGAATAACAAGAATTTAGTTTCATGAAAGGGATGAGGACCAGCGAGTGAACGATTCTTTTGTGGCAGCAAATGGGTTAAACGGCATTGGTATGACTTCCCAGCGTACCCGTGACCGCCTGATTGCCCGCCTGCAGGATCAGGGCATCCGCAACTACGAGGTGCTGGAGGCCATTCGCAGCACGCCCCGGCATCTGTTTGTGGATGAGGCGTTGGCCCATCGGGCCTATGAAGACACTGCGTTGCCCATCGGCCATAACCAAACCATCTCGCAGCCCTACATCGTTGCCCACATGACTGAATTGCTGATCGAAGGCGGTCCCCTGGACCGGGTATTGGAAATCGGTACCGGCTCTGGATATCAGACTGCGATTCTGGCCCGTTTCGCTAAAGAGGTGTACTCACTGGAGCGCATCAAGGCGTTACAAGAGAAGGCCCGTAAGCGTATTCGGGCGCTCAAAATCCACAATGTGGTGTTTCGCTATGCCGACGGCAGCGTCGGTATGAAAGACAAGGCGCCTTTCGATGGAATTCTGGCGGCGGCCGCCCCCTCGGATGTACCACAGGAGTTACTGGATCAGCTCTCCGTTGGCGGACGTTTGGTGATTCCCATCGGTGAACGTGAACAAAAACTGTATCGAATCACCCGCACGGAAGATGGCTTCCAGCGTGAATTTATTGAGGATGTCCGATTCGTACCGTTCCGTTCCGGTTTGCGCTGAATATCCTTGTTATTATCCTCCCTCACATTCGCTCTTTCGATACCTGGTTGTAGCCATGACGAATGCTTCAGTTAAAGATTTTGCCTGGGTTTATGTCAAAGGAATGGCCATGGGGGCGGCTGATATTGTTCCCGGGGTGTCCGGTGGCACCGTGGCCTTCATCACCGGCATCTATGAAAAATTGATTGATAGTATTGGTTCATTAGGGCCGGGCACGCTGTCTATCCTGGTGAAGCAGGGGCCTCTGGCCGCATGGCGTTCATTCAATGGAAGCTTTCTGCTGACGTTGATGCTCGGAATCCTCACCAGTATTTTCACCTTGTCCAAATTACTCTCACATTTACTGCAGACCCAGCCGGAACTGCTCTGGTCCTTCTTTTTTGGTTTAATCCTGATATCGGCTATTCATATAGGTCGACAGATTCCGAAGTGGCATGTCGCTACCGTTGTTGCCCTGATGGCAGGAGCGCTGGCCGCGTTTGTGATTACCTTGATTTCCCCCCAGCAGTTGGCGCTCAATCCCTTGACCTTGTTTATTGCTGGCAGTATCGCTATCTGTGCGATGGTATTGCCGGGTATATCGGGCTCTTTCATTCTGCTTCTGATGGGAATGTATGCACATGTCATTGGGGCAGTAAAAGCGTTGGATCTGGTAAATCTGGGGATCTTTGCCGCAGGCTGCCTGGTGGGGCTTTTACTGTTTACCCGTTTGCTATCCTGGCTGTTACATCATCATCACAACGTCACTATGGCTGTGCTGACCGGGTTTATGCTGGGCTCGCTGAATAAAGTCTGGCCCTGGAAGCATACGCTGAGTACAAGAATCAACAGTCACGGCGAAGTGGTGCCGGTGGATCAGGTCAATGTGATGCCTCAGCACTATCTGGAGCTTACGGGACAGGATCCGAAGCTCCTGTTCAGTCTGGTATTGATGGTGATAGCAGTGGTTCTGGTCTTATCCCTTGAGCGCCTGGGGCAACGGGGTGCCGTAGAATCCTGATTGCATCGCTAGTCCAGGTTTGTATATTTATTGATCACACATTGTGCATTTGTTCAAAAAACAGTTAGATTTTGTCGTAATAAGCCTAAGAGGTTTATGAGTTTTGATTCTAAAGTAATTTAGGTGAATTTGTGATCTGAACAGGAGAGAAAGGGCGGAGTCACGTTGTGTTCTATGGGAATATGGCCGTTAAAAAATGTATACCTGTGATCAGCCTCACAATATTTCTCTGTGCTTGCGGCCCTTCCCGCTACGAACCCCTGCGCAACGTTTATCGCTCCCCAGCCCCCGTAATTCAAGGCTCTCACACTGTTAGAGCAGGTGAAACCCTGTATTCCATCGCCTGGCGTTATAACCGGGATCATGAGGAGCTGGCCCGAAATAACGGTATTTCCGCCCCTTATCGAATCTATCCGGGGCAGGTCATCAACCTGGAATCCCGTCCTGTTTCAAGGTCCCACTCTTCTCAGACTGCAGCGAACCGGTCAACTTCTAAACAAACAACTCGTTATAAGAAACCGGAAACCAATATCAAACCGGTCCAAGAAAAAGTTGCAAATCAAAGACATAACAAGGTAGATATGTCTTGGAGTTGGCCAACAAAAGGTCCTGTGATCGAGACTTTCTCTCTTCAGGGGAAAGTTAACAAGGGGATCGATTTGGCTGGCTCGAGAGGGGAGCCTGTATTTGCAGCGGCGGATGGCAAGGTTGTCTATAGCGGGACAGGGTTGGTCGGCTACGGCAATCTTATCATCATCAAGCATAACGATTCGTACTTGAGTGCCTATGCCCACAACAGCCGATTGCTTTTGAAAGAAGGTCAAGAAGCTAAAGCTGGGCAGAAAATTGCCGAAATAGGTTCTACTGGGACCAACCGGGACAAATTGCATTTCGAGATCCGTCGCGATGGAAAACCGGTTAACCCAATGACGTATTTGCCTAAGCGCTGAGTGGGACAGCTGGCAAATTTTTGCTGCCAATGTAAGCAGTCTTATAAAAACGGGGCCGCATCATCTGGGGCGGTGATAACAACTAAATAGCGCGGGAAGAAGAGCAATGATTCAAGCAGAACGGGAAGAAAACCTAGACCTGGATTTTGTGGAAGAGGACTCGGAACTGGAGGACGCGTTCGAGGAGCGTGCTGCGGAACTGCGTGATAAACGCAGTGGGTCTGACGACGCTGACGACGATTCTTTTGTTGCCCAGCCAGGTATGCAGAAGACACTGGACGCCACTCAACTTTACCTGAACGAAATCGGCTTCTCTCCGCTTCTTACGCCTGAAGAAGAGGTGTATTACGCCCGCCGAGCTCTGCGCGGCCATGAAGATGCCCGCAAGCGGATGATCGAGAGTAACCTGCGGTTGGTGGTCAAGATTGCCCGCCGCTACGTTAATCGGGGCTTATCGCTGCTGGATCTGATTGAAGAGGGTAACCTCGGCCTGATTCGGGCAGTGGAAAAATTCGATCCTGAGCGGGGTTTCCGTTTCTCTACCTATGCGACCTGGTGGATTCGCCAGACCATCGAGCGGGCGATTATGAACCAGACCCGCACCATCCGTCTGCCCATTCATGTGGTCAAGGAATTGAATATTTACCTGCGGGCTGCCCGTGAGTTGACCCAGAAGCTGGATCATGAGCCGAGCGCCGAAGAGATCGCGGAGCTGCTGGATAAGCCCCTGGACGATGTGAAGCGCATGCTTGGCCTGAATGAGCGAGTATCATCGGTCGACACACCGATGGCTCATGATTCTGATAAGTCCCTCCTTGATACCATCGCAGATACCAACGTTTCAGACCCCGCAGAACTGCTCCAGGATGCCGACCTCCGTTACAGCATCGATTACTGGCTGGATCAGCTGCCGAGCAAGCAACGGGAAGTGATTGCCCGCCGCTTTGGTTTGAGAGGCTACGAAATGAGCACCCTGGAAGAGGTGGGCCTTGAAATCGGCCTGACTCGTGAACGGGTCCGCCAGATTCAGGTGGAAGCGCTGAAGCGCTTAAGAGACCTCTTGGAAAAGCAGGGTCTGACCGGGGAAGCTATCTTCGGAGGCTGATCCAAACGCTACAATAGGTTGAAACGCGCCTGAGGGCGCGTTTTTTGTTGGTGAGAAATTGGCTCGCATGGCTGTAAGATATTTCTTACATTAGCGTAAGTTCTTGTATAAAACTTACCCAGGGTTATGCCGGTAAGGGTTAGGCAATTCACTGATTTATATAGAAAAACAGGCATTCTGGTGTCGTCTCAGAATCTGGTCGGTGCTTCCGGGTAATTGTCCCTGATGAACGATCAAGTAGACTACTCCTTGTCGACAGGATGTTGGCCAGTTCAGGAAGAGCTGATGGCAGGAGCCTCAAGGGATTAGCACGGAGTTTCCAGGAAGGAAACAGGATTGGGTAAAGGACTACCGCAGGGAAGCGAAAAGGAGCTGCAAACGGAATTTGCGGCAATCCAGGATGGAAACGGATTCAGGCAGAGGAACGCCGGTCAGGGAAAGAAGCAGGATTTAGCAGGAACGGAAGCAAAGCAAACAGGATCAGGAAGATTCGAAGCGAGGTGGGCGGTTAAACCGCCCTTCTTTGTTTTTGTCCAAAGAATTTGTTCCGAATTAATCGTTAAAATCATCATAGGACATAATCTCCCAGCTGTGTAGGAAATTTCTTACATTGGTGTGCGAGAGTCGTCTTTTCTCCTCAAATACCCCACCTCCTAAGCCAAATTGGCTATCGTAATTCTTTGATCTATATAGGGATAAGAGGTTTTGTCGGACAGTCGAGTTGGGTTTGTTTCAAATTGTAGTGCTAGCGTATCGAATTGTTTGGGTTACTATTAATTCATCGGCAGGACGCTGATCTGAGGGACACGATCAGGATGATCGTCAAGGACGTTTAGGCAGGATGCCTGGGTAAGGATATCCAAGCGAGGTGGGGCGGTGTAAAAACCGCCCTTCTTTTTTGTCTGAATTATTTTTCCAGGTATTGAATCTTACCTTCCACACCATCCCACTCTTCAGCGTCAGGCAGGGAGTCTTTCTTCTCGGTGATATTTGGCCAGGTTTCGGCCAGCTCAGCGTTCAGTTCGATGAACTGCTGTTGGTCAGCCGGCACTTCATCTTCTGAGTAAATGGCATTGGCAGGGCATTCCGGCTCACACAGAGCGCAGTCGATACACTCATCGGGGTGAATTACCAGAAAATTGGGTCCTTCGTAGAAGCAGTCCACCGGACAAACTTCAACGCAGTCCGTGTATTTGCATCTGATGCAGTTATCGGTAACAACGAATGTCATGAATTAGTGCCCTCTACAATTTTTTACGCGGGGGAGTCTACTGCCTATACCGACTCCAGGCAACTTTAATCGTGAATCCTGCAGCGCCGACAAGCCCTTGGTATACAAATGATTGAGAACTATGACTTTTCAGTCATTTCTTTCATTTTGTACACCAGATCCAGCGCCTGTCTTGCATTCAAACAGTCCGGATCAAGTTTGCCCAACATCTCTACCACTGGGTGGGGTGTTGGTGGTTCTGCAAACAGGTCAGACTGCAGGGGCTGATTGGCGTGGCTCAGTGCCTGGCTGTTGAGTTCCTGTTTCTCCAGTTGAGCCAATTTCTTGCGGGCATTGCTGATCACATTGGCCGGCACGCCCGCCAGTTTTGCCACCTGCAAACCATAACTTTGGTTCGCCGGACCTTCCAACACCTTGTGCAGGAAGAGAATAGTATCACCTTGCTCTTTGGCCGCCAGATGCACATTTACTACGTTGGGTGCCTGATCCGGCAGCTGGGTCAACTCAAAATAATGGGTGGCAAACAGGGTCAATGCCTGAATTTTAACCGCCAGATGGTTGGCGCAGGCCCAAGCCAGGGAAAGGCCGTCAAAAGTACTGGTGCCGCGACCGATTTCATCCATCAGCACCAGGCTTTGCCGGGTGGCATTGTGCAGGATGTTGGCGGTTTCAGTCATTTCCACCATAAAAGTGGAGCGTCCGCTGGCCAGGTCATCCGAGGAGCCGATACGGGTAAAAATGCGGTCGATGGGCCCGATTTTGGCACTGGCCGCCGGCACAAAACTACCTACGTGCGCCAGAATGGCAATTAAGGCCGTTTGCCGCATGAAGGTAGACTTACCACCCATATTGGGGCCGGTGATCACCAGCATGCGGCGATAGCTGTCCAGGCGCAAATCGTTGGGAATGAAGGCGTCACTTAATACCTGCTCGACCACAGGATGACGGCCGGCCTCAATCTGCAGCCCGGCTTCATCCGCCAGGGTGGGTCTTGATAGTGCCAGGTTGTCTGCCCTCTCTGCCAGGCAGGCCAATACGTCCAGTTCGGCCACAGCCATAAAGCTGCTTTGCAGTTCAAAAAGCTGTTCACTCAAGGTGTCCAATAGAGCATCAAACAGCGCTTTTTCACGGGCCAGGGCCCGGCTCTTGGCGCTTAGCGCTTTGTCTTCAAATGCTTTCAGTTCGGGCGTAATGTAACGCTCTGCATTCTTCAGGGTCTGGCGGCGAATATATTCTTCCGGCGCCTGCTTGGCCTGGGACTTACTGATTTCTATGTAATAGCCATGCACTCGGTTGTAGCCGACTTTGAGGGAGGCGAGACCGGTTCGTTCCCGTTCGCGCTCTTCCAGGTCCACCAGATACTGGCCCGCATTTTCGCTGATGCCCCGTAACTCATCCAGCTCGCTATCGTAGCCCTCGGCGACCACTCCACCGTCACGGATCAGAACCGGTGGTGTTTCAATGATGGCGCGGTTGAGCAGGTCTGCCAGGTCCGGGTAGGTACCGATGTCATAGGCCAGGGATGAAATAACCGTTGACTGGATGGCTTCGATCGCTTCCTGCAAGGGTGGCAGCGCGTTGAAGGCATCCCGTAGTCGGGACAGGTCACGGGGGCGGGCGGACTTGAGAGCCACCCGGGCCAGAATACGCTCGATGTCTCCGATTTGCTTGAGTACGGCTTGTACCGGTTCATATTGGTAGTTATCGAGCAGGGCTGCAATGATGTCCTGCCGCTGGGCCAGTTGCTTGCGATCCCGAATAGGGCGGTGCAGCCAGCGCCGCAGCATACGGCCGCCCATGGCGGTCTTGGTTTTATCCAGTACCCAGGCCAGGGTGTAGCGGTCTTCCCCGTGGATGTTTTCTGTCAGTTCCAGGTTGCGACGGGTGGCGCTGTCCAGCACCACACAATCGTTCAGGGTTTCCACCGCCAGGCCGCGGATATGGGGTAAGGCGGCCCTCTGGGTTTCCTTGGCATATTGCAGCAGGCAACCGGCAGCCGCGATGGCGACGGTCATGTTGTCGCAACCGAAGCCTCCCAGATCCTGGGTTTGAAATTGCTGCACCAAGGCACGTTGACCGGATTCCTGATCGAAATCCCAGGCCGGGCGGGTGCGCACGCCGCGACGGTCGGAAACCAGTGCATAAACATGGGATTCCTCCGCCACCAGCAATTCAGCGGGGTTCAGGCGGGCGATCTCGGCCATTAAGGCCGGCTCACCTTCGACCTCGGAAACGTAAAATCGGCCGCTGGATATATCCAGGTGGGCGATGCCGAATTTTTCCAGATGCTGGGTAATAGCGCAGAGCAGATTGTCGTATTTTTCGTCCAGCAGAGCTTCGTCGCTAACCGTTCCCGGAGTAACGATACGCACCACCTTGCGTTCAACCGGCCCTTTACTGGCGGCGGGGTCGCCAATCTGCTCTGCTACCGCGACTGACACGCCCATTTTAACCAGTCTTGCCAGATAGCCTTCTGCAGCATGATAGGGTACACCCGCCATGGGAATGGGTTTACCGGCCGATTGCCCCCGTTGAGTGAGCGTGATATCCAGCAGGTCCGCCGCTTTCTGCGCGTCCTCATAGAACAGCTCATAAAAATCGCCCATGCGATAGAACACCAGCTCCTGAGGATGTTCTGCTTTTATTCGCAGGTACTGCTCCATCATGGGGGTGTGTTTGGATTGTTGTTCTTGCGCTGCAGACATGCTGTTTTCTGATCAGTCCCGGTTCAAAGATGGAAAAAGAGGCATTGTACCTTGTCTGCATGGGTTTAAAAGATTTAGCACAGCAAAATGCAGGGCCGGCAGTCAGTTCGGTTAACTACCAAAAATAGGCGGCATTCAGCGTGGTCCCCAGCCGGTGAAACCAGTAGAATTCAGGGCAATTTTATTTACCTAGAAATGTCTATGTTGTTGTACTCGGATCAAATCATGCTGATCGAGGCGCTGGCTACTCAGCTCGGTGCTCTGTTGGCGGATAAAAACAAGAAGATTGTGACGGCTGAATCCTGTACCGGGGGTTGGGTTTCCCAGGCGATTACCCAGGTAGCGGGGAGTTCTCTCTGGTTCGATCGTACCTATGTCACCTACAGTAATGACGCCAAGCGGCAGATGCTGGGTGTCAAACAACGAACATTGAGCAAGCATGGCGCGGTCAGCCAGGCCGTGGTTGAGGAAATGGCGGTGGGGGCACTCAAGAAATCGGAAGCGGATTTTTCGGTTGCCATCAGCGGCATCGCGGGGCCGGACGGCGGCACGGAAGAAAAGCCGGTTGGCACTGTCTGGTTGGCCTGGAACATAAGGGGTGAGGTGGACTCCTCAATGGTGGTTTTGCCGGGGGGGCGCCGCGATGTACGGGCCGCTGCAGTAACCCTGGCATTGCAGGGTTTGTTGGTGAGAATACGCAAATGGCTGGCAGATCATCCGGGTTGCCAGGTGGTAGAACAGGCGGTTGAAAAAGAATTGACTCAATCACTTGATGAATCCAAATAATACTGTTTAAATATACAGTAATTGATTGGGTGGTCGAATAAACTGTGAGGATTGACTGATGGATGACAACAAGAAAAAGGCACTTGGTGCAGCGCTTTCCCAGATTGAGCGTCAATTTGGCAAGGGTGCTGTCATGCGCATGGGCGATCAGGAGCTGCAGGCTATCCCGTCCATATCCACGGGCTCCCTTGGGCTGGATATCGCGCTGGGCATTGGTGGCTTGCCGAAAGGCCGCATTGTTGAAATCTATGGTCCTGAGTCCTCCGGTAAAACGACTCTGACATTGAGCACCGTTGCACAGGCTCAAAAGCAGGGGCTTACCTGTGCCTTCGTTGACGCTGAGCACGCTCTTGACCCGATTTACGCCCAGAAACTCGGCGTGAATGTAGATGATTTGTTAGTATCCCAGCCGGATACAGGGGAACAGGCGCTGGAAATTACCGACATGCTGGTACGTTCCAATGCGGTGGACGTCATCATTGTGGACTCGGTTGCCGCACTGGTGCCCAAAGCCGAAATCGAAGGTGAGATGGGCGACAGCCACGTAGGTTTGCAAGCCCGCCTGATGTCTCAGGCTCTGCGTAAGATTACCGGTAGCGTGAAGCAGGCAAATTGCCTGGTTGTATTTATCAACCAGATCCGTATGAAGATCGGTGTGATGTTCGGCAACCCCGAGACCACCACAGGTGGTAACGCGCTGAAGTTCTATTCCTCTGTTCGACTGGATATCCGCCGTACCGGTGCCGTTAAACAGGGCGAAGAGGTGGTGGGTAATGAAACCAGGGTGAAAGTGGTGAAAAACAAGGTGGCTCCGCCCTTCAAACAGGCCGAGTTTCAGATTCTGTACGGTTCCGGTATTTACCACATGGGCGAAGTGCTGGACCTTGGAGTCGCCTGCGGCTTGGTGGATAAATCTGGTGCCTGGTACTCCTATCAAGGTGACAAAATAGGCCAGGGTAAGGCCAATGCGTCCAAGTTCCTGGAGGATAATCCTGATATAGCGAATGCTATCGAGCAGGAGATCCGTAACCAGATGCTCAGTATCAAAGTACCCAGCAGCAAGGATGAAGAGGTTCTAGAAGAAGCCTGACAGGCCTCATTTGTTCCAGTCTGGTTAAAAACTGTGAGAAGCCGACAACGATGAGTTGTCGGCTTTTTTGTTTTGGATCAAACGATTGGGGGAGGGCAATGGGAGAGGAATGCCTGCTTTGACGTGGGTCAAGACACGCTTTCGGCGTTTCAGCATAATGCGATACTTATCATAAACGCATAAATTCGCGGTGACAGGATTTGGCTATGCATGTGGTGAAAGAGGGTTTGGAAGAGGATTCGCTATGGGATAGCGAATTCATCAGGCAGCATGATGTTGCTGGTCCAAGGTATACATCTTACCCGACAGCACTTCAGTTTCATGAGGAGTTTACCCATGAAGACTATCTGGGTGCGGTGGGGCGCAGCAATGAATCCCGAATGCCCCTTTCACTGTATGTTCATTTACCCTTTTGTGCCTCCCTTTGTTACTACTGTGCCTGTAATAAAGTAATTACCCAGAGTGATGAGAAGAAACGCCGATATCTGGATGCGTTGATCAAAGAGATACGAATGAAATCCAGAGATTTTGATCAGGGACGCCCTGTCTATCAGATGCATTGGGGTGGCGGCACGCCTACCTACTTTAATGAGGCAGAACTAACCGAGCTTTGGTTTGAAATTGGACGTCATTTCCATCTGGTGGATTCCGAACGGGGTGAATACTCCATAGAAATTGACCCAAGAACCATGACCGCTGACAAGTTGGGATTGCTAAAAGGCTTGGGTTTCAATCGGATCAGTCTGGGTATTCAGGATTTTGACCGCAAGGTGCAGGAGGCAATCAATCGTGTCCAGCCATTTCAGCAGATTGAAGAGCTGATGATGGCATCTCGAAATTACCAGTTCAGGTCCGTTAATTTTGATTTGATCTATGGTTTGCCTTATCAATCGGTTGCGTCTGTGCGGGATACCATTAACCGGGTAATCGAGCTTTCTCCTGACCGCATCTCGTTATTTAACTATGCTCACCTGCCGCAGCGCTTCAAATCCCAGGGGTTGTTGCCGGAGGAGGCTCTGCCGCTTGTAGAGGAAAAGTTACAGATACTCTGTGCTGCGTCCAATCAGCTGATTGATGCAGGCTATGTGTACATCGGGATGGATCATTTTGCCAAACCCACGGATGAACTGGCTGTGGCGCAAGCGGAAGGCAATCTGCATCGTAATTTCCAGGGCTATACCACATTCAAGGACGCAGATCTGGTGGGGCTGGGGGTTTCCTCTATCAGCCTGATCAACAATGTGTATTGTCAGAACACCAAATCTATTACTGAGTATCAAGGATTGATGGAGAAGGGAGATTCACCCATTACCGCAGGCGTGCTTTTGTCCACCGATGACGAAATTCGTCGCGCCGTCATTATGTCCCTGTTGTGCCAGAACTGGCTTGTCCCGAGCCAGATCGAAGAACAGTATGGTATCGTTTTTGGGGAGTATTTTTTCAATGAAATCAGAGGGTTGAATTGTTTTGTCGAAGAGGGGTTGCTGGCGCGCCAGGGGGGTGTTTATAACGTCACCTCAAAGGGGCGCTTGGTGATCCGCAAGATCTGCATGTTGTTCGATATCTACTTACCCCAGCACATGAAAGATGGCACGCGTTTTTCAAGAGTTCTCTAGCAAGGCAAATACGTGTTAACATCGCCGCATATTAGATAAGCGAGATCTAATGGTCTCGGCAACATGGCACGGAATCACCTATGTCTTCAGAGCACGATTGCAAGAACCGCGTTCCTACTCGCAACATCAACGTATCCTGCACGGATTGTAGCCTGAACCCTATTTGCCTTCCTGTGGCGGTCGATGAGACCCAGCTGGATGAACTCGACAAAATTATCAAGCGCAGTAAACCTTTAAAGAAAGGCGAGCATCTTTTTCGTGCCAGTGACCCTTTTGCATCGATCTATGCTGTACGTAGTGGCACCATCAAGACCTATTCGGTAACAGAAGACGGCGAAGAACAGGTTACCGGGTTTTATTTGCCGGGCGAGGTGTTGGGTGTTGATGGTATCAGCACCAATATTCATTCCAACTCAGCGAAGGCGCTGGAAACGGCTGCGGTCTGTGAAATTCCGTTCGAAAAGCTGGAGTTCCTGTCCGCCAAAATCCCGACTCTGCAGCGTCACTTCTTTCAGTTAATGAGTAAAGAGATTCAGGCTGACCAACAGCTGATTATGTTGCTTAGCAAGAAGAGTGCAGAGGAGCGCATTGCTTCACTGTTGCTGAGCATCTCCACCCGCCACACCAAGCGCGGCTTGTCCGCTTCCGGGTTCCGGTTGCCTATGTCCCGTAATGATATCGGCAACTTCCTAGGGCTTGCCGTTGAAACCGTGTCCCGTGTTTTCACCCGTTTGCAGAAGCAAGGGGTGATTTATGTGGACGGCAAAGAAGTGGAAGTACTGGATATGCAGGGACTCTGTCATATGGCCAATGGCATGGAGTCCGACGCCAAGACAGCCTGAGTAATTACCTTTTTTCCGCAAAACAGGCGCATCATCCAATGCGCCTGTTTTCGTTTTGACCTCAGGAAATCGGTATGGCTTTGGGTTTGGGGGTCTCCTGCGGTGAAGTCTTTTTCACCACAAGCTTCAGTACACCATCCTCGAACTTCGCCTGTACCGCAGATTCGTCGGCGTTTTCACCCAAGGTAAATCGCCGGATAAACTTGCCATAGCGACGCTCGGATCGTATTTGCTTATCCCCTTTTTCCTCATGTTCGCTTTTGCTGTGGGCCTCGATGGAAAGCACACCGTCGTGCAGCGAAACGTCAATGTCCTCTTTCCTGATGCCGGGTAACTCCGCACTGATGGTATATTCGGTTTCGTTCTCCGAAATATCAGTGGCCGGCATGTTAAAGGTCTCATTGGCGAAAGCCGGAAAGCCCCCGCTACTGCGACCAAAAAAGTTGTCTACCAGTTGTTGAAAGCTGTCGAACCCCCTTGGGGAGTTACTCAGATGTTTGGACGTGCTCATGGTCGATTCCCTCCTGATTGTGCCAGTTACAGGGCTATTTATAAGGCCGCTTGGTGAGATTTCAATTGACGTACGTCAAAATAGAAATTCGCCGATATCGGGGCTTGGCTGAAATGCTTGGGGGCGTGTCCGTGCGGTCACTGACAGGCTTGGCGCTTTATAGTTCTATAGTTTAAGCTGAGTGGTTTAAATTGCTGTATTAATGGGCTGCGACCCAGCTAAACTATAAAACTACACGACAAAAAGACTGATTTTAAAAAAGACAGGTATTTGAGAGATTGGTATGACTACAGAATTCGTTGATGTGTTGATCATCGGTGCAGGGCTATCCGGTATAGGGGCTGCCTGTCACTTGAAGAAGCAGGTGCCGAACAAGAGTTTTGCCATACTGGAAGGCCGCCAGGCCATTGGCGGCACCTGGGATTTATTCCGCTATCCCGGCATCCGCTCCGACTCCGATATGTACACGCTGGGGTACAATTTCAAACCCTGGACCAATCCCAAGGCCATTGCCGATGGCCCGGACATACGTGCCTATATCCAGGAGACGGCACGTGAATATGGCGTGGAAAAGCGGGTTCGATTTGGCCACAAGTCGCTCAAGGCTTCCTGGTGTACCGACCGTGTGCGCTGGACGGTGGATGTACAGAAAGTCGACACCGGAGAAGTGTTTCAGATTGAGAGCCGTTTCCTGCTAGGTTGCACCGGTTATTACAATTACGAAGCCGGCTTTACCCCGGAATTTCCCGGACGGGATCAATTTAAAGGTGAGATTATCCATCCGCAACATTGGCCTGAAGACTTGGATTATTCCGGCAAAAAAGTCGTGGTTATCGGCAGTGGTGCGACGGCGGTGACGCTGATACCGGCAATGGCGGATAAAACAGCCCACATTACCATGCTGCAGCGCTCACCGTCCTACGTTGCGACGGTGCCGTTGCGGGACAAAATGTCCAACAAACTACGGAAGTATCTGCCGGCAAAACTGGTTTATCGAATGGCGCGTACCCGCAATGTGGGCTTCCAGATGTTCTTCTATAAATTGGCTCGCTCCAAACCGAAAGCGATCCGCCGCCTGTTGCTGGCCCAGGTTCGACGTCAGGTGGGTGAGAACTTCGACATGAAGCACTTTTCGCCCAAGTACAATCCCTGGGACGAGCGTCTGTGCGCTGTGCCTAACGGCGATTTGTTCAAAGCCATTCGCCAAGGCAAGGCGTCAGTGGTGACAGATCACATTGATACCTTCACGGAAAAAGGCATTTTGTTGAAATCCGGCCAGGAGCTGGAAGCGGACATCATCATCACCGCCACCGGATTGGATCTTCAGTTGCTGGGGGGAATGGCGGTGGAATTGGACGGGAAGCCGCTGGATATGTCCGAGACCATGAACTACAAGGGCGTTATGTTCCGCGATGTGCCGAACTTTGCCATGGTGTTCGGATACACCAATGCCAGCTGGACACTGAAGGCAGATATCACCCTGGAGTACTTGTGCCGATTACTTAAGTTGATGGATAAAAAAGGCATGCAACAGGTCACTCCGCGCCTCACTGAAAGGGGGGTGGAAGAATTGCCGTTCCTGGATATGCAGTCCGGTTATGTTAAGCGGGCTTTGCCCAAATTGCCGAAACAGGGCAACAAGGCCCCCTGGAAGCTGCACCAGAATTACGCCATGGACATGGCTATGTTGCGTTTTGGTGAAGTGGACGACGGGGTAATGACGTTCTCCAATCCGGCTGCTTGATGAATGGTCATTTGCTGTCGCCGAATTGAAATGGATGCTTGATATGTATCAATATGGTGGGACCGGGCATCTGCCACAGTCGGAAGCATAACTATTGGGAGGGAAAACCATGAGCAAGCATGAGTACATTGAGAAATTGAAAAACCAGTTGGCGGAGTGGGAACAGGACATGGAGCGCCTGGAAACCAAAATGGATCAGGTACAGGGTGAGTATAAGGAAAAGCTCGACAAAACCCTGTCTGATCTGAAAGTAAAGCGAGCGGACTTCAAAGAAAAGTTTGATCGGGTGGAGGACCATGCTGAGGAAGCCTGGGAGGATATCAAGGAAGGTTTGGAGTTGGCGTGGGACTCCCTGAAACTGGGTTTCCTGTCTGCAAAGTCGGAATTTATTGAGAAGGAAAAAGATAAAGACTGAGGCTGCTCGTCACCGGCATCTGAAAAGCCCCGTCACGGGGCTTTTTCATTTCTATCAAATTTGTGTAGCATAACTTTGTTACGCCTAGGTTCGCATCGCACCAGTTCGCATCAGATTCAAATGAACACCATAACAGGAATCCAAAATGGGAAAGTTAGCTGACATGGTATCGGAAGACCTGTCTTTTGCTGAAAAAATGAAAATCAATTTACGTAAAATAGGCTTGGCCGGAGTGGGATTGGCCAGCATCCTCGACTCGGAAAGAACCAAACTGTACCGCCAGATTACGGAATTGGGTGAAGCCTACGGCGGGGCGGATACGGTGGTTGGACGCATTAGTGTACTGGGGACCGGAACCCTGAATCTGGTACTGGAAGAATCGCAAAGGGTGTTCGATGAGTTGGTTGAGGAAGGGGAGCAGGCACTAAACCGAAGTAAAACGCCGGTCGAGAAACCTCTTCCCCGCAAAATTCACCAGCCCCGTCCTGTCGCAAAATCCAAAGCTCCCCAGAAACCGGTTTTGAAGACTCCCGCCAAAAAGCCAGGGGACAGCAAAATGGCTTCCTCAGATGAGGTACCGTCGTTGACGGAAGCACTCAAGCATCGACTTAGGGTAACCTCGGATCGCTTGCGTGATTTGGATTTGACTCCGCAGCAGCAATTGGAGGTCAGGGCGCTCACCCGTCAGGTGGAAAGCGGTGATGTAAAAGGACGTCGCCCACCTAAAACCAAGCTGAAAGAACAGGCGGAATTTGATGCGCGACGGCTGTTAAAGGGAATGAAATCCGAAGAGGCCATGAAGCGGCTGGAGCTTTTAGTGCAGCGTTTGGCGGCCGAAGCGGTGAGCTGAGACCCGACCATGGAGATGGAACAGGCTATTCGGGAAAAAGCCATTCAGCTATTAGCCCGGCGTGAATACAGCGTGCGTGAACTGCAGACCAAGCTGGGGGCCACCTTTGATTCAGAACAGGTGGAGCAGGTGTTGCTTGGCTTGGCAGAGCAGGGCCTGCAGAGCGATGAACGCTTTGCCAATGGTTTGGTTCGGGGGCGGGTCAACCAGGGACATGGCCCTATTCGTATTCAGGCGGAACTCAAACAGAAAGGGATAGAGCCAAGCCTGATACAGCAGGCTATGGACGCCAATGCGGTGGACTGGTTCGAGCAGGCCCTGGCCACCTACCAGCGCCGTTTTGGTACTCACCATGCCACTGACATGAAGGTCCGCGCCAAGCAGATGCGCTTTCTGCAATATCGGGGGTTCTCCCTGGACCAGATCCGCTATGCCCTTGATTTTGACCCTGAAGACCCCTGAAGGTATCATTAGCAGCCCGCCTAGATGCAATCACCGTAATAGATGGTAAACTGCGCCCCTTGCAGATTACCGGATTCAGCGGCTAGTCTCCCCTAAATTGACCAAAGCGAGTTCAGATAGCCACAGCTATGAAAACCTCAGAGATACGTAAAGCATTCCTCGATTATTTCCGGTCCCAGGGTCATGAAGTGGTGGCCAGCAGTTCGCTGGTGCCGGGTAATGACCCAACCTTGCTGTTCACCAACGCCGGTATGGTTCAGTTTAAGGACGTATTTTTGGGGCGTGACCTGCGCAATTACAGCCGGGCCACTTCCTCCCAGCGCTGTGTGCGTGCCGGGGGCAAGCATAACGACCTGGAGAATGTGGGTTATACCGCGCGCCATCACACTTTCTTCGAGATGCTGGGCAATTTCAGCTTTGGCGATTATTTCAAACAGGATGCCATCCGTTTCGCATGGCAATTCCTCACCGAAACCCTGGGCTTGCCCAAGGAAAAGCTGTGGGTGACGGTCTATCACGAAGACCAGGAAGCAGAAGACATCTGGCTCAAGGAAATGGGCGTCGACCCGGAGCGTTTCTCACGGTTGGGCGAGGACAGCAATTTCTGGCAGATGGGGGACACCGGCCCCTGTGGTCCCTGTACGGAAATTTTCTACGATCACGGTGCAGATGTCTGGGGTGGGCCTCCTGGTAGCCCTGAAGAAGATGGCGACCGTTATATTGAGATCTGGAATTTGGTGTTCATGCAGTATGATCGCCAGCCTGACGGTACTCTGGAACCTCTGCCCAAGCCTTCAGTGGATACCGGTATGGGGCTCGAGCGTATTGCTGCGGTGATGCAGGGTGTGCACAGTAACTATGAGATCGATCTGTTTGCCAACCTGTTGAAGGCAGTAGCCGAAGTGGTGGGTACTACCGATTTTGATAACAAGTCCTTGCGGGTTATTGCAGATCACATTCGTTCGTGTTCCTTCCTGATTACTGATGGTGTCTTACCATCCAACGAAGGTCGGGGTTATGTGCTGCGCCGTATCCTGCGCCGTGCCATTCGCCATGGTAACCAGCTGGGCATGAAGGATCTGTTCTTCCACAAGCTGGTAGCGCCCCTGGTGGCCGAGATGGGGGAAGCTTATCCGGAGTTGACTAAGGCTCAGCCGCAGGTAGAAAAAGTGCTGCGCCTGGAAGAAGAGCAATTCGCCAAGACCCTTGAGCAGGGGCTACGGATTCTGGAACAGGATCTGGCTGAACTGAAAGGTAAAGAAATTCCCGGTGATGTAGTGTTTAAGCTCTACGATACCTATGGTTTCCCGGCGGACTTGACCGCCGATATCGCCCGGGAGCGTGACCTCACCATTGATGAGTCAGGCTTCGAAAAAGAAATGGAAGAGCAGAAAAAGCGTTCCAAGGAAGCGGGTAAATTTAAAGCCAATTACCACGACGGGTTGGACGTTTCCTCCGCCAGTGAATTCTGCGGTTATGATCAAGCCGTCAGTGAATCCACCGTCACCGAATTGTTTGTGGAAGGACAGGCGGTGCAGTCTGTTGCTGAAGGCCAGCAGGCCATCATTGTGTTGGATAGCACTCCTTTTTATGCCGAATCCGGCGGCCAGGTAGGGGATGTGGGTTTCATCCGTGCTGATGGTGCTCACTTTGAAGTCACCGATACCACCAAAGAGCGTGGCGCCCATTTGCATCATGGCGTTGTGACCAGTGGTGAGCTGAAAGTGGGTGACAAGGTCACCACCGAGATTGATAACAGCCGTCGCCAGGCCATTCGCCTGAATCATTCTGCCACTCACCTGATGCATGCTGCGTTGCGTAAGGTGCTGGGGGAGCATGTGCAGCAGAAAGGCTCTCAGGTAACGGCCGACCGCCTGCGTTTCGACTTTGCTCATCTGGAGGCTATGAAGCCAAAAGAGATTAAAGAAGTGGAGCGTTTAGTGAACGCGCAGATCCGCGCCAACACCGAGGTCACCACTGAGCTGATGAACATCGACGAGGCCAAGTCAAAAGGTGCCATGGCGCTGTTTGGTGAAAAGTACGACGATGAAGTGCGGGTGCTGTCCATGGGGCAGGACAACTTCTCCATTGAACTCTGTGGTGGTACTCATGCGAGCCGCACCGGTGATATCGGCCTGTTCCGCATCATCTCAGAAGGTGGCGTCGCGGCCGGGGTGCGACGTATCGAAGCGGTAACCGGTGAAGGCGCCCTGAATTGGGTGGATGAGTCGGAACAGACTCTTGCCGGTATCGGGGCATTGGTGAAAGGCTCCCGTGACACCAGCCTGGAAAAAGTCCAGCAGATGCTGGAGCGGGTGAAGACGCTTGAGAAGGAGCTGGAGAAGCAAAAAGCCAAACTGGCCAGCAGCGCCGGAGATGATCTGCTGGGTCAGGCCAAGGACGTTGCCGGCGTTAAAGTGCTTAGCGCTGTTGTGGAAGGGGTGGACGGTAAATCCCTGCGTGACATGGTGGACAAGCTGAAGGACAAAATGGGCAGCGGCATTGTCGTGCTGGGTGCCGGGGGCGACAAAGCCAGTCTGGTGGCTGGGGTAACCAAAGACCTTACCGGCAAGGTGAAAGCGGGCGATCTGGTGAACCATGTGGCGCAGCAGGTAGGTGGGAAAGGCGGTGGCCGGCCTGACATGGCGATGGCTGGTGGCCCTGATGTGGCCAATCTTGCAGCCGCCATTGGGTCAGTAGAAGCCTGGCTGACGGATAAGCTCTAAAATTGAACGATTTTTGGCCTGTAGGTGCTTTTGTCTTACAACAAAAGGTATACAATACGGGCCTTTAGTTTCCGAGCAGGAACAGGTATCTTTTGAGCCCGCCAGCCCGGTCTGGATGTTCTAACCTTCAATCCTTTCTAAGATTTATTGCAATGGCATTAATTGTTCAAAAATACGGTGGTACTTCAGTGGGTACCATTGATCGCATTCGAAATGTCGCCAAGCGCGTTGAGCGATTCCGCGATGAAGGCCATGACGTGGTGGTGGTGGTTTCTGCCATGAGCGGCGAGACCAACCGCTTACTGGCATTGGCCCATGAGATGACGGAAAAGCCGTCTGCCCGGGAATTGGATGTGTTGGTCACCACGGGTGAGCAGGTGACCATCGCGCTATTGAGCATGGCATTGCAGAGTGATGGCTATGAGGCCCGCTCTTATACCGGTGGCCAGGTGCGCATATTAACCGATGATGCCCATGGCAAGGCCCGTATCCAGGAAATCGATGCAGAACGTATCCGGTCCGATCTCTCCAAGGGGCGTATTGTGGTGGTTGCCGGCTTCCAGGGCGTAGACGATGAAGGCAATATCACCACCCTAGGGCGCGGTGGTTCTGATACCACCGGAGTGGCACTGGCTGCGGCGTTGAAGGCGGATGAGTGCCAGATTTATACGGATGTGGATGGCGTTTACACAACGGATCCCAGGGTGGTGAGTAACGCCCGCCGTCTGCATCAGATTACCTTTGAAGAAATGCTGGAAATGGCCAGTCAGGGTTCAAAGGTGCTGCAAATTCGATCAGTTGAGTTTGCCGGCAAATACAATGTACCACTCCGAGTGCTGTCCAGTTTTGAAGATGGCCCCGGAACGCTAATTACTGTAGATCAAGAGGATCCCATGGAACAACCAGTTATCTCGGGAATCGCGTTTAACCGTGACGAAGCTAAAATCATCGTGCGTGGTGTTCCGGATATCCCGGGTGCGGCCTATAAAATTCTGGGCCCGGTGGGAGACGCCAATATTGAAGTGGATATGATCGTGCAAAACGTGGGTGCGGATAACACCACGGATTTCACCTTCACCGTCCACAAAAATGAAATGGAAAAAGCCACCAATGTGCTGAGGAATATTGCTTCAGAGATTGGGGCCAAGGAAGTGCAGTCTGACGCTTCCGTTGCCAAGGTGTCCATGGTCGGCGTGGGAATGCGTTCTCATGCTGGCGTGGCGAGCAAAATGTTCAAGGTGCTGGCTGAGGAATCCATCAATATCCAGATGATCTCCACTTCGGAAATCAAGATATCGGTGGTGATTGCGGAGAAGTATCTGGAGCTGGCTGTTCGGGCGCTTCACAATGGTTTCGACCTGGATAAAGATCCACACGAAGCCAGTTAACTTTGACCATCAATCCAAATAAATCCATCCGCTGCTCTACCAAAATTGAAATCCTGGTCAATAATTAGATTAGGTTTATGGTATGCAGAGATTGAGATAGCCACGGTTAAGCATCTGAGGTTGTCTTGGGAGCAGTATTTATAGGAGAAGGACATGCTTATTTTGACTCGCCGAGTGGGCGAAACCTTAATGATCGGTGATGAAGTCACTGTGACCGTATTGGGTGTTAAGGGTAATCAAGTGCGAATCGGCGTGAACGCGCCAAAAGAGGTTGCGGTTCACCGCGAGGAAATCTATCAGCGCATCCAGCGCGAGAAGACACCTGATCACGATATGTAATCGTTTGATCGTCTTGAAAAAAGCGATGCTTGACATCGCTTTTTTTGCTTTTGCTGATGTTGATAATTAAATCTATCAAAATCAGCAATTTGGGCTAGGAATTTTGGAAAAAGACGAGTATCATCTCGCGCACTATTTTGGAGAGGTGGCCGAGAGGCTGAAGGCGCTCCCCTGCTAAGGGAGTATACGGTTTATCCCGTATCGAGGGTTCGAATCCCTCCTTCTCCGCCATTTTCCAGGGCTGATGGGTGTAGCATCCATCCTCCAGGCCCCAGAAAGATGTGTAACGTAACGGCTTGAAAGTTAGTCGAAAAGCTGATTAAAAAATTATCTTTTTAATTGACATGAAAGCCTGATTACGTAGAATGCATCACCCACGCGCCCGTAGCTCAGCTGGATAGAGTACCTGGCTACGAACCAGGCGGTCGCACGTTCGAATCGTGCCGGGCGCGCCATATTGAAAGCCTCGTCAGAAATGACGGGGCTTTTTTGTTTCCGGATTCCCGATTTTGCCTGTAAAGTGAGTAGACCATCGGGTCACGATTGCTGCCGTCCCAGTCACTGCTGCCATTGATTTTCTGGTCTTTTTTTGGGCGGTTTTTGTGGTGGCCAATTTAATGGCTGATCCGCGCAAAAGCGCGGTTTTTCTGGGAGTTTTTGCCTGCTTCAGGTTGCGGTGGGGTACCATAAACGGTAAATTTGCGCAGCTTGTGCATTCGGGGTTCCGTGAGTGTCTCCACCCTAAGCACAACGTTAGGTGTAACCAAACACGAGGCGATAAAATGAGCAATTTGCTGTGGGAAGGTGTCAACCTGATGGTGATAGGGATGGGAGCCGTATTCGTGTTCCTGGTGCTGCTGGTGTTTGCCACCAGTGTCATGTCCTCCCTGATTTCCAGATTCCTGCCAGAACCACAAATTCCCTCAACACCCACTGCAACCGGCCAGCCGCCTTCCCAGGCAAACGATGGTCAGTTGTTGGCTGTTATCGCAGCCGCCATACACCGGCATCGTTCGCGCCACAAGTAGCGAATCGATCCAGAGTTAAGCAGAAACCACAAAAAGGCCATTTCCCATGAGTCAGGCAAAAAAACCTTTAGGTATAACCGATGTTGTCCTGCGTGACGCGCATCAGTCCCTGTTTGCGACCCGTATGCGCATTGAGGACATGCTGCCCATTGCTGAAAAACTGGATAAGGTAGGCTTCTGGTCTATTGAGTCCTGGGGCGGCGCCACCTTCGATTCCTGTATTCGCTATCTGGGCGAAGATCCATGGGAAAGAATCCGATTATTGAAAAAGGCCATGCCCAACACGCCACAGCAGATGCTGTTGCGCGGCCAGAACCTGTTGGGTTATCGCCACTATGCTGATGACGTGGTGAATAAGTTTGTTGAACGTGCTGCAGTTAATGGTGTGGATGTGTTCCGGGTATTTGATGCCATGAACGATCCCCGCAACCTGGAGACAGCGATCAAGGCCGTTCTAAAGCAGGGCAAACATGCCCAGGGCACCATCTCCTACACGGTGAGCCCGGTCCACACCATTGATATGTGGGTGGATATGGCCAAGACCATTCAGGATATGGGAGCCAATTCCGTATGTATCAAAGATATGGCAGGCCTGCTGAAGCCCTATGTGGGTTTTGAGTTGGTAAGCCGTCTGAAGGAAACCCTCGACATTCCAGTACACATGCAGTGTCACGCCACCACGGGTATGTCCACGGCCACAGCACTTAAGTGTGCGGAAGCGGGCATTGATAACGTGGACACTGCTATTTCGTCCATGAGTATGACCTACGGGCATTCCCCCACAGAAGCCGTTGTGGCCATTCTGGAAGGCACTGAACGTGATACCGGTCTCGACATCCACCTGTTGGAAGAAATCGCAGCGTATTTCCGCGAAGTGCGGAAGAAGTACGCCAAGTTCGAAGGTGCGCTGAAAGGGGTGGATTCCCGTATCCTGGTGGCTCAGGTTCCCGGGGGGATGCTGACCAATATGGAAAGCCAACTCAAGGAGCAGGGCGCCGGCGACAAGCTGGATGAGGTGCTGGCGGAAATTCCCCGCGTGCGTGAAGACCTGGGCTTTATTCCCCTGGTGACCCCAACTTCCCAGATCGTAGGCACCCAGGCTGTGTTAAACGTGCTCACTGGTGAGCGCTACAAGAGCATTTCCAAGGAAACCGCCGGTGTCCTGAAAGGCGAATACGGCGCCGCACCTGCACCGTTTAATAAAGAGCTGCAGACACGGGTATTGGAAGGAAAAGAAGCGATCACCTGCCGCCCGGCAGACTTGCTGGAGCCGGAAATGGATAAGCTGACTGCCGAGCTGAAGAAGCTGGCAGCAGAAAAAGGTATCAAGCTGGCCTCTGAAGAAGTGGATGACGTGCTCACCTATGCATTGTTCCCACAGATCGGACTCAAATTCCTGGAAAACCGTGGCAATCCTGATGCCTTCGAACCGGCGCCTACCGGGGCGGAAGTGGCACCTGTTGCAGCAGCTGCTCCATCCGCTGGTGGCGACAGTGGCGTGTACACCGTTACAGTGAATGGCCAATCCTACGTGGTTCAGGTGGCTGAGGGTGGTGACATCACCAATGTGGCGCCTGCGACTGCAACAGCGGCACCGACTGCAGCTGCACCTGTGGGAGCGGGGGAGCCCGTACCTGCGCCATTGGCCGGAAACATCTTTAAAGTGGTCGTGTCCGCCGGACAGCAAGTCCAGGAAGGTGATGTCATCGTGATCCTGGAAGCGATGAAAATGGAAACCGAAGTGCGTGCCGCCAAATCCGGTACCGTTACTGCCATTTCCGTTAAAGAAGGTGACGCTGTGAAAGTTGGCGCTACCTTGTTGTCCATCGGCTGAACGAGGCATTGCAACCATGGATAATCTGATAAAGCTGTGGCACAGCACCGGCATTTACCACCTGGAAATTGGTCAGGGGGTGATGATTCTGGTGGGCCTGTTGTTGCTTTGGTTGGCCATCAAGAAAGGCTTTGAACCCCTGTTGCTGGTCCCTATCGGTGTGGGTGGCATTCTGTCGAACATTCCAGTTGCCGGTATGGCGGAATCAGCGCTGGGGCATGCGCTGTACTACGGTGATGCTGCACTGGTGGATAGCGTGAAGTCGGCTTTGGGATTGGCCGCTGATGCTACTGCCACTCAAGTGAAAAATGCCTGGTACGCCGCAGAGCCCGCGTTGCACGATCAGGTTAGCCATATGGTGAAGGCTGGTGGGCATTCAGACGGTATCCTGTACTTGATCTACACAGTCGGCTTGACCACCGGATTGTTCCCCTTGCTGATCTTTATGGGGGTAGGAGCCATGACGGATTTTGGTCCACTATTGGCCAATCCCCGCACTTTGTTGCTCGGTGCGGCGGCGCAATTCGGTATATTTGCTGCCTTGATTGGTGCCCTTGCGCTTACCAGTATGGGTATTGGAATCGACTTCTCACTGGCGGATGCGGCATCCATAGGTATTATCGGCGGTGCTGATGGTCCTACGGCGATATACGTTACCAGCAAATTGGCTCCGGATTTGTTGGGAGCAATCGCAGTAGCGGCGTATTCCTATATGGCGCTGGTGCCGTTGATTCAACCACCCATTATGCGTGCACTGACCACGGAAGCAGAACGCAAGATCAAGATGGAACAGCTGCGTAACGTGTCCCAAGCGGAAAAAATTATCTTCCCCATTGTGATTCTGGTCCTGGTTGCTTTATTGCTGCCGGATGCGGCGCCGCTGTTGGGTATGTTCTGCTTCGGCAATTTGATGCGTGAATGTGGGGTGGTGGATCGGCTCAGTGATACAGCGCAGAATGCACTGATTAATATAGTGACCATCGGGTTGGGTTTGGCCGTTGGTTCAAAGTTGAGTGCTTCTTCCTTCCTGGTGGCAGAAACGCTGGGCATCCTGATTTTGGGGATGGCGGCATTCTGTATTGGTACCGGTTGTGGTGTATTGATGGCGAAGCTGCTTAACAAGCTCTCCAAGCAGCCGATTAATCCGTTAATTGGTTCAGCCGGTGTGTCTGCGGTGCCGATGGCTGCCCGGGTTTCCAACAAGGTTGGCCTTGAGGCGAATCCGCAGAACTTCCTGTTGATGCATGCCATGGGACCCAACGTGGCGGGTGTTATCGGTTCTGCGGTGGCAGCCGGTATTCTACTGAACTATGTCGGCTGAGCTATGTCGGCTGAATCATGTAGTATGAATTCCGGTAACCACCATCAAGCAAAAAGCCGGCGTCTGCCGGCTTTTTTTGTTTCTTACGATGAGCCCTTTTCAGGGCAGTGAATCTAGGATTTAACCAGTCGAAACCGCTGCGGGTTCTTGCGCAAATCCGCCGCTTTCTTGGCGCGGTTTTCATCCACCACTGAGCGCAGGGATTCCGCTACGGCACGGATGTCTTCTCCCAATGCTTCCGCAATGAACTCCGGGGAGTGGCCGATCATGAACAGGCATTCAATCAGCTGGGATTTGATTTCCGGGGGCACATGGGCGAAGTCAAACAGCGCTATTTTTCGACGGCACTGATGCGGTTCACGCCCGTTTTGGGGTTCCTGCCGTAACACATACAAAGATTCGGGAATGTCGTAAAAGGCCAATAAATCAACTACTTGTTGGCCGCGAGCCTTGTTGAGAAAACGATCCTGCTGAATTTCCTCAAGTTCGATTAGAAGATCGGTTAATTCATAATCGATCATGGCACCCTCCAGTGGGAGATGGGACGCAATCCTTCCTGAATGCGTCGGCTATACATAAACGCTTAAGCTATCACACTTTTACAAAGTGTAAATAGAGCACGAAGTAAACAATGCTAATTTGGTTTTGTTTTGTCCACTTTCTGAAATTGGAATTCCTGATCCGCCGTCGGCTTGCTGTTTTGCAGTATGCTCACTCCGTGATTGTCCCCGGACTTTTGCATATAGATCCAAAAATAGAGCGCACCGTTCACTCCCAACAATAACATCAGTGCTACAGCCAGGACCAGCGTCCTCATGGGGCTGCGTTGTTTGTTCTTCTGTGGTTTGGTCTTCAGCTTGGTTTTGTCTTTGATCGGGCCAGGTGCATCGGCCAGATGGAGAGCGTGCTTCACTTCTTCAAATGATTGAACCCTGACGTTGGTTTCCAGGCAGAGCATACCTTTGATGAGGGTGCGCAGGTTTTGCGGGATTTCGGAAAAGGCTTCACAAGGCTGCAGTAACCCCCGTTTCCAGTCCGGCAGGGCACCGGTCAGCAACTGGTAGAAGATGACCCCGGCAGCGAACACGTCGGTTTGGGGCGAGGGGCTTTCACCGGGAGGCTTGTACCAGTTTTCCTCTAAGGTTTCTTCATAGTGGGGCTCGAAACCAAAGTCCATGATCTTCACGGTATTGGTGTCATCAAACAGAATGTTCTGGGGGCGTAAATTGCCGTGGACGATACGATTGCTGTGGGCAAACGCCATCGCGTCACAAATCTGATCCGCCACCACCATAAACTCATCGACTGACATGGGTTTGGCCATTCTGCTCTGTAAACTGCCCCCGGAGAGATATTCCAGGATGGTGATAAAGAGCCGTTCATTGCGACTGACACCACGCACATTGATGATGTTGCGGTGTTTGATCCGGGAGAGAATTTCACATTCGTTGTAGCCGTTGAAATTGCCGATGCGTTTTTTCAGCACCATTAACGAGTGGTCCTGCCGGTTTTCGTAGAGGCAAACGCTGCCGAAGCGGGTTTCCCGAATTACGTCCAGCAGTCGGAACTTTTCCTTCGGATCATTGAAGGTCTCCTGGGCTTCCACCTTTTGTTCTTTATTCAGGTGCGCCCCTTTCAAGGCCTTCAGCAGCAGGGCAACCAATTTATCGGCACTGGGACGGCGATCGGGATCGTCGGCCAGGCAGGCCATGGTGATCTTGTCCAGGGACGATGGAATTTTGGGATTGAAATGCGAGGGTGGTGGATAGCCGTGTTTCGGCAACTTGTTCGCCAGCATCAGGTACATGATGATGCCCAGGGAATAGATGTCACTGGCCGAGCTGGTGAAGCTGGCGCCCCGTTTCTGCTCCGGTGCCATGTAGGCGGGGGTGCCCACCGTCATACCTTCCTCTTTGACAGAGGAGACCTCGGTGTCTTCCGAAAGCCGGGCGATACCAAAATCCACCACTCTGGCATTGCCTTCCCGGTCCAGCAGGATGTTGCCGGGTTTGATATCCCGATGGATGACATTGTTCTTGTGGGCGTAACCCAGGGCTTTCGCCACCTGCATAATGATTCGAAGTTTGCGCCGGTCGGAAAGCTTTTTATTCTTCAGGGCATCTTTCAGAGTCAGCCCTTCCACGTAATCCATCACGAAGTAGGGCATTTCGTCCGAGGTCAGGCCCCGATCGATGACGCGGATGATATTGGGGTGATCCAGCCGGGCCACAATCCGGGATTCCCACTCAAACATTTCATGGGCTTCGGGGGTGCCTTGCAGGGCGCCTTTCATGACTTTGATGGCAACAGGACGGCCCAGGGACGATTGAATCCCCCGGTAGAGAACGGCCATACCGCCCTCGGCAATTTTTTCCAGTTGCGAGAATCCTTCCAGTTCCATCGGGCGACGCTAAAAGATTGATATAAGGGATTAATTTATATTAATAAGCGTAGCCAGAAATTGCCGGTTGTCACGGTCAAACACCGCTAGGGCCAGGCTTTTGCGCGCTCCAATACCAGATTGGCGAACATTTGGATGTGTTCCGGGTGATCATTAAGGCAGGGAATGTAGTGATATTGCTTGCCGCCGGCTTCCAGGAACACCACTTTGTTCTGCTCTTCGATCTCTTCCAGGGTTTCCAGGCAGTCCGCTGCAAAGGCGGGACACAGTACATCCACCCGATTGATACTGTCATCCTTGCCCCATTCTTCCAGTAGGACATCGGTATAGGGCTTGACCCATTCTTCCCTGCCAAACCGGGACTGGAAGCTTTCCGACCATTCACCGTCCTGTAACCCCAATAGGCGGGCAACACCCATCGCCGTCTGGCGGCAGAGGCCGGGGTAAGGATCACCGGTGTCCTCATAGCGTTGGGGGATGCCATGGAACGACATCAACAATCGGTCCGGTTTGCCGTGCTCATCCCAGAAACGTTGTACGCTGTTCGCCAAAGCCTGCAGGTAGTCTTGCCGTTGCCAGTAGTCGCGAATGAACAGGATTTCGGGAATGTCCGGACAGGGCTTCAGTGCTCTGGCCAACCCGTCGAATACCGCAGCGGTGGTGGAAGAGGAATATTGTGGATACAGGGGTAATACCATGATGCGTTGGGCGCCCCGGTTTGCCAGTTTGCGTCCGGCCGTGGCCAGGCTGGGCTCTCCGTAACTCATGGCCAGTTCCACTGGAATGTCGGTGCCTGTGATCTCTCTGAGCTTCGCCTGCAGGGCCGCCTCCTGGCGTCGGCTGATGTGCATGAGCGGTGAACCCTCGTCGGTCCAGATGGTCTGATACAATCGAGCCACTTTGGCCGGGCGTACCCGCAGGATAATGCCATGCAGGATCAGCCACCAGAGTAATCGGGGTACCCGGATTACCCGGGGATCCGATAAAAACTCTGCCAGGTATTTGCGGACACTGGCAGCGTCGGGGTTTTCCGGTGTACCCAGGTTGACCAGCATGACGCCAAATGGCGCTTTGTTTTGTTCAGACAAGATCGACCTCCTTGGTTGATCACTGTATTGTATGTCAATTATTCTTGATTTCGACCTGTGTTCAATGATTTCTAACTATTGAGAAGTAGGAGATAAACTATGGCATTCCCAAAGGTGGGAAATATGGCACCGGCTTTTTCACTGGTTAACCAGGATGGAGAGAAAGTCAGCCTGAAAGATTTCAAAGGCAAGAAGACGGTAGTGCTTTATTTTTATCCCAAGGCGTTGACGCCGGGCTGTATTACACAAGCCTGCGGTATCCGCGATGCGAAGAAAGCATTTGAGAAACTGGATGCGGTGGTGTTGGGGGTGAGTCCGGACCCGGTGAAAAAGCTGCAGAGTTTTATTGAAAAGAAAGAACTGAATTTTGACCTGTTGTCTGATGAAGATAAAACCGTTGCTGAGAAGTATGGCGTGTGGGGCTTGAAAAAATTCATGGGCCGTGAGTTTATGGGAATTTTGCGCACCACGTTCATCATCGGCAAAGACGGTCGTCTCAAGCACGTAATGGACAAAGTGAAAACCAAAACCCACCATGATGATGTGATCGAAATTCTGAAATCCCTCTGATGCAACATCTTACCTTTATTCGGCATCCCCGTTATGCCCAGGCTTTTGTGGATTACCTCAAAAGTCTGGGGTTGTCCGCTTCAATTCAGATCCGCGATGATGGCGCCAATATTTTCATTGAGCAGGATGAAGAGTTGCCCACAGCGCTGGAAGAGTTGCAACGATTTCTGAATGAACCTAACCACGAGCGCTATCGACAGGCATCCTGGCTGGTGGCGGAGGACAATGCCCAGCAGGCGGAAAAACTTTCCGGTGTGTACCGGGGGATGACCTTTGCCCGCATCATGAAACTCAGTGGCGTGGTGTCCAAGACGGTGATTGTGATTTGCCTGGTGGTCTATATCCTCACCTCTCAGGGTATGGACGCGGTCGCCCGATCACCATTTATGTTTTTCAACAGTTTTGAGGCATTACTCGATAGTGGTGACTTATGGCGCTGGATTACACCTGCCTTTATCCACTTCGGCATTTTTCATTTTCTGTTCAACATGAGCGCCTGGTGGGTATTCGGCGGCATGGTGGAACGTACCCAGTCTTCACGGCGTTTGTTTGCTCTGTTCTTTCTCTGCGCGGTGGTATCCAATCTGGTCCAGTTTATGTGGACGGGTAACGGCTTTGGTGGGTTGTCTGGAGTGGTGTACGGCGTGCTGGGCTATCTGTGGTTCTATGAACGCTTCAGTCCGGCGCCGCCGTTTCGATTGCCCAAGGGATTGATGGTCTTCATGCTGATCGCTCTGGCTTTGGGCTTTACCAATATTATGCCCATGGCCAATCAGGCCCATTTGAGTGGTTTGCTGACAGGATGTTTTTTGGGGGGATTGTTTGCCCGCCTGGATCGGTCCGGTGCGGGATAAAATCCTCTAACGCATCAGGGCGACTGATTTGACCTGGGCATACACCAGTTTGTCTTTTTCAATTTTCAGCAGGGCTTCAGAACGCTTGGTGATTTTTGAGAGGATGAACTGGCCGCCAATATCCAGTTTTACAATCACCTGAAAGGGACTGTTGCTGGGAAATACTTCCACCACTCGAGCGGGAAGAATATTGCTGATGCTGGTTTGTTCCTGCATTTGCATGGCCAGACTGACGTCACGGGCCAGGATGCGAACCCGCACCGGGTGTTGCATGGGAAAATCCTTAAAAGGCACCAGCAATTTTTGATTCAGCCCGCAATCATCAATGGCAACATAGGTGACGTGGTACTGCGGATCATGTGACGCGACGCGACACTTCAACACGGCACTGGCTTCATCCAGTTTGGATAATGATAAATCGGAGCGGGTCAGTAAGCTGTTTATCTCACCCTGGGCCTGGATGCTCCCGTTTTCCATCAGTACCAGGTGGTCGGCCAGGCGTACCACTTCATCCGGGGAGTGGCTGACATACAGAATCGGTAAACTGGATTCATCATGTAAGCGTTCGAGATAGGGCAATATATCCTGTTTGCTCTCCAGGTCCAGGGCCGAAAGCGGTTCATCCATCAGCAGTAGTTCCGGGCTTGTCAGCAGCGCCCGGGCGATGGCCACCCGTTGCCGCTGACCACCGGACAGTTGATGAGGATAACGCTTGAGGAAATTTTCCAGACCCAGCAGTGGAATGACCTCGTCGAAATCCACTTTACGCTGCGCCGCAGGAATGCGTTTCCAGCCGTATTCCAGGTTCTGTCTAATCTTTAAGTGAGCAAACAGACTGGCTTCCTGAAACACATAGCCGATGGGGCGCTGATGAGTGGCCATGAAATTGGAGCCACTCTGCCAGGTCTGGCCATTTACGATCAGCTTGCTGCCCTCAGCCCGTTCCAGGCCGGCGATGCAGCGCAAAAAAGTGGTTTTGCCGGAACCGGATGTTCCAAACAGCGCAGTAATCCCCTGATTGGGCAATTCGCCTCTTACCTCAAGACTGAAATCTTCCCGCCTTAGATGAAAATCAAATTCGATGCTGCTCATATGTGCTGCCATTTACGCTTGTGGTTAAGGCGCTGTAATAACAGCAGCACGGTGAATGAAAAAGCGATCAACCCGGCTGATAAAATGTGGGCTTTGTTGTATTCCAGGGCTTCCACGTGATCGTAAATGGCAACGGACAGCACCCGGGTTTCTCCCTCGATATTGCCCCCTAACATCAACACCACGCCAAACTCGCCAACAGTGTGAGCAAAGGTTAGCACCATAGCGGTGAGCAATCCCGGCCGGGCCATGGGTAAGGCTATGGTAAAAAAGCGATCCATCGGTGATGCACGCAAGGTGGAGGCTACTTCCATCGGGCGGTTACCCAATTGCTCAAAAGCAGCTTGGATGGGTTGCACGGAAAAGGGAAGTGAGTAGATGACCGATGCCACCACCAGGCCCGAGAAGGTGAAGGGCAACAGTCCCAGTCCCAGATTCTGGGTTAGCTGACCCACAAAACCCTCCGGCCCCATCATCACCAGCAGATAAAATCCCAGCACGCTGGGCGGCAATACCAGCGGCATGGCTACCAGGGCGGAAATGGCGCCTTTGGCACGGCTGTGGGTCGTCGCAAGCCACCAGGCCAACGGAGTCGCCAGGATGAGTAAGATTACTGTGGTAAACAGGGCCAGCTTAAAGGTAATCCAGATGGCCGGGCTATCTACTACCGAAAAGTCCATCGCATCTCTACTGTTCAGGGCCCAAGAGGGAAATGTGGCCCGCCCTTCAGGATTTGAACCTGAGACCTTCCCCTTAGGAGGGGGACGCTCTATCCAGCTGAGCTAAGGGCGGCCATACGGAACATGCGGGATTTTAACGGCTTGCCCGGTGTTTATCTACCCTAATCAGCCTAAGCCGCTGTTTTGATAAGGATTGCCGGTCTTGAGAAGGATTGTGTAGGACAAAATTCTGGCAATTTTGGTCAGTGACGCTCTACGGGGTGTCGCCTACACTGATAACCCGCTATAAAGGTCTGTTATGGCAGGTTCATTATAAATAAGCAGAGGATAGGAATGGACATTCAACTGACGCCCAATGATGTCGCATTTCGTGATGAAGTGCGCGCTTTTCTGAAAGAGAAATTGTCCGATAAGTTCACCAAGTCAGTGGTCGGTGGCTACATCGACAAAGACACCATCGTGGAATGGCAGAAAATTCTGTATGAGAAGGGCTGGATTGCGCCTAACTGGCCCAAAGAATACGGTGGCACGGGTTGGAGCATTACGCAGAAATTCATCTTTGAGAATGAGTGCGCTGAAGCTGGTGCGCCTGCGGTCGTGCCTTTCGGACTGAAAATGGTGGCACCCGTTATTTATACTTTCGGCACAGAAGAACAGAAAGCGCGCTTTTTGCCGGACATTCTGCAGAGTAACGTCTGGTGGTGTCAGGGTTATTCCGAACCGGGTGCCGGTTCCGACCTGGCCGGACTGCAGACCAAAGCCGAGCGGGATGGTGACGACTACATCGTCAATGGCCAGAAGATCTGGACCACCTATGCCCAGCACGCGGACTGGATTTTCTGTCTGGTGCGTACTGACTCGAATGCCAAGAAGCAGGAGGGTATTTCATTCCTGCTGATCGACATGAAGACCCCAGGCATTGAAGTGCGCAAAATCGATTCCATCGATAACAAGCACTCCCTCAACGAAGTGTTTTTCGATAACGTACGGGTACCCGTGGCCAATCGCATCGGCGAGGAAAATAAGGGCTGGACCTACGCCAAGGTTCTGCTCACCCACGAGCGTACTGCCATTGCCGGTGTGCCCCAGTCGAAAAAAGCCATCGAGCAGATTAAAGAGATTGCGGCCAGGGAAATGTCTGGTGGCAAGCCTCTGATCGAGGACGAAATGTTCTGTGCCAAGCTGGCGCAAATCGAAGTGGATCTGATGGCTTTGGAATACACTGAGCTGCGTGCCATTGCTAATGCTGCCGTAGGCGGTGCGCCGGGGCCGGAATCCTCCATCCTGAAAATCCGCGGTACCGAGATTCAGCAGGCTGTTTCTGAACTGGCAGTAGAGGCCTGTGGTTATTATGCTCATGCCCTGACGCCGGGTATCGGTAACGACTATGCCTCACCGGTTTCCACCAAATACCTGTACGGAAGGGCATCCACCATTTACGGCGGGTCCAATGAAGTACAGAAAAATATCATCGCGAAAATGGTGTTGGGGCTATAGGTGGAACTATGAATTTTGATTACAGCGAAGAACAGACTCTTTTAAAAGACAGCGTCGACAAGTTCATCCAGAACGATTACGACTATGAAACCCGCAAGAAGCACAGTGCTATGGAGGGTGGTTTTGATGCCGCCACCTGGCAGACGTTTGCGGAGCTGGGTTGGCTGTGTGTACCTTTTTCCGAAGAAGATGGTGGTATAGGCGGCGGTGCTGTCGAAACCATGATTATGATGGAAGCCTTCGGCAAAGGGCTGGTGGTGGAACCCTATGTTTCCACCGTTCTGGTGGCCGGTGCTGCGGTGGCCAAAGCAGGCAGCCCAGAACAGAAAGCCGAGATTCTGGGTGGCATTATTGACGGTAGCCGCAAGCTGTCGTTAGCAGCGATTGAACCCCAATCCCGTTTTGATTTGTTTGATGTGACAACCCAGGCCACGGCCAGTGGCGATGGCTTTGAACTCAGCGGCACTAAAGCCATGGTGATGCATGGGGCGACGGCTGACACCTTTATTGTGTCGGCGCGGGTGTCCGGCTCGGCTCGCGACCGGGAGGGTGTATCCCTGTTCCTGGTGCCGGCCAACAGCGATGGTTTGGAAGTACAGGATTATCCCACCCTGGATGGTCATCGTGCGGCTGAATTGACACTGAATCGTGTGAAGGTTCCTGGTTCTGCTTTGTTGGGAGTTGCTGGCGCTGCCGTTGAAGTGCTCGAATCCGTAGCGGACGAGGCGGCAATGGCGCTCTGTGCCGAAGCCGTAGGCATGATGGAAAAGCTGTACAAGGAAACGGTGGAATACACCAAAAACCGCAAGCAGTTCGGTGTGCCCATTTCTGTATTTCAGGCACTGCAACATCGCATGGTGGACATGTTTACCATGCATGAGGAGTGCAAGTCCCTGCTTTTGCGTACGGTGATGAGCCATCAGGCCGGCGAAGCGGATTTCCGTAAGAACGTATCCGCCTTGAAATACGCTGTCGCCGTGAAAGGCCAGAAATCCGCCCACGAAGCGGTACAGATCTTTGGCGGCATGGGCATGACTGACGAAATGAGCGTTGGCATGTACCTGAAACGGATCAACGTGATCAATACCCTGTTTGGCAGTGGGGATTATCACCTGAAGCGTTTCATGTCCCTGTAGGTTGTAACCACGCCAGTTATGGCCCGCAAGCTGTAACAAATCTCGTTAGTATGAGTCAAAAAACCCGTGACCCTGTAGGTCACGGGTTTTTTATTTTAAGATGTGACAATTCGTACCGGGAAAAGAACCTTATGATTGACACCAAGCCCCTGTTGTATCGCTTCAGCACCGATTTTCCGCCGGTGCAGCGGAGCAGGTTGGAGATCCTGCAGATTAACCTGGGTTATCGCTGCAACCTGAGTTGTACCCATTGCCATGTTAACGCCGGGCCCAAGCGCACCGAGGAGATGTCCTGGCATACGGCACAGCAGGTGCTGGAGGTGATTCAGCGACGGCAGCCACAAATACTGGATTTGACCGGTGGTGCGCCGGAGTTGAATGCCCATTTCCGCTGGTTGGTGGAGCAGGCCAGGGGCTTGGGAGTCGAAGTGATCGATCGTTGTAACCTGACTATTCTGCAAGAGCCCGGGCAGGAGACTCTGGCTCCGTTTCTTGCAGAGCAGGGTGTTCGGGTGGTGGCGTCTTTACCCTGTTATAGCCAGAAAAATGTGGATGACCAGCGCGGCAAAGGCGTATTTGAACGCTCTATCGAGGGGCTGCAAACGTTGAACGCCCTCGGATATGGAAAGCCGGGTAGCGGCCTGATTCTGGATCTGGTGTATAACCCCGGCGGCGCCTTCCTGCCGCCTTCACAACAGACTCTGGAGCAGGAATACAAACGGCGCTTGTTCGAGGACTTCGGCATCGAATTCAATAATCTTCTAACGCTGGCGAATATGCCCATCAGCCGCTTTGGCAGCATGCTGGTATCAAAAGGCCAGTTTGATGATTACATGCAACTGTTACGCAGCAGCTTTAACCAGGGTAATCTTGCAGGTTTGATGTGCCGCAGCACCATCAGTGTGGATTGGCAGGGTAATCTGTATGACTGCGATTTTAATCAAATGCTGGAGCTGCCGCTGCAACGGCGTGGCCAGCCTCGTCATTTGAGTGACCTGCTGCAAGACGATATGGAAGGCAATCCTGTGTTGGTGGCGGATCACTGTTTTGGTTGCACAGCCGGGCAGGGAAGTAGTTGTGGTGGTGCCCTCGAATAATAGTCACTCCATGTCGGGTGAGATCCTGGGAACCATTGTTGTTCCCGTTCTGAATGAAAGTGCCGGCATCGATCAGTGTATGCAGGATTTGCTTGCTATTGCGCACAATCGCTGGAAAGTGGTGGTGTGTGATGGCGGCAGCCAGGACGGTACGCTGCAGCGGTTGGCGGCTTATCCGGTCGTTGTTGTTTCATCCGGGCCGGGGCGCGCACGGCAGATGAATGCGGGGGCCGAAATGGCTGAAGGCCCGCTGCTGGTTTTCGTCCATGCGGACACCCGCTTACCGGCTGATTTCAACCTGTTGATGGAAGCATTTCTTGCCACGGGTTTGCAGTGGGGGCGTTTTGATGTGCAGCTGGATAACCCCCGCTGGCCCTATCGCATGATCGCCTGGTTTATGAATCGACGCTCTGCTCTGACCGGAGTGTGCACCGGTGATCAGACTTTTTTTATGCGTGCGGCGTTTTTTCTCCGATTGCAGGGCTTTGCCCAGTTACCATTGATGGAAGATGTGGAATTCAGCTTGCGTGCTCGTAAGCTATCCGTACCTTTCAGAGTCACGCAACCGGTAATGACATCTGCGCGCCGTTGGTCGAAGCACGGTGTGCTTAAAACAATGCTGCTGATGTGGTGGCTGCGTCTGGCTTATCGTTTGGGCGTCAGCCCCCGGCGTTTACATGCCTGGTATTATGGATGAGTGATTTAATTCAGATTTTTGCCAAAGCTCCGCTGGCGGGAAAAGTAAAAACACGGTTGGCCAAGGATAAAGGGGATGAGTTTGCCTTGCAGATTCATCATCGCCTGTGCGAAACCGTGGTTAATATGGCGCTTGATGCACGTGTTGCTGAAGTGGAAGTATGGACCACCAGCGATGAAGCTTGTTCTTACTTTGAAAGCATGGGTGTTGCGTGTTACGTACAGCAGGGGCAACACCTGGGGACCCGCATGGATTTCGCCTTACGTCACGGTCTGGCCCGGCACCATAAAGTGGTTTTGATTGGCGCAGATGCCCCGTCCATTGATGGCCAATACCTTGCCGACGCATTCCGTGCGTTGGAGAAATCATCTGTGGTGATCGGTCCGGCGATGGATGGAGGCTATGTTCTGGTGGGTGCCACCGAACCGGTTTCATTCCTGTTCAGGGAAATGCCCTGGGGGACTCCGGAAGTGATGGGATTTACGTTGGAGCGACTTTTTACCGCCGGCGTTGGGTTTCATGTGCTATCCGACCGCTGGGACATCGACACCCTCGATGACCTGAAGCGCCATCTGCCTGATTGGCTTAATGCTTAAATCGACAACTAACTCAACTGACGTTGTTTGCGCTGTAATTCCGTCAGGAAGCGGTTTAATGCGCGCTGGGTATTGCCGTCGAGATCGACAAATTGAATCCCCAGAAAGGTGACTCTCAGATCCGGGTCATACTGCCAATGCATCAGGCGGGCGGCGCAGACTATTGGGCTGCCGTCACTCAGTACCAGATGACAGGAACTGTAGGCTTCACCCCGAACCGGTTTGGGGGACACCAGTCCCTCTATTCTTACCCGCATACCGCTGGCAGACAGATCCGCCAAGGCTCCGGTAATCGCCGGCTGCTCACTGTGGGTGAGGGTTACCTTGATGGGGTGTGCCTGGCTCAACTTCACCCTGAATGCATCTCGCAACTGGATCTGCTCAATGCCTTTGGGAAACTGAAAATGATGACGTGTCCCTTCCGGTGAGGATTGGCTTTGAATGTGGACGGCGTCAAACTGATGACGCACACCATGATGGGTGAGGGAGAACTGGATTTTTGTGCCTTTGCCCAGCAGTTGTTCCGGATCACTCGGATGAAATGCGTCGGTGACGAACTGCTGTGCCTGATCGTCTATGGAGAGGATGCCGGTATTGAGTTTGGCAATTTTGCGCTGTCCGGCGTTCATGATCATAGCCGTCATCAAGTGCTCCTGATCCTTGTACAGGTTCAAGAGCTTGCTGATCTCGTCATGGGCATGTTTTATATTTTTTGGAGAGCCGTGTTTCGGTTTGTCGTCACTACCGAACAGCTTATCCAGCAAGCCGTGGATCATACTGTGTCGAACACTCTGAAATTAATACTCTTAGATTCAGTTTAGCAGAACCTTTTTCAAGTGCTTGGTCTTTTAAAATCAGGCAGTTGCCAGCATGCGATGGGACGCGCTGAGGTTGCGGCGCCCATTGGCCTGATAGACTGAGACCTGATTGGCGGTGCCTTTGATAATGGACATCAAGTGTTCCATGGAATTCTGGGCGTGGGCCAGTATTTTGCCATTCACCTTGTTCAGGCGGGCGCAGGCATTCATGGTATCCGCCAGCTTCTCCCAGCCGCTCTGGAAACGTTCCTGCCAAGTGGGTGGCACCTGTTTTACAAACAGGTCGAACCCGTTTTTGTCCAGTTGCAGCCCCATGTCGGCCATGGCCTGGCGACGTGCGTTGTCGGCCTGGTCCAGCTCCATCAATAGCTGGGTTTTGCGGGCAAGCAGGGCGGAATGGGCAGTATATTGCCGCTTTTCCAGGATGGATTTTTCCTCCTGCAATACGGATTTAAGGGATTGTGCCAGGGTGTAATCTTGTTCAATGGCCCGCAACAGTTGCTGTGCAGCCTTGGGGGAAATCTGGTTCGACATACCCACTCCTCAACCAACGTTGTGTTTAAGGAGAATTTAGCAATTAGTGTGCCTAAGATGAATTAAAGGTGAGTTTAAGATGAGTTTAAAGCTGATTAAATGATGGAATTTCAGGAGGAGGGTGGTGCAGAGGAGAAAGCGACCTTTGGATACCTATCCGGACCGGTTAACCCGGTTAGAACAAAGAATCGTTTTCCAGCATTTTGCGGGCTACAGATTGGGCATCTACCTTGTAACTGCCATCCGCCAGCGCGGCCTTCAATGCGTCCACCTTTTCCTGGTTGACAGGAGCATCGGTTTCCATTTGCTGACTAACCCGATTAAGCGCCTGGGCTTCCGGGCTGATTTTGACAGTCTCACCGCTGGAGCTTTCAGCTTTGCTATCGACTTTTTTGGCATCGGCATCCACGGTGCTTACCTTCTGGCCTGAACGGGCCTTGTTGGTATTCACTTGGTTGCTGTTTAAGCCATTGATTTCCATAGCCATTTTTCTACGCCTTTACTTAAATACTGCGTTCTTACCCAATATATCGGCGGCAATCACAGTAACTTTAGTTTATTTATACACAAATTTTTTGTTTGTGCCACTGAGTTTGTCGGCCGGTTAGAGGCTGACTTTAATCAGTCCGGGGGCGGTAATACGGCCCTCCACAACCTTGTTGGTTGAGGTGTTGCGTACCCGCACCAATTCACCGAAGGCACCATCTTCCATCGCCAGCCCGGTGGCTCGAATGCTTAGCCCCGGGCCTTCCGCTACGATTACGACTTTTTCTCCCCGGTTGATCATCTTGGCGGGGTCTACCAGGGCAGGGGTCATCACCTGCTCTGCCGGAATGGGGCGGCGGGCGACGAAACCATCCAGTGCTTCCAGGGATTGGAAGTAGCCGCCGTGTAACAGGGAAATATCCACCAGTTCCAGTCGCAAGTCAGACACTCTCAAGTGGGTCCCCTTGGCGATTGGAATATCGGAAACCACAACGTGATCAAAGGCTTGAACCGTGACGGGTACATGTATGGACCAGCTTTCAGTGCCATCGCAGGTGACTTTGAACGTGAGCCTGCCGGCAGATCGGTTGCGTGGTCGATGCTGTAGCTGCAACGCCTGATCGCACTGTGCCAGGCGGAGCCGGGGATCGATGGGTTGGATATCCACACTCACTCTCTGGTAGTGAGGGGCCTGGGTTTCACTCACATAAAGGTTGATGGCCTCATCGATCTGGCTTTGAACATCGGTTGCAGCAGCCTGCACCGCAGCGGCGAAAAAGCCTGAAATAGCCAGCATCAAGCCGATTCGGATCGACATCATAATTTCTTGTCGCTCACTGTTCATTTGTTCGTTTTGACCTATTCTGAATGAATGGTGTGTAAAAACAGTCATCTGCCACAAACTTGACGGAATGGCTGTTCTTGGTAACAACCAAGCAAAGGTTATGCCGTAAGGAATAAACGCGGAGTTTTTATATGGCCGGGGTGCTGGATACAGTCGATCAACGAACTCAACTGGTGGGACAGAACCGGTTGGAGTTGTTGCTTTTTAGATTGGCCGATGATCAGATTTACGGAATCAACGTATTCAAGGTACGCGAGGTATTACAGTGTCCAAAACTGACTGAGATTCCACAGCGAAACCCCGTGGTGCGTGGTATTGCCCATATTCGTGGCGGCACGATCTCCGTCATGGACATGAATCTGGCGATGGGTAACGCCCCGCTGGACGATATAGAAAATTGTTTTGTTATCATCTCTGAATACAACATGGCGATTCAGGGCTTTCTGGTAAAAGCGGTCGAACGTATCGTGAACCTGAACTGGGAAAGCATTCACCCACCACCGAAAGGTGCGGGCAAAGGCAATTACCTGACGGCGGTGACAGAGGTGGACAACCGCATAGTGGAAATCATCGATGTGGAGAAAATCCTCTCGGAAGTCTCTCCCATGCAGGAAGAGATCTCATCCGAAGTGATTCGTCAGGATACGATTGAACAGGCTTCTGCCAGTGATTTGGCGGTATTGATCGCCGATGATTCCAGTGTTGCACGCAAGCAGATAAAGCGCTGTGTGGAAAAGGTTGGTGTAAAAACCCATGTGGTTGCAGATGGAAGGCAAGCACTTGATCACATTAAAGAAATTGTTGAGTCCGGTGAGCCGATTACCAATCGTTATATCATGCTCATTTCCGATATCGAAATGCCTGAAATGGATGGTTATACATTGACGGCCAGTATCAAAGAAGATCCAAGAACACAAAACCTGCATATCCTGTTACACACCTCGCTCAGCGGGGTATTCAATGAGGCCATGGTAAAGCGGGTTGGGGCCGACAATTTTCTGGCAAAGTTCAAGCCGGATAAGTTGGCTGATCTGGTTCAGGAACAGGTTACCCACGCGCTTGAGAAACGTAACGCTTAGTCTTTTGCAAGGATGAACAACAGCTGACATGGTGTTTCCTTCCAGCGATAACTCCCGTTTCGATGAGGGAGAATATGCTCAGTTCCGGCTATATCTGGAGAAGGCCTGCGGAATTCTGCTGGGCGATAATAAGAACTACCTGATTGACAGCCGTCTACGTAAGCTTATGAAAGAGCAGGGGATTCAATCACTGTTTGAGTTGGTGAGAGAGATCGAGCGTCCCGGTGCAAGAAACCTGCGTCAGGAAGTGATAGACGCCATGACCACCAACGAAACATTGTGGTTTCGTGACCGCCATCCTTTCGTTTATCTGCAGGACACCCTGCTGCCTGAACTGGCGAAAAATCCCGGTGAAATTTCGATCTGGTGTGCCGCCTGCTCAACCGGGCAGGAGCCTTATTCGATCTCCATTTGTGTTGAGGAACTCCGGCGCCGCAACTTCACGCTGGCCAATAAACAGGTGCGGATACTGGCTACGGATATTTCCAATCGAGTGTTGGAACAAGCCAGGAAGGGGGTCTATGAACCACTTGCATTGAAGCGCGGGATGGCAGACGAGCGGCTGAACCAGTATTTCAAACCCAACGCGGACGGCAGCTGGGAAATTAAACCGGAAATCAGCCGGCGCATCGAGTTCCGCCCGATCAATCTAAAAGACAATTTCATTACGCTGGGTAAATTCGATGTCGTGTTTTGTCGAAACGTATTGATCTATTTCTCCAGCCAGTTACAACAGCAAATCATTACCAACATCCACAGAGTATTGAAGCCTGGTGGCTATCTGTTTCTCGGCGGGTCTGAAACCCCAAAAGGGTTGAACGATCTTTTTGAAATCCGCTATTACACACCCGGAGTTGTGTACATAAGGAAGTGATGGTTTGCCGCCCTCGGTAAGCGATTGCCGCATTCACTGCTCCTCCTCCCTTTGTTCCTTTCTAACTTATTGAAATTCAAAGATCCTGCAGCAATGGCACAAGGGTTGCTTTATTGCTGTTAATTAATTCTGTTTTGCCGGTTTTATGGCGCAGATGCAAAGCTAACGAGGGCGATATGGCAATCAGTATCGATAAACACATTGGACTTTATCAGCACGCATTGGAGCTACGCTCCCAGCGGGCCAACGTGTTAGCGAACAACATTGCGAATGCGGATACCCCGGGATACAAAGCGAGGGATATCGATTTCCAGCAGATGCTTAAGGTTCGTATGGGTGAGGCGGCGGAAGTGATCCCCGTTGAAACCTCGGACAATCAACATTTTCTCTCGGTTTCCCAGGCGGACACCATTACCGGTCTGAAATTCCGCAATCCTACCAATCCTTCCATTGATGGGAATACCGTGGATGCTCAAACGGAAAAGACCGAGTTTGTCAGGAACACCATGGAATACCAGGCAGCCTTTGAATTTCTCAATGGCAAGGTCAAATCACTGATGTCGGCCATTAAAGGAGAATAATCATGTCCTTAATGAATATTTTTGATATTGCTGGCAGTGGAATGAGTGCGCAGACGGTTCGCCTGAACATCATCAGTTCCAACATTGCCAACGCGGAAAGCGTCAGCAGCAACATGGATGAAACTTATCGGGCCAGGGAGCCGATCTTCAAGGCGCAGTTGCAGGCGGCCATGTCCAACCAACCATTCGATTTCAGCGCACGGCAAATGGATGCCGGTGGCGGCGTCTCAGTGCAGGGTATAGTGGAAAGCGATGCGCCCCTGCAAATGCGATACGAGCCTGATCATCCCATGGCGGACGAAAATGGGTATGTCGCTTACCCCAACGTTAACGTGGTCGAAGAGATGGCCAACATGATCAGCGCGTCACGGGCTTTCCAGACCAACGTGGATGTAATGAGTTCAGCCAAAACCATGATGCAGCAAGTGCTGAGTCTGGGCCGGTAAAGGGAGAGAATCATGGCTATCAGCGGTGTAGAAGCAAACAGTGTGCTCTCTGATCTCTCGATCCGTAACCAACCGGAGTCAGAAAAATCGCAGGCACAGGCCGACAAAGATATGTTTATGCGCCTGTTACTGGCGCAAATCGAAAATCAGGATCCACTGAAACCGACGGATCAAACGGACTTCGTTGCACAGTTGGCACAGTTCAGTTCGCTGGAAGGCATCCAGAATCTTGCCAGCACAGTGGAAGACATCGGCTCTGTCTATCGTTCCAGTCAGGCACTTCAGGCTACCGCATTGGTGGGGCGTGAGGTGCTGGTAGATGGTCAGGTTGGCTATCTGGAAGCGGGCGGCCGGATTACCGGTATGATTGAAGCGGGTCAGGCATCGGGAGATGTCATGATGATCATCAAGGATGCCAGTGGCCAGGTGGTTGCCAATCGGGATTTGGGCAACATCGGAAGCGCGGAAACACCTTTCAGTTGGGATGGCAAGAATAATCAGGGTGAGGTGCTTCCAGATGGTCCTTACTCTATCACCATAGAGGGCACTCTTTCCGGTGAAAATGAAGCATTGGTTACCAGTATCTACAGCCGCGTTAACAGCGTCAGCATTGTAGATAATCAGGGTGGAATGTTGCTTAACCTGAATGGCTTGGGTCAGGTTGAGTCCAGTGAAATAAAAGAAGTGCGTTGATAGCAGGAGAAAAACATGAGTTTTAGTATTGCGTTAAGTGGTTTGAATGCAGCGCAAGCGCAACTGGATGTGACCAGTAACAACATTGCCAATGTTGAGACCACTGGTTTCAAAGGTTCTCGAACGGCGTTCGGTGACATCTATGCAAACTCGGCCTTTGGTAATAGTGATACCGCTGTAGGTAACGGTGTATTGCTGCAACAGGTACAGCAACTGTTTGACCAGGGCAACCTGGACTTCACCTCCCAGGCGCTGGATTTGGCAATCAGTGGTGAGGGCTTCTTCGTGCTTTCTCCGGATCAGATCAGCCAGGAGCGCGTTTACACCCGTGCCGGCAACTTCGGTGTGGATGAGAATGGTTTTGTGGTCAACTCCGCCAATCAATACCTGCAGGTATTTCCAGTGAATGATGATGGTTCTGTTACCGCCACGGCGCTTTCCAGTACCACGCCGTTGCAGTTGCCTGATACGGCGGGTGCACCACAGGCCACCGCAGAAGTTGAGATTGGGGTTAACCTGCCTGCCAACGCTCAAAATATTTCAGTGGACGCATTCGATCCCACTGATTCCAATACTTACTCAGCTTCAACATCCATTACTTTATATGACAGTTTGGGTGACTCCCATATCGCCACTGCATATTTTGTGAAGGAGCCCAACCTTGGGGCCAGTGGCTTCCAGAATACCTGGGGCGTTTTTTTGACGGTGACGGATGGTACGGGCACGCAAAACATCGTGGATGTCTACGATGGTGTGGGTGGTGCTCTAAGTGGTGAAGTGAATGCAGGCGGTGTTGCCTACGGCGTATTGTCCTTTGACTCCCAGGGTGTGTTCCAGGGTACGGACCCTGCCAATGGTATTTACACGGATCAATTTTCATTCCTGACCAACGGTGCTGATACCACCCAGCAGGTTTATTTTGATTTTGCCGGCAACACGCCAACGCAGTTTGCCTCACCTTTTGCCGTGTCTTCTTTGTCTCAGGATGGTTTTACCATTGGCCGTTTGACTGGTTTGAGTGTTGACGATCAAGGGGTTATCCAGGCTACGTATTCCAACGGACAAACCACTGCGGCAGGTAAAGTGGCCATGGCACGTTTCTCGAATAATCAGGGATTACTGCAGATCGGAAACACCACCTGGCGGGCTTCCACGCAATCAGGTGAGCCAATACCCGGTGAGGCTGGAACGTCCAGTTTTGGCTTGATTCAGTCCGGTGCTTTGGAAACCTCCAATATTGACCTGACCAAAGAGCTGGTGACATTGATTACCTCGCAACGGAACTTCCAGGCCAATGCCAAATCGATTGAAACCTCGAATGCCGTGACTCAGACCATTATCCAGATTCGATAACTTAATCTGTGACAGAAAATCCCCGCTAAGCGGGGATTTTTTTTGCCCAAAGAATTGGCAAGTGAATTGCAGTTTATAGGGTAACAACCGAAAACGATGAGTAATTGACGCGGCGAGAAACATCATGGACAAGTTTTTATATATATCGATGACTGGCGCGAAAGAGGCCTTGGATGCACAAAGGCTTAGAGCCAACAATTTGGCCAATGTCTCCACTACAGGGTTCAAAGCGGACTTTCACCAGTATCGGACCATGTCGGTATTCGGCGAGCACTTTCCTTCCAGGGCTTATGCCATGAGCGAACGTCCGGGAACGGACACCGGCAATGGAACCTATATGGAAACCGCACGGGATCTGGATTTGGCAATCAAGGGCGACGGCTGGTTTGCAGTGCAGTTACCGGATGGATCGGAAGCTTATACCAGAGCAGGGGATCTAAAACGGGATGTCACCGGTGCGGTCACCACGGGTACAGGCCTGCCGATACTGGGAGATGGTGGTCCGGTTGTATTGCCGGAATATGAAAAGCTCGTCGTGGGAGTGGATGGCACATTGTCGATTACCGGGCTAGGAGAAGATGCGTTGTCATTAACGCAAGTGGCGCGTCTTAAACTGGTTAATCCACCTGCCGGAACGTTGATTAAAGGCGAAGATGGCTTGTTCCATTTGAAAGAAGGTGGGGAGCTGCAGTCTGATCCTGAAGTGCAAGTGGTTAACGGTATGTTGGAAGGATCCAATGTTAACCCTGTTAATGAAATGACTTCGATCATTTCTCACGCCAGGTTGTATGAAATGAATGTGAAGATGATGCAAGCCGCTAAGGAAATGGATGAAGCGTCGGCACGGATAATGCAGAACTAGGTAAAGCGTCGAAATAACGGCACAACGATTATTTAGAACGGCAATTTTCTTCCTGTAAGGGGCAGTGGGTTGCCAGGTAAAACGGAGTAGAAACATGCACGCATCTTTGTGGGTTAGTAAGACTGGCTTAAGTGCACAAGATACCAGGCTGAAAACGATATCGAACAACCTGGCCAATGTCAGTACAACCGGTTTTAAGCGGGATCGTGCTGTGTTCCAGGATCTTCTGTATCAGATTAACCGCCAGCCCGGTGGTCAATCTTCGCAGAACACTGAGCTCCCTTCCGGTTTGCAGTTGGGGACGGGTGTTCGCATGGTGGCGACACAGAAAGAATTCACCATGGGCAACATTGAGGTGACTGACCAGGGAATGGATATGGCGATTAACGGTCGGGGTTTCTTCCAAATACTGATGCCGGATGGTTCCATTCAATATACACGAGACGGGCAGTTTCAAATAGATTCAACCGGGCAAATGGTAACATCCGGTGGCTTTCCTCTTGAGCCGGGCATCACTGTACCGGAAGGATTCCAAAACATATCCATCGGTACAGACGGTATTGTGACGGCGGTGGATGCACAAACCGGAGACTCCACTCAAATCGGCAATATCCAGTTGGCGGATTTTATCAACCCGGCTGGCCTTGAAGCCATGGGGTCAAATCTGTTTCGGGAAACCGTTGCCAGTGGCGCTCCAACCCAGGGTGAGCCAGGACAGAATGGTTTGGGCCCCATTATTCAAGGCGCTTTGGAAAGCTCCAACGTGAATGTTGTGGAAGAAATGGTAAACATGATTGAAACCCAGCGCGCCTATGAAATGAATTCAAAGGTGATTTCCACCGTCGATCAAATGCTGCAGTTTATTGGTCAGCAGTTGTAATAGCGGTTTGGAGGTGATGATGGACGTATTAATGAAGTCTGCAGGTGTTTGGGTGCTGGCAGGTTCCTTGTTGGTTGGTGGTTGTGCCTCGGCACCTACGCCGAAACCTGGGGATGCCCGTTACTCACCCGTAATGCCGGTATCCCAACCGGAAGGAGAGCGGGCAACTGGATCGATCTATGCCAGTGGTGCCGGTATCAGCTTATGGGAAGACAAGCGAGCCCGCCGCATTGGTGACATCATCACTTTGTACCTTGATGAGCGTACAGTTTCTTCAAAGACCAACACGACGGCCATCGATAAGGACGACAAGTTGGACATGGGTGTGGCCAGTTTAATGGGGTCAAACCCCTCAACCAGCTACAACGGTACCAACATTAATATGTCCATTGATACAGACAACAGCCGCGAGTTTGAGGGCGATGCCAATTCAGACCAAAGTAACCGTTTACTGGGTCAGATTTCCGTCACGGTTGCCGACGTGCTGCCTAATGGTGTGCTGGTGGTGCGTGGCGAAAAATGGATGACGTTTTCCCAGGGCGATGAGTTTATTCGTATTGAAGGCATGCTCAGACCATCCGACGTGGCCCCGGATAACACAGCGCTTTCCACGAGATTGGCGGATGCCCGTATAACCTATAGTGGCACCGGAGCGTTGGCGGATGCACAGGTTCAAGGCTGGGCATCCAGATTCTTTGGTAGTAAATGGTGGCCGTTTTAAAGGTGAACCTCATGAAATCTTTGTTCGTATTTGTCGCCTTGATCTTGTTGCCCGCCTTGAGTCAGGCTGACCGGTTGAAGGATATTTCCGATGTGCAGGGCGTGCGCAGTAATCAATTGATCGGCTATGGCTTGGTGGTTGGCTTGGATGGTACCGGTGATAAAACCAACCAGACACCCTTCACCGTGCAAACCTTCCGTAACATGATGGAGCAGTTTGGTATCAGCGTGCCTGAGAATCTGACACCGAAACTCAAAAACGTAGCCGCAGTATCCATTCATTCTGAATTACCGCCTTTCTCCAAGCCAGGCCAGCGCATTGATGTAACTGTATCGTCTTTAGGTAATGCATCCAGCTTGCGTGGCGGCACGTTATTAATGACGCCGTTGCGTGGTGCGGACGGCCGCGTTTACGCGATCGCCCAAGGCGATCTGGTGGTGGGAGGTTTCGGTGCGCAGGGTTCTGACGGTTCCAAGATTACCGTGAATATCCCCAGTGCGGGGCGCATTCCTAATGGTGCGACGGTGGAGGCATCCGCGCCCAACCCTTTCCATGAAGGCAACACATTGACTTTTAACCTGCATCGGCCGGATTTCACGACCGCCAAGCGGGTGCGGGACGAAATAAATAAGCTGTTGGGGCCGGGGGTCGCCCGTTCCATGGATGCAACCTCAATTGTAGTGACGGCGCCAAGAGATCCTTCGCAACGGGTAACTTATCTTTCCGTGCTGGAAAACCTGGAAGTAAAACCTGCTGAACCCTCTGCCAAAGTGATCATAAATTCCCGTACCGGAACCATTGTTATCGGGAACAACGTGAAGGTATCTCCCGCGGCGGTAACCCACGGTAATTTGACCGTCACCATATCTGAAAGCGTGGATGTGAGTCAGCCAGGTGCTTTTTCCGGTGGGCAGACAGTGGCGGCCAACGAGTCCCAGATTGATATCACTCAGGACAAGAGCCACATGTTTAAAGTGGGTGACAGTGTGACCCTGGATGACATTGTGGCGGCAGTCAATCGTGTGGGTATGGCACCGGGCGACCTGATGGCAATTCTTGAAGCGCTGAAGCAAGCCGGTGCTCTGCGCGCTGAATTGATCGTGATCTGATATGTTTAAACCAACGAGTAACAGCTCCCCGGACTTGTACCTGGACTTTTCCAAGTTCAACCAGCTGCGCAAAATGACTCGTGACGATAAAGATGCTGCCCTGCAGGCTGCAGCCCAGCAAATGGAAGGCATTTTCCTCAATATGATGCTGCAGAGTATGCGGGATGCCAATGCTGTGTTTGCTGAAGGCAATATGCTGGATTCCCGCGACGGTCAATTTTATCAGGGAATGTATGACAAACAGTTATCTCTGAATATCAGTAACAACGGTGGCATCGGTTTAGCTGATGTTATCGTAAAGCAAATGCAGGCCAGATCGGACAGCAACCCGATTGCAAATGGTTCTGCGATGGATATTTCCTCCTATTTGAAACACCCATTGCTGTCTCGCCCGGCTGTTGAGCCTCAAGATAAGGAGCCTGAAGCGCCGGGAGTATCTCTCCCTGATGTAACGGCGCTAGCCAATAGTACTCAGGAGTCGTTGGACGATTCTGACTCTACATTCCAGCGCTGGAATTCACCAGATGAGTTTGTTCAGGCTATTTACCCCCATGCCAAACGCGCCGCTGAAGTATTAGGTACCTCGGCTGAGGCCGTGATCGCACAGGCTGTATTGGAAACCGGATGGGGTAAGCATGTTATGCAGGCTGGTGTGGGTAACAGTTCTTTTAATCTGTTCGGTATAAAGGCTGATTCACGCTGGCAGGGAGATGTGGTCCGGAGGAATACGCTTGAATACCGGAATGGAATTGCCGCTCAAGAGAATGCCGCTTTCCGCTCTTACCGTTCTCTCGATCATGCATTTGATGATTACGTTAATTTTTTGAATTCGAACTCACGCTACGAAGCCGCTCTCAGTAAAAAAAGTGAAGGGAAACAATGGGGTTTTGATTTGCAGCAATCTGGATACGCCACAGACCCAAATTATGGCAACAAAATTGCAAACGTCATGGATAGCGACGTATTTAAGTCAGCGTTGCAATCGGTAACCAAGAAACTTTAGTGTGGAATAGATAGATGGCAGATCTTGCAGGCATAGCATTATCAGGATTGAGAGCGAGTCAGACTTCGCTGTCAACCACCAGCCTTAATATCGTGAATGTCGATACTGAAGGCTACAGCCGCCAGAAAACCGGATTGGCGACCCGTGTACCGCAGTCTTATGGTGGTTCGTTCATCGGCCAAGGTGTGGATGTTGCCAGTATCTCCCGGGTGAGCAACCAATATGTGGTCGATCAATTGCGTCGGGATGTTGCCTCCTACAATACTTACGATGCTTATTACGAATATGCGGTAAGAGTGGACCAGCTTCTGGGTGACGATTCCACAGCCATTACACCTTCGTTGCAGTCCTTTTTTGATGCGATGCAGGATGTGTCAAACGATCCTGCCTCTATCCCCAGCCGCCAGGTTTTGCTGAGTACTGGTGAAGCCCTGGTGAATCGGTTTAACGCGGTTTACGAACAGGTTTTCCAAACCAACGAGACGCTGAATATTGAACTGGATGCAGTTGCGTCCAAAATCACTCAATTGGCTGCGAGTATCGCGTCATACAACGAGTCCATTCAAGCGGTATACACCAATAATACCGGCGAACTTCCCAACGATCTTCTGGATCAACGGGATGAAGCTGTCCGTCAGTTGTCAGAGTTGGTGGGTGTCGAAGTGCTGCAGCAGCAAAACCTTAGTGTGAGTGTGTTTGTCGGCAGCGGTCAGCCATTGGTGATTGGTAATGATTCCTTCTCAGTGGAAACCGTTTCCAATTCTTCCGGGTTGCGACGCAAAGACCTGATTATTACTGACGGAACCAATGTTCAGAATATTACGAATCTGGTTTCCGGGGGGCGCTTGGGTGGTTTGATATCCGTGCGAGAGGAGCTGATCGACCCTGTCTTCAATGAACTGGGGCGAATGGCATTGTCCATCAGCCAGAGTTTTAATGATCAGCATCAGCTGGGTATGGACCTGGATAACCAAATCGGCGGCTTGTTCTTTTCAGATATTAATTCGCCAACAGCTCAGTTTAGCCGTATTTCAGCGGACGTAACGAACACCGGTAATGCGTCTATTTCGGTCACTATAGATGACACCAATCTGTTAACCACACAGGATTATCGGTTGCGTTACGACGCCGGAACGGGGAATTACACCCTCTATAACGCCGATAACACTGTCAACGCCACCTTTGCCGATCCAGGTGCTGGTGGCACTTTTACCACCGCCGATGGATTTACCTTGAATTTTATTTCTGGGGCGCCTGTTGGTGGTGATGAGTTCAAGGTGCTTCCCACCCGACAAGGTGCTTACGAGATGGACATGGATATAACCAATGTCCGGCAGATCGCAGCCGCCTTACCGGTCAACACCAACCTTCCGGCCACCAACACCGGTGGTGGTTATGTTGAAAACGTAGTCGTCAGTGATACTACCACCGCTGACTTCACTACAACCCCGTTTGCCCTTGTTCCTTCTTATCGAGTTGAGTTCACCAGTGGCACAACCTATGACGTGATTGATGCCGGTACCAATGCGGTTGTGGTCGGTGGTGTTGCTTTTACGCCCGGTCAATCCAATGGTTTGTTGGAGTTGGCGGGGCTTTACCCGGCTTCCGGTTACGATGTTGTGTTCAATGGTAGCCCGGGTACCGGTGATATTGTTGAGATTGGCTACAACAATGGCGGAGTGAACGATAACCGCAATGCCTTATTGCTTGGCGAACTCGCTTCAACCAAAACCATTGCCAACAACACGGTAACTTTCCAGGGAGCGTATGGACAGTTGGTCAGTGGCGTGGGTACCCGAACCAATGATGCTTCGGTTAGCCAGGAAGCCGCTCAAACGATATTGAATCAATCGGAAGCTCAGTGGGAGTCCATATCCGGCGTGAATCTGGATGAAGAGGCAGCCAATCTGATCCGGTTCCAGCAGTCCTATCAGGCTTCTGCCAGGGTGATTCAGGTATCCAGTGAATTGTTTGACACGATAATCAGTTCGCTCTGAGGTTGATGCCATGCCGATTCGTATATCTACATCGCAAATCTTCACTCAGGGCTCAAGTTCCATTCTGGACAACCAGTCCAAGGTGAATTCGACTCAGCTGCAGTTATCCAAGGGTACCAGAATACTGAAGCCGTCGGATGACCCTATCGGCTCAGCTGTAGCGCTTGATTTGCAGAAGCAGATTGATACGTCAATACAGTTCATCGCCAACGGCGAAACTGCCGAGACCCGTCTGGAGGTGGAAGAGTCTGCATTGGCAAACGTCACGGATATCCTTCAGCGGATTCGTGATCTCACTCTTCAAGGTGCCAACGGCACCCTGAATCAAACCGATCGGCAGGCAATAATTGTTGAAATCGAGCAAAGACTCGATGAGTTGGTTGGCCTTGGTAACAGCCAGCTGGCTAGCGGTGAATACCTGTTCTCAGGTTTCAAAACAAACATAAAACCTTTCACCGAAGACGGAACCGGTACGGTCTCATACAATGGTGACCAAGGTGTGCTGAATGTCAATGTGAATACCTCCGTCCGTGTGGAAAGCGGCAACAGTGGTGATGAGGTCTTTTTCAACATTAAGACCGGTAATGGTGCTTTTGTCACGGAAGGAAATACCTCCAATCTGGGAACCGGTGTCATCAGTGCTGCCGTGCTGGAAGATCCTACGGCATATGTTGGGGATCAATACACAGTTGATTTTTCCCTGAGTCCCGGTGGCTCTGTTCAGTACCAGATAACCGGAGCGAACACCGGACCGGTGTATGCGGCACCGCTTCCTCTGTTTGATGAAGATAATACCATCTCATTTAATGGCATCAGCTTCTCTATCTCCGGTAACCCGCAAAGTGGTGACAGTTTTACGATTGAACCCAGTTTCCGACAATCGGTTTTTGCAACGGTAAATCAAATTATTTCTGCGCTGGAAATTCCCAATAACACCTCAACACTGCAGGCCACTTTCCAGAATGCTTTGAATGTGGGATTGCAGAACCTAGATCAGGCAATGACACACATTGATGAAGTCAGAGCCAGTGTGGGAAGTCGATTGAATGTGATCGAAAGTGAGGGCCAGATTAATGAAAGTCTTAAAGTGGAAGCCCAGTCTGCCTTGTCGGTGGTGAAGGACCTGGACTACGCGGAAGCAATTACTGAATTAAACAAAAGAACATTAGCTCTTCAGGCGGCACAACAGAGCTTTGTTCAGGTACAGAATTTATCTTTATTTGAATTTATTTAGCGCGGAATAGGCTATGAGTACACAGATTTTATTGCAGCAAGGTCAATGGAGAGGCGGCTAGGTGAGTAAAACCAACCATACGCTATTACATTGTTTTACTAAAAGCTTAGCCGACCTGACTTTATGAGATAAAAGGAAGGCGGAGTAGGAGAAACCAAAATGCCACAGATTATTAATACGAATATTTCGTCTATCAATGCCCAGCGTAACCTGAATAAATCTCAGGGTTCGTTGCAAACGTCGTTGCAGCGGCTGTCGTCAGGCCTTCGCATCAACAGTGCCAAGGACGATGCCGCCGGTCTGGCGATCTCAAACCGCTTCACCACTCAGGTCAGAGGCTTGAATGTGGCTGTACGTAATGCCAATGATGGTATTTCTCTGGCCCAGACCACTGAAAGCGCGCTGGATGAAATTACCAACGCATTGCAGCGAATTCGGGATCTGGCTGTTCAGTCAGCTAACGATACCAATAGCGAAGCGGATCGACTGTCCTTGCAGGCAGAAGTGGATCAGCTGATTGACGAGGTGGATCGTATTGCGACGACTACCACCTTCAACGGTCGTAACGTTCTGGATGGGTCACTCACGTCCTATTACTTCCAGATTGGTGCCAACGCCGGGGAAGGGGTCGAAGTAGGCGGGGTTGACGCTCGTATCGATTCTTTGGGTTCCCAGCCAGGTGCGGTACAAAGCACGGCATCCAATATTGCAGCCGCTGCGGCAACCGCGCTGGCGAGTTTCCCGATCACCGTCGGCACCAATGGTACGACTGTTGATGTGTTGAGTGCTGAGAATGGCGGCACCATTACCGGTGCGACACTGGCGAACTTGCAGGACCCAACTGCAAACGACTATGGCTCGGGTGTTGCCAAGTACTTGGCTGAGCGCGTTAATGAACTCCGCGAAGAAGGTGTGGAAGGTATGGAAGGGGTGTACGCCTCTGCCACAACTACATTTGATTGGTCCGATGTAACGGGCGCCGTTGAGGCCGACGCTTTTGTTGGTGCCGGCACACTCGCCAATGGTGATTTGCAGATAAACGGAGTGGACATCGGTCCTGTTGAGATCCAGGAGCGTGATGCGGATGGCAGCTTGCTCCGGGCCATCAACGCCAAGGAGGATATCACCGGTGTTAAAGCGAGTATCGACGACAACGGGCGTCTTGTCCTGACGGCTGAAGACGGCCGGGACGTGGTCATTTCGACCAATAACGGGGCCGAGGATGTGCTGTTTGATGGGGGCGACGATCCCGCGAACACTAACGATATAGCGGCTATAGCAACGCAGTTCAAAGCTGGTACCATTACCGTTTCCGCTCAGGACACTATTACTTTGGGTGCCTTCACCCAGGCAGGCGATGATGACAACATTCAGGCAGTAGGCACCATCGCCAACGCCGATATCACCACGGTTGAGTCTTCCAATATCACCATGGAATCGGTCGATAGCGCCTTGGCACAGATTGATGCTTTCCGCGGTGAGCTGGGTGCGGTGCAAAACCGTTTCGAATCCACTATCCGTAACCTGTCCGCGGTATCTGAGAGTCTGGCCGCTGCCAACAGCCGAATCCGCGATGCGGACTTCGCGGCAGAAACAGCCAACTTGTCTAAGAATCAGGTGCTGCAACAAGCGGGTATCTCGGTTCTGGCTCAGGCCAATGCCTTGCCGCAACAGGTATTGTCATTGCTCCAGGGCTAACTTCCGCCCTTTAGCTCTCCTTTATAACACTAAGGCGCCCCAGTTAAAGCAATTGGGGCGCCTTTTGTTATATGTGGCTCGTGACAGCTATAAAAAAGTGAGAATATGTAACTAAAAGGTTTAAATATTTGATCAAGTTGTGTGAAACCAGGCCGATAAAACTACTGAACGGAAGATTGAAGTGACACGGCCTCACAGAGGCTACACCAATCGAATAAGTCCTCAGTTGTTGAGGTCGTGTTGAAATAAACGCAGGAGACACACAATGCCCCAGATCATTAACACCAACATTTCGTCCCTTAATGCGCAGCGTAACCTGAACAAGTCGCAGGGTTCTCTCCAGACCTCCCTGCAGCGTTTGTCTTCTGGTTTGCGTATTAACGGCGCCAAGGATGATGCTGCCGGCCTGGCCATCTCCAACCGATTCACCACCCAGATTCGCGGCTTGAACGTTGCGGTTCGAAACGCTAACGACGGTATTTCTTTCGCCCAGACCACTGAAAGTGCATTGGACGAGATTACTACTTCTCTACAGCGTATTCGTGACCTGGCGGTTCAGTCTGCCAACGATACCAACAGTGCTGCTGACCGTCAGTCCCTACAGGAAGAGGTTGATCAGCTGGTATCTGAAATCGATCGTATTGCCAAAACCACTACCTTTAACGGTAACAATGTAGCAGACGGCTCTCTGAGTTCATTGAGCTTCCAGATCGGTGCCAACGCCGGTGAAACAGTTGCGGTTGATGGCGTTGACGCTCGCGCCAGCGCTCTCGGTAGCCAGCCTGGTGCAGTTCAGTCTACTTCCGCAGAAATTACTGCAGGTACTGATATCGCTGTTGGCGCAGGTAACACCATTCAGATTGGTGCCAACGGTACAGCTGTAGAATTAACGACAGCAGAAAACGGTGGCGTAATTACTGCCCCAACGGCTGCGAATCTGCAGGATACCACTTCTAATGACTACGGTTCCGGTGTGGCCAAGCTGCTCGCGGAGCGAATTAACTCGTTACGCGAGGAAGGTGTAGAAGGCACTGAAGGGGTTTATGCTACGGCGGTAAACAACTTTAATTACACCGACGTAACTGGTGCAACCGCGGCTAATGGGTATGTTGGCGCGGGTTCACTGGCGAACGGCGACTTAGAAATCAACGGTGTGGATATTGGTCCTGTTGATGTACAGGAGAAAGATGCCGATGGTTCTTTGGTAAATGCCATTAACGCTAAAACCAGCACTACCGGTGTTGTGGCGTCTGTCGACGAAAATGGTTATCTGCAGTTAGATGCTGTTGATGGCCGCGATATGGTCATTGTTACTGCAAATGATGCTGAAGACCTGCTGTTTGATGGTGGCGATACCGCAGATGCCACTGATATTACCGCACTCGCCAACGCTGGTGACGGCTTTAAAGGTGGTCAAGTAATTGTTTCTGCTCAGGATACTATTACGGTAGCTGGTGCGCTTGCAGGTGGTGCTGCTGATGAGCAGAACGTTCAGGCCGTTGGTACCATCGCTAACGCAGACATCACTACTGTGGAAGCGTCCAACATCACCATGGAATCTGTAGACAGCGCGCTGGCTCAGATCGACTCCTTCCGCGCAGGTTTGGGTGCGATTCAAAACCGATTTGAATCCACCATTCGTAACCTGTCTGCAGTGTCTGAGAGTCTGGCTGCCGCCAACAGCCGAATCCGTGATGCGGACTTCGCGGCAGAAACGGCCAACTTGTCCAAGAACCAGGTATTGCAGCAAGCAGGCATCTCGGTTCTGGCTCAGGCTAATGCCTTGCCTCAACAAGCTTTGTCACTGCTGGGTTAATTCTCCGGTAGTGATATAAGCCTGCAACAAGGTCATTAGTTTGGCGCGGGGCCCGGGATGAATCTCTCGGGCGCCCGCATTTGTTGTATCAGGTGGCGTGTATGATAAGCGATAAGCCTTTAAATACAGATTTGAACTTAACCGTTAAGGATTTAAGCGGTGTAGCATCAAGGAATCGTGCGCGTGATCAGGTGGATAGCGATGGTATTCAGCAGGTCTCGCAAACTGAAACCAAGGCTGCTGAGGCTCCCGAAAACTCAGTTTCCAAGGAGATAGCCAAGGAAATCGGTTCGCGAGGAGACAAGGAAGTTGAGCAGGTTCAAAAGGAAGAGTTAAAGAAAAGAGTGAACGAAGCCATTCCCAAAGTCAGGGAGTTGCTGCAGAAGAATCAGCGCAGTCTCGACTTTAAAGTGGCCGAAGAGGAAAACCGTATTGTAATCACGGTGATAGATGAAGAAACCGATACGATTATACGACAGATTCCCCCGGAGGATGTGCTGAAAATTGCGGCAACCATCGACCAGGGGCTGGAGCTGCGTGGAGGGTCTATTCTCAACGACAAGGCCTAAAGCTTCTGTAGACGCAGCCGATAATATTTTTATATCCCATACTATACTTGGTAGGGGTTGAAGATAAATGTCGAATTGGAATGAGAATTGCTGGTTAACAGGCAAAGTACACATACGAGAGTAATGAACTGCTCGCCTGTTTACCGAACGTGAGGTCAACTCTATGGCGTCTATAACAGCTGCTGGAACCGGTTCCGGCCTTGATACTGAAACAATTATCGAGACGCTGACCAAAGCGGAGCGGACTCCCATGGACTCTCGCCTGGGTACCCGCGAAATTGAAATTCAGGCCGATATCTCGGCTTACGGCTCACTGAAAGGCGCATTGAAAGATTTTCAGGCGGCATTAACTGGCCTCTCCTCACTGACAAGTCTTGCCGCCCGTTCCGCCGTATCTTCCAACGACAGCATCTTTACCGCGACAGCAGCCAGTGGCGCGGCCGTTGGTAACACCAATATTCAGGTCATTAAATTAGCATCCAACCATAAACTGGTTTCCACGGCGGACTTTGCCAGCACCTCAACCCAGGTCGGCGCCGGCAAGCTGACCTTGAGTCTTGGCAGCAACAGCTTCGACGTGGATATCGTCGGCGGTCAAAACAATACCCTGGCGGGAATTCGCGATGCTATCAATGATGATGCCAACAACCCAGGAATCACTGCCAGTATCCTCACGGTGAGTGATGGTGTGGGTGGTACCGTTTCCAAATTGGTACTTACCGCTGATGAGAGTGGTGCGGATAACAATATCACGGTATCCGTAACAGGTGATTCCGACGGTAATGATACGGATAACAACGGGCTCTCCTCGTTTATCAATGCCAATATGTCTGAGAAGAGTCTGGCTCAGGATGCCGAGCTGCTGATCGATGATGAATATACCGTTACCAGCTCCAGCAATGTTTTTGATAATGCGATCCAGGGTGTGACCATCAATGCCGTTGCCGTTAGTTCAGGCACCAACGATACGCTTACCGTTAGCCTGGATAAAACGGAGATTAACGCGCGCCTGGCAGAATTCGTAGAAGCCTTCAACACCCTGAGCGACACCCTCAACTTCCTGACTGATTATGATGTCGAGACACAGGAAGCCGGTTTGCTGACCGGGGATTTCGCCGCCCGCACGATCGAAACCCAGATCCGGCGTACCATTTCCGATGTGGTGGAAGGGGCGAGCAGTTCTTTCAGTACATTGGCCTCGATCGGTATTACCACTCAGCGTGATGGCAGTCTTGGGCTGGATGCTACCAAGTTGGCTTCAGCATTGAACTCCAACTTTGATGACGTTGCTGATCTGCTCGCTGGTGACGATGGTATCATCAAGAAACTGGACGACAAGCTGGAAAGTTTTCTTCGCAGCGATGGCATTATTGCCAGCCGCAACAATACGTTTTTGTCGCAGTTGAAAGACATTGATGAGCAAAGAGAAAAGCTGAATTTAAGAATGGAATCTTTCGAAGAGCGGTTACGCCTGCAGTACACCAATCTGGATATTTTGGTAGGGCAGCTGCAAAGCACAGGCGATTTTGTCAGCCAGCAGCTTGATATTATCAAAGCAGGTATAACAGGAAAAAATTCAAAGTAAGGTGAGACCCATGAATGTAGCCAAAGGCGCTCAACAGTACGCGCAGATGAACAAACAGACCGGTGTGGAAAGTGCAAACCCCCATCAGCTGATTGGTATGTTATATCAAGGCGCACTGGACAACCTGCAGCAAGCAATTGGTTGCATTGATCGTGATGATTTTGAAGGTCGAGGTCGTCACCTGGGAAGGGTAATTACCATCTTAGGCGGCCTGCAGGGCTTTTTGGATCACGAAAAAGGCGGCGAGATTGCCAAGAATCTGGACAGTCTCTACGACTATATGAGTGTTCGTCTGTTTGATGCTTCAAAGGAGCATGACAAGGCGCCTGTCGAGGAAGTGATTGGCCTGCTGAAAGAGATCAAGGCCGGCTGGGATGGTATTGCCGATCAAGCCCGCCAGATCTATACCCCCGAATCCAATGCAATGAGTGAGTGAACGGGCATGTTGGAAGAGGTTATCAGTTTTCGGGACCGGATAGAGCGATCGCTCGCGGAGCAGAATTTTGCCGAGCTAAAGGAGGCCAGCACGGAGTGCGAAGTCTTCATGAGAGCCAAACTTCCGACGCTGGGCGGTGATAGTGAAGACCTTTCCAGCGTGCTTGTTGAGTTGGAGCAACTGATTGATATCTACAGCAAGGCCGTAGTCGCTGTGTCTGAGGCCAAGGAGCAGACTGTTAAGCAATTAAGCTCCTTGGGAAAAAGTCGAAGCAATACCAAGACCTACCTGGATGTCGCCCGGCATCTCACGCCCTGATCCATAGATTCTCTCCTGTAACGGAATTTCTCGTGTCATAAATTTGACTGATCCAGTGGTTATAGCCTTTACTGAACTATAACTATTGAAAATGCGTCAAAAAGCGCATTTCGCTTTACGTTTTTTGACGGGATTGGTTGAAGATTGGCGATTATGTGGCGAGAAATAAAAGTATTACTACTGGATCATAACGAAGAACGTTCTCATGATCTGAAAGTTATTCTGGATTTTATTGGTGAAGAAACCATAGTGTGTAAAGAAGGTGATCTTGACGGGATTACCAAAGACCACGAGAGCGGCAGCATCACCTGTGCCATTATCAGTCAGCTCGATAACACGGATAAGATTGCTGAGTACCTGGTGGATTGGGATCCTACACTCCCGATTATTCTTTTGGATGCTTCCGAGTTATCCGCAGAAGCCGACGAAGAGTTGCGCAAGGCAGTTATAGCCACCATTGAAACGCCGCCTAATTACACCAAGATGATGGATACCTTGCACCGGGCTCAGGTGTACAAAGATCACATGAAAGCGGATCCTGCCCGGGCACAACGGCGAGAGGCCCAGTTGTTCCGGAGTCTGGTGGGAACCAGCCGTTCCATTGTTCAGGTTCGTGAGCTCATGGCTCAGGTGGCGGATAAGGATGTGAACGTGCTCATTACCGGTGAGTCGGGGACTGGAAAAGAAGTGGTGGCGCGAAATCTCCATTACAATTCCCATCGTCGTCACAAACCCTTCGTGCCGGTTAACTGCGGGGCTATTCCCCAGGAGTTGCTGGAAAGCGAATTGTTCGGTCATGAAAAAGGCGCTTTTACCGGTGCCATTACCAGCCGTCCCGGTCGCTTTGAACTGGCGGAGGGTGGCACCATATTCCTCGATGAAATCGGCGATATGCCGTTGCACATGCAGGTCAAGCTGCTGAGGGTACTGCAGGAGCGGACCTTCGAAAGGGTAGGGGGGGCCAAAACCTACCAGGCCGATGTTCGCGTTATCGCAGCGACCCATCAGAATCTCGAAGAGCACATCTCGGAAGGCAAGTTCCGGGAAGACCTCTACTATCGAATTAACGTGTTTCCCATAGAAATGCCGCCGTTGCGGGAACGAACGGAAGACATTCCGTTACTACTCAACGAACTGGTGGCGAGAATTGAAAACGAAAAGCGTGGTTCCATCCGCTTTAACTCTGCTGCGATCATGGCCCTCTGCCGTCACGAATGGCCGGGTAACGTGCGGGAGCTGGCGAACCTGGTGGAGCGGTTGGTGATCACCCATCCCTATGGGGTGATCGGTGTTTCTGATTTGCCCAAACGTTTTCGTCATGTGGACGATATCGATGAAGACCGCGAAATGCCGTTGGAAGTGGCAGAGACCGGCATGCTGCCTGGGTACGTAAGCATGGATACACCGGCTCTGCTGCCGGTGAACGGGATCGACTTAAAAGAGTATTTGTCCAATCTGGAATGCAATCTGATTCGCCAGGCATTGGATGACTGTAACGGCATCGTCGCCAGGGCTGCCGAGAAGCTTAAAATCAGACGTACCACGCTGGTGGAAAAAATGCGTAAGTACGATTTGAACCGGGCCTAGCTTAACGCTGGCCCTCTCTTCAATTTGTGTCGTAGCTCTTTAATTTGTGTCGTAGCTCTTCAACTTTGTGCCGAAATAATGGCACCCCCATTTGAACAATCTTCTAATTAGCTGATTCCTAAAGTTAAAGTCGTTTTGGCATAAGGTTTGCTGAATGCTCGGAAAGCGTCAAATTAAGGTGCGAATTCCATGAGAGCGGTAGTAGCCGAACGACAAAGCTCCGACAACGAGCGTATGCAAACAGCAGGTCAACCCACGCCCCGTGATTTACAGGCCCGTTTGCAGACCACGTTTTCAGCGTTCAGCAATATTTCCAACCAGCTGACCGAATCCTATCTGGATCTGGAAAAACGGGTGGATGAGTTGCAGCAGGAACTGGTCTATGCCGATAAGGCTCTGACCCAGGAGTTGTCCGCAAAGCAGGTGTTGTCCGAGCGAGTCGAGCTGATTGTCAATATCATGCCGGTCGCGGTCATCCTGCTGGATGGTCGTGGTGTCATTGTGCAGGCCAATGCCATTGCCGAATCTTTATTTGAACGCCCCCTCCTGGGCGAACGCTGGATTACCATCATAAACGAGTGCTTTGCACCGAATCCCACCGACGGGCATGAGATCGCCCTAAAGAATGGAAAGCTGGTCAGCCTGGCTACCCAGTCCATGAAGCATGAGCCGGGACAAATTATCGCGTTGAATGATCAGACGGAAACCCGGTCCTTACAGAACAAGCTGAATCATCACCGCAAGCTGTCAGAGATGGGCCGAATGACGGCGTCTCTGGCCCATCAGATTCGCACCCCGTTGTCGACGGCGATCCTGTATGCGGATCATCTTGCGTCAGAATCGCTGACAGAAGAGCGTCGTTTGCGTTACGCCGATAAGTTGAAGAGCCGCCTGATGCAGCTGGAGCAACAGGTGCGGGACATGTTGATATTCTCCAAGGGCGGTGTGGTGTTGAATGCCATACTGCCGGTGTTTCAGTTGGTGTCTGTGTTTCAGGCGCAAGTGGAAGACTACGTCAAGAGTGGGCGTGCCAGCGTAGCGTTTGACGACGATATCCCGGCGGGATCCGTGCGCTGTAATCCGGAACTGCTGTCCAGTGTGTTCAGTAATTTAATCGATAACGCCATTGAAGCCTGTGAAGGTGAAGGTATCGCTCCGCATATCCATGTGTCTACTACTGAAAGCAAAGGCGGTCTGATCACCTTCCTGATCTCTGACAATGGTCCAGGTATTCCCGAGCATGCTATCCATCAGATCCAGGAACCTTTTTTTACCACCAAATCCACCGGTACCGGCCTTGGTCTGGCGGTGGTGAAGGCGGTGGTCGAATCCCATGGTGGACAATTTTCGATGAGCAGCAATTCGATAACTGGTGGGGCTTTGGCCTGTTTGGCTTTACCCCAGATTCAGGGCGGAATGGACTCTGAGGAGGCAAAACAATGAGTGTAACAAACGTTTTGGTGGTGGAAGACGATTCCAGTTTGCGCGAAGCGATTATGGATACACTGGACGTATCCGGATTTACGGTTGACGGTGTGGATTGTGCAGAATCAGCGTTGGACTGGCTGCGCCAGTTCCAGTGTGATCTGGTCATTTCCGACGTCAATATGCCCGGTATGAATGGCTACCAGTTGATGCGTGAAATCGCAACGGAATATCCCCAGCTGCCGGTCCTGATCATGACCGCCTACGGCAGCATTTCCAATGCCGTCGAAGCGATTCGTAATGGCGCGGTGGATTATCTGGAGAAGCCATTTTCAACCGAAAAGCTGGTTTCTGTAGTGGAAAAATATGTGCGTATCGAACTGGATGAGTCCGAGCCGGTTGCTGAAGATCCAGAAACGCGGAAGGTTTTCCAGCTTGCCAAGAAAGTGGCGCAAACCGACTCCAGTGTCATGATCATGGGTGAGAGTGGTACCGGTAAGGAAGTGCTGGCGCGGTTTATCCATCGGCATTCGCCTCGCAGCAAACAACCTTTTGTTGCCATCAACTGTGCGGCCATTCCTGAAAACATGCTGGAAGCCACCTTGTTTGGTCATGAGAAAGGTGCGTTCACCGGAGCCTACCAAAGTAGCGCGGGAAAATTCGAGCAGGCCAATGGCGGCACTTTACTGTTGGATGAAATTTCAGAGATGGACATCAATCTGCAGGCGAAGTTACTGCGGGTATTGCAGGAAAAGGAAGTGGAGCGTATCGGTGGGAAGAAGGCGATTCAACTGGATGTGCGGGTGTTGGCTACCACCAACCGTAATCTGAAGGAACAGGTCGCGGCGGGCAAGTTTCGTGAAGATCTTTACTACCGGCTCTGTGTATTCCCGCTGATGTGGAAACCGTTACGGGAACGCAAAGCGGACATCATTCCTTTGGCGCAACGCATGATTGCCACCAAGCAGGGACAGCGCATGGTGACCCTGGACCCAAGTGCAGAGTTGGCTCTGACCCACCATAACTGGCCCGGCAATATCCGCGAACTGGACAACGTCATCCAGCGTGCACTCATTCTTTGCCATAACGATTGCATTACCGGGGATGACATCTTCATACCGGATGCAGCATTGAATGATTCCGGTCCTTTCCCTGCGGATATTGAACTGGAGCTGGACAGCGATGCAGGTGTGCTGGGCGAGGATCTCAAAAAGCGGGAGTTCGAACTGATTATTGACACTCTGCGTAACCTGGGCGGCAGTAAAAAACGCACCGCCGAGAAACTGGGAATCAGCCCCCGTACATTACGCTACAAGCTGGCGCGCATGCGCGAATATGGCATAGATGTTGAAAGAGTCTGTGCATAACGGATTAAACGTCAAAAATTTAGCAGCTTGAGGGTTTCAATATGTCAGGGTCAGTGGAAATGAATTCATTGTTGGCGCAGATGCAGCAGCTTCGCAGCATCGCCAATATGGAAGCGCCCAAAAGCCAGAACATAGATATTCCCAACCAATCTGAGCCGCAGTTTTCATCCATGTTCAAGGACGCTCTGGATAAGGTCAGTGAGCTGCAATCCACCTCCGGTGCGTTGCAGCAAGCCTATATCCGAGGCGACAGTAATGTGGATATCACCCGGGTTATGGTGGCCTCCCAGAAATCCAGTATCGCATTCCAGGCGGTAGTTCAGGTTCGTAATAAATTGGTGGAATCCTACAAAGACATCATGAACATGCCGGTCTAATCCGTTAGCAGTCGGGAGCACAAAAAATGGCAGAGGAAAAACCAAAAGAAAGCTTCGCTGTTCTGGAAGGTCTGGGCGGGCTGAGTGTCATTAAGCAGATAGGCCTGATGCTGGGGTTGGCGATCAGTATATCCCTGGGGATGTGGATTGTACTGATGTCACAGGAGCCGGACTTTCGTCCCCTCTACACTGATATTTCCCATTTGGAAGCGGGCCAGGTTGCGGACATTCTGCAGCGGGAAAACATTCGCTTCAAAGTTGACACTTCCTCCGGCATGATCCTGGTGGAATCCGACAAGATTCACCAGGCGCGAATGAAACTGGCTTCAGAGGGCTTTCCTGCCGGTAACACCCTGGGTTATGAGTTGCTGGATAAAGAGCAGGGGCTGGGTACCAGCCAGTTTATGGAAAAGACCCGCTATTATCGCAGTATCGAAGGTGAGCTGGCCCGGACCATTTCCAGTATGAACCGGGTGCGTGGCGCACGGGTCCATCTGGCCATTCCCAAGCGTTCTGTGTTCGTCAACGACCGCCGTAAGCCCAGTGCTTCGGTGTTCGTGGAACTTTATCCCAACCAGAGCCTGGAGCGGATGCAGGTTGCATCCATCGTGCATTTGGTCGCTTCTTCCATTCCTGAACTGGAAGACAAGCACGTAACCGTGGTGGATCAACGCGGTCAGCTGTTGTCTGAAACCGACTCCGACCAGGACATTGCGCTTGCGGCCAAGCAACTGGATTACGCCAAAACCCTGGAGCAGAAATACATGGACCGTATTGAGGCCATTCTTGACCCACTGGTTGGGCGGGAAGGTTTCAAGGTTCAGGTAAGCGCGGATCTGGACTTCAGCCAAACCGAGCAGACATCTGAATTTTTCAGCCCGGATTTGCCGGCCGTTCGCAGCGAGCAGACTCTCAGCGAAGTGGTGGGGGCTGAAGGCGCCAATGCCGGAATTCCCGGTGCGTTGTCCAATCAGCCTCCCGGTGCGGTGACCGTGCCGGAACAGGCGGGGGCCGGTGCCGAAGGTGAAGGTGCGGCGGCTGCCGGAAACGTCCGTAAACAGGCGACCCGTAATTTTGAACTGGACCGTACCATCAGTCATACCCGCCACCAGGTCGGCGTTGTCAAACGACTGACGGTGGCCGTCGTACTGGATAATATTCTGGTGCCGCCGGCCCAGGGCAGTAACACCAAGGAGCCGCAAAGTGTTCCCTTGACTGAGGCAGAACTGGACCGTATTCGGATCCTGGTGAAGGATGCCATCGGCTTCAGTGCTGCCCGGGGTGACAGCGTCAGCGTGGTGAATCAGCCGTTCCGTAAGTACGTTCCCCAGGAGTTGGCCGAGATCCCGCCTACGCCGCTTTGGGAGCAGCCTTGGTTTTGGGATCTGGTTAAGCGCGGCGCCGGTTTTCTTCTGGTTATCTTCCTGATTTTTGGGGTGTTACGTCCTATACTTAAAAAGCTGGCGGACTCCGGCAGGGATGATTCCCTGGCCGCATTGGAGTCCCAGTTAGGCGAAGGCTTGTTGGCCGGAGCCGGTGGCCAGGGTGAGACGCCGGATGTGACTTTAACCGGTGGTTCAAACCCGCTGCTGCCGGGGCCGGACGCATCTTATGACCAGCATCTGGATGCTGTGAAATCCATGGTGGCGGATGATCCAAGAAGGGTGGCCCAGGTGGTCAAAACCTGGATAGCGAATGAGTGATCAAAATACCAAACCCAAGGCATCAATAGAGTCATTACCGGCCATCGAAAAGGCCGCCATTCTATTGATGTCATTGGGTGAAGAAAACGCAGCCGAAGTGCTGCGCCATATGGGCCCGAAAGAGGTCCAGAAGATCGGCTTGTCCATGGCAAAACTGCAGAATGTGCAGAAAGACCAAGTGGAAGCCGTTATGGCGGATTTTATGCAGGTTATTTCCAACCAGACCGCCCTGGGTGTGGGGGCAGATGGGTATATCCGCAAAATGCTGGTCAATGCCCTGGGTGAAGACAAAGCGGGAACCCTGGTGGACCGCATCCTTACCGGCGGCAACACCACTGGTTTGGATACCCTGCGTTGGATGGACGCCCGGTCGGTGTCGGACATGATCCGCTTTGAGCATCCGCAGATTCAAGCCATTGTTATCGCCTATCTGGATCCGGATCAGGCAGCGGAGGCACTGAAATATTTTGATGAGCGGGTGCGCCTGGACATTGTCATGCGGATTGCCTCGTTGGAATCTGTGCAGCCCCATGCCATGAAAGAACTCAATGACATTCTTGAAAAGCAGTTCGCCAAACAAACCGGCTCGGCTTCCACCGATCTGGGTGGTAGCAAGTGCGCTGCCGATATCATGAACTTCCTGGATACCAATGTGGAATCAGCCCTCATGGAAGCCATCAAAGAGGTGGATGAGGATCTGGCCCAGGAAATTCAGGATCTGATGTTTGTGTTTGACAACCTGGCGGACGTGGATGACCGCGGCATCCAGGCGCTGCTCCGGGAAGTGTCTTCCGAATCGCTTATACTTGCGCTGAAAGGTGCAGATGAAATTGTGAAGGAAAAAATCTTCGGCAACATGTCAAAACGTGCGGCGGAATTGTTGCGGGATGACCTCGAAGCCAAGGGGCCGGTCAAACTCAGTGAAGTGGAAGCAGCACAGAAAGAAATCCTTGCCATTGCCCGACGTATGGCGGAAGCCGGCGAAATTGTACTGGGCGGAAAAGGTGGAGAGGAGATGATTTAATGATTGGGTTTGAGTATGGCTATGCCAGATAAGAAGAAGCCCAGTATCCTTTCAGATGACAACTCCTCACCGGAACAACTCAGCGCCTGGGAACGCTGGCAGTTGCCCAATATGGATGCGGATATGCCGCTGAAGGGCAACGCCTACAACCTTCCCGGCAAGGCCCGTCCTCGTACCGTAGCCGAATTGGAAGAAGAGGCTGAAGTCAAACCGCTGACAGCAGAAGATCTGGAAGCCATTCGCCAGGCCGCTTATGAAGAAGGGCTGGAACAGGGGCGAGAAGTAGGTCGAGCTGAAGGTTATGATGCCGGCTATTTGTCTGGAGAAAGCGATGTCAAGGCAGCGCTGACCCGGCTTTCCCAAATTACGCGGGTTTTGCTCGAACCCATTCCTCAGCAGGATCTGGAACTGGAGCAGGCGCTTCTGCTTATGGTGGAGCAGATATGCAAGCGGGTTCTGCATCGTGAGCTTTCCATTGATTCGTCTGCGGTTACGACCATCGTCCAGGAAGCAATCGATTCCATAAACTTTGGCAACCAGCGTTTGCGTATTCACCTGAACAAGCAGGATCTGGATCTGGTACTGAACCACTTGCGGGATACTGGTGAATGGGAAGAAGGCTGGCGCGTATTGGCACATCCCACTATTACACCCGGTGGATGCATTATTGAAACCGACACCAGCATGGTGGATGCGAGGGCAGAGCGTCGTCTTGCATCTGTGCTGCAACAGGTCTATGAGCAGCGGCAACAAGCCTTGGAAGAACGGGGCCAGCAACATGGTCATGTTGACCAACTGCTGGATGAGATCGACACCTTTAGCGGGGATGCAGTCGATGCACTGGATGCCCCGTCGGCACCTCCCGAGGAATCTGCGGATGACGCTGGATCTGAATCAAAGGACTAGCATCGCTCAGCGATTGCAGCGCTATTTGCCGTACACTCAGGCGCAGCCGGAGTATCTGGTGGAAGGACGTCTGCTGCGCATGGTTGGTTTAACCCTGGAAGCGGTCGGTTGCAAGGCGCCGGTTGGCAGTCACTGTACCATTCGCGGTCAAAATCATGCGGATGTGGAAACCGAAGTGGTAGGCTTTGCCGATCAAAAGATGTATCTGATGCCCATTGAGCCTGCTGCGGGCTTACAGCCGGGGGCAAGGGTGATTCCCAATCATCAGGTGTCCAAGGTTCCGGTTGGTCCGGGTTTGCTGGGGCGCGTCCTGGATGGTCGCGGCAAGCCCCTCGACAACAAAGGCCCGGTCAAGGCTGATGCCTATGTCAATCTGCATCGTGAGCCTATCAATCCTCTGGAACGAAAACCCATTGATGAACCGTTGGATGTTGGAGTGCGGGCTATCAACAGTTTGCTGACCGTGGGGCGAGGCCAGCGGATGGGGCTGTTTGCCGGCAGCGGTGTGGGTAAGAGCGTGCTGCTGGGCATGATGACCCGCTTTACCACGGCGGATATTACCGTGGTGGGTTTAATCGGTGAACGGGGTCGGGAAGTTAAAGAATTCATTGAACACAGCCTGGGACCAGAAGGGCTCAAACGCTCCGTGGTAGTGGCGTCACCGGCGGACGATTCACCGTTGATGCGCATGCACGGTGCCATGTTGGCCACAGCCATCGCGGAGCACTTCCGCGATCAGGGAAAAAACGTTTTACTGTTGATGGATTCCCTGACCCGTTATGCCCAGGCGCAGCGGGAGATTGCCCTCGCGGTGGGTGAACCACCGGCTACAAAGGGCTACCCACCCTCCGTCTTTGCCAAGTTACCTCAACTGGTGGAACGGGCCGGTAACGGTCGCGATGGCGGTGGTTCGATCACAGCGTTTTACACCGTCCTCACTGAAGGGGACGATGTACAGGATCCGGTGGCGGATTCCGCCCGAGCCATCCTGGATGGCCATGTGGTACTGGCCCGCCGTTTGGCAGAGGAAGGCCAATACCCTGCCATTGATATCGAAGCTTCCATCAGCCGGGCCATGCCGCAGGTGGTGGAAGAGCTTCACCTGCAAAAGGCCCAGGTACTAAAACGACTGTATGCCCGTTATCAGCAGAGCCGTGATCTCATCAGTGTAGGTGCCTACGTGAAAGGCAGCGATCCGGAAACGGACCTGGCCATCAGTAAGATAAGCGCTATTCGCTCCTATCTGGCTCAGGGCATGAATGAGCGAGTGGATTTCAATCAGTCTCTCAAACAGTTGGACAAGCTGTTTAACAAGGAGTGAAGGCTGAATGAAAAAATCCAGACGTTTGCAGCCGGTGCGACAACTCAAGCAGCAGGCCGAACGGGAAGAGGCCAAAAAGCTGGCGCATTTGCAGCAGGAACTGGAAACGGCCAAACAGCAGAGGACAGAGCTGGAGTCTTACCTGGCGGAGTATTTTCAGAACATCCAGCAACAGCAATCCAGGGTTACTCAGGCAGCACAATTGGGGTTATACCAGGCGTTTATCTCGCGCCTGCAGTTGGCCATCCGGCGCCAGGGTGAATTGATCCAGCAGCGTCAGGCCGCCGTCAAATCGCAGACCAAGCGCTGGGTGGAAGCCAATGCTCGCCTCAAGACCATGGACCAGCTGATCGCAAAAGCCAGGCAGCAGGAAGACCTGGAGGAATCCCGGCGCGAGCAGAAACTGATGGACGATCGACCATTTGGAGGGGGAAATGGCTTTTAAAGCGTTTCCAGTTCATGTCAATTCGTTCTTAAATCCCCATAGAACAGACCTAATTCCAATAAGGCCACCGCGCTTATCAGTTTTTTAAAGTTGAATCTAGCGTAACTCCATAAGCTGGCTATGCTTTTTCTAAGGACGCCAGAATTCTATATGCCCGGCTTTTGCGGCATGGCTAATAACGGATGAATCAGCTTATGGCAGAGTCGATAACTTATCAGCTAGAAAAGTTTGCCGACATCAGTAAGGCGGAAGCTTTACATGAAAAATTAGAGTCTTACCTCAATGATGGTGTCAATATCCATATCGATGCGTCTCAGGTTGAGCGCGTTGATACCAGCGTTATACAGGTTTTGCTTGCTTTATTTTCGACTATGGAAAAGCAACATTTGACCGCTACCATCAAGGAACCATCTGAAACCTTTCTCAAGGCAGCCTCAATGCTGGGGGTGTCGGAATTTTTACGTGTTAAGCATTAACCCGACTATTTAACGGAGATCAGCAATGACCAAGATTTTAGCTGTCGATGATAGTGCCTCCATGCGTCAGATGGTCAGTTTCACCTTGCAAGGGGCCGGCTACGAAGTGGTGGAAGCCTGCGACGGCCAGGATGCCTTCAACAAAGCCAAACAGGGGGGCGTGGATCTGGTCTTGTCTGATGTGAACATGCCAGTGATGGACGGTATCACCCTGATCAAGAATCTCAGATCGCTACCTAACTACAAGTTCACACCAATTCTCATGCTTACCACTGAGTCTGCGGCGGACAAGAAGAGTGAAGGCAAGGCGGCGGGTGCTACGGGCTGGATCGTCAAACCGTTCAATCCGGACCAGTTGCTGAACACCATCAAAAAAGTACTGGGATAGTGCTATGAGTATCGATCTGAGTCAGTTCCACCAGGTTTTCTTTGAGGAAAGTTTTGAAGGCTTGCAGGTTATGGAATCCAGTCTATTGGATCTGGATTGCGAGAGTGTTGATTCAGAGACGATAAACAGCATCTTCCGTGCGGCCCATTCCATAAAGGGCAGTAGCAGTACGTTTGGTTTTGTCGATGTGGCAGAGTTCACCCATGTGCTTGAAACCCTGTTGGATCAGGTGCGGGAAGGGTCACGTCAACTGGTGCCTGACCTGGTGGACCTGTTGCTGCAATCAGTCGATTGCCTGCGCGGTATGTTGACCTCATTGCAGGCCCATGAACCGGTGAATACCGAGCAATCCACCATACTGATTGGGGTGTTTCACGACATTCTGGAAGGTCGTGAACCTGCGGCATCAGCGTCCGAATCAGTATCTGAAGTGAATCCACCACCACAGGATAAGCCTGTGGCAGCGGCGCAATCGGCGGCTGAAGACGAGGTGGTGACCTGGCATATCCGGTTTGTGCCCGATGTGAATCTGTTGCGTACCGGCAATGAACCCTTACGCATGTTCCGTGAACTGGCTGAAATGGGCGAGCTTGAAGTTCATGCTGATGTCAGCAAGGTTCCTGACCTGGGTGGCCTGAATTCGGAAGAGTGCCATCTATGCTGGGATTTGTACCTTTCCACTACCAAATCGAAGTCTGATATTGAGGAAATCTTTGAATGGGTGGTCGACGAATCGGATATCACCATTGCGGCCACGGCGGGTTTATTCGGCAGCACGCCGGTACCGGCGGCAGAAGATGACCTTGATGCACCGGTTAAAGACGTTGAAGCAGCCGTAATTACAGCTCCGGGGAAAGAAAAGCCAACGGAAAAACAACCAGCTGCAAAAGGTGGAGCGCAACCTGTTGCGGGCAAAAGTTCAGAATCAACCTCCATCAGGGTATCCATCGAGAAGATCGACAGTCTGGTTAACCTGGTTGGCGAATTGGTGATTACTCAATCCATGCTGGGCCAGCTGGGAACCGAGTTTGATATGAACAAACTGCAGAAATTGCAGGAGGGTCTGGCTCAACTCGAACATAATACCCGGGAACTGCAGGAAAGCGTTATGCGCATCCGCATGTTGCCCATCAGTTTTACCTTCAACCGATTCCCCCGCATGGTGCGGGATCTGTCCAAGCAACTTGGCAAGAAAATCGAGCTGAAACTCATCGGTGAACAAACTGAGCTGGATAAAACCGTCATGGAGAAAATCGGCGATCCTCTGGTTCATTTGGTTCGCAATGCTTTGGATCATGGGCTCGAATCACCCAAGGATCGCCGTGATGCCGGGAAACCGGAAACCGGGACCATTGTCCTTAATGCGTTCCATCAGGGCGGCAATATCATGATCGAAATCATCGACGACGGTCGGGGGTTGAATCGTGAGAAGATCCTTGCCAAAGCCCGGGCCAACGGTGTTATTGGGGATGATGAAGTATTGAATGATGACCAGATTCAGGAGCTGATATTCCAGCCGGGGTTTTCCACCGCAGAACAGGTGTCAGATGTCTCTGGCCGGGGCGTGGGAATGGATGTGGTGCGCCGCAATATCCTGGAGCTCAATGGCAGCATTGAAGTCAAGTCGGTGGAAGGTGAGGGCAGTACCTTCACCATTCGATTACCGTTGACGCTGGCGATTCTGGACGGTCAGTTAATAGATGTGGGCGGCCAGACTTTTATTATTCCGCTGGTGTCTATTGTCGAATCCCTGCAGCCTGATATGAAGCTGATCAATCATGTGGCTGGCGGCTGTGATGTGTTTCGCCTGCGGAATGAATATATTCCTATCATCAAACTATGGGAAATCTTTGGTGTGGTACCCCATTCCATGGACTTGTCTGAGAGCCTGCTGGTGGTTGTCGAAGTGGGCAATGCCAAGGTGGCCCTGGTCGTGGATGATCTGCTGGGTCAGCAGCAGGTGGTTATCAAGAGCATGGAAACCAACTACAAAAAAGTGGACGGTATCTCCGGTGCCACCATTTTGGGTGATGGGACAGTGTCGCTGATTCTGGATATCACGGATCTAATACACATGGCTGGTGTGCACCAACAGTCAAAGAATGGTTTGAAGCTGGTTTCGAGCAAAACTCGTGCAGCGTAAGTAGTAACAGCGCAATGGGAGATGATCAATGAGTGCCGCAGAAGAACGTATCTATGACAATTCAGATATGGATGTGTCAGGACGTGAGAATGATCAGACGGATCAATATCTTACTTTCATTATGGCCAGCGAGGAATACGGTGTCGATATCCTGAGTGTACAGGAGATCAGAGGGTGGGAAAGTGTGACACCCATACCCAATGCCCCGTCGCACGTAAAAGGTGTTATTAACTTGCGGGGCACCATTGTTCCCATCATTGACCTGCGCCAGCGGTTTGGACTGGATAAGGTGGAATACGGCCCGCTTACAGTTGTGATCGTATTGAAAGTGGCCACCAAGAAGGGCGCCCGGGTGATGGGAATCGTAGTGGATGCCGTGAGCGATGTTTACAGCCTTGCGGTTGACGATATGAAGTCTGCGCCCGATTTGGGCGATCACGTCAATACCCAGTATATAAAAGGGCTGGTCAACGTAAATAACAAGATGGTGATTCTACTGGATATTAACGAGTTGTTGGGGGCGGACACGATACCGGATGTCTCCATTAACGCGATTAAGGAAATAAAAGATTCGCAACAATAAATTGTAAGCAGCCAATAGTGCGGCGCGGATTCTCAGGGAGCGAAGAGCAATCCTCATGCAAACAATGAATGCAATAAAAGATGCCGGGACCTCAGGGAAATCCTTTTCCCAACGTGAGTTCCCGATGACGGATAAGGACTTCGAGACCATAAAAACCCTGGCAAAACTGCGTTCCGGGATCGAGCTGGGAGAGCACAAGAAAGAAATGATCTACAGTCGTATCGTGCGTCGTATCCGGGCGCTCGATATGACCGACTTCAAAACCTATTTGGCATACCTTGAAGACAACCCCGGTGCAGAACTTACGAATTTCATTAACGCCATCACCACTAACCTGACTTCGTTTTTCAGGGAATCCCATCACTTTGACTTTCTAAAAAACACAGTATTGCCGGAAATCATCAAGAAAAAAAAGACCCAGCGACGGCTGCGGATATGGTCTGCAGGTTGTTCAACCGGTGAGGAGCCCTATTCCATTGCGATGACCCTGCATGGTTGTTTTGAAAAGGAACGCTGGGACGCCAAGATCCTGGCGACCGATCTTGATACCAACGTGCTGTCCCATGGCCGGCAGGGTGTGTATTCGAAAGAGCGCATTGGAAGCATGGATTCCCAGCTCGTTAAAAAATATTTTGTCGAACCCCGGGGCAGTGCCAATGCAGACAGTATGGAAGCCAGGGATTCCATAAAGAACCTGATTACGTTCAATCATCTGAACCTGCTGGGTGAATGGCCAATGAAAGGCAAGTTCGATGTGATTTTCTGCCGCAACGTAGTGATCTACTTTAGTAAAGACACCCAGCGCGAACTGTTTGAACGCTATGCGAATATCCTGGAACCGGATGGCTATTTATTTATTGGGCATTCTGAAAGTCTGCATGGGGTCAGCAAGCGTTTCGAATCGGTGGGCAGAACCATATACAGGAAGTTGATGTGATGAATCCCAACCCAAGCTGCCAATATCAACCCACGCACCCGCAACCCAAAGCGCCCAAAGGGTTTACTCACATTAATCGCTATTGGGATAAACAGCAGGGCGTATACGCCGCCAAAATCCTGCCCGGTGAGTTTTACGTTAGTGTGGCAGGGGAAATGATTGTAACCGTGCTGGGGTCCTGCATCTCGGCCTGCGTCCGTGATAGATACAACGGCGTAGGTGGTATGAATCACTTCATGTTGCCGGTACAACGGGAAAATATGGAAGCCGGCCCCCTCTCGGCCCTAAGCGAATCAGCCCGTTATGGCAACTGGGCCATGGAATACCTGATTAACGAGGTGCTGAAAAATGGGGGAGAAAAGCGCAATCTGGAAGTGAAAATATTTGGTGGCGGCAAAGTCCTGGAAAGTATGAGTCAGATTGATATTGGAAGAAAAAATATCGATTTTGTGCGTCAGTTTATTAGCAGCGAGAAATTAAACCTTGCGGCAGAGGATGTGGGCGGGTTGTACCCCAGAAAGGTGCTGTATTTCTCAGATACAGGATCCGTTAAAGTCCGAAAACTGAAAACGGTTCGCAATGATGTGGTATTTGAGCGCGAACGCAGTTACGCTCGTACCATCAATACGAAGCCGACGCAGGGTGATATTGAGTTGTTCGACTGAGTGGAATTTATGGGTGTTACAAAAAAAATAAAAGTCCTGATAGTTGATGATTCAGCTGTTATCCGCCAGATTCTGACGGAGATAATCTCCGCCCATGATGATATGGAAGTGGTGGGAACGGCGGCAGATCCCTACATTGCGAGGGATAAAATCAAACAGCTGGTTCCGGATGTCATCACCCTGGATGTTGAAATGCCGCGGATGGACGGCATTACCTTCCTTAAAAATTTAATGCGTTTACGACCCATGCCGGTCATTATGATTTCCACGCTCACAGAGGCCGGGGCAGATATTACCTTCGAAGCCCTGCAGATTGGAGCCTTTGATTATCTCCCCAAGCCAAAGGAAAATCTGGGCAAAGGGTTAGTGGATTACGAGCGGGAGATAGTGGGTAAGATTCGGGCAGCGGCAGGGGCGAATCTACAGCGGCTGGAAATGAATTCCCTGCGGGCCAAGTCCGATATCGTCGCCAGGCCGCCAAAAATTGCATCCTATGTTCCCAAGAAGGGTGTCATCATAGCCATCGGCGCCTCCACCGGAGGCACGGAAGCCATCAAAGAAGTGCTGATGGGGTTGCCGGCCAATTGTCCACCTGTGGTTGTAACCCAGCATATTCCTCCCCAGTTCAGCACCTCCTATGCGCTTCGCATGGATAATTGTTGTGCAATGACAGTCCACGAGGCTTCATCGGATCAGAAGCTACTCCCAGGCAACGTCTATATTGCCCCCGGTGATCGGCATCTGCTTATCAAGAAAACCAGCGCGGGGCTGATGACGCAATTGGATGACGGTGAGCGGGTGAACCGTCACCGTCCCTCTGTAGAAGTAATGTTCGATTCCATTACCAACCTTGGTTACCGCAAAACCGTGGCGGTGCTGCTCACCGGCATGGGGGCCGATGGGGCCCAGGCGTTATTACGGATGAAAGAATTGGGTTGTCATACTATTATTCAGGATGAGGCTACGTCAGTAGTCTGGGGGATGCCCGGTGTTGCCCACAGCTTAGGTGCCTATAACGAGATCAAGCCATTGGAATCCATCGCCGGGCGCTTGTTACAGCTCACAAACGGAAGCTGACGTCATTTTGCTTACCAACAAAAACCAGATGGGATTTTTTGCCAAACGGATGGTCTATCTCCTGGCCTGGCTTGCCAGCCTGGTCCTGCTGTTGATTCTTCGGTTTGAGAACGTGCCGGTTTATGTGGCCATCTTCGCCGTCGTGACCTTCCTTTGTTGGTACGGCGCTTATCATCTGTCATCGGCCGCTGCTCCGGCTGTGGATCTCAACTCGGCGGACCCTCTTATAGAACCACCTCGGGTGTCGGCGTTGTCAGTCGACCGCTATTTTTCGCATCTCGTGGATAACCTGCAGAAAAACTGGATGTTGTGTGATAGCGACCTGGATCATGCCCTGGCCACACTGAGAAATGTCCATCATGCACTGTTGGACGCCATCGATACCGCCAAAAGTACCGGGATGCTGGCATTGAACTCCATGACTTCGGCAGCGAATACCGGGGAGGTGGGGCGCGGGTTTATGACCGTATCCCGGGATCTGATTTCCATCAGTGAGCAGTCCGGTAAGGATCTGGAGCGAATGCGGGACATTATTGCGACGGCGGAACAAAGGCTGATTCGCACCCGCCGGATATTGAATAATCCGCTTCCAGATTGTCTGGGACAGGATAATGGTGCCACTGTTTCCGAGTTGGTGCACTCCATTGCCGGTGTGCAGGGAGCGCAGGAGTCGCTGCGGATAATTGCTGAGCGATATCAACGCAATAACAAGTCGGATGTGCGCTGGATGCAGTTGGGCGATGCTGTTCGGCGCCTGCTCAATGAAGTAATTAACGTGCTTTATCAGTTCGAGTTACGTCTGAATGATGTGGTTTCTGATCTGCGTCTGGCGCGTTTGTCGGGTGCGTTGAGTAAAAACCAACTACTTGAAATTAAAGGCAGAATAAGCTCTGATATGGGCTCTGAAGGCATGATTTAAAAATTTATGCCGGAATTTTAGTTTGCATAGTGAAAATGGTCTATGCTCTTAATTAATGGAAGGTTTTTATAACCCTCTGTTGCGTTTTTCAACATAAATATTACTTGCTTCTTGAGGTGTAGATAATGGCTATATGGTCTACGGAAGCATCCTCGGGTGAACTGACCATCAAGATCCAGGGACGTTTCGACTTTAGCGCTCACCAGGAGTTTCGAGACGCCTATGAAAAGGTATCGGAAGATCCCAAAGGCTATATTGTGGACATGAAAGAAACCACCTATCTCGATAGCTCAGCACTGGGTATGCTATTGCTGCTTAGAGATCATGCCGGAGGGGATAATTCCAGTATCGAAATTGTCAATTGCAACCCCGATGTAAAGAAGATTCTAACCATATCCAACTTTGAACAGTTGTTTACCATTCGCTAGCTCGGAAGTAGTACACCCACCGTGTGTGGGTGTGACGTGGACTTATGGATAATCAGGCACAAGCGCTGGAGACAGAGGTCAAGGAAACGGAGAATCTGCGAATCCTAATCGCTGATGACAATGATTCCGACCGCCTCATACTTCAGACGATTGTCCGCAAAGAAGGCCACACCGTTTATACAGCGAGGGACGGGCAGGAAGCCATCGATATATTCAAGGAGCAATCCCCCGATATCGTATTGCTTGATGCCCTGATGCCCAATGTGGATGGTTTCGAAGCCGCGCGAACCATCAAGGAGCTGGCCGGCGATAATCTTGTTCCTATCATTTTCCTGACTTCATTGCGCGATGCCACCTCGTTGGCAGATTGCCTGGCCGCCGGTGGGCTGGATTTTCTCAGCAAACCGTATAACCGCATTATTCTGCAGGCCAAAATCAAAGCGTTTGCCAGCATGCGGCGGTTGCACGAAACCGTGCAGGCACAGCGGGATGAAATTTCCCTGCACCATGACCGGTTGGTTCATGAGCAGGAAGTGGCCAAGCAGGTGTTCGATAACATTGCGCACCCAGGCTGTATTGACGCCCCCAATATCAAGTATCTGTTGTCGCCTATGGCGGTGTTCAATGGGGATCTGGTATTGGCATCCCGCAAACCTTCCGGTGGCATGTTTGTGTTTCTGGGGGATTTCACCGGGCACGGCCTTCCTGCTGCCATCGGTGCCATGCCGGTGTCCGAGATTTTTTATGGCATGGCTCAGAAGGGATTTTCCCTGCAGGACATTCTGCGTGAGATAAACAAAAAGCTAAAACGAATACTACCGGTGGGCGTGTTCTGCTGTGCCAGTATGGTGGACCTGAGTTTCCGCAAACACTCCGCGGAAGTCTGGGTGGGAGGCATTCCCGATGTATTGGTTTACCGCAAGAAAACCCACGAACTCGAAAACCTCAAGTCCCGACATTTGCCCTTGGGTGTAGTGGACTCGGACCGTTTCAATACGGACACCACCATCATTCAACTGGAGAAGGGCGATCGCATCATGCTATGGTCCGATGGTATCATCGAGGCCTGTAATGCCGAGGAGGAAATGTTCGGAGAAGAACGGGTGATGGAAGTGCTTCTGTCCACCAGTGATCCGGATGCCATGTTTGACGCCCTGGTGACAGCAGTGGAACGCCACACAGGTCGGGATGAGCAGGATGATGACTACACCATGGTGGAGGTCACCATGGTGGGTGAAGAGGAAATGGGTAATTCCTACGGTGCCGATGGAAAATCCTATCTGGCCGGCGGGCCGAAAGACTGGAGTATGACCTATGAGTTGCGCCCGCTGACGTTGAAGGAGTTTAATCCTTTACCCTTGATCACTCACCTGCTGATGGAGGTGCCGGGCTTGCGTCCTCACAGCGGGAAGATTTACACGATTTTGTCCGAGCTGTATTCCAATGCGCTGGAGCATGGTGTGTTGGACCTGCACTCGGAGTTGAAAGCATCGGCGGACGGATTCGCGCGTTACTACGCTGAGCGTACTCAAAAGCTGAATGCATTGGAGCAAGGTTGTGTTCGATTCCATATCGATCATCACCCTGTGGAGGATGGTGGTGTGCTTACCATTGTGGTGGAAGACACCGGGCCGGGCTTTGATTTCAAGTCTAAAGAAGAGAGCCCCCACAAAACGGATGGATACAGTGGTCGTGGTATACCTCTTATCAATACCATGTGTCGATCTGTACGTTACCTTGGGAAAGGTAATCAAGTGGAAGTGATATTCGACTGGCATGTCGACGTATAGCAATAGGAATGTGTGTATGAACAATCCAGCGGATCACCTTGATATCGGTGCGTTACAAGATCTGAAAGAGATCATGGAAAACGAATTTGAAACCCTCGTGAATACCTTTATTCTGGATTCCCGTAACAAGGTCGAAGAGTTGGATTTAGTGGTCCAGCAACGGGATTGTGATGCCCTGCGTAAAGTGGCTCACAGTTTGAAAGGTTCGTCCTCCAATGTCTGCGCGTTCCGTCTGTCCGAATTGGCCCGCCAGCTGGAGATGATGGGAAAGGAAGAAACGCTGGATGGTGCCGATAAAGTGCTGACGTCCCTGCGCCAGGAATTCCAGACCGTATCGGAAATTCTTGCCAACAACCTTTGATAACGAACCGGAGTCCAGCCTGCCAGGGGCTGGACCTTCAGCTCCTGGCGTTGCTTTCCAACAGACTCCGTTCAGTCTGACTATAAGAAAACCTTAAAGTTGTCTTCTTCACCTTCGTAACTGGCTTCCAGGTGACGGGTATGCATCAATTCCCGTAAACGGGATTCTTCGGTTTCATCATAGGCATCCACCATTAACAGGGTGTCACCTTCCTCCAAGGCATTGTGGAAGCGGGTGATGTGATGATTCTCGTTGGATATACCAATAAAGCCACCAGCCCAGGTGCCGAAAAAAGTAAACAGCGCACAGACAAACAGGAATACACCAAAATTCATGTGCGATCCCAGCTCCGTTGCAATCAGGTAGCTGGCAAACAAAATGCCCACACCCAATCCGGTAATGGCGCCCCACACTCCACTGTGCGGAATATCCCGTTCATCGAAGATATCTGCCTGGTGCACGTTGGCTGTTGCCAGCCCCACCTGGTCATGGCTCAAGAAATGCAGCTGGCCTTGATTGATGCCTGCATTCTGCAGGTCATTACTAATGGATTTGGCGAACTCAGTGCCGTGAAATAGATAATAAAGACGTTTCATGGGTCAGGTCTCCCCGTATTTCCCTTTACGAAAGACACCTTTACTATCTGACAAAAGTATCGTGCTGTGTAGTGACACTTTTTTATATCAAAAACCGGCTTATAACCGGGGGCCATATGTGCGTATGAAGTTTAACCTTTAGGCTTGGCCATGACACTTCTTGAACTTCTTTCCGCTACCACACCAGCAGGGATCATTACGGCCTGGAAGTTTCTCCGGGGCAAATTGACCCTGCAGGTAAAACCACTGCCCGGCTACTTTAATGAAGGACGAGTTCTCTTCTAATACGGCAGTTTGGCCCGCATCAATATAAGTTGCTCTAAAGGCAACAAAACCTTCAGTGTCATCAGCCTGACCCTGTTGCGTGCTTACAATCTGCAATCCCTGCCAGTTATGTTGGCCGACCGCTTTTTCCAACATAGCCAATTCGTTGGGGGCGCGCTTACTCGGGTGCAGAGTGTCAAAAAGATACTGTGGAATACGACAGGCAAAAGCGGAATAACGTGAACGCATTAACTGCTCTGCCGTATTTGGAAGCGCAGTCCCGTGGTGAAAAGGGCCGCAACAGGTGGCGTAGGGCAGGGTGCTACCACAGGGACAAAGTTCTGTCATGATTGGGCTCTTTTCAAGTGATTGAATCAAAGGCTAACTGGTTTTTGCCATGACTGCTAAGTCAGTATGCGGAAAAGGACGAAATTTTGCCTGTGAGTGACACTTTTCTTATATGGATGCTAAAAAACTTGCCAAAAACTGCCGGAATCGGCAACATGCCATGCACTTTCAAACTATCGTTTGAAATCGAACGAAAATTGAGTCTCTAGTCGTTAACCCAGTGCGGGAGAAACGTTGATGATATACGAAGGAAAAGCCGTTACGGTCAAACCGTTGGAAGACGGCATTGTGGAATTGAATTTCGATCTGGAAGGTGAGTCCGTAAATAAGTTTAATCGCCTTACTGTCGAAGAGCTGGGTGCTGCGGCGGCAGCCATGAAAGCAGACAGTTCCATTAAAGGTATGATTGTTACCAGTGCGAAGTCTGTGTTTATCGTGGGTGCCGACATCACTGAATTTGGTGAGCTGTTCACCTCCTCTGAAGAAGAAATTGCCGGTTGGTGCATCAAGTCCAACCAGGCCTTCAACGCGATTGAAGATCTGCCTTTCCCCTCTGTGACCGCCATGAACGGTATTGCACTGGGTGGCGGTCTGGAAATGTGTCTGGCGACGGACTTCCGCGTGATGTCCACTGCGGCACAATGTGGTCTGCCTGAAGTGAAACTGGGTTTGTATCCCGGCTTCGGCGGCACCGTACGCATGCCCCGAGTGGTGGGTGTTGATAATGCAGTGGAGTGGATCGCCGCCGGTGGTCAGCACAAGCCTGCCAAAGCATTGAAAGACGGTGTGGTTGATGCAGTGGTTGAGCCCGACAAACTGCGTGACGCGGCTCTGTCTCTGTTGAAAGATTGTATTGCCGGCAAGATCGATTACAAAGCCAAGCGTCAGGAAAAGCTGGATCCTCTGAAGCTGCCTCCCATGGAAAACATGATGGCGTTCCAGACCTGCACCGCCATGGTAATGCAGCAGGCCGGTCGTAACTATCCTGCACCGGTTGCTGCGGTTCAGGTAATGCAACAGCATGCCGGCATGACCCGAGACAAAGCATTGGAAATTGAAGCCAAAGGGTTTGCCAAAGTGGCAACCACTTCAGTTGCCAACGCCATGATCGGCCTGTTCCTGAATGACCAGGTACTGAAGAAAATTGCCAGCAAGTGGGAAAAGCAAGCCAAGCCAGTTGGACAGGCAGCCGTATTGGGTGCTGGTATCATGGGTGGTGGTATTGCTTACCAGTCCGCTTCCAAAGGCACGCCCATCATCATGAAGGACATCGCCGACCCAGCCCTGGATTTGGGGATGTCCGAAGCCAGCAAACTGTTGGCCAAACAGGTTGCCCGCGGCAAGATCGACGGCGCCAAAATGGGTAAAGTTCTGTCCTCCATTCGCCCCACCCTGAACTACGGCGATTTCGGCAACGTTGATATCGTGGTGGAAGCAGTGGTTGAGAACGTGAAGATCAAGCAAAGCGTGCTGGCCGATGTTGAGAAGCAGGTGAAGGACGGCACTATCCTGGCCTCCAACACTTCAACCATCTCCATCACCAAGTTGGCAGAAGCCCTGGAAAAACCTGAAAACTTTGTCGGCATGCACTTCTTCAACCCGGTACACATGATGCCTCTGGTGGAAGTTATTCGTGGCGAGAAGTCCTCTGACGAAGCGGTTGCAACCACCGTTGCCTACGCCAAGAAGATGGGTAAAACCCCGGTTGTGGTAAACGACTGCCCTGGCTTCCTGGTAAACCGCGTGCTGTTCCCATACTTCGGCGGCTTCGGCATGATGCTGCGTGATGGTGCTGACTTCCAGAAAGTCGACAAGGTCATGGAGCGTTTCGGCTGGCCTATGGGGCCTGCTTACCTGATGGACGTTGTGGGTATCGATACCGGTGTTCATGCGGCCGAAGTCATGGCTGAAGGCTTCCCTGAGCGTATGAAGTACGACCACAAAGACGCCTCTGAAGTGATGTTCGAGAACAAGCGCTTTGGTCAGAAGAACGGCGTTGGTTTCTACAAATACGAAGTGGACAAGAAAGGCAAGCCCAAGAAAGTAGTGGACCAAACCACTTACGATCTGATCAAGCCGGTAGTCGCTGCGCCTAAAGAGTTCGAAGACCAGGAAATCGTTGATCGCCTGATGATCCCCATGTGTCTGGAACTGGTGCGCTGCCTGGAAGAAAACATTGTGTCTTCCGTGGCAGATGCCGACATGGCCCTGATCATGGGTATCGGCTTCCCTCCCTTCCGTGGCGGTGCGCTGAAATACATCGATTCCATTGGCGTCAAAGCGTTTGTTGAGCTGTGTGACAAGTACAAGGATTTGGGTCCTCTGTACGAGCCTACTGCCAAGCTGCGTGAAATGGCCGCCAACGGCGAATCTTTCTACAAGTAAGCGGATAGCCAAGGAGACATAGAAATGAGTTTGAATCCAAGAGACGTAGTGATTGTCGACGCTGTCCGTACCCCCATGGGTAAATCCCGTAACGGACAGTTCCGTAACGTGCGTGCCGAGAAGCTGTCTGCTGAGCTGATCCGTGCGTTGCAAAAGCGTAATCCCAACTGGAATCCAGCGGAAACCGAAGACGTGATCTGGGGCTGTGTCAACCAGACCCTGGAGCAGGGCATGAACATCGCCCGCAACATCGCGATTCTGGCTGAATTGCCTCGCACGGTAGCCGGCCAGACCGTAAACCGATTGTGCGGTTCCTCCATGCAGGCACTGCACACTGCCGCCCAGGCGATCCAGACCGGTAATGGTGATGTGTTTGTGGTAGGTGGTGTTGAGCATATGGGTCACGTTGAAATGACTCACGGTGTAGACCTGAACCCGGAAGCGTCCAAGTACGTGGCCAAGGCCTCCAACATGATGGGGCTGACGGCTGAAATGCTGGGCCGTATGCACGGTGTGTCCCGTCAGGCCATGGACGAGTTCGGTGCCCGTTCCCACCGTCTGGCCTGGGAAGCAACTCAGGAAGGGCGTTGGAACAACGAGATTGTGCCCATCGAAGGTCACAATGCCGACGGCTTCAAAGTGCTGTGTGAGATCGACGAAGTGATTCGTCCGGAAACCAGCGTCGAAAGTTTGTCAGGTCTGCGTCCGGTGTTCGATCCCAAAAATGGTCAGGTGACCGCAGGTACATCTTCTGCGCTGTCTGATGGTGCTTCTTCCATCTTGGTAATGTCTGCAGAGCGTGCTCAGGCGCTGGGTCTGAAGCCCCGTGCCAAGATCCGCTCCATGGCCGTTGCCGGTTGTGATGCCGCTATCATGGGATATGGTCCGGTTCCGGCTACCCAGAAGGCTCTAAAGCGCGCTGGTTTGTCCATCGACGACATCGATTACGTAGAGCTGAACGAAGCCTTTGCGGCCCAGAGTCTGCCCTGTGTGAAAGATCTCAAACTGGCTGACAAAGTGGACGAGAAAGTGAACCTGAACGGTGGTGCTATCGCCTTGGGCCATCCCCTGGGCTGCTCCGGTGCCCGTATCGTCGGTACATTGTTGAATGTTATGGAATGGAAAGACGGTAACATCGGTCTGGCCACCATGTGTATCGGACTGGGTCAGGGTATTGCCACGGTAATCGAGCGGGTTTAACTGCTTGCCCTGAAGAGGGCTATCGGGTCAAACGTACCATCTGGCAAGCGCCGGCTACCGCCTTCGGGTTGGTATCCGGCGCTTTGTCGTTTCACGTCTCCGGCAAAATCCTTATAATCGCCGATCTTTTCGTCATTTTAGAGATTTGCCACTGCCATGAAGGGTCGTCGTTTTACAGCGGAAGAAGCCAGCCTGCTGCAGGATATCATCCTGAACCGGCGGGACGTCCGGGGTAACCGCTTCCATAGTGACCCTATTCCTGAGCCGGCGTTGCAGCAGATACTTGAGGCCGGAGTGAACGCGCCATCCGTGGGCTTTTCACAGCCCTGGGAATTTGTACTGGTGAAGGACGCAACCCGCCGCCAGGCCATACGTGACAGCTTTTATCAGGAAAACAGTAAAGCTGGTGATCTTTTTTTTGGCCCCCGCGCCGAGCTGTATCAGCGTCTGAAACTGGAAGGCATTGTGGAATCCCCCCTGAACATTGCGGTATTTTACCGCCCACCGGAGCAGGCCGTATTGGGGCAAACCAGTATGGATGAGGTGGGCCGGTACAGCGTCGTGTGCGCCATTCAGAACATGTGGCTGATGGCCAGGTCGCTGAATATCGGTATGGGCTGGGTCAGTATCCTGGACCCTGTAGAAGTCCGGAGCATACTGCAGGTGCCGGAAGACCGGGAACTGGTCGGTTACCTGTGTCTGGGATATGTGGATGAGTTTTACGAGGCTCCTGAGTTGGAGCGTCTGCAATGGGAACGGCGCCGGGCCATGCAGTCCCTGGTGCATCACGAAATTTTTCAAACGGGTGAATAGGAGTAAAAGATGGATTGGCGGGTATTTCTTACCATCTTTATCAGCGTATTTTTGGCGGAACTGGGGGATAAAACCCAACTGGCTACCATGTTGTTTGCCTCAGATAAGGCCGTCAGCAAGTGGACCGTGTTTTTTGCCTCTGCGTCCGCGCTGGTGGTGGCAGCGGCCATCGGTGTTGCCGCCGGCAGTGTGATTTCCCAGTATGTCAGCGAGAAAGTGCTGTCGATGATTGCGGGAATTGGCTTTATACTGATAGGCGCCTGGGTGCTGATTTTCAGATAAGGTCATCACCCCTAATGGACGACGGGGAATCTGAATGAACACAGAAAAAGTCATCTTTGCATTTTTTATTATTCTGGCGGCTACCCTCAACTTTGGCTTTTTCCTCGGGGAAATACACGATGCCAATCATCATAATGTGTATGAACTGTTCGCTGCCCTCGTGATCAGCCTGATTGCCACGGTGATGAAATTTGGTGATCGCACCCATATTGGTGCTGTTCTGTTGGCCACCAGCCTGGTAGCTGATTTTCAGCTTATCGTGGCGGCTTTTCTCTGGGGTTATGCCACCAACATCAGTGATACAGGGCTCACCGAGGAACTGATCGCCAGCGTGGTGTCCATGTCCGGCGGTGCATTGCTGGCCAACATGATATCCGTAGTGCTGCTGGTGGTGGAAACCATCACGGTGCGGCGCTAACCGGATTATGAATTACGTAGCCTATCTGATCCTGCGGCGACTGCGGGCGCCGTTGATTACTTTAATCGTAATCTATTCCATCTCTGTGCTGGGCTATGTTCTGATTCCTGGTATCGATGGGGATGGTAATCCCTATAACATGAATTTCTTCCAGGCCTTCTATTTTGTGAGCTTTATGGGGTCCACTATAGGGTTTGGTGAAATTCCCTTTGAATTTACAGCAGCACAACGCTTTTGGACGCTGTTTTGTATTTACGGCACGGTGGTGGGCTGGATCTACAGTATCGGTGCGGTGATCGCGATTCTGCGTGATCATACTTTTATTCACCTGATCCAGCGGTATCGTTTTCGTCACCGGGTAGAACATCTTAAGCAGCCTTTTTATCTTGTCTGCGGCTACGGTTTGACTGGAAGTGCTGTGGTAGCGGATCTTTCCCGCCGTGGTATTCAGAGTGTCGTGGTGGAGATCAAACAAAGTCGAATCGACGCGTTGGAACTGGATAATCTCCCGTTTGATATTCCCTCGCTTTGCGCCGACGCCAGTGAACCTGACGTGGTGCAGGATGCCGGTGTGGCGTTGGAAAACTGCATCGGTGTGCTGTGCCTGACCGATGATGACCACGTCAATTTATACATTGCCTTGGCCAGTAAACTGTTGGCGCCAAAGCGCATGGTGCTGAGTCGGGTGGCCACTCGGGAATACGCCGGCAACCTGCGCTCCTTTAACACAGATCATGTAATTGATCCTTTCGAAACGTTCGCGGAATACTTGTGCAATGCGGTGTTCCACCCCTATCGCCAGCTTGCTTATAACTGGTTGATCAGTCCCCAGCATCGCTCGTTGCAATCGGTGATGAAACCAGAGAAGGGGCGTTGGATCATCTGCGGATATGGGCGCTTGGGGAAAGCGGTGCAACGCCGTTTCGAACAGTTGGGGCTGGATACGGTGATTGTTGAACCGGATCCTGACAGCCGCAACATAAAAGATGATTATTGGGTGGTGAAGGGGTTGGGCACCGAAGCTCACACTTTGATGGAGGCCGGTATCCAGAGCGCCGTGGGGATCGTGGCGGGTACGGCAGATGATGCCAATAACCTGTCCATAGTCCTGACGGCAAAGGACCTCAAGAAAAATCTGATGGTGGTTGCCCGCCAGAACAGTCATCATAATACACCGGTTTTCAAAGCCGCCGATATCAACATGATCATGGATCCCAATATGATCATCGCCCAGCGCATCATGACCTTGATCAAAACACCGTTATTGATTCGTTTTATGGAAGAGATCAAACAGCACGATGAAGCCTGGTGTGAAAAGCTGGTACGCCATTTTGATGTGATGGTGAGAGACAACCCTCTGGACAGCTGGTCTTTGCAGATTGATCAGAATACCACCCCGGCATTATATGAATCCCTGCGCTACGGCCAGGAGGTCAAGGCCAGACATCTCTCGGCGCATCCCCAGAGCCGTGGTCAGCAACTGCCCGCCATGGTGCTGATGGTGGTGCGTAAGGGAACCCATCATGTGCTGCCTCCAGAGGATTTCTGTCTGCGGATTGATGATGAAGTGTTATTCTGTGGCCGCAGTCATGTCCAGAGCCAGATGTTATGGACGGTCTGCAATTCCAATGTGTTAAAGTATGTGATTAGCGGCCAGGATGAAGGTGGCGGCTACTTGTGGCAGCGGCTTTTCAAGAAGAAAGTTCAGTCAAAAGACTTCGGAGGCAGGGTATGAAATCCATTCCCACACTGGCAACAACCATGACCCCATTTCCCTACAGCATAGATATCAATGAACCGCTGCAGGATGCCATTAAGATGATGGAGAAACAGGGGTTTCATCATTTGCCGGTGACGGAAGACGGTAAGTTGGTAGGCGTTCTCACCGATCGTGATATCAAATTCGTTGCTTCTCCTTTTAGCAGTGCGTCGCTGGAAGATGAATTGTATGTCAAAGACATCTACAACTCCCGCACTTATGTGGTGGACATCCACAGCTCGTTGGAGAATGTACTAAATGTTATGGCCGACAAGCATCTCGGCTCTGCTTTGATCACCAAAAACGAAAAGTTGGCAGGCATCCTCACCCACAATGATGTGTTTCGAAAATTCGCCGACCTGCTGATAAAAATCAAATCAAAACCAGACGGCAACGATGCCGCGTAATCCCTGGTATAACCCTGACAAGTATCACCACACCAAAAACGGGTTTCGGAATCCACCCGGCAGTCCGACCCGGCCAGCGGTTAGTGCTGAAATTGCCCGTGAGGCAGCACACTTTGCCGGTGAACTGATGAGACTGGCGGGCGATAATCCTTTTCCCTCTGATCATTCCCTGACAGAAGAACAGGCATTGGCGGGTTATAACCGACTGGCCGATCAGGACAAAATACTTTGGTTGGGCCACGCCAGCTTTCTTATTCAGTTGGGCGGCGTGACTTTTCTTACAGATCCTTATCTGACGGATTACGCCTCACCGGTTCCCTCCCGCAGCACAAAACGATTGCTGCCAGCAGCGATCGATATTGATCGTCTGCCTCGGGTGGATTGCATTCTTGTGTCCCACAACCACTATGATCATCTTGACACTAAGGCCCTTGGCCGACTGGCACGTCGGTTTACGCAGGCGCAGGTAGTAGTGCCTCTGGGCCTAATACCGATAATGCAAAAGCAGGGATTCGATAACGTGGTGGAACTGGACTGGTATGACCAGCAGCAGTGGGACCGGTATCAGGTTACGGCGCTTCCTGCTGTGCATATGTCCCGCCGCGGGCTGTTTGATCTCAACAAGACGCTTTGGTGCGGATTTGCTTTGCAGTGCAATGGAAAGCAAATCTACTTTGCTGGAGACACAGCCTATGGCGCTGTCTTCAAGGAGATCGGCCAAGTTATAGGTGGCTTTGATCTGGGCTTGGTTCCCATTGGTGCCTATCAACCCAGATCCCTGATGTCATCGGTACATACTACCCCGGAGGAGGCCATTCTCATCGGTGAGGATATCGGAGCTCGGCGTCTGGTCGGGATGCATTGGGGAACCATAAGGCTCACCACAGAACCGATGCTCGAACCCAAGGAGCGCTTCCTGGCCGCGCAAAGCGATCTGCCCCGGCTTGTGATGAAGATTGGCGAGTCTTTGGCAATTGACTGAGTGGGAATACACTGTGGGGATTGCCATACAGTGATCAAGGGTTCCATGCTGGTTAACGCTTTTCCGTTAACGGGAAAAGCGTTTTCGATATTCAGTAGGGGATAATGCCACTTCGCGTTTGAACAGGCGTCGAAACGAGCTTACATCCACGTAGCCCACTTTCTCTGTAATATCATCCACGCTCAGGGCGGTGGATTCCAACAGGCGTTTGGCCTCGTCAATACGCAGCTTCTGAAAATATTGTTTAGGTGGTTTTCCGGTGGCCTGATTGAAGCGGCGGATGAACGTACGCGGACTCACGGCCAGCTGACTGGCCAGGGAGTCCAAATGGAATTCCTGGTCCAGGTTTTCCTGCATCCATTGCACCGCATTTTTTACCAATTCATCCTGTTGCTTGAAGTGGTGGGGCACGGGGATGTAGGGAGCCTGGGTCGATTCCTTGTTCTGCAGCATCACCGTTTTGGCACAACACTTGGCAATACTGGGACCGGCAAAGCGTTCAATCAGCCTGATGCAGAGATGCATGTATGCCGTCACCGCGCCGGAGCAATACACATTGTTTTGCTCCGTCACCATTTTTTCCAGACGCAAATGTACTTTGGGGAAAGAGTGGGTGAAATGGTGTGTCAGCCACCAGCTGGTTGTTGCTTCGTAACCATCCAGTAATCCGGTGTCCGCCAATAGAAAAGATCCGCTGCAGTTGGAAGCAATGGCTGCCCCCCTGGCGTGGTGGGTTTTGATCAGGCTTCCCAACATATTTCGCATCTCTTCAGTTTTTTTCGTGACTTCGTATCCGAAGGCGTGATCGATGCCGGGGATCAGGCAAATGTCAGGAGTGCCAGCTTCCTCATAGCGCCCATCCACGGCGATGGTAATACCGGTTGAAGTATTGACCGGCTTCCCATCTGGAGAGTAGATCTTCCATGAAAACAAGGGGTTACCGGGGTTTTCCTTACGCACGCGCTGATGAATGTTGGCGATGTGGAAGACGTCGGTTGGACCGGTGATTGAAGTCGATAAACATCCGTCATATGCGAATATTGCCAGCCTTGTGGTCATTTTGTTGTCTCCGTCTTGGCAAAAAAAGCATTCATATTGTCATAAATGCCACTTTTGCGTTGCTTCGTCAAGGACTAATCTGAATTCAGGCTATAAACATTGCGTACCAAATGGGAGGACGCTTTATGGCAACCGCAACTCGCTCGATCAGTCCTGTTGGGGAAGTGAGCACCCCTGAAATTCAATCCTGTCTAGTTAGCCGCAGCATGCTGCTGTCTGCGTTTAGCGAGAATGTGTCCCTTACGGTGGACGTAATCACCCGTGCCGCCATAGGCGCGTTGGCATTCTGGTTAGTGGGCGTCAGTCTTCCGCTGAGTCCCGGTCTGGAATTTTATGCTGCACTGAGCGCATCCGTTGGAATGCTTTACTTTGCAAACCTGTCCGACGTGAAGGGTGTGCGTGATGCCATTGTTACTGTGGTACCGGCGGCTATGGTGTGGGGCATTCTCTGGTTCGATGTGAACAACACTGCACTGGTTGGCATCACTCTCTTCACGCATTTGCTGGTGGCGTTTTTTGCCGGTTTTTCCAAAGTCTCCGGTAGTTTGAAGGATCTGGCGCTGTGGCCGGTATTGTTCGGCGGCATGAGTGTTACGCTGGCTGGATTTATTGAACAGTTCTTGTTTTAAACAAAGGAAACAAATGTGCCTGAAGTATTGTTTCATGTGGAAGATGGTTTTTATTTGCCGACACTCTTGGCGGGTAGTCCGTGGCACCCCGATGTTCTGCATGGTGGTGCCCCGGCCGCTTTATTAGCCTATTGTTTTCAACGACAGATCACCGGCCCGGATATGCTGCCGGCTCGTTTGTCCATCGATTTGGTGCGTCCGGTGCCTCGTACGCCATTAAATGTAACGATTCAACCCGTTCGTCAGGGCAAGCGGATAGCGCTGCTTGAAGCCAACTTGATGGCGGGAAAAAATCTGGTAGCCCGGGCCACAGGACTGTTTGTGAAATCCGAGCCGATTTCTCTTCCGGACTCAGCCCCCAGGCATAGCGGTCTGTTCCCCGGCCCGGAGGGTATCGACACGGTATCTTTTCGTGAGGTTCTGTTTGGTAACTCTGAAACCATGCCCCCGGGACTCCATACGACGGTTCAACTGCGTCCGGCGTCAGAATTGAATGAATCGGGCAAAGGAAGTGCCTGGATTTCTCTGCCGGTCCCGATTATAGAAGGTGAACGTAATTCTCCCTTTATGCTGGCGGCATTGGCATCGGATTTCGGTAATGGCGTAGGCCAGCTTAGTTTGGGTGACAATATCGGCACCATCAACGCCGACGTGCAGTTGCAATTGGGCCGCTTACCTGTGGGAGAATGGATCGGCCTGGACAGTGAAGCCCTGCTGGATGAAACCGGGGTGGGGCAGGTTCTGACCGTCATGCATGATGTTCAGGGGCGCGTTGGACAGGTGTCGCAAACCATCATGCCCATGATGGGCTTTGGTGGAACTAACTAAACGACGTTCGGTCGAATAGGGAAATTTCCTGTTTGATATAAGCGCAAGGAGTTTCCCCATGCAGCTAAGACAACGTGCTTTTGCACTTTTTTTGATGTTGGTTGTCAGCGTGCCTGCTTTTGCCGTGTGGCCACTACAGGACGGTGATGGCAATCAGCTTCCCTCTCTGGCGCCCATGCTGGAAAAAATAAATCCTGCCGTGGTAAACATTTCCACTTTTGCCACTCGGCAGCAGATGAATCCTTTGCTGAACGATCCTTTTTTTCGCCACTTTTTCGGGCCTAACCAAAGAGCGCCCCAAATGAAGCGTTCCCAGAGTGCTGGTTCGGGTGTCATTGTTGACGCAGGTGACGGCACTGTAATTACCAATTTCCATGTAATAGATGGCGCAGACGAAATCAAAGTCTCGTTGAATGACGGGCGGACTTTTGATGCCAAGTTGGTGGGCTCGGACCCCGATGTGGATATCGCCATTCTGAAAATCGAAGCGAATGGATTACATGAAGTGAAAATGGCGGATTCTGACGCAACCCGAGTAGGGGATTTCGTTGTCGCCATTGGCAACCCTTTTGGACTGGGACAAACGGTTACCACCGGCGTGGTCAGCGCCATAGGGCGGACCGGGCTGGGTATTGAAGGATACGAAAACTTCATCCAAACCGATGCCTCAATCAATCCGGGAAATTCAGGTGGAGCACTGGTGAATCTCAACGGTGAGCTGGTGGGAATCAACACTGCTATTATTGCACCTGCGGGTGGCAATGTGGGCATCGGGTTTGCGATTCCAACCAACATGGCCCGCCATAGCCTGGAACAGATTCTTGAGCACGGTGAGGTAAAACGCGGCCAGTTGGGGGTGGTTATTCAGGATCTTACGCCTGACCTTGCGGAAGCGTTTGGCCTTGAGGGTGCGCAAGGTGTCGTTGTTTCTGAGGTGCAGGACGGATCAGCCGCAGATAAGGCTGGTATTAAACAGGGCGATGTGATCACCGAGTTTGACGGTAAGGAAATGCGTACCGCCGCTCAGCTTCGGAACGCGGTCGGTATTCACCGGGTGGGAGACAAAGTTAAGATCAAGGTAATACGTGATGGCGAGAGCAAGAAGCTCACGGCCAAAATTGGAGAGTCCAGTGGTACCGTATTGGCTTCAAAGAGCTTACACAAATTCCTGGAGGGAGCTCATTTGGCGGACAATAAAGACCCGAAAGGTGTGCTGATCCAGTCACTGGATCCCGGGTCTGCCGCTCAGATGTCAGGTTTGCGTGCCGGCGATATCATTACCAGCGCCAACAAGCAGCGGGTGGAGGATATCGATGACCTGAAGGATGCGCTGGGTAAGAGCAAGCAGCAGCTTCTGCTCAGGCTGTTGCGGGGTAATGCGGCCCTCTATCTAGTCCTTAAATAACCGATATCGGCAGTGCCATTCGAGACCACTTTTTCAGTACGAATGGCACTGTCGTAACACTTCTTGAGTTCCGGATACTGACCGGTCATAATTCCCACCCATTAACAGCGTGCCCCGACCTGAGCTAACCTGCTCTGACACGGATTGTTGTAAGTTGTTCTCATTCCCGAACCATAAAGTGCTATGAAGAAGTCTCTTTTTTCCCGCTTTTTCAAAAATAAATCGAGCAAAAGGCAACCTGAGAAGGCGGTTGCAACACCCGCAGATTTACAGAAGAAACTGGCCAACTACCAGCGGGTTGAAGGCCCCGCAAACTTTACCTCCGCTGCTGTGTATTTTGTAAACGAAGTTGATGAGGTTGAGCCGCCTGCTGCCAATTTGGAGTTAAATGGGGTTAAAGACAAGGAAGAATGCCTGTAGCATCAAGATCCTTGATGAATTGTTGCAAATGCCACACTTTTGTAATTGACAACTATTCGCATTCGCAATATTATTCCTTTCATGTTTTGGAGGGGGTATTGGAACATGTACGTCTGTCTATGCAAGGGTGTCACTGAAAAACACATCCAGGAAGCTGCCAAATCCGGAGTGAATGACTATAAGTCTCTGAGGGATAAAACCGGTGTGGGGTCCCAGTGCGGTAAATGCGGTAGCGATGCAAAGAGTTGTTTGCGTCAGCACAGCTTGGGCAGCGAGAATTTGGAGTTATAAAACTTAGTTTTGCATTCACCTACCATTAGGTTTACCTTTTAACGGTTAGCTGCTCTTACTGCTAGATTTGTAAACCCGTAGAAGGAGACCTCGATGAAGGGTGATGCAAAAGTCATTGAATACCTGAATAAAGTACTGGGTAATGAGTTGGTTGCCATCAACCAGTATTTTCTCCACAGCAAGATGTATAAAAATTGGGGGCTCGAAGAGCTCGCAGAGCATGAATATCACGAATCCATAGATGAAATGAAGCATGCCGATAAGCTAACGGATCGTATTTTGTTGCTGGAAGGCCTGCCTAATTATCAACACCTGGGTAAATTACGGGTGGGTGAAGACGTCAAGGAGATGTTGGAGTGTGACCTTAAACTGGAAATGGACGCCATTCCAGATTTGAGAGAGGCCGTTGCCTATTGTGAAAAAGTTCAGGATTACGTAACGCGCGAACTGTTTGTGGACATCCTTGAATCAGAAGAAGAGCATGTGGACTGGCTTGAAACCCAGCTCGAACTCATCGATAAAGTCGGAATGAAAAACTACCTGCAATCCAAAATGGGTAGCTGATCTTTTCAAGAAGCAGATTGCCCGGCTTTCTGCTTCTTTCCTCATAATATTTCCAGTTTGGCTAAGAATAACTCACCAGGATCAGGCTGCTGCCAGATGCTCTGGAAGGCCTCATGCTGCCAAAACCCATCACCCCAGCGCATTTGGCATTCGACAAACCGACACAGTGCATCGTCCCGCGAAAGGCCTAATTTGAGTCCGCATTCCAGGCCGGCATTAATCTTTATCGGCACTAAAGCAGGGTGCACTTGCTCCATTATCTCAGGAGCATTGGCCCACAGGTGATTTTCAATTTCCCTGGATTGCAGTTGAGAAAAACTCTGTTCGAATACTTTCAAGGCAGACTCAGGAAACGGCCAGCTCCCCGGAATGGCTCTAACCTCAATACTCGGTTGGATGGTGTGATATGCAAACTGCCGCTGAATCGGATGGGGGGTGATCAAGTTTACAACCGGGCGGAGAAAGCTTTGTGCTACAGTTGGATCGGTATCCTGAACGAAGGGGCCAAGGATCTTTGGGTTCCAATAACGAAATAACAGATGTCTCCCGTCAGGTAGCCCGGTGTAGAGTCGGGATTTCCAAAAATCCAATTGTCGTTCCATCGGAATAGGGGAAGTAAACCATATGGGCGAACATTCCCAGGTACAAGTCTGAATGAACTCCATGTGACGCAGAGAGATCTGCGCCATGTAGGGGGAGTAGGGCAAACAATCTTCCATGTCAGTGCCCAAAAACAGCGGATGGTAGCCTGCATCTGGTGCGTAGCGAAAGAAACGTTCCAGCAGGGGGCTGTCAGCAGTGCCGTCAACCAAGACAAAAATGTGGCCATCGGGCTGTTGTCCGAGAATCCCTGTCAGGACCTCCGGGAGCTGGCTGTCCCTGAAAAACGTTGGTGCTTCCATGGATAAAAATTATTTGCGATGCAAAAACTCCTGCATGGACTCACTTAAGTGAGGGGGTACCAGCTCCAGCATTTTCTTGCGTGCGTTCAGTAACATGATCCGGACATTGGTCACAGAGTGCCCAGTTCGATCAGCGATTTCCTGGGAGGTTAATCCCTCGCAGACTGCATAACGAATATGACGGTACTGAACCGGTGTCAGATAAGATCGCAACATCTCCAGCATGACTGTGATACGATCCTTCTCCATTTCCGCTTCCAGGTCGCTTTCTTCCGGATCCAGGTCACAGGTTTCGGCAGCAAAAAATGTAGCTTCACCCAGCAATGCACTTGGTACCGTGGAGCGGTAATCTTCACTTGGGAAGCAACCTTCAAAGCCGCTGTCTTCGTCTCTGAATTCCATCATCTGTTCTAACGCGACGTATGAGGGGTACTCCTTGATAAGAGCATCAACCATGCGCGTATTAGTGATCATTTTAAGGGTACCCAACATAATCTGGTTGCGTCTGTTGCCTTCTGCTGCCAGATTCTTTTGATGTACGGTTTTTAGTGGTTTATATGCTATGTCACAAAACAGACTCATCATCGAGTCAGTGGCATCGCTTGGCAGGTACTGAAGACCGATCTTCTTGATCAGGCCAGAGCAGTAACGGTTAAAGTTTGCTGCGATAAACAAATGGATATTTATTGTCTTCCACTCATGGTCTGACCAGTCCGCAAGATTGCGGAAGCGTGAGATGCTCTGATTCATTTTAACTCCCATCCTTAGATATAAGGTCAAGATCTGCAGTTCATAAGCCCCCGCTTACATGATCTTGCCCTTGCCAAATCAAATGACGATCTGGAACGCGGGCTAGGTTAGCAATGGGGTTTTGTCAAAACAATAGGATTGCAACAAATTGAGCAATTTCTTACACGGAATTGTGAATAAGTTTTGATTAAAAATGAGCGCGTGCTTGGTTTCTTTTGGCGTTACAAATACGCTACATAAAGACATAAATATTTTCATAGTTTATGGTCAAAAAATTTAAGTTTTATTTGTCTTTGTAAGAATGGGGTTTTGATTTTTGTGTGCAGAAACGTGCTCACATAAACAGAGGTTCTACTTGTTGTATCGGCGCAGCGCTCGCAGTAAGAAGACAAGGTCAAGCAGGTCCTGTTCTGATTTGGCCTGGTAATACAGGGCGGATTGAATAAGTTGGTGCCGTTGAAGTGATACGAGTAGTTCGCAGGAGCCTGCATTTTGGTATAGCATGATTTGGGCTAGATGTGCCTTCCAGGCCTGCAGTATATTGGGTGTATTCCATAATGATGCAGTTTGCGTCAGATGGTGAGTAGAAAGAAATTCTTGAAGGCTACCCAAGGCGTTGCCGGTGTCCTGATCACAGCGCTTTTTGGCCGCAGTAGGATCCAGAAATAATGTCTCTGCTGCTCTGCCCAGTTGTTCAACATTGGTCAGCTCAATGAGTAAGTCTATATCGCTGAATTCATTTATCTCTGTATTGGAAAGAGTGGCCAGTCCTTTTTTCGGGTTGCCGCCCAAAATCTCATGGCGCGCAATTTCAATCAGTTCCCGGTTGGGTGTTTCGCCTTGTTGCCAGCTTGCTTCCAGTAGCGCTCTTTTCAGTTGCTCTGCCTCTGCATCTTTTAGACTCAGTGTAAGCTGCTGGACGATCAAGTGGGCTGCTTGAGCGTGCAGCAAATCGTGGAAAGGAAGTGGCATGGTGTTGGACTTGGTATAAGCTGTTGCCGTTTTACCTTGCCTGATGAGCTGGATAAAAGACTCTTCATCAAGCAGTTGCTTTTGTAGATCGTTGTCAAATGTAACCGGTTTTTTTGATAGGCTTGAATGCTCGAACTGCCAATGCTGGATGGTCGTGGGGTGGAGATTCAACCCCTGTTTTTGAAGTTGCTCGATTTGTGACTGGATATGTTGTCGCAGGCACTCTGTTGTCGGTTGCTTGCAGCTTGAGGCGTAAACCGAGCTGCAAAAGAGCACCCCTATGACAATAAGCCAGGCATTACGGAGCATGGGTGGTGCGGAGCGTGGGGAATCCCTGTTTTTCCAACCAATCCAGTGCTCTTTCTCTGTTGGGCGCTTTGCGTTCCCACATCATGAATTCCGGTGGATGGGCAATATCACCGGGGCTGCTGATTTGTTGATGACAGCACTCGTGATAGAGCAGATATTTGAGTACAAATTGCGGCGTGTTCAGTTCCTGTAAATGAGGGTGAATGGCGATAGTGCCGCTGTCCGGATAGTAGCAGGCTGCGGGTACCGCACGTACAGTGGCGGTCTGTTGGTTGTATTCCCGGGCAAATCGTTGCCAGCGTTCATCGCCGCGCCGTTTCAGCAGGTGGCTCAACAGCAACTTTGACTCTGCGTGATTTGCCTCCGCACATTCTTCCAGGTGGGGAATGGCGGCTTCGGTCTGGCCGGACTGAATGAGTTTTTTGGCCGCTTCGAACGCCTGGTGCAGCTCTTCTCCGGCTTGTAGTGCCGGGCCTCTATCGCCAATAAAAAGCGACACTGTGCCTTTGGGTACGTCCCAAATGGCCTTCGCTTCTATCTTGTTTTGGAAGAATCGCTTATTGACACCGCTCAGCAGCTTTTCCAGAAATTCATTATCGGCTTCCTTGCTGGAGAAGTAGTGACACTCCGCCGTGTTGACTGCTCTCATTTTCCATCCCTGTATACTGCTTCGGCACTGCCGCGTTGTTGCTACAGATAACGACTATAGATAGCGGCTGTTTACTGCCAGATATTTGGTTGGCATGTCCGTGCTGCTAAATTAAGTGGCGCGGCGCAATTATAGAGACAGAGGAGGGGTAAAAATGTGGGAGATTTCTTACAGTGGTGTGCGCTAATTTTTGTTTTTCTGCAAAGCATCCAGGATTGCGTCAATTTTCTTTTCTAGTGAGTCAATCCTTTCTTCCATATCCAGGAGTTTTCTGAGCTCCCGTTGTTCATAGCGGATTTCTTTCTGGGTGGATCTGGCCAGGAGGTAAGCGGATACGTTGGCGGTGATCAATGACACCAGGCAGATACCCATCAGTATCAGCAGGGAAGCGAACACCCGCCCTGGAATACTGACAGGAACCACATCCCCGTAACCCACCGTGGTCACGGTAACCCAAGCCCACCAGATGCCCTCGGCGGGGGTGCCGATGGCCGGATCGATACCTGCAATCAGTATTCCGGCACCGGTAATGAACACCGCGCTGACTACCAAGGTTTTACCCAGATGATTTTGGCGCAGCACACTCATGACAATGCGGAAATTGTGGCTGAAGAAACCGATAAGGAAAGCAAGCCGAATCAGGCGGAGAACCCCCAGTTCCTCGTTTACTTCAAATAACGGTGGAAAGGCAAACACGATGATGGCGAGGTTGGCCCAGTTACGCTTGAGGTGTCGAACCTTATCGGTGGTGATCAGCGTCAGGACAACTGTCTCCAGCAGGAAGAATGCCCATACCACCCAGTCGGACATGCCGCGAATCTCTGTATCCAGCATGTTATGGGAGATCAGATACCAGTCCAGCAAGATCCACAGTGCAATAACGAGCATTGGAGCTTCGAGATAGCCACCCCAGCGTACAGCGCGCTCATTGTCGGCTGGGTGCACCCCTCCGAATCCCATAATGACGTCTATGGTGGTTTGCTGCATATCACCTCGCTCGGTTAGTCACCTTTCCAGTATAGACTGATGCCTCAGGTCATTTCCTGGTCGCTGTTCTGGCGGTAGGCCCCGGGAGTGAGTCCGGTCCACTTCTTGAATGCTCGATGGAAGGTGCTGGGTTCGGAGAAGCCCATCAGATCAGCGATCTCATTGATGGTGAGTTGAGAGCGATTCAGGTAATAGATGGCCGCATCCCTACGCATGGTGTCCTTGATCTCCTGATAGGAGGTGCCTTCCTGTTTGAGATGGCGACGCAGGGTTTGCGGTGTACTGTTCAGGGAGCGGGCGACGGCTTCAAAGTCCGGAAAATCGTGGCGGAAATCGTTACCGATGATGTTGCGGATCTTGGCCGTGAGGCTGTCATCATTGTCCGGGATGACCACCAGGTTATAGGGCGCTTCCCGCAGGAATTCTTTCAGGGAGGCCTCTGTCTGGGTGATGGGATTGTCCAGATATTTCTGTTTGAAATGCAGTGAATCCCGGGCTTGGTTGAATAGGATGCGGGTTCGGAACAGGCGCTGATATTCCTCACGATGCACGGGTGGTTCGCCACTTAACGAAACCTGGGTGAGTTCCAGCCGTTGCCCGATCAACCAACTGAAGAAACGATGCAGTAATACCAGGATGCTGTCGGTGGTCTGGTGGTCCCAGTCCAGTGCGGGATTGTCGAAGCGAATACTGATAATGGCCTCGTCATTACGTTTGCTCAGTTTGAAGTGCAGATCATCCAGCAGCAGATTATAGAACTGGAAAAACCGCAGTATCGCGCGCCGAAGATTACCGGCCGGCATACTGGCGTGCGCCATGAGGGCAAAGGTGCCCGGCCTGGTGCGGGGTATGCCACCCAAGAACAGGAATTCATCGTTGGTCGCCCTGACCAATTGCATGCACAGGCGCACGTATTCTTCGCTTGGCACCCGGGCTGTGGGGTCCAGCAGAATCTCTGGAGAGACGTCCAAACGGGTTATAAACGGTTGGGTATCAAGACCAGCCTGACGCGCGCGGGCCAAGCAGGCATTAACGTAATGAACGGATACGGTACTTGTTTTCATTCTCACAGCAGTTTATCTGTCAATGCGGTGGCATGTTGCCCCAGAGAACGCAATAAGGCAAACAAATGGCGTAAATAGCCAGGCTTTTTGAACTTTCTGGTCATGTATTCAGAATTAGCCGACACCTAGTATGTAAATCAACCATTTAATTGTAACAATAGACTGGCATTTGGACATAAATATGAGCGGACCGCTTTCATCCCTTAAAGTTTTGGATTTTACCACGCTGCTACCCGGGCCGTTTGGCGCCATGATCCTGGCGGATTGGGGGGCCGAGGTGGTGCGGGTGGAATCGCCCACCAGGCCAGATATGGTCCGTATGTTACCACCAATGGATGAAGGAATATCCGCCTGTCATGGTTTTCTCAATCGCTCCAAGAAATCCCTTGCCCTGGATCTCAAAAAGCCTGATGCCGTGGCGGCGGTCAAGCGGTTGGTAAAGGAGTTCGATATTGTCATTGAGCAGTTCCGTCCCGGCGTCATGGATCGCCTGGGCGTGGGTTATGAAGCGCTCAAGGCGGAAAATCCCGGTCTTATCTTCTGTTCCATAACGGGATACGGCCAGACCGGTCCCTACAAGCAGAGGGCAGGCCACGATCTCAATTATCTTTCCATCGCCGGGGTGACGGCCTATAACGGGCGTGAAGGCAGCGGTCCAGCGCCGATCAATGTGCAGGTGGCTGATGTTGCCGGTGGCTCCTATCACTCCGTAATGTCTATCCTGGCGGCGGTTATTCACCGCCAGCAAACCGGAGAAGGGCAGCACATTGACATCAGTATGACCGATGCCGCGTTTTCCATGCACGCTCTGACCGCTCCACCGGCTTTGGTGGGGGGACTAGAACCCGGACTGGAAAATACGCAGTTAAACGGCGGCAGTTTCTATGATTGCTATGAAACGGCGGATGGCCGCTGGTTATCGGTGGCGGGGATAGAACCCCAGTTTTTTGCCCAGTTCTGTCAGGCTATCGGCCATCCCGAGTGGTCGGCCAAGGGGTTGGCATTGAATCCGGATATCCAGCGTCCCCTGAAACAGGACATTGCAGAAGTCATGAAAACCCGTACTTTTGCCGAGTGGAATGAGGTGTTCAGTCAATTGGATGCCTGTGTGGAGCCGGTCCTCAGTTTCAGCGAAGCCTGTGAACATCCCCAGATCCGGGAGCGGGAATTATTGGTGGATGTGCCCACGGCGTCCGGTGGCAAGCAGCGGCAGCTGGGCTCTCCGGTCAAGTTCTCGGCAACACCACCCCGCTATGATTTTACCGGGGCGGCGCTGGGAGCCCATACCGACGAAGTGCTCGCGGCGGCGGGTTTTAGTGAAGCAGAAATTGCGGAACTGAGGAAGTCCGGGGCCACGATGTAACCAGCTGAGCCCCGGTTCATCCGCCGGGAGGATTTACCACTCGCTGCGACGCTTCTTGGCACTGCTCTTGGAAATTAACCAGGCCAGTATCACACCCAGCAGTACGGCTCCGGCACCCCACTGGATACCTTCCTTGAGATTGTCTTCAGACAAGCGGATGTTCTCCACTTTCAGCTTCTCGATATCCACCTTCAACAGCTCTGCCTCTTCCTGCAGTTGGCGATAAGCCGCTTCGGTTGCGATGGCGTTGCGGGAAACCTTCTGGATACGATCCAGTTCCTGCTGCAGTTTCTCGGTGCTGTTGCTCATTTTGTTGTGGTCTGACTTGAGGCCGCCCAATTCGGAACGGGTTTCAGACAGCTGGGATTTCAGTGAGCTGTTCTCTGACTGCAGGCTTTGAATTTGTTTCAGGGCGCGAGCCAGTTGATCACGGGCAATTGGCTCCTCGGTGGTGTATTGGGATTGAATCCAGCCTTCCTTTCCGTCGGTGCGGATCATGATCCATTCGCCGGATTCTTTTAATACTTCCATGCTGGTGCCGCTGCGCAGAAAATCAATGATGCGGTATTCCACACTGGGGCCGGTACGCATATCGACCCTCAGGTTGTCGTGGATGTAAATGGTTTTGGCATAACCTGGAATGGCCAGCAGACTGGCGATGATCAAGGTAGCAAATGCGCTGATCAACTGTTTCACTATGGTTCCCCGTACTTTTTGGTTTTGGCGCAGTGTATCGATTTTATACTGGTGTCAACGTTAACGCAGATCACAATCGGTGATTATGGCAGCACTTTTTTATAGGGTTTGACCATCACCTGCTTATAAACTCCGGCACTGATATAAGGATCGGCATCGGCCCAGGCCTGAGCCGCTTGCAGGCTTTCGAATTCCGCAATGACCAGGCTGCCGGTAAAACCGGCGTCACCCGGAGTTTCGTTGTCGATGGCGGGAAACGGCCCTGCGACCAGCAAACGTCCTTGCTGCTTCAGCTCTTCCAACCTGGCCAGGTGATCGGGGCGTGCGCCCATTCGTTTCTCCAGGCTGTTTTCTACGTCTTCGCTGACAATGGCGTAAAGCATTATCCTTGTGACTCCTGATTATTGTCGGATTTGATCTCTGTAATGTAGCGGGACAGGTACACGAATTGTCCAATGAAGAATGCGACATTGATAATGGTGAAACCTACCAGCTTGAAGGTCACCCAGAAATCTTCGCCATAGGTAAAATAGACAAACAAATTGATGCAGCCCAAAGCGATGAAATACAGCACCCAAATCAGGCCGATTGGGGTCCACTTTGTGTCCGGCATATTCAGGCATAAATGCGGGGTTTGTTTTAAAAAGCCTTCCACGGCTTTGCGTACCAGGTTCTTTTTGATCAACACGCTCACCAATAAAACGGTAGCGACAGACCAGTTAACGATGGACGGCTTCCAGATAATGAAAATGGGGTCATCCAAGAATATAGTCAGACTGCCCATCACCAGCACCACAATGAAGGTGCCCAGGTGCATTTTCTCCACCGTACGCTTCCACAGCCAGAACACAGCGATCTGCACCACGCTGGCAGCCAGCAGCACTTTGGTGGACAGAATCATGTCTTTGCTCATGTAATAGGCAACCACAAACAGGGCAACCGGAAAAAAGTCAAAAAACTGTTTCATATCAATTAATTCATATTTGAAGAGGCACCAATGATAGAATATTTGACCCGCCTAAGCACTCCCGAGGTCCACTGACAGGGCAAATTCATGCAAAACTTCTCCAGTACAGTGGATTTACACACCCACAGCACCGCTTCTGACGGTGAGCTGACCCCTGTCCAGCTGGTGGCTCAGGCGGCCGAGGCCGGTGTTTCGGTGCTGGCGCTCACCGATCATGATTCCATTGAAGGTTTGGCGGCTGCGCGTATCACCGCTTCCGAACTGGGGGTGAGGCTCATCAACGGAGTGGAACTTTCATCCCGCTGGAGCAGTATGGACATCCATGTGGTGGGCTTGGGGGTGGATGTTTCCGATGTCCGTTTCCGGGAGCGCCTGCAAAGTCAAATGCAGCGTCGGCAGGAGCGGGCCCAGTTGGTGGCGCAACGGCTGGAGAAACTCGGTTTTCCCGGCTTGTTTGAAAAAGCGGCCGAGTCAGCTCCCCAGAATATTCCGGCGCGACCCCATTTTGCGGATGCGTTGGTACAGGCCGGGGTCTGCAAGGACCGCAAGCAGGCATTCCAACGTTATCTGGCCCAGGCCAAACCAGCCTATGTTAAAACCGACTGGCCGGAATTGGTGGAGGCGGTTCGCTGGATTCGGGAGGCGGGTGGTGTGGCCGTGCTGGCACATCCTGGACGCTATAAGTTGACCCGTACCAAGCTGGACCGACTGGTGAAAACCTTTAGTGAAGCGGGTGGCCAGGCCCTGGAAGTATCCGTGGCTACCTACGGACCGGAAATGGTTAAGCAAATTGCTGATTTGGCTGAAAAATATGGGCTTTATGCTTCCCAGGGAAGCGACTATCATGGCCCCTCCATGCGCTGGGTCCAATTGGGGCGGATGCCGGCCCTGCCGGGACAATGTCGCCCGGTAGCGGAATTACTGGCCCGGAAGGCGCAATCCAAGGTGTAGTGTTAGTTGTAACGAACCTGTCCGTGAGTAGGCAAGGACCATGACCGATATTTTTCGAATTCACCCGGAAAATCCGCAGAAGCGGTTGATTAAGCAGGCTGCAGATCGTATTCGCAGTGGTGAAGTGGTGATTTATCCCACCGATGCGGCCTACGCGGTCGGTTGCGCGCTGGAGAACAAGCGGGGACTGGAGCGCATCGTGCAGATGCGTCAGCTGGATGACAAGCACCAGTTTACTATTTTGTGCCGTGACCTTTCCGAATTGGCGATCTACGCCAAGGTTGAAAACTGGGCCTTTCGCCTGCTGAAAGCCAATACCCCAGGTGCCTATACTTTTATCCTGCGGGCCACCGGAGAAGTCCCCCGGCGGTTGATGCACGCCAAAAAGAAAACCCTTGGTCTGCGGGTCCCTGATAATGCCGTGGTACAGGCGCTGCTGGAAGAGCTGGGCGAGCCCATCATGAGTACCACTCTGTTGTTGCCCGGGGAGGAATATCCACTGATCGATCCCGAGGAAATCTACGAACGGGTAGGTAAGCAGGTGGATCTGGTGCTGGACGGCGGCTGGGGTGAGATGGAAACCACCACGGTAGTGGATCTGGAAACCGATTCCCCCATCGTGCTGCGGGAAGGTAAGGGCGACCCATCTCCGTTCCAATGAGCAGGCCCGAGAGTGAGTTGGTTAATCAAAGTGCGGACCAGCCCCTGTAACCCATGCTTCGCTCTTCGACAGCGTGACGAATATCGCTATAATCACACCTTTCGTCTCGGCACCGTGGCCACAGGGCTGGGGAAGGTGCCGTTGACGACCAAATACAATATTAAAATCAGGAGTTTACCTTGAGCTCAGCAGTTTCGGAGCAGCGTGTCCTTTCGGGCATGCGGCCCACAGGCAGCCTGCATCTCGGCCATTATCACGGCGTACTCAAAAATTGGGTGAAATTACAGCACGAATATGAGTGTTTCCTGTTCGTCGCGGATTGGCATGCGCTCACCACTCACTACGAAGACCCTCGTGTTATCGAGGAATCCGTCTGGGATATGGTCATTGATTGGCTGGCGGCGGGTATTAACCCGGGTTCAGCGACCCTGTTTATCCAAAGCCGGGTGCCGGAGCATGCTGAACTCCACCTGTTGTTGTCGATGATGACGCCATTGGGCTGGCTGGAACGGGTGCCCACCTACAAGGACCAGATTGAACAGCTGAAAGAAAAGGACCTGGCCACTTATGGTTTCCTGGGTTATCCCCTGTTGCAGAGTGCCGATATCCTGATTTATCGAGCGGGACAGGTGCCGGTGGGGGCGGATCAGGTGTCCCATATTGAGTTGACCCGGGAAGTGGCCCGTCGATTTAACTATCTGTATGGTCGTGAGCCCGGCTTTGAGGAGTTGGTGGAGCAGGCGATCCAGAAAATGGGTAAAAAGGCGGCCAAGCTCTATCGAACCCTGCTCAACAAATACCAGGAGCAGGGCGATGAAGAAGCGCTGGAAACCGCACATGCACTGGTGCGGGAACAGCAGAACATTACTTTGAGCGATAAAGAGCGCTTGCATGGTTTTATCGAAGGTAGCGGTAAGGTGATCCTGCCGGAGCCTCAGGCGCTGTTGACACCCGCTTCCAAAATGCCCGGCCTGGACGGCCGCAAGATGTCCAAGTCCTACAACAACACCATCACGTTGCGGGACTCCGAAGACGAAGTGATGAACAAGATTCGCACCATGCCCACGGATCCGGCGCGGGTTCGGCTGACGGATCCCGGTGATCCCGACAAGTGCCCCGTCTGGCAGTGGCATCTGGTGTACTCCGACGACAGCACCCGTGAGTGGGCGCAACAGGGCTGTAGAAGTGCAGGTATTGGTTGTCTGGATTGCAAGAAGCCATTGATCGATGCCCTGCAGGATGAGCTGAAGCCGATCCGGTTGCGGGCTGCTGAATACTCCGGCAACCCGGATCTGGTGAAGAGCATTGTGGCCGAAGGTTGTGAAAAAGCCCGTGACGCGGCCAAACACACTCTGGAAGACGTTCGAGAGGCCATGGGCCTGGGATATTTTTAATGACCATTTCCGAACAGGACACCTTGCTGGAAGCACCTGCTGAGCAATCGGCGGCAACCGATGCTGAATCCCAGCAGGTGCCCAATACGGAAGCTGAGCCTCCCAGAGAGGGTGAGTCTGAAGAGGGGCATCACCCTCTGCAGGAGGAAATGCCTTTTGCACTGGTCTATGGCGAAGCGTTCACCAAGTTGCCGCAGGATTTATACATCCCGCCGGATGCGCTGGAAGTTATTCTGGAGGCATTCGAAGGCCCGCTGGATCTGCTGTTGTACCTTATTAAGCGGCAGAACCTCGACATCCTGGATATTCCCGTCGCTCAAATCACCTCGCAGTACATGCACTATGTGGAGCTGATGAAGAGCCTGAACCTGGAGTTGGCGGCGGAATATCTGGTGATGGCGGCATTGTTGGGGGAAATCAAATCCCGCATGCTGCTGCCACGGCAGACCGAGGAAGAAGATGACGAGCACGATCCCCGGGCCGAGCTGATTCGCCGTCTGCAGGAATACGAGCGCTATAAAAAAGCAGCGGAAGACATCGACGAATTGCCCCGTGTGGGCCGTGAAGTCCATTTGGCGGCGGCTGAACAACCCAAGTTCGAAAAGTCCAAACCCCATCCGGAAGTGGACCTGCGTGAAGTACTGCTGGCGTTGCAGGAGGTATTGCACCGGGCCGACATGTTTGAGAGCCACCAGGTCAGCCGGGAAAAGCTTTCCACCCGTGAACGAATGACCCAGGTACTGGATCGCCTTGGGCAGGACCGGTTCGTGCCGTTTGTAAGCCTGTTCAGCTATGAAGAAGGGCGTTTGGGGGTGGTGGTTACCTTCCTGGCTATTCTGGAGCTGGTGAAAGAATCCCTGGTGGAGCTGGTGCAGAGTGAAGCCTTTGGTCCCATTCATGTGAAGGCGCGGGAATCCGCCCATGAAGCAGGCCCCGAAGACGAAGACATCGAACTGGATGAGGAAATGGCGGAAGGAGCCTATGAACCGGTGTCACCCCCGGTGTTGGCACAACAGGATGAAGATCCTTCCCTGCCTGAAGAATTGAAACCCGCCGAGGCGGACGAACTCGATCCGAATAGCGAAGAAAATAACAATGTCTCTTGATCAGGATACGGTAAAACGCATAGTTGAAGGCGCGCTGTTTGCTGCCGGTCAGCCCATGAAGCTGGAAAAGTTAGCCGGGTTGTTTCTTGAGGAAGAAGCGCCACCCACGGAAATGTTGGTGGAAGCCATCAGCCAGTTGAAAGAAGAGTACGCTGAGCGGGGTGTGATGCTGAAGGAAGTGGCCAGCGGTTTCCGCTTTCAGGTGCAGGAGAGTGTGGGCGAATGGGTGAGTCGGTTGTGGGAAGAAAAACCCGCTCGCTACTCCAGGGCGCTGTTGGAAACGCTGGCGCTGATCGCCTACCGTCAACCCATCACCCGGGGTGAAATTGAGGAAATCCGGGGTGTCAGTGTCAGTTCTCATATCACCAAGACCCTGCTGGAACGTGAATGGATTCGAGTGGTGGGGCATCGGGATGTCCCCGGGCGTCCGGCCATGTACGGTACCACCCGGACCTTTCTTGACTATTTCAACCTGAAAAACCTGGATGAGTTGCCGTCCCTGGCGGAGATCCGCGATCTGGACACCATTAATGCCGAGTTGGAGTTGGTACAGCAGGGGCTGGATCCCAATGCTCAGCTGGAGGTGGAAGATCCGGCGGATGACGAAGTGGATTTGGATGAACCACAACCTGTTGATACCCAAACGGAATCTGTTGCTGAGAGCACCCTTGAGGGTGTTGAGCAGGACGAAGAACAGGACGATTCCAAACCCAATGAGTTAACTTAGGTTGAGTATTCTAGATTTTTTCGATTATCTACGCAGTGTTGCCGCCCATTAGGACGGTCAGGTAGCCGTGAGGCTGCACTATACTGTGTTTTATTTGCATTGACTGTTGTATTGGTACCGCGTGGTTACTGGTTTTTCCCGGTTCACGCATTTTTGGTGGGTTTAGTAAGTAATGAGTGAAAAAATACAGAAAGTCCTGGCGCGGGTCGGATTGGGTTCCCGTCGCGCGATGGAGGAGTGGATTGACGCCGGTCGCGTTTCCGTGAACGGGCAGATTGCTACTCTGGGCGATCGTATCGAGCAAGGCGATGAATTGCGTGTTGATGGCCGCGTGGTCAGTTTTGACGCGGAAGAAGACAGCATCCGCCGTGTGATCCTGTACTACAAGCCGGAAGGGGAGGTCTGTACCCGCACTGATCCCAGTGGTCGGCCCACGGTGTTTGATGCGTTGCCGAATTTGAAAGATCAGCGCTGGGTGGCTATCGGCCGTCTGGATATTAATAGTCAGGGCCTAATCCTGTTTACCACCGATGGTGATCTTGCCAATCGAATGATGCACCCCTCGTCCAATATCGAGCGGGAATACGCGGTCAGGGTACATGGTGAAGTCAGCGCCGAGAACCTGGAGGCGTTGCGCACCGGCGTCATGCTGGTGGATGGTCCGGCCAAATTTGATGAAATCATCGACCGGGGGGGGGAAGGCACCAACCATTGGTACCATGTCATCCTGCGTGAAGGTCGCAAGCGTGAAGTAAGACGCATGTGGGAAACCCAGGGCGTGCAGGTGAGCCGCCTGATCCGGGTACGCTATGGTGATGTGCATCTGCCGCGGAATTTGAAGGCTGGGCGCTGGATTGAACTGGATAAAGACAGCATTGATCAACTGGCGGAAAGCTGCGGTGCCGCGCTACGCAAGCGCACGGGTCTTTATGGCCGTGCCAAGGCTCGCTCAGAGCGGGCGGTGGAAAAAGAAGTCCGCCGTGGTGGTTATCTAAGGCGCCGCCGCTATTGATCACAGAAAGAGATCCCAAAAAACGCCCCTTTGCCTGAGCTCGGAGGGGCGTTTTTTATGCGTGAGCCAATGCGGGTTCGGCGACCACCACCTGATTACGACCACCCCGTTTGGCACCATACAGAGCACTGTCCGCACGACGAAGTAACTCTTCCTGGGTTTCGCCGTGGCATAAACTGGCCACACCAATGCTGGTGGTCACTGGAATGTCGAGGTCTCCCACCGCAATGGTGAGCTTTTCGATAATGCGGTGAATGCGTTCCGCGCTGACTTTGGCGCCGCCTGCATCCGTTTTGTTCAACACAACCACAAACTCTTCACCGCCGTAGCGGAACGTCATGTCTGCATTCCTTGAGCTGTTCTGAATGGTATCTGCGATAGTTTTCAGCACCCGATCCCCCACGCTGTGTCCGTGGGTGTCATTGATCGCTTTAAAGTGATCCAGGTCCAGAATCATCACGGAAAGCGGGTGACCATAGCGATTGGCTTGTTCCACTTCCCGACTCAGCACCGCATCCAGGCTGATGCGGTTACCGGCCCCAGTAAGGCCATCGGTAAGAGACGCCCGCACCGCTTCCTGGTAGCGCAAACCATTACGCAGGGGAAATACCAGATAGGAGATCAAACGATCCAGTTTCTCCAGGTCTGCCTGTTGAAAAGCTCTGCCGCTACGGAACAGGGTCAGGTCTCCAAGATAGTCGCTATCGGTCTGAATCCGATAGTTTGAGCTGTGGCCTTCCTGAATGCCTTGCTGAAACGTAAATTTTTGGGGCTGGTGCTCATAGCTCAGCCCGTCCAAAGGTACAATTCGACGCACTTCCGTAAAGAAAAGACGAACGATTTCAGGCAGCTCAATGCTGGTCTGCAAAATGGCGTTGAGACGGGATAGGGCCAAAGCCTCTTTGTGTCCGCGGGGATCAAACAGCTGCGCTTTATGAGTATGGTTGTTTACCAGTCCGTCGCTGTCCAGGTCTACTATCCGCGCACTGACAATCGCGTTCATTCGTGTTTCCTCAGTTGAATCGGATTCTGACATATTTGTCTGTCTACCTGGTTTAATGCCAAGACTGTGCCAGTCTTGCTGAAAATGTATACAGCGCGCAGCTTTCCCTTATATTACAAAAGGTTTTGGAGGGTAGGCGATGGAGGAAACGGTAGCGGTGGGTGGAAAACTGTGATGAGCGTCAAATTCCAGTCATTCTTAGATGGCTATTAGCTAATCAGGAGGGATGCGCTGACTTGTTCAGGCCTGGAAGTCAGCGCCTTGACGTTATTTCTTCTGAGCGTCCAGTGATTGGCCGGTTACGCCGGCAGAATCGGCGCCCATTAGGAAGTTGTAGAGCGGCATGATGGCTTCAGGGGGGCAAACACTTGCCGGTTCTTCCGCCGGGTAGGCGCTGGCTCGCATCTGGGTGCGGGTCGCACCCGGGTTGATGCAATTCACCTTGATGTTGCTGGTGTCCTTCAACTCGTCCGCCAGCGTTTGCATCATGCCTTCAATGGCAAATTTTGATATAGCATAGGCGCCCCAGTTAGCGCGGCCAACACGGCCTACCGAGGATGTGGTGAAAATAATGGAGCCCTGGTCGGATTGACGCAGCTGAGGAAGTAACGAGCGTACCAGCATGAACTGGGCGTTCACGTTGGTCTGCATGACTTTCTCGAACAATTCCATGGGATAGAATTCGAGGGGACGGATATCCCCAAGAATGGCCGCGTTCAGCAGCAGGCCGTCCAGACGTCCGAATTCCTGTTCAATGGTTTCCGCAATCTGTTTGTATTCCACATGACTTGCGGCCTCCAGGTTCAATGGTACGATGGCGGGCTGTGGGCCGCCTTCTGCTTCGATCTGGTCGTAAACCTGTTCCAGTTTCTCAACCGTGCGACCCAGTAATACCACGGTTGCGCCCAGGCGGGCAAAACTGAGAGCGGCTGCTTTACCGATACCATCCCCGGCGCCGGTCACCAGAATCACTTTGTCTTGCAGCAGATTATCCGGTGCCTGGTATTGGGTGTAATCCTGAGTCATAACCGATTCCGTTTTTGTTTCTTGTAGATTAGTCAGTTTATCAGATCAGAGGGTTCAGTATGAGACAGCGGTTCAGAATTCTGCCATTACAGCTGAGTCAACAGCCAATGACTGAACTCTTGTGGTGTGGCCAGGGTGATGTGGGCTTGCCAGTCTGCCGCTTGTTCGCCCTCGTTCAGATAGCCCCAGCCTGCAGCAACGGTGAAGTTGTTGGCACGCTTGCCGGCTTCAATGTCCCGCGCATGGTCACCCACATAAATTGTGGCAGCCGGATCGACACCGATTTTTTCGCAAGCGGTAAAAATCGGCTCTGGGTGGGGTTTGCGGTGCGTTACCTGGTCCGGGCAGATCGCAACCGCACAGCGTTGCGCCAGGTCTAACCCTGCTATCAACGGGTTGGTATAGCGGCTGGGTTTGTTGGTCACAATACCCCAGGGGATGTTGCGTGCCTCCAGTGCCAGCAGGGCGGAGTCCAAGCCGGCGAATAAACAGGAGTCTTCAGCCAGCCCCTGTTCATAGCGGTTCAGTAACGTTTCCAAATGATCAGCAAAGCGTGGATTGCTGTCTTCGCCACCGAAGGCCAGTGTCACCAGCGCGCGGGCACCGTTGGAAACCTGTTGTCGGATGGTGTCATAGGGAAACGGCTCCAGTTCATGTTCCCGCCGCAGCTGATTCAGAATCCGCACAAAGTCGGGAGCCGTATCGATCAGGGTGCCGTCCAGATCGAACAGCACGGCTTCAATAGGCTTGGGTGGTGATGGTTGCGTTACTTCAGTCTCAGGCATCGGGTTCAGGCCGCTTTTACGCAGTGCAGGAAATAGTTAACGTCCACGTCCTTGGTGATTTTGAAGCTCATGGTCAGGGGGTTGACGCTCATGCCGCTCAAGTCGCGGATACCCAATCCGGCGCAGCGGGCCCAGGCGGATAGCTCTGACGGCTTGATGAACTTCATGTATTCGTGGGTGCCCCTGGGTACCAGGTTCATGATGTATTCGGCGCCGACAATGGCCATCGCATAGGCTTTGGGATTGCGGTTGATGGTGGAGAAAAACAGGTGTCCTCCCGGTTTCACCAGGGCCGCGCAGGCTTGCACGATGGCGGCGGGATCCGGCACATGTTCCAGCATTTCCATACAGGTCACCACGTCAAACGCAGCGGGCATCTCAGTGGCCAGCTCTTCTACCGGAACGCAGCGGTAATCAATGTTCAGCTTGTTCAGTCCGGCGTGTTCCCGGGCCGCGCTGAGATTGGCTTCGCCCATATCAATGCCGGTGACGTGGGCGCCGCGATAGGCCAGGCCTTCGCTTAAAATGCCGCCACCACAACCCACGTCCAGCACCGCTTTGTCCGCCAGAGAAGTACGCTCGTTGATGTAGTTCAAACGCAGCGGGTTGATGTCGTGTAAGGGTTTGAATTCGCCGTTCAGGTCCCACCATTTGTCAGCAATGGATTCGAACTTGGCGATTTCAGTGTGATCAACATTACTCATTGGGGTGCTCGTCTGCCATTTGAATTTGTGCTTTCCAGAGTTTTGCCTTGGTCAGGATATCTTCCAGATCGATAGTGGTAAGTTGCCGGTTGCGCATAACCTGCTTGCCGCCGATCCATGAATCCGTTACCTGGCTGGCCGGGGTGGCGTACACCAGTTGGGATTCCACGTGGTAGTGGGGTTGGCAGGTAACATCGTCCATGTGGACTGCAATCATGTCGGCGGCTTTGCCTACTTCCAGGCTGCCGGTGAGCTCATCAATGCCCAGAGCCCGGGCGCCATTGATGGTGGCCATCTGCAATGCTGTTTGAGCGGGGATGGCGCTGGGGTTTTGCGACACGCCTTTGGCCAGCAGAGCGGCGGTGCGCATCTCACCAAACATGTCCAGATCGTTATTGCTGGCGGCACCGTCGGTGCCCAGGGCTACATTGACGCCGGCATCCACCAGCTTGGCGATGGGGCAGAAACCGCTGGCCAGTTTCAGGTTGGATTCGGGGCAGTGGATAACATGGGTGCCGGTTTCCGCCAGCAGCGTAATTTCCTCGTCCGTCAGCTGGGTCATGTGCACGGCCTGCAACTGTGGATTCAGCAGGCCCAGTTCATTGAGGCGGGCGATAGGGCGCTGGCCGGTGTTCTTCACTGCTTCTTCCACTTCAAAAGCGGTTTCGTGCAGGTGGATCTGAACTGCCATATTGGTCTCCACCGAATAGGCGGCCACTTTCTTCAGAGGGGCGTCAGAAACCGTATACGGAGCATGGGGGCCAAAGGCTATATTGATCAGGGGATGGTTGCGGTAATCGTCATGCAGCTGCAACCCTTTACGCAGGTACTCGTCAGCATTCTGAGCCCAGTTGGTGGGAAAATCCAGGATCGGGAAACTCAGTTGGCAGCGCATATGGGCGCTGGCCGCGGCCTTTGCTACGACGTTGGGATAAAAATACATGTCGCTGAAACAGGTGGTGCCACTGCGGATCATTTCCGCCATGGCCAGCAGCGCGCCTTCCTGGGTAAAAGCCTCATCCACCCAACGGCCTTCCGCCGGCCAGATGTGATTTTGCAGCCACTCCATTAACGGCAGATCGTCCGCCAGGCCCCGGAACAGCGTCATGGAAGCATGGCCGTGGGCATTGATCAGGCCCGGCATGACCACATGATCGGATAGCTCGATGGTCTCAGCGGCCTGTACCGAAAGGGTCCCCCGGGGCGCAATAGCGGCAATTCGACCCTTATCAACGGCAATGCTCTGGTTCTCCAGGAAGGGTTGGTTCGGGTCCATGGTCAGCACCCAGCGGGCATGGATGACCGTGGCGACGGTGTTATTTTCTGGCATGTTTCTGATCCTGCGCACACAAGCGTCGGGCAATAGTACTCCGGTTTGCTTCCAGAGTGAAAAGGGACGCACAAAAATCCGTTTCAAATCACCTGCTTTCTAGCTCTGATGCGAGGCTGGCCTTATAATTCGCCGTCTTGTTTCTTCGTCGAGGGATAATCATGGTTTCAGCACAGGACAATTCTGTCAGTGCAATCGAATGGCGAGATGACGCCCTTTGGTTATTGGATCAGCGTCAGTTACCGCTGGAAGAAGTCTGGCTGGAGCATCAGGAAGTGGGGGCCGTGGTTCAGTCCATTCGCGATATGGTGGTGCGGGGGGCTCCCGCTATAGGGATTACCGCAGCGTATGGTGTGGTGATTGCGGCCCGTGGTCGTCGTGATCAGGATGCCTACACCTGGAAAGCGAACCTGGAGCAGGATATCCAGGATCTCGCCCAGTCGCGGCCCACAGCGGTCAATCTGTTCTGGGCACTCGACCAGATGCGTGCTGCCCTGGCCAAGCTCTCCGACGATGAGGACCCCATTGTTCAGCTGTTGCGGGAAGCCAAGAAAATCCATCGGCTGGATGTGGCGGCCAATCATGCCATGGGGCGCCTCGGTAGCGCGGTAATGGCCGGTGTCAGTTCACCTGCAAAAGGGGTGATCACCCACTGCAATACCGGTTCCCTGGCCACAGGTGGTTATGGTACCGCTTTGGGGGTGATTCGCTCGGCCTGGCAGCAGGGGCTGATTGACAGGGTGTTTGCAGATGAAACCCGTCCCTGGTGGCAGGGCGCCCGTTTGACCGCCTGGGAGCTGGCCAAGGACAAAATCCCGGTCACACTGATGGCGGACACCGTGGGTGCCACCCTGATGAAGCAGGGCCGTATCAGCTGGGTCATCGTGGGGGCGGACCGCATTACCGCCAATGGTGATGTGGCCAATAAAATCGGTACCTACAACCTGGCCGTGCTGGCCAAGCACCATGGTGTGCGTTTTATGGTGGTGGCACCCACCTCCACCTTCGACATGGATCTCAGCAGTGGTGAGGACATCCCCATTGAGCAGCGGGGACCGGATGAGGTGGTATCGGTCAAGGGGCACCGCCTGGCACCGGAAAATATCGAGGTTTATAACCCTGTTTTTGACGTGACACCGGCGGAATTGATCGATGCCATCGTCACCGAAAAAGGCGTGGTGGAACGCCCCAATCTGGCCGGGGTTTCCAGTCTGATGAAAAAGCACTCCCTGCACTAGGGCTTATCCCAGGATTAGCGGGTCCAAAAGCGCAAAATTTCCATAAAAAACCGCCTTTTGCCCTTAGCCCAGGCTAGGGGCTTTGTGCTATTATTTGGAGCTTTAAAATCGGCCCAGAAAGCCGTCAGGGGCAATGACAAAAACGACGACAGATCAACCCCGGTCACTGTGAGCCAGGGCCCTGCAATTGGCCCGCCCATAGCCGTCATCAGCAAACCAGGAACCCGATGTCAGAACTAGCCAAAGAAATCCTACCGGTCAACATCGAAGACGAACTCAAGCAATCCTATCTAGACTACGCCATGAGCGTAATCGTCGGGCGCGCGCTGCCGGATGTGCGAGATGGATTGAAGCCCGTACACCGTCGTGTTCTCTACGCCATGCACGAACTGGGGAATGTCTACAACAAGCCCTATAAGAAATCGGCCCGTGTGGTGGGTGACGTAATCGGTAAATACCACCCCCACGGTGATTCTGCGGTTTACGACACCATCGTCCGTATGGCGCAGCCGTTCTCGTTGCGTTACATGCTGGTGGATGGTCAGGGTAACTTCGGTTCCATCGATGGGGATAACGCGGCGGCCATGCGATACACCGAAGTGCGTATGTCCAAGATCGCCCATGATTTGCTGGCTGACCTGGAAAAAGAAACCGTCGATTTCGTGCCCAACTACGACGGCAACGAGCAGATGCCGTCGGTGTTGCCTACCCGGGTTCCCAATCTACTGATCAACGGATCCTCCGGTATTGCCGTGGGTATGGCCACCAACATTCCGCCTCATAATTTGGGGGAAGTGGTTGACGGCACCCTGGCCTGCATCGACAACCCCGATATCGACGTGGATGGCCTGATGGAGTACATCCAGGGCCCGGACCTGCCGACTTACGGCATCATCAACGGTCGTTCCGGTATCATCGAAGCCTATCGTACCGGCCGCGGTCGTATGTACATGCGTGCCCGCGCTCACATTGAGACTGAGAAGAACGGCAAAGAAACCATCATCATTACCGAGATTCCCTACCAGGTGAACAAGGCTCGCCTGATCGAGAAGATCGCTGAATTGGTGAAGGAAAAGCGTATCGAAGGCATCAGCGAGATTCGCGATGAGTCCGATAAAGACGGTATTCGCGTGGTTATCGAAGTGCGCCGTGGCGACAACGGCGAAGTGCTGTTGAACAATCTCTATTCCCAGACCCAGTTGGAAACCGTGTTCGGCATCAACATGGTCGCCCTGGTGGATGGTCAGCCTCGTTTGCTGAACCTGAAGGGCATCGTTGAAGCCTTTATCCGTCATCGTCGCGAAGTGGTGACCCGTCGCACCGTTTACGATCTGCGTAAGGCCCGTGAGCGTGGTCATGTGTTGGAAGGCCTGGCTGTGGCGCTGGCCAACATTGATCCGGTTATTGAACTGATCAAGGCTTCTCCGAGCCGGGCAGAGGCAGAAGAACGCCTGATGGGGCAGGGTTGGAAGCCCGGCAACGTGTTGGACATGCTGGAGCGGGCCGGTGGCCCGGATGCCTGTCGGCCGGACGACATCGATCCTGATTTTGGCCTGCGGGATGACGGCTTGTACTACCTGTCGGAAGTGCAGGCGAAAGAAATTCTGGATATGCGCCTGCATCGACTGACCGGGCTGGAAACCGACAAGCTGTTGAAGGAATACCAGGAGAAACTGGACCTGATCAAAGAGCTGTTGGCGATTCTGGCCGATCCTCAGTTGCTGATGCAGGTGATTCGCGACGAACTGGTTGAAATTCGCCAGCAATACGCGGACGACCGCCGCACCGAGATTGTTGCATCCCGCATGGATCTCACCAATGAGGACCTGATCCCGGAAGAAACCGTGGTGGTGACGCTGTCTCACGGCGGTTATGCCAAGACCCAGCCCATCGGCAATTACCAGGCCCAGAAGCGGGGTGGTAAAGGCAAGGCTGCTGCTTCGGTTAAAGATGAGGATTACGTTGAGCACCTGCTGGTCACCAGCAGCCACGACACCATTTTGTGCTTCAGCAACCAGGGTAAAGTCTACTGGCTCAAGGTTTACCAGATACCCCAGGCCGGTCGCCAATCCCGTGGTCGCCCCATCGTGAATTTGTTGCCGCTTTCGGACGATGAAAAGATTACCGCGATCCTACCGTTGCGTGAGTACGAGTCCGGTAAGTTTGTGTTTATGGCCACCAGCAACGGTACCGTCAAAAAAGTGGAGCTGGAGGCGTTTTCCCGCCCTCGCAGTTCCGGCCTGATCGCCATCGAGCTGGACGAAGGCAACCGACTGGTGGGCGTGGATATTACCGATGGCCAGCAGGATATAATGCTCTTCACTTCCGAGGGTAAGGCCGTCCGCTTCAAGGAAGAGAATGTGCGGGGTATGGGGCGAACGGCACGCGGTGTTCGCGGTGTGAACCTGCCGGAAGGTGTCGACCTGATTTCCCTGATTGTGCCCCAGCCCGGCCATCAAGTGCTGACAGCCAGCGTCAATGGATACGGCAAACGTACTGCGGTTGAAGATTTCCCCACCAAAGGGCGCGGCGGCAAAGGCATTATCGCCATGCGCTGCAGCGAGCGTAACGGTGCCCTGCTGGGTGCTGTACAAGTGTCTGAAACCGATGAAATCATGTTGATTTCGGATCAGGGAACCCTGGTTCGAACTCGGGTAGCTGAGGTGTCTGTCCAGGGTCGTGATACCCAGGGCGTGATGTTGATTCGTCTGGCCAAGGATGAAAGTCTGGTGGGTGTCGAGCGCATTGCCGAACTGGCGGACGACGGTGAACTGGATGGCGAATTGGATGATACCTCTCCTGACGCTGTTGCAGTCGATGGCGCTGTTCAGGAGGCGCAACAAGATACCGGTACAGCCGATTCTGACGACCAAACCGATACTGATGAAGAGGATTCATAAAACCCATGACTCGCGCCTATAACTTTTGTGCAGGACCGGCAGCCTTGCCGGAGGCGGTGTTGGAGAAAGCCCAGGCCGAAATGCTCGATTATCAGGGCAGGGGCCTGTCGGTCATGGAAATGAGTCATCGTTCTGATGAAGTGGTAGCCATTGCAGAAAAGGCAGAGCAGGATCTGCGGGAACTTATGTCGATCCCCTCAGATTATAAAGTGCTGTTTTTGCAGGGGGGGGCCAGTACCCAATTCGCCATGGTGCCAATGAATCTGTCCGCCAATAATCACGTGGCGGATTACGTAAATACAGGGCAATGGTCCAGTAAAGCGATCAAAGAGGCGCAGCATTTCTGTAATGTGAATGTGGTGGCCAGCAGTGAAGGGGACAACTTCACCTCGGTACCGGCTTTTGATAGCTGGCGCCTGAGCAGTAATGCCGACTACCTGCATTACTGCCCCAACGAAACCATCGGCGGGGTGGAGTTCGATTTTATACCGGAAGTTGACGTGCCATTGGTGGCGGATTTCTCCTCCAGCATTTTGTCTGCGCCACTGGATGTGAACAAATTCGACCTGATTTATGCCGGTGCCCAGAAGAATATTGGCCCAGCCGGTCTCACTGTGGTGATTGTCCGGGAAGGGCTGCTGGGAAATGCCATACCTGCTACGCCGACCATGCTGGATTACAAGACCCACGCAGATGCGGATTGCATGTACAACACCCCGCCCACCTACGCCTGGTATCTGGCTGGCCTGGTATTTGAATGGCTGAAAGAGCAGGGCGGCTTGAAAGCCATGGGCAAGCTTAACCAGGCCAAGGCAGAAAAGTTGTATCAGTACATCGATGGCAGTGGTTTCTACGCCAATCCGGTGGCGGTCAACAACCGTTCCCGGATGAATGTGCCCTTTACCCTGGCGGATGCTGCACTGGATAAGGCATTCCTCAAGGAAGCGGAAGAGCGTCGCTTGCTGAACCTGAAGGGGCATCGCTCCGTCGGGGGCATGCGGGCCAGTATCTATAATGCGGTCCCCATGGAAGCGGTGGATGCATTGATCGACTTCATGAAAGACTTTGCGCAACGAAGGGGTTAATCCGAGAGCATGTCTGATTCCAAACCCACACTGGAAACATTGCGGGATACCATAGATCAGCTGGATCAGCAGATCCAGGAATTGATCAACAAGCGTGCACAGTGCGCCCAGCAAGTGGCTGATGTAAAGCAGGAAGCCATGGAAGAGGGCGAGAAGGCACTATTTTATCGGCCAGAGCGGGAAGCTCAGGTACTGCGACGGGTAATGGATCGTAATGCCGGCCCGCTGGGCGATGAATCCATGGCGCGGTTGTTCCGTGAGATCATGTCAGCCTGCCTGGCACTGGAAGAGCCTATGACCATCGCCTATCTGGGGCCGGAGGGCACCTTTACCCAGGCGGCCGCGCAAAAGCACTTTGGTCATGCGGTGAAAACCTCTCCAATGGCCACCATTGATGAAGTGTTTCGTGAGGTGGAATCCGGTAGTGCACACTATGGCGTGGTGCCGGTGGAGAACTCCACGGAAGGTGTCGTCAATACCACATTGGATTCTTTCACCCATTCCAACGTCACCATTTGCGGTGAGGTGGAGCTTCGAATCCATCACAACCTGATGGTGGGCCCTAATACCCGGGAGAATGCGATTACTCGAATCTATTCCCACCAGCAGTCCTTTGCTCAGTGTCGCCAGTGGCTGGATGCCCATTATCCTACCGCTGATCGTATTCCTGTTAGCAGTAATTCAGATGCCGCCCGTCGCATGAAGAGCGAGTGGAATGCGGCGGCCATCGCCGGTGAAGTGGCGGCCGAAATGTATGAGCTTAAGGTCGTGGCCTCCAATATTGAGGATAACCCCCATAACAGCACCCGCTTCTTAATTGTGGGTAGAGAGCATGTACCCGCCTCCGGCGAGGATAAAACCTCCATCATCGTGTCCATGAAGAACAAGCCGGGAGCCCTGTATGAGTTGTTGGGGCCATTCCATGAGTCCGGCATTATGCTGACCCGAGTGGAAACCCGTCCGTCCAAAGACGGCACCTGGGCCTACCTGTTCTTTATCGATTTTGAAGGTCATGAAAACACCGAGGCAATCAAGCAGTGCCTGAAACGCGTGGAAGAAATGGCCGTGTATGTAAAACGTCTGGGCTCCTACCCGAAAGCGGTGCTTTGATATGTCCTGTGATTTTATCGCCTTGGCGACTCCCGGTGTGCAGGGGTTGACCCCCTATGTGCCCGGAAAACCCATTGAAGAGTTGGAGCGCGAACTCGGCATCAGCAACATTATCAAGCTGGCCAGCAATGAAAACCCGCTTGGACCCAGTCCCAAAGTGCTCGCTGCTTTGGATCAGGTGAAAGCTGAGCTGACCCGATATCCTGATGGCAACGGCTTCCAGTTAAAGCAGGCGCTGTCTGCGAAACTGGGTGTAAAACCGGAGACCATTACTTTGGGTAACGGCTCCAATGATGTGTTGGACCTGATCGCCCGCGCCTATCTGTGCCCAGGGGATGAAGCGGTGTTTTCCCAATACGCGTTTGCTGTCTACCCGATTTCCACCCAGGCCTGCGGCGCAAGCGCAGTGGTCACCCCGGCGAAAGAGTGGGGCCATGACCTGGAGGCGATGGCTGCAGCCATTACCGACAACACCAAATTGGTGTTCATCGCCAACCCGAACAATCCCACCGGGACCTCTTTTGGTAAAGCCGAGTGGGAAACTTTTATCCAAAAGGTGCCAGAATCCGTGCTGGTGGTGCTGGATGAAGCCTACATAGAATATGTGGACGAGGGAGCTGATGCCCTGAATGGTCTGGATTACCTCAATCGCTATCCCAACCTGATTGTTACCCGGACATTTTCCAAAGCTTATGGACTGGCGGCGTTGCGTGTGGGGTACAGCTTGTCCCATCCGCAAGTGGCCAATGTGCTGAACCGCGTGCGTCAGCCTTTCAATGTGGACAGTTTTGCCCTTGCTGCCGCCACGGCTGTATTGGGCGATCAGGATTATCTGGCACGCAGTCGCCAAGTGAACAGCGAGGGTATGGCACAGTACCAGGCAGGTTTCAATAAGCTGGGACTGGATTATATTCCCTCAGCCGGAAATTTTATTACCGTCCATTTTGATACTGAGGGAATGGGAATCTATCAAAAATTGCTACAGGAAGGTGTCATCGTGCGACCGGTCGCCAATTACGGTATGGCCAACTCATTGCGTATCAGTATTGGTCTACCCGGTGAAAACCAGCGCTGCCTGGAGGCATTGGCGCGGGTTCTGGGTACTGGCTCGGAACCCGTGACAGAAAAATGATTAAGGACAGCACTCTGATCCAACCTATGGACCGAGTCACCATTGTTGGTTTGGGGCTGATCGGTGGATCTTTTGCCCTGGGCCTCAAGGCGCACGGGTTGTGTCACGAGATTGTCGGCTGCAGTCGTTCCCAAACCACCCTTCAGCGGGGGCTGGAGTTGGGGGTGATTGATCGGGCCGAGCCGGATATCCAAAAAGCGGTGGTGGGCGCCGACTTGGTGATGCTGGCGGCACCTATCGGCGCAACCGAAGCACTGTTGCGGGCCATGGCCCCTGCGTTGGACGGTAACACCGTCGTCACCGATGGTGGCAGTGTGAAAGGCAATGTGGTGGCTGCAGCCAAGGCGGTTTTTGGCAAGGTTCCCCCCTGGTTCGTGCCAGGGCACCCCATTGCCGGCTCTGAGCGCAGCGGGGTTGAAGCGGCCAAAGTCGATCTCTATCAAAACCATAAAGTCATTCTGACACCACTCCCCGATACAGACCCTGAAGCCCTGAGTCTGGTGGAGCATGCCTGGCGGGGAATGGGGGCAGACGTGCTGACCATGAGTGTGGAGCAACATGACGGCGTGTTAGCGGCCACCAGTCATCTTCCACACCTGTTGGCTTTCTCTTTAGTCGATACTTTGGCCAAAGAAGATGAAAATCAGGAGATATTCCGGTACGCTGCCGGCGGTTTTCGCGATTTTACCCGCATAGCCTCCAGTGATCCGACCATGTGGCATGATATTTTCATCGCCAACAAAGAGTCGTTGCTGGATGTGATCGGGCATTTCGGTCGAGGGCTGGAAGTATTTAAAACTGCGGTGGAGCAAGGGGATTCCCAAGCCATGCTTGGCATTATGACCCGGGCCAAGGTGGCCCGCGATCACTTCACCAAAATGTTGGCAAAACGTGCATACAGTAAAACTATGACAGAAAAGAACATTGTGTTCACTGCCCACCATGGCGGTGATGTGAAAGGAGCCATCCGGGT
>PAPM01000005.1 GCA_002708905.1 Pseudomonadales bacterium | reverse complement strand
AACGATGCAGAAGATGGCGATCTCACATCATCCATCAAATGGACGTCATCCATAGATGGGGCGATCTCTTCCAGCACCACCTTATCGGCAGGCACTCACACTATCACCGCTGCAGTGAGTGATAGCGAACTCCTGACCGCAAGTAACGCCATTACCATTACCATTAACGAAGTAGCTCAAAATACAGCTCCTGCGCTGACAATATTGTCGCCCGCGTCCGGCAGCTCCGTTGAAGCCGGTGTGACACTCACGCTACAGGCATCCGCAATAGATAAAGAAGACGGGGATATCAGCAGCAAGGTTTTCTGGTACAGCTCTGTCGATGGAAAAGTTAACAGCACGACCGCTTTGTCCGCCGGCGAGCACACCATTACCGCCGCTGTATTTGATAGTGAAGGTTTGGTCGCGAAAGAGGCGATCAAACTGTCCGTCGTGGCTGAATCAATCAACGCTGCGCCTTCAGTCAGTATTACTTCACCCTATGAAGGTTCTATCGTTGAAGAAGGCACCACACTGTTGCTGAAAGCAAACGCCTTTGACTCAGAAGATGGTGATCTGACAGCTTCCGTTACCTGGTACAGTTCCATTGATGGAAGCATCAACAACCTGACCACGCTGTCTGTAGGCGAGCACACTCTTTATGCTTCTGTTGTCGACAGCCAGGGCGCAATAGCGGAAGACCAGATTAAACTGAGTATTGTTGGACAAAGCTCTCAACCCACTACCCACTCGGTAACCATTAGCTGGAATCCGCCTGTCGAACGCGCCGACGGCAGTATGCTGTCCGTGAATGAACTCTCCGGATACCGTATCAACTGGCAGAATAGCACCACGGGCACGTCAGGCAGCATCGATGTAGACAGTGGTTTAGCCACTTACTATGAAGTGAACAATCTGCAATCCGGCAGCTATCGGTTCTCCCTTAACTCCATAGACATCAACGGGTTGATCAGCCTCAACAGCCAGGAAATGACTATTGACCTGAACTGAAACCCAGGGCCCTTCGGGGCCCTTTTTTTACACGTTGATCATACTGTGCCGGGCCACATCAGCCCATTTCAGCGCCTCAAGATACAGCTCCCACATCACGCTCAAATCAACCCCCACAGACTTCAACGCCTCCAGCTGGCCCACCTCATAGGCACTCACGCAACCAAGCAACTGACCAATATCGCCACTGCCGGTGAGCAGCGCCAGCTCCAATTCGGCGGATAACGGCATGCGCTGCAAAATTTCCTCCAGTGGTCGGTCAAGCAGAGCATCCAGCAATGACAGGAGCCCCGCCGTAAAATAACTGCCCGTCTGAGAACGCTTCAAATGCCTGGCCAGCAGTTCACACATCTTGGCCCGCACGATGGCGGTCACCAGCAGTTCATTGGGTTTGGAATCCACCACCGAAAACGCCAGCATGCCCGCCCAGCGTTTCAACTCATAGGCCCCCAACAACACGATGGTATCTTCAATGGATTTCACAGTGCGGGATAAGCCAAAAGAAGCGGAGTTCACCACCCGCATCAACTTGTAGGACAGGCGGGGGTCCTGGGCGATAATGCGCGCCACCCGGTCGACGTCGAAGTCATCCTTACTGACTTCCGCCAGCATGGACTGCAACACATGATGCGAAGCCGGCACCGATTGCCCGGTCATCACATGGGGCTTGCTGATGAAATACCCCTGAAAGAAATCAAAGCCCAAAGCACGGTACAACTCGTACTCCTCATGGGTCTCCACTTTCTCAGCCAACAGCTTGCCTTTGACATTACCGCACATGCGCAGGCGGGCCAGTTGCTCTTTTACCCCAGCCACACCCAACGCCATCACATCCAGCTTGATGTAGTGCGCCAACCCAATCAGGGGCTTCCAGGAGTCGGAGTAGACAAAGTCGTCCAGGGCTACCTTATAACCCAGGGCCACCAGGTTTTTGACTTCCTGGATGACATTGCCGTCCACCACCACATCTTCCAGCACTTCCGGGATCAGCAACTTCTGCAACCCTTTCGGCAAGTCGCCCCGTACCAGTATGTCGTGGGTAATATTCACCAATGCCGGTTTGCCGTTGGTAATCTGCTCCAAACCAATTTCGGAAAAGGCGTTCACCATCACCTGCATGGTGGCTTTGGTAGGATCATCAATGATGGCCGCGCCCACATCACCGTTTCTGAACAACAACTCATACGCTACCGCATTGAGGTTGCGATCGAACACCGGCTGACGCGCCAGGTATATTTTCATTCAGGAGCTTCCTGCTGGTTACATCTTGCTCGCATTAAGTGTGGCATAAATCACAGGAAGGTAAATCCGGGGGGATGCGGTAAACCCAGAGATGGCGCGCTGGAACGAAAAAAGCCGGGCTGGAAAATCCAACCCGGCTTTCATCAATTCAGCTTTGAAATCAATTACTTGATTTTGGCTTCCTTGAACATAACGTGCTTGCGAACAACGGGATCAAACTTTTTGATCTCCATTTTTTCAGGCATGGTGCGCTTGTTCTTGGTAGTGGTGTAGAAATAACCAGTGCCAGCGCTGGAAACTAATCGAATTTTGTCACGCATGATCCTGACTCCTTACACTTTCTCGCCACGGGCACGCAGTTCGGTCAGAACTGTGTCAATACCCTTCTTATCGATGATACGCATACCTTTGGAAGATACACGCAGTCTTACAAAGCGCTTCTCGCTCTCAACCCAAAAGCGATGGTGGTGCAGGTTGGGTTCAAAACGGCGCTTGGTTTTGTTGTTTGCGTGTGAAACATTATTACCAGTGATCGGACGCTTACCGGTCACCTGACAAACCTTAGCCATTACTCGTCTCCAAATGGGCCATATCGACGTCCGACACAACCTATCAAATTCAAACTATCAATTTCAAAACCGTTACCCTGATTCGGGGGGCTGCTTTATACCAAACCCCCCCGTCAAAAGCAACAAATCCTTTTAAAACGGCCCGATTAGGGCTCCAAACCAACTTTTTATCCGGGTGAATGTCGGATATGGCCAGTGCCGCTGTAAGGGCTTTCGTTCTACACTTTGAACACAGAGGTGAACGATCCCGAGCACATAATAAGGAGAAGGGACATGAGTGACTGGTTCGACTATCTGGTGGTGGGCGGCGGCTCATCGGGCTGTGTTATGGCCGGCAGACTGACGGAAGACCCCAATACCAGCCTGTGCCTGCTGGAGGCGGGAGGAGACGGCACCAGCCCCCTGATCAATATTCCCGCCGGCCTGGTCATGATGGGCCCCACCAACATCAACAACTGGGCCTTTAACACCGTCCCCCAACCCGGCCTCAACGGGCGCCTGGGCTACCAGCCCCGGGGCAAGACCCTGGGGGGCTCCTCCGCCATCAATGCCATGGTCTACATTCGCGGCCACCGCAAGGATTACGACCACTGGGCCAGCCTGGGTAACGAGGGCTGGTCCTACGACGACGTCCTGCCCTACTTCCGCCTCAGCGAACACAACGAACGCATCGACAATGAGTACCATGGCCGTAACGGCCCGCTCTGGGTCAGTGACCTGCGCACCGACAGCCCGTTCCACGACTATTTCAAGAAAGCGGCCCAGGAATGCGACATCCCCATCACCGACGACTTCAATGGCGCCGAGCAGGAAGGTGCCGGCGTCTACCAGGTGACCCAGAAGCACGGGGAGCGCTGGAGCAGCGCCCGTGCTTATCTGCTCCCCCACCTGGAGCGCCCCAACCTGACGGTGGAAACCAAGACCCAGGTGCTGCGCATCCTGTTTGAAGGCAAACGGGCCAAGGGCCTGGAAATCAAGCAGGGGGGCAAGGTACGCACCCTGTTCGCCCGCAAGGAAGTCATCCTCAGTGCCGGTGCCTTCCAGTCACCGCAATTATTGCTGTTATCCGGCGTCGGGGACCAGTCCGAGCTGTCCCGTCATGATGTTCCCCTGGTGCACCATTTGCCCGGGGTAGGCAAGAACCTGCAGGATCATCCGGATTTCATTTTCGGCTACCACACCAACAGCATGGACACGTTCGGCTTTACCTTTGGCGGCGTTATGCGCCTGCTGAAAGCCATCAAACACTACCGCAAGGAACGGCGGGGGCTGTGGACCTCCAACTTCGCGGAAGCCGGTGCCTTCCTCAAAACCCGCAAGAAACTGGATGCCCCGGACATCCAGCTGCACCTGGTGACCGGACTGGTGGATGACCACGGTCGCAAACGCCACTATGTGCAGGGATTCTCCTGCCATGTATGTCTGCTGCGCCCCCGCAGCAAGGGCAGCGTCGGTCTGCTCAGCAAGGATCCGGAACAACCGCCGATGATTGATCCCGCTTTCCTCTCCGATCCCCAGGATTTGGAGGACATGGTGGAAGCCTACAAGATGACCCGGCGCCTGATGAACGCCCCCTCCATCAGCCATTGGATCACCGAAGATCCGTTCACCGCGGAGGTGCACAGCGACGACGAGATCCGCGAGATTCTGCGCCAGCGGGTGGACACGGTGTATCACCCGGTGGGCTCCTGCAAGATGGGCGTGGATGATATGGCGGTGGTGGACCCGGAACTCAGGGTGCAGGGCATCGAAGGGTTGAGGGTGGTGGACGCTTCCATCATGCCCACACTCATCGGCGGCAATACCAATGCTCCTGCCATCATGATTGCGGAAAAAGCCGTCGACCTGATTCGCGGCGTAAGTCGCGTCGATAATGCGAGGGAAAGGACCGCTCCCGCACAGGAGATAGTTCATGCCTGAGTTCGCTGATGCAGACAAGGATCAGTCCGTCATCATCATCGGTGCCGGTTTTGCCGGTATCGGCATGGCCATCCGCCTGCAGCAGGCAGGGTTTGTTGACATTACGATCCTGGAAAAAGCCGATGAAGTGGGCGGCGTGTGGCGCGACAACAGCTACCCCGGTGCGGCCTGTGATGTGCCCTCTCATCTGTATTCCTTTTCCTTCGAACCCAATCCCCGCTGGAGTCATGTGTTCGCACCCCAGCAAGAGATTCTGGACTACCTGAAACACTGCGCGGACAAATACAACGTAAGACGCCTGGTTCGGTTCGGCGTCGAGGTTACCCGGGCCCACTACAACGAAGCCGATAACCAATGGCAGTTGGAACTAAAAGATGGCGACAGCCTGGCCTGCCGTTACCTGATTACGGCCACCGGGCAACTCAGTCGCCCGGCTTTGCCCAACATCGCCGGCATCGACAACTTCAAAGGGGAACGCTTTCATTCCGCCCGCTGGAATCATGAGGTGGATCTGCAGGGCAAAACCGTTGCCGTCATCGGTACCGGAGCCTCTGCAGTACAGTTCGTTCCGGAAATCGCCAAACAGGCGCAACGGGTGTTGGTATTCCAGCGCAGTCCCAATTACATCATGGAACGCAAGGACCGCCCTTATTCGGGTTTTGAACTGCGCATGATGGAACGCTTCCCCTGGCTCACCAAACTGTATCGACTGCAGATCTACCTTAATTTTGAATCCCGCAGCCTGGCCTTCAGCCGCTTCGGCTGGCTGATGACCCCTATGGTGAAATGGCCCTTCCTGCGCCTGTTGAAAAAGCAGGTGAAGAATGCGGCCATGCGGGAACAGCTGTTGCCGGATTACCCGATCGGTTGCAAACGTATCCTGTTGACCAGCAATTACCTGGAAACCCTGGAGCGGGACAATGTGGAACTGGTGACGGACAGCATCAACCGCGTCACGGCAGAAGGCGTTGAGACGGACGCCGGCACGTTCCCTGCCGATGTTATGGTCTACAGCACCGGTTTTGCCGCCACCGAATTCCTGGCACCCATGCAGGTGGTTGGCAAACAGGGCATAGAACTCAATGATGCCTGGCAACGGGGAGCCGAAGCCTACCTGGGGATCACCGTACCCCAGTTTCCCAATTTCTTTATGCTCTACGGCCCCAACACCAACCTGGGACACAACTCCATCATCTACATGCTGGAAAGCCAGATCGCCCACGTTATGCGTTGCGTTACCTTTATGCGCCATAAACAGGTGGCCCATATGCAAGTGGACGGCCATCAGTTCCGCCGCTTCAACCAGCGTATTCAACAGCTGCTGCGGCTCACCGTCTGGAACGGTTGTAAAAGCTGGTACATCGATGCCAGTGGCCACAACAGTGTGAACTGGCCCGGCAGTACCCTGCGCTATCGACTGTTTACCAAGTACCGCGCGCTGGAGGGCTATCGTTTCGATCGCAGGGACAGTGCCACCGGTGCTCCGGTCTTGGTGGAACCGGGCATCGTGGAAGCCATCAATGCCACTATCCTGCGGGGATTTCTGCGCGCGACGTTCAAGGCACTGATCGGCCCGCCTTTTGTGAACGTCAATTTTCAGCGCTGGTGGAGCAGCCTGCTGGGAGCCACCATGCCGGCCAGCGCCAAGGCCATCCATTACCAGTTTAAGGAGGGCAGTCTGAAAGGAGAAATACTGGCCCCCAAAGCCAACGGCTCCACCGGTGTCATCCTGTATCTGCACGGCGGCGCCTACTGCATCGGCAACCCCGCCACCTATCGTAGCCTCACCAGCCACCTGTCGGCTTACGCTGCCATGGATGTGTGGGTGCCGGATTATCGTTTGGCGCCGGAGCCCCCCTATCCCGCAGCACTGGAAGACGCCCTGGCCGCCTACGAATTGTTGCAGCGCAAAGGCTACCGCCCCGGGGATATTGTGGTGGCCGGAGACTCTGCCGGCGGCGGACTGGCGCTGGCACTGGCGTTGAAGCTAAAACAGGAAGACAAACCGTTACCGGCCGGGCTGATGCTGTTATCCCCCTTTGTGGACAACAGTCTCAGCGGCGATACCCTGCACAGCAAAGCCGCAGTCGAACCCATGCTGCGGCCGAACTGGCTCCGCAGCGGTATTCAGCATTATGAAGGAACCTTCCCCGGCCGCTCATTACTGGAGGAAGACATCAGTGGGCTACCGCCCATGATGATCCAGGTGGGAGCAGATGAAATTCTGCTGGCCGACGCCACCCGCCTGCTGCAGCAGGCAAAAGCCGACGGTGTCGATGCCTGTTTGGAAATCTATCACCAGCGCTGGCACGATTTTCAGCTGGCCGCCACCCAATTGAGCTCTGCCCGCAAGGCCATTCGCGCCTTAGCCGACTTCGCCCAATGCCAAACGGGACATCAGTCAATGGCCATCCATTCCTACATCAATCCCCGTTCCGCCATGGACACCACTTCCCCATCCCCGACGATAAAGTGATCCAGCACCCGGACATCCACCAGGTCCAGGGCCGATTGCAGCCGCTGTGTGATGCTGTGATCGGCCTGGCTGGGTTCCGCAACCCCGCTGGGGTGGTTATGGGCAAAGATCACCGCCGCTGCATTCAATGCCAGCACCCGCTTCACCACCTCCCGGGGATAAACTGAAGCTCCGTCAATGGTGCCGGTAAACAGCTCCTCAAACCGGATCAGGCGATTCTGGTTATCCAGAAACAGGCAGGCGAAGACCTCATGATGATAGGCCCGCAACCGCGCCTGCAAGAAACGCCGGGTCAAGGCCGGGCTGGTGAAGGCCTCGCCCCGGTCCAGAGTGGCTTCCAGATAGCGCCTGCCCAGTTCCAGACAGGCCTGTAGCTGCGCCCATTTGGCCGTGCCCATACCGTGGATCGCACTGAACTGTTCCGGCGTGGCCTCCATGGCTTGGCGCAGGCCGCCAAAATGACCCAGGATGTCCCGGGCCAGCTCCACCGCGCTTTTGCCCTGTACCCCGGTGCGCAGAAAGATCGCCAGCAATTCACTGTCGGTAAGAGAATCCCCTCCCCGTGCCAGCATCTTCTCCCTGGGCCGCTCTTCCACAGGCCAATCCGTTATTGCCATCTGCCTATCCTTGCCTAATGTCCATATGTTGCTAGATAGACCCATGCAGGAGAAAAAACCGGGCACAAAGCAGGGCTTGTGAAGCGCCGCCGGGACTTTTAACATGCACAGATCACGAACAATAAGTCACTGGAAACATTGAGCTATGCAGGACACCCCGTTGGCAACCTCCCTGGGCTTGGCCAATCGCCGCATCGTACTGGGCGTCACCGGCGGCATTGCTGCCTATAAAAGCGCTGAGCTGATCCGGCGCCTGAAGGATCTGGGTGCGGATGTTCGAGCGGTGATGACCCCTGCTGCCCAGGAGTTCATTACACCGTTGACCCTGCAAGCCCTATCCGGTAATCCGGTGCACACCACCTTGCTGGATACTGAAGCCGAAGCCGCCATGGGTCATATTGAGCTCGCCCGCTGGGGTGACCTGATCCTGGTGGCCCCGGCCAGTGCCGACTTCCTGGCCCGCATGGCCCATGGCCACGGCAACGACCTGCTGACCACACTGTGCCTGGCGGCGCGCTGCCCACTGGCGGTGGCACCAGCTATGAATCAGGCCATGTGGGCCTGTCGCTCCAATCAAGACAATGTTGCTTTACTGCAAGAACGCGGTGTTACCCTGTTCGGCCCCGCCGCGGGTGAACAGGCCTGTGGTGATGTCGGTCCCGGCCGCATGCTAGAACCCACCGAACTGGCCCAACTCACCGCCGGACTGTTCCCCCGTCAGATCCTGACCGGCGCCCGCGTGACCATCACCGCCGGCCCTACCCGCGAGGCCATCGACCCGGTACGCTACATCAGCAATCACAGCTCCGGCAAAATGGGCTTTGCCCTGGCCGAAGCGGCGCGGGATGCAGGGGCGCAGGTGACGCTGATCAGCGGCCCGGTCAACCTGGCAACACCCGACCGCATCAAACGCATTGATGTGGTCAGCGCCCTGGACATGTATGAAGCCAGCATGAGCGCCCTTAAGCAGACCGATATTTTTATCGCAACCGCCGCAGTGGCCGATTTCCGTGTGGAAAATTCACAAAACCAGAAGATCAAAAAGCAGGATAATAGCGGCAGCATGACCCTGACCCTGGTGGAAAACCCGGACATCGTGGCATCGGTGGCCAAGCACAGCCCCAAGCCCTTCACCGTTGGTTTTGCCGCCGAGACCCAGGATGCGGAAAACTACGCACGGCAAAAGATCGTCCGCAAAGGGCTGGATATGATCGTCGCTAACGACGTGAGTCGTCAGGATATCGGGTTCAATAGTGACCAAAACGCTGTCACCGTCATTTGGAAAAATGGCCAGCAGCCCATTGAATTGGCCAGCAAGGCTCAGATCGCCCGCGACCTTGTGACCTTGATTGCCAAACGTTTCAGAGAACAGGATAAAAAATCCGGATAGCCTAAGCAGTGTCGGCCAGAACTGCTACGCTGAGAATAAGTATTCCCGATACAAAATTGGCCTTGACCGAATTCTGAGCAGGACACCCCATGGTTAAGAAAGCAAAGCCCGCCAAGGCTGACGCCGAGAAAAAAGGCAAGAAGAAAGCAGAAGACACCAGCGAACAGCAACACACCGTAAAATCTGGACTGATGGGGATTATGCTGCCCGCCATGGCAGGATCTGCCTTGGTAACGGCGGTCTGCGGGGCCTTACTGCTGTTTTTGGTCATCATGCCTGGGGCGGAAAAACAGATGGCCATTCTGGGCCAGTCCCAGGCTGAGCACTTCGTCAACGACCTGACTCAACTGGGACGCAGCTACCAGGCCAACGTTCAGCAGGTGGCCAACAGTAATCTGGTCAAACAAGCTCTCGCCGGCGGCGATAGTGTCATTGCCCAACGCCAGCAAGAGCTGATGGAACTGTTCCCCGCCGCCAGCACTGTCCGCATTTTCAAAAAGGGTAAAGCCAGAAAAGACGCCAACAGCGTTCCGCCGATCAGCTTTGCCCAGCTGGACATGGTGGCCAAGGCCGATAAGAAGAACAATGCCGTTCCGGAAATTCACCAACATGACAACCAATCATACCTGACCATCGTCAAAGGCATTCAGGAGGATGACAAAATCCTCGGCAGCCTACTGGTGAGTTTTGACCTGGATGCCTTGAAAGCCAACCTGCCCAAGCTCGCGCCGGAACTAGGCTATGTGGAGATTATCCAGTCGTTCTCGAACAAACCTCAGGTGATGTATACCAGTGGCGATCAGCGACATAAAGCCGGGGCCGGTTACGAGGTAAAAGGCTCGGTACCCCACTGGAGTGCCCGTTTCTATCCGGCTGCCAGCACCAACATCATTGCCAGCAACAGCACCATGGTCTGGATTCTGGTGGCGGTGTCCGTGGTATTGGTGCTGGCCCTTTCCGGCACCAGTTATTTCCTGTTGAACCGCAGTCTGCAGCATAACGCTATGGCGTTGGCGGCCTTCATGCAGGCTCAACTGCAAAAAGGCAAAAGCGACAAGCCATTCACCTTGGGCATTTTTGCCTCGCTTGCCCAAACGCTGGGCCGCCTGATGCTGGACTATGAAACCAAGATGATACGGCAGCTGGAAAAGGCCAAATCCGCCGCTGCCGCCAACCCGGGTGGCGCCTCGGCACCCATGCCGGATTACGAGCCCGGCTACGGCAGTGACGATGTGCTGGACATGGATATGGACCTGGACGGTGACGACCATGACCTGCTGAGTGCCGCCGCCGAAATTGACGACAGCCCGCTCCAACTGGATGACGTTCAGGTGGCAGAACCACAAATGGCCAGCATTGACGTCAACGTCTCTCCCGAAATCTTCCGCGCCTACGACGTGCGTGGTATTGTCGGCGACAACCTGGACCAAGATGTGGCCTACGCCCTGGGTGCCGCCATTGCCACTGAGGCCAAGGAAGCCGGTCAGGAAGCCATTCTGATCGCCCGGGACGGGCGTCACTCCAGCCAGGAATTGGCAGAATCCCTGGCGGACGGAATTCAGTCCACCGGCTGCGATGTTATCGATTTGGGCATGGTGCCCACACCTGTGCTGTACTACGCCACCAAGACCCAGCGCACCCAAAGTGGCGTGATGGTCACCGGTAGCCACAATCCTCCGGAGTACAACGGATTCAAGATCGTTATTAACGATCAAACACTCGCTCAGGACCGGATCCAGGCCCTGCGCAAGCGTATTGACCAAGGCAAATTAATCAAGGGCCAGGGACGCTACGAGGCCATTGATGTGGTGCCGGACTACCTGGAACGCATATGCAGTGATGTGGTGCTGGCCAAGCCCATGAAAATTGTGGTGGACACCGGTAACGGCGTGGCCGGCCCCCTTACCAACCAACTGCTGGAAGCCTTGGGCTGCATCATTACCCCCCTGTTCTCCGACGTGGACGGCAATTTCCCCAATCATCACCCCGACCCCAGCGACCCGGCCAACCTGCAGGACCTGATCCGCACAGTGCAGGCGGAGGGGGCCGAACTGGGCCTCGCCATTGACGGCGATGGGGATCGTCTGGGCCTGGTGACCCAGAGCGGCAAGATCATCTGGCCGGACCGCATGCTGATGCTGTACGCCCGCGACCTGCTGGCCCGGAACCCCGGCGCCGATGTGCTCTACGACGTAAAATGCAGCCGCGATGTGGCAGAACTGGTCAGCAACCTTGGCGGGCGTGCCATCATGTGCGCCACCGGGCATTCCCTGATGAAAGCCAAAATGAAGGAAACCGGCGCCGTGGTCGGCGGGGAGCTGTCGGGGCACGTCTTCTTTAATGACCGCTGGTACGGCTTCGACGATGCCCTCTACGGTGCCGCCCGCTTGCTGGAGATTCTCTCCATGGAGCCTTACGAATCCGATCAGGTATTCGCGGAATTTCCGGAGAAGGTCAGTACCCCGGAACTGCATATACAGGTTTCGGATGCGAACAAGTTCAAAATTATGGAAAAACTGGAATCCCAGGGCAATTTTGGCGGTGGGAATCTGGTCAAAGTCGATGGAGTCAGGGTAGACTTTCCCAATAGCTGGGGGCTGGTCCGCGCATCCAACACCACACCGGTGCTGGTAGCCCGCTTCGAAGGGGATACCGAAGAAGCACTGGAAACTGTAAAATCCGTGTTCCGCGAGCAACTGTTGGCCGTAGAGCCCAGCTTGAACATCTCTTTTTAAATACCAGATTATTTAGACGTAAAGAATCGGACGCCGGGCGGCTTAACGCCCGGCGACAGTGATCATGACCCTTAGCAAAGACCAAGCACTGAACATCGCCCAGGTACTGTCGGAAGCCCTGCCCTATATCCAGCGCTTCACCGGCCGCACCATTGTTATCAAATTCGGCGGCAACGCCATGGAGACCGAAGAACTCACCAACAGCTTCGCCCGCGACGTGGTGATGATGAAGCTGGTGGGGATGAATCCGGTGGTGGTCCATGGTGGCGGCCCCCAGATCGGCGAGCTGCTGAAGAAGATCGGCAAGCAGAGCGAGTTCGTGGAAGGCATGCGGGTCACCGACGCCGAAACCATGGATGTGGTGGAAATGGTACTGGGTGGTCTGGTCAACAAAGACATTGTCAGCCTGATCAACAATAACGGCGGCAAAGCGGTGGGCCTGACCGGCAAGGACGGTCAGATGATCCGCGCCAAAAAGCTCAGGATCAGCCGCAACGCACCGGGCATGAATGCCCCCGAGATTATTGACATCGGCCATGTTGGGGAAGTCGCCTCCGTGGATACCGCCGTCATCAATATGCTGGTGAACAGCGATTTCATCCCCGTGATCGCCCCCATTGGTGTGGGTGATGACGGCGCTTCCTACAACATCAATGCCGACCTGGTGGCCGGCAAAGTCGCGGAAGCGCTGCAGGCGGAAAAGCTGATGCTGCTCACCAATATTGCAGGATTACTGGATAAACAGGGACAGGTACTCACCGGCCTGTCGCCGAAGGAAGTGGACGCCCTGATCGACGATGGCACCATATACGGAGGTATGCTGCCGAAAATCCAATGTGCCCTGGATGCAGTGAAAGCCGGCGTGACCAGCTCCCACATCATCGACGGCCGTGTGCCCCACGCCGTGTTGCTGGAGATCTTCACCGACGCCGGTGTAGGCACACTGATCACCAGCGAGAATGTCTGACCATGGCCATCAGCGAGCGCAAAGCTTCACGCAAAGAACAGATCCTCCAGGCATTGGCCCATATGCTGGAGGCCAGTCCAGGCGGCCGCATCACCACGGCAGCCCTGGCTAAGGAAGTGGGGGTTTCCGAAGCCGCCCTGTATCGTCACTTTCCCAGCAAAGCCAAGATGTTCGAGGGCCTGATTGAATTCATTGAGAATACCCTGTTCTCCCGCATCAGCCTGATCATCAAGGAAGAGCCGGACAGCACCGTCCAGTGCGGCCAGATTCTGCAGCTGCTGCTGGGCTTCTCCGAAAAAAATCCGGGCATTACCCGCATCCTCACCGGCGACGCCATTACCGGCGAAACCGATCGCCTGCGGCAACGTGTAATCCAGCTGTTCGATCGAATCGAGACCCAGTTAAAGCAAATTCTGCGGGAAGCGGAGCTGAAGGAAGGCAAGCGCACTCAGCTGAGTGCCGCGCAAAGCGCCAATCTCATGTTGTCTGCTGCTGAGGGTCGCATCTGCCAGTACGTGCGCTCCGGTTTCAAACGCACCCCGGTGGATGGCTGGGAAGATCAGTGGCAGTTGCTGGCCCAGGCATTATTTCGCGTCTGAACCAGCAACCAAAACTTATTTGGCTACCTGACGCTTGTCCATCAGGTATTTGAGCCGGTCAATATCCTCTTGATACTCCTCACGGATGGAAATCTTCTCTTGCTCTTTTTCCGCAATGGACTCTTCCGCGCGACGAATCTGGCGACCAAAGCTGTCCATTTTTGAGACCAGATAATCCGGCACCTGCTCACCGGATCGCTCCCGAGCCGCTGCCTGGGCCTGAGCCGCGTTGTACTCATTCTGCAGTTTGGCAATATTGCCCTTGGTCACATTGATATACACATCGATGGCCTCCAGCTTACGATCACGGGCCCGTTCGGCATCCTTGGGACTGGAGAAAATGGTGAGTAATTGCTTGTCCCGTTCCAGCTGCTCTGCATCCAGTCGTTTCTGCCGTTCCTCTTCTGCCTGGGCTGCCAGCTCTTCTTTGGTCAATGCCCGAGGTACGACCTTGATAACGGTACCCCGCTCATTCAGCACTTCATAACCACGGGATACCACCTCCGGCGGTAACGTCTGGGTCATGACCTTGCGACCTTCATCGTTTTCATAACGATAGAAGTTCACCGCCAGCACCTGTTGGGTCAACACCAGCCCCAGCAGGGCGGCCAATATCTTAGACACGTTGCAACTCACGATTCGTTGATTCTCCACTGTTAGCCCGTTCGAATTAGGGTATGATCTGCGCCCGGTTAAGCTTGGGAGTGGACGTCATCGATCACATCTTACTGTTTCTGGCTTCCCTGGTGGCCAACACATTGTCGGCGCTGGCGGGGGGCGGTGCAGGGTTACTGCAACTGCCGATCCTGCTGTTCCTGGGCCTGGCTTTCTCCAGCGCACTGGTCACTCACAAGATTGCCAGCGTTGCCCTGGGGGTTGGTGCCACCGTGCGCCACCTGAAGGAAAACCGCCTCGAACGTTGGTTCGCACTATTCATTCTAGCCTGCGGATTGCCCGGTGTCGTATCCGGAGCCCTGCTCATCCTGAAATTTGATGATCAGGTCTCGAAGCTGGCCCTGGGCATCCTCACCACGGGTCTTGGAATCTATTCCGTCTTCAAGAAAGAGCTGGGCCAGCAAAGTGTGCCGCAACACCGCACAATGACAGGTTACCTGATTGGTGGCTTGGTCCTATTTATCATCGGCTGCCTGAATGGCAGCTTAACGTCCGGCACCGGTTTATTTGTGACCCTGTGGCTGGTACGTTGGTTCGGTCTGGATTACAAAAATGCCGTAGCCTACACCCTGATTTTGGTGGGCCTGTTCTGGAACGGCTTTGGCGCGGTCACCCTGGCCCTGCAGGCCACCATCCAGTGGCATTGGCTGCCGGCGCTGATCCTGGGCTCACTGCTGGGGGGCTACGCCGGTGCCCACTTATCGATTATCAAGGGAAACCAATGGGTTAAACGTTCATTCGAGGTGCTGACCCTGGTGGTGGGGTTCAAGCTCATCAGTGACAGCATAACCATTGCCGCCAGCTAAAGCTAATTAACTTAATATTGCTAACTTACGTAACTCTTGTCTGCATATTTTCTTATCACCGTCTATATTGAGAGTGGCTGAATAATAATTACACGGCCGCTCGCAATTTACAGAGGTGCACCTATGCAGCGTCAGTTCAATATACTTTGCGTAGACGATGATCTGGGATTCCGTCGTTATCTGTCCAAGTCACTGGACGACAACTACCACATCAAATTCTATGCCCTGGGTTTTGAGTGTCTGGCCAAATGCCAGGAATGGAACTATGACCTGATTCTGGTGGATGCCACGTTGCCTGACATGGTGGCGGAACAGTTGGTGGAAAAACTGAAAGCGATCCCCGAAGTCAGCGCAATTCCCATTGTGATCGTGTCTTACAAGGATTCCGAGAAAGAGCGCACCCGCTTTGCCAAGTGCGGTTGTGACCACTTCCTCAGCAAAGTGGCCAGCCCGCAGGACATCAAAGTGCTCCTGCATAACGTGATCAATCAGGCGGCTTGAAAAGGTTAGGGCTCAGGCCTTCAACTTAACGCTGTTATGGGGGCGTGAAAAAACGCCCTCAAACCAGGACTGGCAGCGTTTCTTATCCAGGCGCTTCTGCTCAATCAACCAGGTCAGCATCAGCAACACCGCCTGCTCCAGTGCTTCGTCTTCCAGCGGATTATCCAGGATACGGTTCAACGCTTGCTCCAGCACACAGCGATCATGGAATTCCCCCAGCAACTCCCCCAGTGCCTTTAACTGTTTGATCAACGCTTTGTCCCGTGGCCGCGGCTTATCCACCAGCATCTGCAACTGGTACAGATAATATTTGGTCCATTTGCGGCATTGATGATAGACCTCGTCATCATCGGACGCTTCCGCTTCATAGGCCAGCTTGCGGGCTTTGCGGTAGGCGTACTCCAACCCGCTATTAAAGTCAGGCTGCTTTTTGCCTTTCAGTTTCTGCTGCCAGGTTTCCAGAATGGTCTCAAACGCCGCTTCCGGTTTCATCGGCGTGGCCGCCTCAACTTCCTGGTGCAACCGGGTTTCGAAATAGTCCAGCAAGGGCTGCATATCACTGCCATGGCTTTGCTGATACAGCTCCACCAGATGGCAAAGGGTCTCATACTGGACCACGGCATCCCGTTGCCCGGCATAAGAGCGGGCCAAGGCTTTGATGGCCTGGTCAACGGTTTTGATAGCGGTTTTGCTGGCCACGGGGCGATACAATTGCAACAAGGCCCGTAGCCGTTTGGTGCACACGCGCAGGCTATGCACCTGGGCCGGTGACAGGCTATAGGATTCTGCGGCGGAAGCCGACGCCTCCACCCTGATCTTTTTGAGCAGCTTGTTGACCCGTTGCCTGGCCAGTTTGAATACCGGGTCGGCTCCGGAACGGGAATCAGTCATATCGCCATTGTACCCCAGACAGCGCGAAACATTAGGGGTTTAGCGTGACGATTAAGTGACAACTCACTTTACACCGTATTCTTCCCGGTAGGCTTTGACCTTGGGCAGGTGTTGCGCCAAGGCGCCGGAGGCGTTTTCCTCCATGTAATCGATCAGCTGGTTCAGGTTGATAATGCTGATCACCGGGATTCCGAAATCACGCTCCACTTCCTGAATGGCCGACAGCTCCGCCTTGCCTCTCTCCTGCCGGTCCAGGGCCACCACGACACCGGCGGGCTTGGCCTCAGTGCCGGCGATGATATCCATCACTTCGCGAATCGCCGTGCCGGCCGTAATGACGTCATCAATGATCAGCACCTTGCCTTCCAGGGGAGAACCCACCAGGGTGCCGCCTTCACCGTGATCCTTGGCTTCCTTGCGGTTGAAGCACCAGGGCAGATCCTGATTATGTTGATCAGCCAGTGCTACCGCGGTGGCCGAAGCGATGGGAATACCCTTGTAGGCTGGGCCGAACAGCACGTCGAACTCCACCCCGGCGTCCACAATGGCTTCAGCGTAGAAGCGCCCCAGTTTGGCCAGGGCGAGGCCGGTATTAAACAGCCCGGCATTGAAAAAATAGGGGCTTTTGCGGCCGGATTTGAGGGTGAAATCGCCAAAACGCAGTACATTCAGGCTCAAGGCAAATTCAATGAATTCTCGCTGATACGGCTTGATCATCCTTACCACCCCAGCGCTTTCTGCTGCAGTGCAAACAACTCCTTGATGCCCTTTTCCGCCAAATCCATCATGGCCTCCATTTCTGCGCGCTGGAACGGCTCGCCTTCCGCGGTGCCCTGAACTTCCACCATACCACCGTGCTGGGTCATCACCACGTTCATGTCGGTTTCGGCGGTGGAGTCTTCCGGATAATCCAGGTCCAGTACCGGGGTGCCCTTGTACACACCTACAGAGACAGAGGCGATCAGGCGCTGCAGAGGGTCTTCCTTGATCATGTTCTTGTTGAGCATAAAGGTGAGGGCATCCACCAGGGCCACACAGCCGCCGGTAATGGACGCCGTACGGGTGCCGCCGTCCGCCTGGATCACATCGCAATCCACATAGATGGTGTTCTCACCCACTTTTTTGAGGTCGAGGGCAGCGCGCAGGGATCGTGCGATCAGGCGCTGAATCTCCAGGGTACGGCCGCCCTGCTTGCCGCCGGCCGCTTCCCGCCGGTTGCGGGTGCCGGTGGCCCGGGGCAGCATGCCGTATTCCGCCGTGACCCAGCCCTGCCCCTGACCTTTCAGGAAGCGCGGCACCCCTTCTTCCACACTGGCGGTACAAATCACCTTGGTATTGCCGAATTCCACCAGTACCGAGCCTTCAGCGTGGCAGGTGTACTCTCGGGTGATCTTGACGTCGCGCATCTGGTCCGGTTGGCGTCCGCTGGGTCGCATGTGTGGCTCCTTGACTATTACTGTGATCTTACGGCCGCACAGTATACTCAAAAACGGACTTCGATTTAGCACTATCTGGATGCAGATTAGGTGAGGGTCAACAAACTCGGTTAGAATGGACCACCGCATTGCGTACTCGAAAAGCAGGAGCCATTTGATGATTCGCAGCATGACCGCCTTCAGCCGCAAGGAACACACCGCACCCTGGGGAACCCTGTCCTGGGAACTGCGTTCGGTGAATCATCGCTACCTGGAAGTGCATCCCCGTCTGCCGGACACCCTGCGGGATCTGGAAAACCCGGTGCGGGAAGCCCTGCGCAATAACCTGAGCCGCGGCAAAGTGGAATGCACCCTCAAGCTGAAGGCGGAAAACATCACCCCCACCAGCCTGGAAATCAACGAAACCTACGTCAAGCAACTGCTGGAAGCGGCCCATAAAATAGGCAGCCTCACCGGTGAGAGCGGCACCCTGTCCGTCACCAGCCTGCTGAACTGGCCCGGCGTGGTGGCCACTCCGGAGACGGATCAAAGTGAAATCCAGCAGGCGGCTTTGTCACTGCTCAAAGAAGCCCTCAAGGATTTCATTGCCAACCGGGAACGGGAAGGCCAGGTGCTGAACACCATCATCACTGAACGCCTGGACGGCATCGACGAACAGGTCAAAATCGTGCGCCAGCACCTGCCGGAGATCCTGCAGGCGCAAAAGGACAAACTCAAAGCCCGCCTGGAAGAAATCAGCGCCAATGTGGACCAGGACCGCCTGGAACAGGAAATCGTCTACCTGGCACAAAAATCCGATGTTGATGAAGAACTGGATCGCCTGGAGACCCATGTAAAGGAAGTACGGCGCACCCTGAAGCAAGGTGGCGCTGTGGGTCGGCGTCTGGACTTTTTGATGCAGGAACTGAATCGGGAAGCCAATACCCTGGGATCGAAATCCATCAATACCTTGACCACTCAGGCGGCGGTGGAGTTGAAGGTGTTGATTGAGCAGATGCGGGAGCAGATCCAGAATATTGAGTAAGAAGGCAACGATGGAACAGTTCAAAACCCTCGAGGATTTACGGGAATATATAAAAACACTGGGACCCTTTTATGGGCGGCCCACGGAAGCCGGCGCCCATCCCACTCTGTACAAAGGCGGTGCCGATTCCTCTCACGTATTGGGTGTTCGTAAGCGCGACTACCTGTTTTCCGCTGATGAAAAATGGGTGTTGCCCCACCCGGAAATGGGACTTTCCTTTTCCGCCCACTGGCAACATTTGAAGCGCATCTATCGCATGAAGAAAAAAGTCACCAAAGGCGCTTCCATTGACGTGTACTGGGTGTTGGAAAAATCCGATATTCCCACTGGCCTGAAGTTTGTCGCCGACCCCAAGGACCCCAAGCATTACCTGCTCACGGTTACTGAAAGAATGAAGATTGAAGATCTGGTGTATAAACTCACCTGGGTCGCGGATCGCATGTCCGTTATCCGCGAAGCACAGGTGGCATTATGATTGAGTACAAACACCCCGAAGAGAAAGCTATCCTGCTGCATTACGCAGACAAAATGCAGCGTGCGGAGGCCAAGGCAATCCTGTTAAGAGGCGCAGTCCGCGATAAACATGAGGCACTAGTCTTATCCAAATTTTATTGGGACATGCTCGATATCGCAGCGGATGATCAGGGTGAAGGTATCGAACTGTTGGAACAGGAAGGCATTGAAGTGTGGATGGAATACATTTTTCACTCACTAAACGGTTATCTGGTCAGCAATGGTTATGAAGCGCAGTGGGATGAGGGTGATGATAATGAGTAAGTACGATGTTTGAAAACAGTAACCCCCTGACAGAAGACGAGCTGGATTTTATCGACTCGATACTGGAGAAATACCAGACCGAATCCTCCATACTGAATGCTTCAGAGCTGGATGGTTTCGTCACTGCGCTGGTGTCCGGTCCAAACATGGTGATGCCCAACCAATGGCTGCCCGCCATCTGGTCTTCCGGAGACGAGGACAACGCCCCCAACTGGGAGAGCGACGACGAATTCACCCGCTTCATGTCTCTGGTAATGCAGCACATGAACGACAGCATCGACATGTTGATGAACAACAACGAGGAATTTGAAGCGGTCTTCATGAACGCCGAGAAAGGCGGCCGGGTTCTGCGTATTCCCAATGACTGGTGCCTGGGTTACCTGCGTGGCATGGCCGTGGGTGGTGGCTGGGAAAGACTGCCGGAGAAATACGACGAGTACATGTCTGCCATCGCCATTCACACCGATCCGGATATGGAAGCGAAGCTGATGCAGCTGGACCAGGACAGCCTGCAAGACATGGTGGCGATGATTGAGCCCGCCGCGCAAGCCCTGCATCGATACTGGCTGGAACAGCGCATGAATAAACCCGATGACTTTATGCCACCACAAACCTTCATGCCACCCCAGCAAACAGTGCAATACGACCAACCCAAAGTGGGCCGCAACGATCCCTGCCCCTGCGGCAGTGGCAAGAAATACAAGAAGTGTTGTTTGCATTGATTACTTGCCAACACAGCTGTATGGATATACAGTTAGCGCACATTCAATAAAAACTCCACGAGGTGATACATGGCTGTTGTGGCAATGTGGAAATGCGATAGAGATGGCAGTATGTTCAGTGATAAAAAAGATGCAGACGCCCACGATAAAATGCTGGAACTGGCAGAAGCCTTTTCGGAACTGCTGACTCAGCATTCCAGCATCAACGAGCAGGATGCGGAACAACTCGGACTGCTGTTGTCCAGGAACAAAGAGCACCTCATGGCCGCCTGCAAGGGCAAACCGGAAGCGCTTTCAGAGATCAGCACAGAGGATGCTGCTTCCAATGTAACGCCGCTGGCGGCGAAGTCTTAGGTTTTGCATTGCAGATGAGGCAGGTAACGCCTGCCTCCAAGAGTGGATTTCTGATGGACTACAAACCCAAAGCCTGAGCCGACTCAATCATCTTAAACGGAGCATGCAGCGCCTTTATTCCTTCAAGCTGCTGCCGAACACCCTCTGGTAATTGCTCGTATTTTGCTTGCTCCTCCAACAGTCTAACCATGCTGGAAGTAATTAGTTTCCCACCGTCTTCCTTGGGCATATCCGGCTGTAGCTCATGCAGAACTCGCAAATTAACGATTACATTGGCAGCTTCTGGATACGAACAATCTAAAGAGGACTTCATATAAAAATAGGATATGGCTGTTTTCAGCTGCTCATCATCCAGTCCTAATTTACTAATGGCTTCCGCAGGTAAAATCGTTGCCGACTTGGAGCACTCTGTCTCTTTCTCAGCCAATGCTGTCACACTGCGTGCCAGATTTTCCCTGGCAATATCCACTGCAGAAGGGCTTCCAGCAAATACAAAGGAAGAAATGAGCGCTGCCGACAAGATAAGAGGTCTAAACATAAAACTGTCCTTAGTGAATGCTGCATCCTCGGTAAACCTAACTTTTAAAAGCTAATCGTCAACCGTAAGGAAATTTTTTGCTGCAACTGTCTATATAGGTATTTCAAGGAGGAAACAAGACCATGAGCGAATGTAGTTGGTACAGCGCCTTTGAAAAGAGAATGAACGCCCTTGGTGCGCCTGTACCTGGTGGTTTTTTTCGACACGTATGACAAGGCATTAACCACAGTCGGTGCTTTGGTGGCCGCTGCAAATTTGAATCCCGGTATCAGTGCAGCCGCAGCTTTGTCGATCGCTGAAGTTGGGGCAGGAGGTGTGATCGTCACTCTTTCTGCCATAGGAGCTGCTGGGTATGCAGGCGTGGCTGCCGATAGTATGATGATGATGGCTGCTATCGACAATTCTATATGTGTAACAGCCAGTAAGAGAGCGACGCCGCAAAGCGTTTCCGCTTTTCTGCGGAGTAACGGGATTTACGGAACGTTGCTGGTAGAAGCGGAAATCATGCGTAACCCTCGAATTATGGCGCTTTCGTGAGGATACGTAATGTTCAATGATCTCCAGTTTTGGGACTATTTTGTTCTATCTTTGATCGTCGTTGGGGTAGTGGTATTCGGCAGGGGGTACTTGGTTTCTAAGAACAAGAAGCTAAAATAATCCGACTTCCATCACACTACTTCAGAAGTTCATTTCTTAAGGAAGCCGGCGGTGCCGGCGGCCGGGTCTTGTACTACTTCACCGGGTTGGGGCTGAATGCAGCGCACCATGCTGTTGATCAGGGCGCGCGGGGTGAAGTACTGACCGGCACCGGATTTGGTTTCGTTGGCGTTCTTTTCCAACAGGCCTTCGTAGAGGTCCCCCAAGCCGTCTTTTTGCGCGCTGAACCAGTCGATACCGTCCAACGCGGTGACCAGTTGTTTGAGATGGCGGGGTTCCCGCAGGCGGGTCTGGGCATCGGCGTAGATGGCGGTGATGAGCGGATCTTCGTGCAGGGTGTTGCCCTGGTCGTCCTGACCGGAGGACAGGGCCAGCAGGATGCGTTTGTAGCTGTCCAGCAGGTTCTGGCCGCCTTTGCTTTGCTGTTGATGTCCTGCCAGCGGCAGCCTTCGGGCAATGTGTGCTTTTGCAGGATGCCGTTTTCGGTGTTTTCGTGAACCATTTTGATGAACAGCAGCAGCACCAGTTCGGTGACGTAGTCGCTGTAGTTGATGCCGTCGTCGCGCTACGTCGCACAGGTCCCAGAGTTCTTGGACCATGTCGTTGTGGGTCATGAAATGGAATTCCGATTAATAGTCACTTTCTAATAATAATTTTCAAAACGATGGTCTTCGTCGCTCATCAGTTGCAACAGCTTCGGGTGCACAAAGAGTTTTTCTTTGCCCACTTGCTGTTCCTGCAATACGCCGATGTCACAGAGTTGTTTTAAATACACCGAGGCTGTCTGGCGTTTGGCAATATCGCGCTCCACCAGGTTACTGATGCGGCAATAGGGTTGTTCAAACAGGGTTTGCAGTAATTCGTAACTGTAGATCTTGGGCAATGCTGTTTTAACGTAGGCTTCGGTCATGGCCATCAGGTTGCGGATAGCCGCGATTTTCGCATTGGTCCATTGGGAGGTTTCTGCTACCGCAGACAGCATGTAGAGTATCCAGGGTTTCCAATCGCGGTTACGGGTGACGTTGGTCAGCAAGCTGTAATATCGCGCGCGATGCTGCAGTATATAGCGGCTCAAATACAGGGTGGGTTGTGTCAGCAAACCCTGATCAATCAGGTAGAGAAGATTCAGTACACGCCCGGTTCTTCCATTACCATCCGTAAAGGGGTGGATGGCCTCAAATTGATAATGGGCAACGGCCATTTTGATCAAGGCATCGGTATTGTCTTGCCCATGTAAATACTGTTCCCAGTTGCTCAGCTTTTCGCGGATGACCGTCTCACCGCTCGGCGGGGTATAAATGATTTCTCCGGTGGCCTGGTTGCCGAGGGTTGTTCCCGGCACCTTGCGAATCTCCATGTGCACGGATTTGATCACCGAACATATTTCGATGGCGGTATTGGTACACAAGGGCCGCTGCCCCAGGTAGTGAAACCCTTCCTTCAAGGCTGTGCGATAACGTAGCGCCTCTTTGGTAGCCGCATCGGCTTGGCTGTCTTCTGCAGCGTACTGAAACAGCTTGTCGGTGGTGGTGACGATGTTTTCTATCTCGGAACTGGCTTTTGCTTCCAGTAACGGGAGTAGATTGATTAACAAATTCTGATTGGGTAGCAGTTCACCGGCCTGTTTTAGTTCAGCCAATGCTGCGCGGGCCGATATACAGGCCTTGAGCACCTCAACATCGTCCGTCGCATCAGTAGGCGGAGGGAGCAGCGGCAACTCATTGTAGGGAGTGCCTGGATTCCATTTCATGTTTATTATTTCCAAGATTATCGATACGTCTGGAGCTTATGTCGATTCCATCGACATGTAAAGACAATATGTCGATATTTTTAAATTTTATCGACTTGATCTGGGTGAACTGTATAAATTCTCTGGATTTTTATACACATCACTTCTGCTCCGGCTGCTCCCAAAAGCCGTCATTCAGCTCCAACAACACCCGTATCCAATTGATTATCGAGGGTTTTATCCAGAAGCTTTCCCCTTCCAGGGCGGGCAGTTGGTTGCGGTTCCAGTTGTGCTGGCTGTAGATGCGCTGCATGACCTGTTGCACCTGTTGTTGCCGAGGCTTCAACCTGGCTTCGTATTCCGCTTTTTTCCGTGCGCTCTGGTCATTGAGTTGTTGGCTGGAATCCAGCTGAGTGTTGGCTTGCCCCAGATCCGCTTTGAGCTGTTCGATCTGGGCCTGGAGATCCCAATGAGCGCTCTGCGGCGGTGGCTAACTCCACCAACTGCGCATCGTGTTCCCCCAGGAATGCAAAGTTTGTATCTTGATTCTGTGAGAAATCAAGCATCTCCCCGATTGCCTAATTTTTATAAGTATAACCCGTGCTTTGTATACTAAAGTCCGAAAACCACTTTGGCCACTTCGGTGGGCCGAACAGCCGCTTCCCGACCCCTTTCAGGAATGGCCCGATGGTAGTCTTATCGCTCCTTCCCACAACAAGACGCCATCATCATGAAAACACCGTTACTGCGTTTTACCAGCCTGCTATTAAGTGTGCTAATTTTCTGCTCGATGCCGGCACTGGCTGGCACCACGCATCATAAACTCCACAAGACCCCACTGATTTTTGTCCATGGTGGTGCCGGATCGGCCTCCCAGTTCGCCTCTCAGGCAATGCGCTTGACCAGTAACGGCTACCCCCAGAGTTATCTGTTCGCGCTGGAATACGATTCCTCATTCACCGTCGACACTATGGACTCCGTGCACAGCCGACTGGATGATCTTATCGCACAGGTTCAGGAACAAACCGGTGCCACGCAGGTGGACCTGATGGGACATTCATTGGGCACCTTTGTCTTGAACGGGTATCTGGCCAGCAGCCCGGAGCGCGCTGCACAGGTTGCCCATTACGTGAATCTGGACGGCTATTCCTCCGCCACCGAACCGGGTGGCGTACCCACTCTCGCTCTGTGGGCAGAAATCGGCCAGGGCGGCATGGTTGGGGGCGCCACCAACATCACGGTGCCCGGCCAAACTCATGTGGAGACCGCCACCTCTGCCGAGTCCTTCGCCCACATCTATGAGTTTCTCACCGGCAGGCAAGCCAAAAGCACGACCATTCGCAGCAATCGTCGCCCTTTTGTTTCCGTGGCCGGACGGGCGGTGCTGTTTCCCTTCAATACCGGGGTGGAGGGCGCTCGCCTTGAAGTCTATGAAACCGACAGCAACACCGGTTTGCGTAAACGCAAATTTCCAGTGGCTGCATTCGAAATCGGCGCCAGCGGCGAATGGGGCCCCTTCTTCGCATGGAAAAAAGCGCACTATGAGTTCGTGATTATCCGCCCGGGCCAGGAACATCATTTCTACCGCCAGCCCTTTATCCGGGACGATCACTTTGTGCGACTGTTAACCTCGGCAGTCGGTGCGGGTATCAGTGCTCACGTGGATACCAGCCCCAATCACAGCAGCCTGATCATCAGTCGTGATCGGGAATTCTGGGGGGAAACCGAATTGGGCAATGATGTACTGACGGTAGCAGGAATCAGTGTAATCAACGCCGCCAACAGCCCTTTCAGTAATCGCACCACCGGTCTGTATTTGTTCGATCAAGGCAGTGATGGTGACAGTGACCTGTCCCAACCGATTCCTTACTTCCACAGTCTGCCGTTTATCACGGGCAATGATCTGTTCTTGCCTGCCAGCGCAGATGCCAGTGACCCGATCCGGATAACCCTGATGCCCCGCGGCAGCCAGGGTGCATTACAGGTATTGAATGTGCCTAACTGGCCGTCGCCTGAGCACCGCATCAGCATTCATTTCAATGATTTTGTCCAGGGAGACAGCCTCCCCCGCTAACCACTGCACCTCATCGAAAAGGCCAGCTCCCATCTGGCCTTTTTTCTGCCAGCCACTATTCTTAAATCAGGGAGTAACGGTATCGTCATGTAACACGATGGCTTTCAGGATGGTCGCAGATAATTGAATGATTCATAAGGTTTTTGTTGTCGACGACAGCCAGGTCCAATGTCAGCACGCTGCGGATTTATGCAGTAATGTTTTTGACAACGTTCACATTTCAATGGCTTACAACGGCCGCGAGGCACTGGACCAACTCCAACACACCCCTGCCGATCTGGTTTTGATTGATCTGGAAATGCCGGTTATGGACGGCATTGAGTTGATCTCTGAACTATCCCAACGCCAACTGGCCAGCGCCGTCATCATCATGAGTGCCAAAGATGCCAAATTGATTTCCAGCGTAGGAGTCATGGCGGAGGCCGGTGGCTTGCATGTTTTGGGTTGTTACCAGAAGCCTATCACCAAAGAAGTTTTGCAAGAGGCCGCCAACAAATTTGCGGCGGGTAACAAAGCGGATGCCAAAGCAGAGGACGAAGAGCGGAAGATTACCGGTCAGGACATCACTGCGGCGGTGGCATCCCAGCACTTCAGTCTGCACTACCAGCCCAAGCTGACTACCCGGGGCATCATCCTGAAAGGAGTGGAAGCCCTGGCGCGCTGGAATCATCCAGAGTTGGGTTTTATCTCCCCGGTGCGTTTTATCGACGCAGCGGAACAATTCAATCAAATAACCCCATTAACCATGCACCTGTTTCACCTGGCGCTGGAGCAAAAAGCATTCTGGAAAAAGCACGGATTGCGTTTCAGCCTGGCTTTCAATCTTTCGCCCATGGTGCTGCTGGAAGACGATCTGATTGGCTGGATCGAAGAGGCCCTCAATCAGCACGGCATTGCCCCCGACGAAGTCATTTTTGAAGTCACGGAAAATGTGATGCTGGGGGATGTGGCGAAATGCCTGCAAACGCTGACCCGGTTGCGCTTGAAAGGCTTTGGTATCGCACTGGATGATTACGGTACCGGTTTTGCCAACGCCGAGCAGTTGATGCGGCTGCCTGCCACAGAATTGAAAATTGATCGATCCCTGGTGCATGAGGTTTCCCGCAAACCACAGTTGGAAAAAATTGTGTCCAGCACAGTAAAACTGGCCAAAGACCTCAACCTGGCCATCGTCGCGGAAGGGGTTGAGCAGCTGGAAGATTTCATTACTCTCACCAAGTTCGAGGTCACCCAGGTGCAAGGTTATTATTTCAGTCGACCGCTGGCTCCGGACACGTTCACCAACTGGGTGACCACTGACCTGAAACTGCTTAGGGGACAAATCAAAGGGGCATTGGAGANTCTTCGCCCAGATTAANNNGAACTTNCCTTAACTTTTNAATAGGANTACCGGTTGGATGAAGCAGTTTGCAANTCTGGNAAAAACGATGATNGTTACTGCATTNATTTTTCTCTCAGGCTGCTCTCCTGAAGTAGGAAGTGACGCCTGGTGTGAAGACATGAGTGAAAAGCCGAAAGGGGAATGGACTTCCAACGAAGCGGCGGACTACGCCAAGCATTGTTTATTCTAAAACTCCGGCGGCAATACGTAGCGGAAGGTCAAATTAATACGACCTTCCCTCAGCTCCGGCTGAGCCGGAACCCGGTGCTCCCATCGTTGTTGAAACCCCGCTTCCATTAACAACAGGTCTCCCGCTTCCAACATGATCGATTCTGGCTTCGGCCTTGGCTTCGACAACCTTAACCCGATGGGCCGCACCTGAAAAGAACGGGTCTGACCCAGACTTAACGAAGCAATCACCGGCTCCCGTCCCATTTCCACTTCATCATCGCTGTGCCAACCCACGTAATCATCGCCGTCACGATAATAGTTCACCAGAACTGCATTGAATTCATGGCCCACAAAATCTTCCACACGTCTGCGGATCGAGAGCAACAAATCCGTCCAGGGTAATGTACGCAGCAAATTATTGCTGTAGCTGTAGACGATCCCGTCATCTGCGTGCCAGGTTTGCAGTCGGGGCAGCTCAAAACGCCTGCCCGCCACTTCATAATAATTATCCGGCCAGCGTTGCTGCTGCAACAAGCATTGGTAAATCCAATCACTTTCATCCCGGGAATAAAAGCCGGGCGCCAGCGCCAACTTATCGATACCAGGCTGGTGGCGCAGGTTACACAGGGTGGATGGCTGCCTGGAGGGCAACATCAGACTGGTCATCGTTTCTGCTCTCACTGTCTGTATCTTGGGACTTGTTGTCTGTTACTGCAAAAGCTACGCCAGCGGGATTGGCCGGACACTCCACACTCTTTTACTCCACACCGCACGCATTATTCCTCGGTGTTGAACCGGTTGGCTATATGACAATGGCCTCACCGCGCCTGTCGCAAACCCAACAAAATCTCCACTTCTCCCGAAAAAACACACAAAAAACCGTTGCTTATTCAATGGCACCCGAATTGCTAGATCATTCTGCAATACCGGTTTCACCGATCAATGCGAGGAGATCAACATGGCAGCTGCCCATTTCAAACTATGCAAGAATGACGATCAGCTTTTCTTCTTTGAGTTTTTCGACAAGGAAGGTACCCGGTTGCTGATGAGTGGGGAGTACGAATCCAAAGCAGATGCGGCCCAGTCCATCAAGGACGTTCAGGTGGGCTCCCTGATGAGCCCACAGATCGGAGCAGGCAAGACTCCCGATGGTGACAACTTTTTCGTGATCAAGGATTCAGCCGGTCAAGTGCTGGTAAAAAGCATCCTGTTCGATTCAGAGATGGTGTTCAATAACGCACTGCACCGGGTGAAAGACAGCGCCTGCATTGCCGAAACCATCGACCTGACCTGAGCCGATTGACCTGAACGTAATACCGGAGATTTCAGCATGCCATCCACCCCGCTCACCAGCAAACTGGAATTTACCCTGTGTAAGGAAGCGGCCAGTATCGCCACCACCGCAACCGAACTGGCAGCCATACAACAGCTGTTGTGCAGCCACATTCCTAAAGCGGAGTTTCGTTCAGCCCTGGGGCTGGTGATCGACCCGTTGACTGAAACCTATCAGGTATTGATCTATATTCTGGACCCGTTGTTCAGCATCAAAAGCGAATCCGATTTCAATTCCGGCTTCGGCGCTGCGCACGAACAATACAAACAACGCCTGCAGGAAAAAAGCAGCTTACCCAGGAGCAGTGTAGAAGCCTCCTATGAGGCCTATCTGATTTTTTCCCAGAGTAAGGAAGCGAAAACCGGATTCCCAATCCTGCGCCGTTCTTTCGATCGGCTTCTTAATTACATCGACAAATATGTAGATAACGACAGCTGGTTGCTTATGAATATCGACAACGTTTATAAGATGCTGAACCTGCTGTTGGGTGAAATCGCCGAACTGAATACCGGTGATCCGGAAGAAGCCTGGCTGACCTATGATTTAGCCATGGAAAGCCTGTTGCCGTTTATGCAGATCATTAATACCCGGGCGCAGGCACTGGCGTCATCGGCTCAACCGCAACCAGCCGCAGCGGTTGCTATCGCCTGATCACAGCACAAATGCAGCATTGCGGTGCTCACTGCACTGCAATGCAGCCATTCCTTTTGCGACATCCCCGGCAATCAATGATTTAGCGTCACTTTTTCAGGCGGAATACTATTTGCACCTGTATGGATACCTGTGCCCGGAGACCCACCTGCATATGAGCAAAACGGATCTGTTCGCCTTTCTTCAATCCGGCTGGCCACCGGCTGTCAGCTTATGCCTGGTCTCATTGCTTCTGATCTGGTTTGGCAAACGGCTCACCCTGAATCACCTGCAAAGGATCGCGGACCGCTCCCGTTTTTACTACGACAGTCTGTTGATCAGTGCGCTGCACCTGCCGCTGACGTTACTTATCCTGTTGCTACACCTGTTTTTTCTTGAATACCTGCTGGTCGCATTCGAAGCGGACACCTTTTCCCTCCAGCCCATTCTTTCCGGCGCCGCCAAGTTTCTGGTCATCGTCGCCGTCATTCTGTTTGCAGACCGTTTTCTATCGGGATTGCTGCATCAACAAACCACCCGTTCGGAAGCCCTGAAAACCAGCCGGGGCATTTTGATGGGCATCACCCGCGGCATTATCTTCGGTATCGGAGGCTTGATTCTACTGGGGACGTTGGGCATCTCCATCACACCGCTGATTGCCTCGCTGGGCATTACCTCCCTGGCAGTTGCGCTGGCATTGCAACCCACCCTGGAGAACTTTTTCTCGGGTGTGCAACTGATCATAGACAAACCCATTCGGGTGGGAGATTTTATCGAGTTGGATTCCGGTGAACAGGGCTTTGTTGAGAAAATCGGCTGGCGCTCCACCTGGATCAAAATGTTACCGAACAATACGGTCATCATGCCCAACAGCGCGCTCTCCAACTCCAAGATCATCAACTACTTTTATCCGGAAAAGGAACTCTCGGTGCCGGTTGAAGTGGGCGTGCACTATAACTCCGACCTGGAACATGTAGAAAGAGTCACCCTGGAAGTCGCCCGGGCAATACTCATCTCCCACAAATGGGGCGTGGATGATTACGACACCTTTGTTGTCTTTCATACGTTTGACAGTTCCAGCATCAATTTTACCGTCATGCTCCGAGCCCAAGAGTACTTCAATCGTTTTTTCATAAAGTCTGAGTTCATCAAAGCCTTACACAAGCGTTACCGGGAGGAAGGCATCGTCATACCCTATCCCATTCGGGCCATCAATACCGATCAGGAAAACGGGCGCGATCCTTGCAGCAGCCCCAACAACCATCCAACCGGGGGCACAACCAAATGACACTTCATATCAGCATCGCAACCGCCAGCAGCGAATTGGGGGACACCCCCATCAATCTGGCCATCACCAAAATGGCAGCGGGTGTTGCCAAAGCCCGCAGCCAGAAACGATTGCCCGCCGGCCCCACCCTTGATGTCAGCTTTCTACTGCCGGGAAAACTGGATAAGCCGGAGTTTTCCGGCATGCGCATGGGCGGCTACACCCATGACAACAATATTCTGTTTTTCGAAAAAGCCGTTCCTGAAGGCATGATCTATTCAGAGCAGGTTGATGATTACGTCGCCTTGGTACTACAGGATGTGATTGCCAATGCCCATAGCTTTTTTGCCGACCATCATATTTCCTTCGATACCAAAGCCTGGGAGTCCCTGGTAGGCAGTGTAGGCGACCCTGACCACTAACATCACAACGGGCACCCTAAGGTGCCCGCAATTGCTCCATGCTTCATTCTTCCCTCTTCTAATCAGGCTTCAGCATACAATCAAACGTTCTCAGCAACGTTTCTGCAACTGATGCAGGTCAGGGGCAATTCCGGCACACCACTGCCATACTGATAGATTCATGTCATTCATTTAACCAGATGGACAGGTGGTAGCCGCAGTGCAGCAGATCAGTCAAATCGATTCCATGGCCAAAAAAATTCAGCAGGAAACTGAGAACAAACAGGAAAAGCGCGAACTGACCAAACAGGACATTTTCAAGCATGGGTACTACCCCTACAGCAAGAAAATGACGCGCCGCGAATACGAGGCCAAAAAGCAGGAACTGCAGGTGGAATTGCTGAAGTTCCAGAATTGGGTCAAGACCACCCGGCAGAAAGTGGTCATCCTGTTTGAGGGCCGGGACGCAGCCGGCAAGGGTGGCACCATCAAACGGGTGATGGAACATATGAATCCCCGGGGTGCCCGCGTGGTGGCATTGGAGAAACCCAGCGAAACCGAAGCCGGACAGTGGTATTTCCAACGCTATATCCAGCACTTCCCCACCGCCGGTGAAATCGTTCTGTTCGACCGTTCCTGGTATAACCGGGCGGGTGTGGAACGCGTGATGGGCTTCTGCAATGAGCAGGAGTATTTGGAGTTTATGCGTCAGACCCCCGAGTTGGAAAGAATGCTGGTACGCAGCGGTATTCTGCTGTTCAAGTTCTGGTTCTCGGTAAGCCGGGAAGAACAGTTCCGCCGCTTCCAGGAACGGCGCAAGGATCCACTCAAGCAATGGAAACTGAGCCCCATCGACCTGGCATCTCTGGATAAATGGAGCGACTATACCAAAGCCAAGGAAGCCATGTTCTTTTATACGGACACTGCCGATGCGCCCTGGACCGTAATCAAATCCGATGACAAGAAACGGGCACGGATTAACGCCATGCGTTACCTGCTGAGCAAAGCAGATTATCCGGACAAAAACCCGGAAGTAGCCGTCACACCGGACCCTTTAATCGTGGGCAGCGCCAGCGACATCCATGAGCAGGATGAAAAAGTGCTGACCCGCGACGATACCAATCAATAAGGAATCTCAACATGACCCAAAAGCAGACTCAACATGCCCTGCAGGTAGTCAATGCGTTCAAGGACAAGCTCAGCAAAAGCGGCATTGAGCACGTCGGCCAAAAACATTTTGACGAATTGCAATTACTGATCGAATCCGCCATCGACGCAGCGGTATTTATGGAGCTGGAGCGGGTAGCCGATCAGGTGGACAGCCTGGCCCACGCCATTCGCAACAACGCCGAACACTTCGATGCTTAGACTTCGAAAACTGGACTACAGCACTTAGCCTGTGGCCAGCATAGTGGCCATAAAAAAAGCCCCCCGCTCTCGATCAGATCGGGGGACTTTTTCTTACAACCTTTCCTGTTTAGAACTCTTCCCACTCATCATCTTCTTGGAAACTGGGCGCCGCAGGTGTTCTCACACCGCCCCCCATAGCCGGGGCCTTGGCCCGTCCAGGCTTTGCAGCCGGTGACGCGGGCGCCCTATTGGACACAACAGGAGCAGCGTGCGACTGATGGCTCATACTGACTGCCGACGCCCCGTGATCCAATTTAAAGAAGCCCACCAGGTTCATCAATGAACGGGCCTGCTCCGCCATCGCTTCACCGGCGGCACTGGCCTGTTCCACCAACGC
>PAPM01000004.1 GCA_002708905.1 Pseudomonadales bacterium | reverse complement strand
TGGTCGGTATTTTTGCCGTGACTGGCCGCCATGGCTCGCACCGCCGAAGCATAGATGGAATCGTGCTGGATATACAGCAGGTTACTGATTTGCTGCAGTACGGCAGAGGCAAAGGATTCCACGGAAAAGTTCTGGTAAATGGTGGAGGTGGCCTCAATAACCCGTTCCAGGCCCCGGCGGCTCTGCTCAATCGTGATGATGTCCCGATAGGAGCGCAGGGCAGCATAGACCAGGGTTTTCATTTTGATGTCGGTGAGCTCGGTTTTATCTTTGTAATCATTGATGTCGTAATCTTCGATTACCTGGTGTTCCGGCGCCTGACCGGGCTGGCCCGTACGCAGAACCAGTCGGGTGTGAAGATTACCCTTGGTGCGGCGAATCCAATCCACCAGATCCAGGCCTGCGTGATCGGTTTCCATCACCACATCCACCAGTGCCAAAGCAATGTCATCCTGTTCCTGAAACACGGCCTTGGCGTCGTCGGCGGAATAGGCGTGGAGAAAATGTAATGGCCGATTATCAAAACGAATTTTGGCAAGAACGAGTTTGGAAACTTTGTGAACTTCTTCTTCGTCATCGATGATGAGAATGTTCCAGGGTGAGATTCTGTCGTTTTCCGCCGCAATGGAGGCGGGGTCGGCATCATCTTCTGCAAACAGCAGACTATCGTCCCTCATGTCTAAATCCTTTTATACTGTGTTCTCGGTTGCTCTCTATTGAAGAATAGACTCAATGCAGGAACCAACCAGTCCATCAGTCTATAATCACATGGTTATGCTGCTGATTATCAAGGATGAATACGAATGACCAGGGTCGCAATCGGTGATGAGCTACAGTCTTAGGCGCAGAAGTGCCTGTTGGATACGGCTGCTCGGATTATGCTTGGCCTGTAGTTTGGCGATGTCGGTTGATGCTGCTCAACCGGTTGAAACCATTGCTTATAACAAAGTGCAGGCCGCTTATATCTACAAGATAGCAAGCTTCGTGACCTGGCCGGATCCTCTGGCTTCACCCTTCATCATTTGTATTGTGGGTAAGGATGAAGCCCTGGCAACTGTGTTGCGGCAGGCTACAACCAGTCGCAATATTCAAAAGCTCCCGGTGGACGTGTTGAACTTTCCATTGTCCACGTTGGCTGCGGCCCGATCCCAGCTGAAGAGTTGCCAGCTGGTCTATTGGCTTGATCAGCCTGCGGCCGGCAACCTGGATATGGTTCGCAGCGAAGGTAACAGGGACGGCTCGGTGCTCTGGATATCCGCACCCGAGGTGCAGACAGAAGGTAATGCTATGTTTGAGCTGGAAGTGGAAGATGGGCGTATTGTCATATACATAAACCGCAAGCGTTTGTCCGCCTCCAAACTGGTGGTGGCACCGCCCTTGCTTTCCGTCGCCAGGCCGAGGTAAGGCATGCCGAAACTTACCTTTGGACAGAAAATCTTCTTCAGTATATTGAGTGTGGCAGGGTTGTGCGTGTTGTTAATCGGTTTACCCAGTCTTTTTAACACGGCCGAGCATTATATGCAGATAGCAAAAGACCAGGTGCGAACGGACAGCGTGATGGTAGCCAGCATGGTGGGCCCGGCCCTGGTGTTCGAGCGGGAAGACATGGCGGAGAGTATTCTGGATATACTGGAACAATCCCCCCAGATCATCTCTGCGACGGTTTATGTGTTGAATCCATTGGATGGTGCGCTCAGCTCCTTTGCGACTTACGGCGATACGATGGTGGCGACTGAGTCAGGGCTGATTCAGTCCACCTCCACCCAGGTTGAGCGTATCGGTGGTAATCTGGTGGCCGTTACCCCTGTCCTGTCTTCCGATGAAATCATTGGTTACGTCCAATTGGTGGCATCTCTTTCCAATATAAATCAACATTTCCAGCAGACCTTGTTGTATGTGGGGATTGCGGGTGCGTTGGCTTTGCTTGTGGCGGGCTACCTGGCGGTTGCCTCGAGACGGGCAATTTTGCGTCCTATAATAGATCTGAATACGGTCAGCCGATTGATTGCGGAAACGAAAGACTACGGCAACCGGGCCAAGGCAGAATCCCAGGATGAAGTGGGAGACCTGATCGCATCTTTCAATTCCATGTTGGATGTCATCCAGGAATATGATCTGGCGCGTAAGGAAAAAGAGCAGGAAATATTGCAACTCAACCGCGATCTGGAGCGTAAAGTGAATGAGCGCACCATGGAATTACAGAACAGTATGGTGGTGTTGAGTGATACCGTAGAGAACTTGCGCAACACTCAGACCAAATTGGTGGAACAGGAAAAAATGGCATCCTTGGGCGGTTTGGTGGCGGGAGTGGCCCATGAAATCAATACCCCGATTGGTGTGGGCATCACGGCCTCTTCTCATTTGTCACAGTCGATCCGGGAATTGAGTGACAAATTTGAAAACGGCAGTTTGACCAAGCGGGATTTTGCAGAAGCCATAAACGAAATGAAGGAAACCGTGCATATGATCGGCAAAAACCTGGAGCGTTCTGCTGCACTGGTCAAAAGCTTTAAAATGGTGGCGGTGGATCAGACTTCCGATGATATGCGTTCCTTTAATGTCAAAGAGTATTTCGAGAGCGTGTTGATGTCGTTGAAGCCCAAACTGAAACGGACCCGGCACCATGTGGTACTGGATATTCCCGAAAATCTTACGGTGTTGAGTTCTCCCGGAGCGCTCTCCCAGATCATCACCAATCTGATCATGAACTCTTTGCTGCATGGTTTTGAGCTTGTGGAGGAAGGGGAAATCAAAATGCAAGTCCATCAGGACGGCGATGTGCTGGTGTTTGACTATTTTGATAACGGGAAGGGCATTGCGGATGAAATTCGGGAACGGATATTCGATCCCTTCGTAACCACCGCGCGCAGTAAAGGCGGCAGCGGTCTGGGAACCCATATTCTTTACAATCTGGTAACGCAGGTGCTTTCAGGTACGGTGGTGTTGATCGATGACGGCAAGCAGGGCGTGCATTTTCGCATCCGTTTCCCTGTGGATGTTCGGGCTGAAGATGACAGTGTGGCAACGGTAGGTGTTCGATGATGATGGCTTCCGGTGTAAATATGGATTCGCCGTTATTCCTGACTGATGATGATGACGAGAACTCCGTAGCAGAAGACCATACTTCCGCTTGGAAAGTGTTGGTTGTAGATGACGAAGAGGATGTTCTGGCAGTGACCAAACTGGTGTTCTCATCCTTTACGTTTGAGGGCAGGCCGGTGCAGATGTTGACGGCACGCTCCGGGGCGGAAGCCCGTACGGTATTGCAGGAACATGCCAACATTGCCGTGGCCTTTGTCGATGTGGTGATGGAATCGGATAATTCCGGATTGGAATTGGTGCAGTACATCAGGGATATTCTCGGTAACGATGAGATTCAATTGATATTGCGCACCGGGCAACCGGGTTATGCCCCGGAAATGAAAGTGATTCTGGAGTATGGAATCAACGATTACCGCACCAAGACGGAGCTGGATAACGTTAAATTGCTTTCCTGCCTGGTGGCGGGGCTGCGCAATTATCAAAATATGGTGGCAGCACGTCAGGCTGCCTCCAGGGAAGAGGTGGCATCCCAACTGACCAAGGCCAAGAGCTTGTTCTTTGCGCAGATGAGTCACGATCTGCGAACGCCGCTGAACAGTATTCTGGGTTTCTGCCAGCTATTGGAGCTGAGCAAGCTCGATGAGGAGCAGTCCGAACAGGTACGGCTGATCCGCGATTCCGGTAACCACCTGTTGGCGCTGGTGAACGACATACTGGATTTGTCCAAGGGCGAAGCCGGCAAAATTCAACTGGAGTCCATCAAGTTTTCCCTGCCCGAATTGGTTCGGGATACCACCACATTCCTCAAACCGCAGCTTCAGCCTGGTGTGACGTTCAAGTTGGAAATCGACGATGCGATTCCACCCTGGCTGCTGGGCGACCCGGTGCGTGTGCGTCAGGTGCTGTATAACCTTTTAAGCAACGCTTTTAAATTTACCCAACAGGGTGAGGTGAGTCTTGTCGTGAACGGCGTGCAGGGACCGACAGAAGATACCTGCTGCATCTCGTTCACAGTGGACGACACCGGTGCGGGTATACCGGAAAAAAGCCTGGAGAACTTGTTTGACGTATACGAACAGGCGGATGCTTCGGTTAACCGTTCCTATGGTGGTACCGGCTTGGGGTTGCATATCTGCAAGCAACTGGCGGAACTGATGGATGGCTCCATTTCCGTCTCAAGTGTCGAAGGGCGTGGCTCCACATTCCGGGTGGAACTCTGTCTGCCGCTGGCCACAGTTGATAGGGGGCCGGTGCTGGAAAAGATATCCCCCCAACCCAAGTCACATTTTGCCCGCATACTGGTGGTGGATGACGATCGGGTCAATCGGATGTTGCTGCAAAAAATGCTGGAGCGGCGTGGGCTGCAGGTAACGTCGGTGGAAAGCGGAGCGCAGGCGTTGGCCGAGGCCAAGCTGAAGCGTTACGACATGGTGTTGATGGACTGCCAGATGCCGGGTTTGAATGGACTGGAAACCACTCGTCGTCTGCGCCTGCTGGATGGCTACTCCAAAGTGCCTGTTGTGGCGTTGACCGGCAATGGAGAAGAGGAAATGGCAGACTGTTTCAAAGCCGGCATGAATGATTTTATGACTAAGCCGTTGGATATGGATGTGCTCAATGCCATGGTGGCAAAATGGTTGGGTTTTCGCACCATGTTGAATTGAATGGGCTGCACGCGCAATAAAAAAGGGTCTCATCTAGAGACCCTTTTTTGTGCGGTGAACGCTTACTTTTTGGCAGCGTCAACGGCTTTCTGGATGGCAGCCTTGGCTTCTTCAGAGCCTGCCCAACCATCAACTTTAACCCACTTGCCGGGCTCCAGATCTTTGTAGTTTTCAAAGAAATGTTCGATTTGCTTGATCAGCAGTTCAGGCAGGTCGGAATATTCTTTAACGTCTTTATAGAGAACGGTCAGTTTGTCGTGGGGAACCGCCAGGATTTTCGCATCAGAGCCGGCTTCGTCAGACATGTTCAGGACGCCAACGGGACGGGCACGGATCACGGAGCCAGGGATAACGGGGTAAGGGGTTACCACCAGCACGTCCAGTGGGTCGCCGTCTTCGCCCAGGCTGTTGGGCACATAACCGTAGTTGGCAGGGTAGAACATGGGGGTGGCCATGAACCGGTCAACAAATACACAATCGCTGTCTTTGTCGATTTCATATTTGATGGGGGTGCTGTTGGCAGGGATTTCGATGGCAACGTAGATTTCGTTGGGGATGTCTTTCCCGGCGGGAACGGAATTAAAGCCCATGATTAAACCTTTCTGTCAGTGGGGTGAATGTTAGGGTTAAAAAAGTGGGCGCATTATACCTGAAGCCCCCGCTCGCGCCTAGTTGGACTATGGTCGTGACGGGTTACCTATGACAGTTAGGGGGCGCTTTGTGTTTCTGCAATGTTTGCTGGGAGTGGGGCTGGGCTGCTCCGTTGCGGACGGGCGATGTTGTGCTCCACAAACAGCCGGGAAACCCGCGTCACTATGTCCGATTGATAGGCTTTTTCATAGTGTACGTCCAGTACATAGGATTTGGCCCGGATCTGAATCGCCAGGCGTTCGGCAATGACCACTTCATTGATTGCGAAAGTGACCGGTTTCTTCAGGTAAACAAAACGGCTGGTGACAATGGCTTCATGAATCAGTTGTTGGGCCAGCTCCAGATCGGCGTCCAGGGCGACATGAAAATCACATACCACCATCATGTCCAGGGCGCCTGCGTTGCCCGAAGACACCACCTCGGTGATAAAGCGACTGTTGGGAATGGTCACCAGGTTGTCATCCAGGGTGCTCAGGCGCACGGAACGCAAACCAATGCTGACGATCTCGCCATAGGTGCCCCCAAAGCTGACCCGGTCACCCACCTGAAACGGGCGGTCAAACAGCAGGATGAGCCCGGCAATAATGGAGGCCGCCACATCTTTCAGGGCAAAACCTACCGCCACCGCCGCACTGCCGCCTAAAGCCAGCAACATTTCGTTTGGCGGCTGCAAAATACCGACGATCATCCAGTAGGCACCGCCGAAATACCAGAGGAAGGTAACCAGGGTGGAGGTCTGCAGGATCAGAAAGCGTCGGGAGGGAATCTTTTCCATCAGCTTCTGGCTGAAGCGACGCATAAGATTGTTCGCCATCCACAGGAAGCTGGCGGCAGCCACCAGCATGAACACTTTATTCAGGTCCAGCAAATCACTGAACGCAGCCAGTTCTTCCAGGGTTGCATTATCCATTTAGATATCCCACAACAGGTTCTTGCTGGCGAGGAAGCCGCTGAGGGTGCCCTGCCAACTGGGTTGAATGCGGTAGCGTTTGTTGTCGTCGCGCCAGAGTAAACCCAGATTAAGCCCCTGCTTGAGGGCATGGCGAACGATGGCGTCGGGGAAATGGGTCACCAGAATGATTTCCTCACTGGTGAGGGACTTGTGGATGACAATCGCGGCAAACACGAAACAAAGGTCATCCTTCAAAGCTTTCAGGGCGTTGCCATTGGGTTTGCTGGGTACACCCAGGTCCACCACTTTATCCTTGCTGCGGGCGGCATCCAGCCACAGGTGAATCGCTACCTGTGGAATGCCGCCGCTCTGTTCCCACAAAATGTTGAAGACCCGGGAGTTGGCCGCCCGCACGCTGCTGGAGTCGCTGCCTGCGGACGCTGACAACAGCAGTTCATCGTAACGGATGCGGCGGCGACTGCCCTGGTGCCGGGACAGAATCAATTTACGAATGTCCGAGGGGGACCAGCGGGGCATTTTGAAAATATTGCTGAAACGCAGTTCGCGGTTGAACACGCAGCTCAGATAGGTCCAGCTGGGCGCGTGGGTCACGACCACCCAGAATATATTGTTCAGATGGGCATTCAGGCATTGGCTCAAAGCCCGGTAGGCATCCAGGTAACCGACTTCCGACAAAAACAGGTTGTGGGTGTTGTCGAGCACAACAATCTGTGGTTCCAGATCGGCGTCCAGCTTCACCAGTTCTGCCACGTCCTTGAGGCCTGCAATACACAGGTGCTGGGCGATCATGGGCAGTATGGCTGCCGGATCGGTGGTTTTGGCGGGAATGTTCAGAATGCTGATGGGGGTTTCGGTCCAGATGCTGCTCAACCGCTTGATCAGGGCGGTCTTGCCGCTGCCCTGGTCCCCGACGATCAGCAGGACATTGTCGTCGCTTTTCTCCTTGTGCCAGTTTTGGATAGGCTGCAGCACCGTATTGATATCATAGGCCTCTATCCAGGCTTTGCTGTTGCCGCGCATCCAATCGGAATAGCTCTCGTCCGGCAAGGCTTCGTCGTCTTCTTCCTGCTCTTCATCTTTGGCCTCCGCGGCCAGGCGGATGCGGATCAGCTTTACCGACACGGAGCGATAGGTATCGAAGATCAACAGTTTCTGGTGCAGGTGGATCACAATGTCAGTAATGTGTGCGCCGACAAATAGCAGGGGCCAGACCGGTAGCATCCACCAATGCTGGGCGCTCTGCGGATCCAGCTTTTTGCTGGTGCCTTTGCCGATGGCGTACAGCAGAAAACGGGAAACCGGTTCCCGGTAGCGCAGCATCAACCAGAGCAGGGTGAACCACAGCAGCAACCCGATCAGGATAATAATGAAAAACATCAGGTAGCCGCCGCCGGTTCCCTTGGCGAGAATCCAACCCAGGATACAGAGCAGCACCAGCCAGGCTACCCGCTGGGCATCTTCGCTTTGTCGGGTGGCAATGTGGCTGGAAACGAATTGCCCGGAGCGGGTAAAGGTGCGTGCAATCAGCCATTCCAGGATCACCCGCACGGCCCGGAAGGTGGCGTACAGGGTACCGATGGGCGCCAGCCAGTTGAGAATGATCCAGGCATCCGGCAGGAACCTGGAGATGCCGTTGGCACCGACAAAGACCACAAACCAGGGCGCGTTGGGTTTGATGAACCAGAGCACCGCAGCATTGAACTGGATCAAGCCCCGGTGTTGCACGGTGCTGAGTAACCGCTGCTGGGCCTGGGACAGGAATTGGGGGGCCATGGCAGCCAGTTTAAGCAGGGCCGACATGATGGCCACCAGGGCCAGCCCCTGCAGGAACCAGCTGGAAAGGGTTTCCCCCCGTTTATCCTGTTTCACGGCCCTTCGGTAATCACGAATGAAGGGGCGGGTGATGGCGTCCACCAGATTGGTGGGGGCGCTGCGGATTTCGGTAATCAGTTGCTGCCAGAAGCGCTGTGGATGGCTGATCTCCTGAAAAAAGTTTGCCCAACCCAGGGACCAGATATGTTGATTGCGCCATTTGCCGGACTCGCGCACCAGCGCGCGATGGGCTTCTTCCAGAGTGTTGAGCCAGTCCAGCAACTCGGCCTGCTGATTCTGGCTTGCAGGCAGGCTCATGGCCGACCCCCAGTCGATGCCGTCCTGGGGGCTGGGGACTTTCATGGTTTTGCTCCAGACCTCGTTGGACGTCACATTTTGCGGTGCCTGTGCCACCAGCTGCGCAAGCCAGATACGGGTGGAGCTACGCCAATACTCGATCCAGTCGTGAATCTCTTTTTGTAAGGTCTGGATCGCGTCCTGTTCGGGCTGTGCGTTGGCCCACTTCTGCACCTGGGATTCCAGTTTATACAGGGTTTGCCATTGAGTGGCCTCCCGTACCAAAGCCAGACGAGAGGCGCGCGGCAGGTCATAAAGGTGCTGCAGGTGCTGGCGTATAACCTGCTCCTGGCCTTGGACCTGCTTTGCCTGACCCAGCCATTGTTGGGCCTGTTCCGGACAGGACTCAAAGCCCTCCGGCAGGCGTAATTCAGTAGTATCTTTATCCACCCATTGCTGATTGAGTGAGCGCCTGGCTTTCAGCACTTCCAGGGTGACATCCAGCGGCACATCCACCACATCGTTGAGCACAAAGTCGTTCTTGATCTGGCCCCGCAACAGGTCATCCAGGGACGCCCGCTGCTGTTCCAGTTGGGAGAGCAGGCGTTCCTGGCGGGCGAGCTGGGGTTCCAGGGCTTCGCAGTCGGCGAAACCAAGGTGGCTGATCAGCAATAACGGCAGAGCCAGCAGTAAAAGGAGTCTGGCATTCATTGTGTGCGCTGGGATTCCCTGATGAATTTTTATTGTGACTTTATATCATGTCCGTGCGTCTAAACGCCAAGTGCTTGATATAGATATGATAGACTCCAAAGCGGATGCGGGCAGGTAAAACACGAAATGAAAGACGATCAGGACCATTCTCCAGAACCCAATGATGCGGACGTACAGGCCTGGCTAAAACAGGCTGCCAGCAGTGAAACCCGGGCGTTTGATCCGGACCAGTCCCTGCGCAGGGTGCTGTCCCATGCCAAGCAGCAAACGGCCACCCGGGATGTGATGGGCTTCTTCATGAGTTGGTTCTGGATGCTGTTTGCCGGTTTTGGCGCTTCCATCTATGGTGCCGGCCAGCGGCGTCATCCCTCCCGTCAAATCCGCAAAAAACGGCGGCCGAAACCAGCGGCGGATCAATAATTCCCGACCAATCACACCACTTTAACGGAACAGGGGGACTCTTCCGTGGATATCGAGCAATGGACTCAGAACATCATTAATTCCACCGCCAGTTTCTGGAACAAGATTGCGGCCTTCCTGCCCAACCTGGCGGCCACTATCATCATTCTGGTGGTGGGAATATTACTGGCCAAGCTGTTATCCCGCTGGTCCGGTAAACTGTTGGCCAGGATCGGTCTGGACGGCCTTTGCCAGCGCATCGGGCTTATTGAATCCATGGCCAAGGCCGGTATGGAGAAGGCCCCCAGTGAACTGCTGGGCAAGTTCATCTATTTCTTCATCCTGCTGATCGTGACCCTGACGGCGGCCGAAACCCTGGGGCTGGATCGGATCACGGTCATCCTGGATGATTTCATCCTCTACCTGCCCAAGGTATTGGGCGCCCTGTTTGTGATTCTGGTGGGAATGTTCATCGCCCATGTGGTGAAACAGAGTATTCACACCGCGGTCAATAAAATGGGCATGGAGTACGCCTCCTCGGTAGCCCGGCTCGCGCAGATCATCATCTTTGTCACCACCTTTTCCCTGGCGGTAGGGCAGCTGGAAATTGAAACCCAGATGCTGAACATCGTGTTTGCCATCGTGCTGGGTTCGTTGGGGGCTGCAGCCGCGATTTCCCTTGGCCTGGGTACCCGCAGTGTTTCCAACAATATCATCTCCGGCGTTTACATCCGGGAACAGCTGCAGCCCGGTGATGAGGTGACGGTAGACGGTTTTAAGGGAACAGTGGTATCCGTAGGCACGGTCAATACCATCCTGGAAAACGAGCAGGGCGAGTGCCTTTCCGTGCCCAACCAGCAACTGGTGAACGGCAGTTTCAAGTTCCAGTCCTGGATTGACGAGGACGACTGAGCCCGGTTCCGGCGCGTTCCATTTTCCCATGAACCGACCCGTTTCCCGGCGGCCTCTGCGGGCCCGGCTGGCTGAGAAGGGCGATGATCAGCTGGTTGCCATTGCCCGGCGGCAGTTGCCCCATGTCACCCTGGCCTATGAGGTACTGATGAAACGCTATCAGGATCCCCTGATGCGTACCTGCACCCGTTATCTGGGTTCTTTGCACGACGCCGAAGAGGTGGTGCATGAAGTGATGCTTAAGGTTTTCCACGGCCTGGTCCGCTTTAAGGGCGAATCCAGCTTCAAAACCTGGCTCTATCGGATTGCCCACAATGAATCCATGTCTTACCTGCGCAAGCGCAAAGATCAGCTGGACCTTGCTGCGGTCAGTGAAGAGGATTACCTTGCTACGGATCAACATAGCGTGGAAATGGACGTTATGGGGCAGCGTCTGGACCGCTGGATCGGCCAATTGGGGTTGGAGGACAAAACCATTGTGGTTTATCGCGCGATTGCGGAATTGGAGTATAAAGAAATCGCGGAGATCATGGACATGAATCTGAGTGCGGTGAAAATGCGGTATCAACGGGCACTGGAAAAACTGAAGCAGCATTACGAATAAAAATATTGTGACTTTTCCTCTACTTGTCGCGTCTGGTTAATAAACGTGGTGCTGCTGATATACAGTGCCCCACATAAGCCGGTAGGAGAAGAGCGATGCATAAAGAAGCCCTATTTACCTGTTCCATGGAAAAATCACACCAGCCCGCAGCCTCTGCGTGGGAACCCTTTCGGGTGATTCGGCATTTTATCGATGGGGAAATGGATGTGCTGTCAGAAGGCTGTTATTACGCCTGTCGCTCCTCCATCGACGGTTATTACCGTTATCTGAATAAGCAGGAAGCCCTCTACACTGTCTATTGGATTAACGAGACCAGTTTTGAGGTTCACGAAAACCGTCTTTCCAATTGCGCTTGATCAATTAATGACATAACGTTTCGTTTATCTTGAGAGTTATAAGAAGGGTAAAAGGAGGTTATGTCGATGGTCGCTTACAATCGTATTTTAATGGCGGTTCCCTATCGTTATGCGGATGAGGACACCATTGCCCACGCGGTGACTGTGGCAAAAGAGCACGGTGCCCAGCTTACCCTGTTCGGGGTGGTTGAGGAAATCGAGAAAGAATACGAAAACTGGCTTACCACCAAACTGCCGCAAGATCTGGAGCACGAAATGTATGAAACCCAGTTGGCTGCGCTGCAGCAACGGGCTGCAGATTTGAAGGCGTCTTACGATAAAGTGGATTGTGCGGTCGCCAAAGGCATTCCCTTTGTGGAAATCATCAAGCAGGTGAAAGCCGGTGGCCATGATCTGTTGATAATGGACGCGGCCACCCGCCACCCGGGCCGCAAGCGTTTTATGGGCAGTACCACCAAGCATGTGCTGCGAAAATGTCCCTGCCCTGTGCTCTGTATTCGCGAGCAGACCAAGCCGGGAAAAGTGGCCGCCGCGGTGGATGTGTTTGCCGACAAACCCGGGGCAGCGGAATTGAATCAAAAGGTGCTTACCTATGCCCATGATCTGGCTCAGCGCGAAGGCGCCCAGCTGCATGTGGTCTACGCCCAGCAACCCATTGGTGAGCCCATGTTGTCGGCTTGGGGGATCGGCAGTGCGGATATGCTGGACGGCATGGAAGCCGATCTGATTGCCAGCGCAGAGACCAAGTTGTTGAAGCTGACGGAAGATGTGTGCGGCAGTGCCGACGGTATCGTTTTACAGACTGTGCTGGGCAACCCCAGGGATGCATTGCCCCAGTACGTGCGGGATAACCAGATTGAGCTATTGACTATGGGTACGGTGTGCCGTACCGGCATCAAGGGCTTCCTGATCGGCAATACCGCGGAATCCATTTTGAATGAAGTGACCTGCTCGGTACTGGCTTTGAAGCCGGACGGTTTTGTGAGTACGGTTGAATAGAAAACACCCAAAACCAGTTCTTTTGCAACGGGGTAATGGCTGATTGCCCCGTTTTTTTCTTTGTTTAGCTCCCTTATTTCACAACGGAAAGTGTGAATACTACCAGTTCACCTTTTTCATGTGACCTCCCGGTTATTGCCCCCGTCTACCTCTGCAGAACGTGTTTTTTGTTACCCAATAAACCTGCCGGAGGAAACTCTATGAAAAAGGTAAGTGTTTTTAACTGTCGCATCCGCAGGAAACGTCGCGTTGGACAGCAGAGTGACGTATTTGAACTGGTGCGGGAATTTGTCATCGGAGAAGATGATGTTTTGCTGCAGGGTGCCTATCAAACCTGTCGCGATGCGATGAATCGTTACTATGAAAAACTGATCCGTGATCCGGAACAGTATGTGGTGCAGTGGTGTGATGAGTTCGGCTTTATTGTGCATCACTTGATTGATGCGGAGGAATACGAGGCCATGCGTCCGGCCCGTTGCGGAAGTTGATGTGGATGAGATGGCTGGCCCAGCAGCACTATGGGAACTACCTTCAAGGGTATAAAGGGGAGTTCGGTATCGCTAGATTCCCATTGTGCGGCCGACAGAATCGACCGCACGCGTGCTGCTGTTCCAACCTTGAGCCAGTCCCAAAAGGGTCTGAGTCAAGCAACGCCTCGAATGGCAAGAATGAGGCGTACCAAACTGAGGTAAGGCCAATCACCCCAGTCTGATTCTTCGGTGTTTCCGGAGACTGATCAGTCCAGAAACACTTCCACTTTCCCGGCGTTCTCGCGAACCTTGTACACCGGGATTTGGATATCGTCTTCCAGGCACTTGCCGGTATCCAGGCAGAAGTGCTGTTTGTAAATCGGTGATGCCACTACGTTGTGACCTTTCAAATCTCCCACGATGCCCCGCGACAGCACATTGGCCTTGCTGAAGGGATCGTGGTTGTCGATGGCATAAAGGTTAAAGGAATCACCTTCGGCCACTTTGAAAATGGCCACTTGTTTGTCTGCGACTTTGGCGCACACGCCAACGTTGGTGAGTAAGTCATCCAGTTCGCACACGGGCACCCAGGACAGTTCTGCTTTTGCGTTCATGCTAAAATCCTCTTGGTGTTAATACTCGTTTATCACGAGTGGTACGTTGGTTGATTACACGGTGACTGCGTCAATGCGTTTTTCCTCGTCGCGGGCGGGACGGATCTGGCCGCGCTCATTAACGAATACCACATTGCTGTCGCTTTCATCGGAGTTGATGAAGTGACGGAAGCGTTTCATCTTCTCAGGATCTTCAACAGTGGCTTTCCATTCGCACTGGTAGGTATTTACCAGGTGATTCATCTGCGCTTCCAGTTCCTCGCCGATACCCAGTGAGTCATTGATAATGACATCGCGCAGGTAGTCCAGGCCGCCTTCCAGGTTGTCCATCCAGACGGAGGTACGCTGCAGGCGATCTGCGGTTTTAATGTAGAACATGAAGAAGCGGTCGATGTACTTGATCAGGGTAACGTCGTCCAGATCGGAGGCAAACAGATCGGCATGACGGGGTTTCATGCCGCCGTTACCACATAGATACAGGTTCCAGCCTTTTTCCGTGGCGATGACACCGATGTCCTTGCTCTGAGCTTCAGCACATTCTCGGGTACACCCGGACACGGCCAGTTTGACCTTGTGCGGAGAGCGGATGCCGCGATAGCGCTGTTCCACCAGGATCGCCATACCCACACTGTCCTGTACGCCGTAGCGACACCAGGTGGAACCGACACAGCTCTTCACCGTCCGCATGGATTTACCGTAGGCGTGGCCGCTTTCAAAACCGGCGTCGATCAGTTCTTTCCAGATCAAGGGCAGTTCGTTCACCTTGGCACCAAACAGGTCGATACGCTGACCGCCGGTGATCTTGGTGTACAGGTTGTATTTCTTGCCGATCTGGCCGATGGCAATCAGGCCGTCCGGGGTGATTTCACCACCGGGTACCCGGGGCACGACGGAATAGGTGCCGTCTTTCTGCATGTTCGCCATGAAGTAGTCATTGGTGTCCTGCAGGCCAGCCAGTTTGGGTTCGATGATGTGATCGTTCCAGCAGGAGGCCAGGATAGAGGCGGTGGTTGGTTTGCAGATATCGCAGCCTTTGCCTTTACCGTGTTTGGCAATCAGTTCTTCGAAGGAACGAATGCCGTCTACGCGCACCAGGTGATAGAGTTCCTGGCGTGAGTAGGGGAAGTGCTCGCACAGATCTTTCTTCACTTCGATGCCGAGCTTTTCCAGTTCGGCATTGAGCACCTGGCCAACCAGGGCGGCACAACCACCGCAGGAAGTGGCCGCTTTGGTGGCGGATTTCAATTCGCCCAGTTCGGTGATGCCGCCTTGAACCGCGCAGCACAGATCGCCCTTGGAAACGTTGTTGCAGGAACAGATCTGGGCACTGTCCGGCAGTTTGTCCACACCCATGGCCGGCGCCGCGGAGTCGCCACGCTGGGGCAGTATTAATGCGTCGGGGAATTCCGGCAGTTCGATGTTGTTCAACATCATCTGCAGCAGGGTGCCGTATTCTTCGGCTTCACCCACCAGCACGGCCCCCAACAAATATTTGCCGTCTTCACTCACCACGATCTTTTTGTAGACCTGGTTGTGTTCATCGGTATAGATGTAGCTTTGGGCACCTTTGGTCATGCCGTGGGCGTCGCCGATGCTGGCCACGTCCACGCCCATCAGTTTCAGTTTGGTGCTCATATCGGCACCCTTGAATTCAGAACTGAATTCGCCGCTGATGGCATCTGCGGCCACTTGCGACATTTGATAACCGGGGGCTACCAGACCAAAGATGCGGTTGTTCCACAGTGCACACTCGCCAATGGCGAAGATGTCTTCGTCAGAGGTCTGGCAGAAATTGTTGACCGCGATGCCACCGCGTTCACCCATTTCAAGTTCCGCCTGCCGGGCCAGTTCGTCCTGGGGACGGATACCGGCAGAGAACAGGATCAGGTCGGTATCCAGGTGGCTGCCGTCTGCGAAATGCATACGCAGGGTGGTCTCTTCGCCGTCCACAATTTCCTGAGTGTTTTTACCGGTGTGTACCTGCACACCCAGCTCTTCAATTTTGGTGCGCAGCATCTTGCCGCCACCTTCGTCAATCTGCACCGCCATCAGGCGCGGAGCAAATTCCACCACATGGGTTTCCAATCCAAGGTCTTTCAGCGCTTTGGCCGCTTCCAGACCGAGCAGACCGCCCCCGACGACCACGCCAACGCGACTTTTGGCTGCGGTGGCTTTAATGGCTTCCAGGTCTTCGATGGTTCGGTAAACCAAACATTCGGGGCGATCTTTGCCTGGAATAGGAGGTACAAACGGATAGGATCCCGTGGCCAGCACGAGCTTGTCATAGGAAATGATGTCGCCTGTGGCGGACTTCACTTCCTTGTTCTTGCGATCAATGGCTACGGCTTTGTCGCCCAGACGGATATCAATGCTGGATGCATCGAAGAAACCTTCCGGTACCAGGGACAGGTCTTCTGCCGTTTTGCCGCTGAAGTATTCTGAAAGATGCACACGATCGTAAGCGGCGCGAGGCTCTTCGCAGAATGTCGTAATTTGGAAGTTGGCAGCCTGCTCTTTTGAGGCGAACTGCTCCAGGAATTTTTGGCCTACCATGCCGTTGCCGATAACGACTAATTTTTGCTTGCTCACGATGGACTCCGCTCTCTAACTGTAACCGGGGCGATACTCCCGGTATGGCCTGTTAGTAATAACTCTCGGAACTGATAAAGCAGCTAATGTGCCAATAAAACCTGTGCCCTATAAAAAACCGTAAGAGCCACCAAAAACGGCCGTAAACGATCAAAAAATCGATAAATGCATTCTGTTGGTTCGCCGTGCACCACAATGAGCACAAAAAAAGTGCCTTAAGGTCTTGTTCGTTATTCCTAAAAGGCACTTTAAAGATGCGATAAACGGTAATGGGTGTTTTTTAATGGTGCAAAAATATTGGTTGAGTTGGGTCCAGCAAATGGCTGCAACGCGCTCAAAAGTGATAGGTAAGCAAGCGGGTGAACTAATGGGGCGCGGTTTGTGCTGTGAGTGTGTTTGTTGCCCGGCTCCCCGGGCAACAGGGCCGGCGAAAGTGTGGTGCGGGTGTTAGCCTGCCTGTTGCAACAGGTTCTTGATTTCCGACACGCAGGAACCACAGTTGGTGCCGGCCTTGAGTCGTTTGCCGACGTCTGCCGCATCGGTCAGGTTGTGCTGCTTGATCGCTTTCAGAATGGTCTTTTCGCCGACACCAAAACAGGCGCAAATGGTGCGGCCGCAGTCCTCCACTCCCGCTGGACTCTTGCCGGACAACAGCGCTTTGCGTTCCACAGGTTCCAGGGCGGGCTTATCAAATAAGCTGGCCAGCCAATTGCGATCCGCGTTGGCGATGATCCCTGACGAACCCGGCCCGACATAAAGACAGGTAACCAGCCCTTGCTGGTCCAGCCAGGCGCAGCGGATGTTCTGGTTTTTGGAATCCCGATACTCAATGGACGGTTTTGCTTCGGTGCAGGCGAGCTTGTGTGCCAAAGCCATCAGGTCTTCCGTTGAGCCGGTTCCGGCCAGCTCATATCGATAAAACTTCTGGCCGCGTATTTTAGCGGCATAATCACATTTGGGGAGCGGCAGGTTTTCCCGGGACAGCATGATCGCAGTCCATTGCGGTTGCCAGGCTGCTGCTTTGCAGGGGGTGTGTTTGGACTCCGGTTGCCCCGAAACCGGGTCGACGGATGGGTTGACCAATTCACCGATGCGGGCGCCCCGCGCCCACTGGTCGTTCCAGTGCATGGGGACAAACAGCTCGCCTCTACGCATGCTGTCGGTGACGTTTACTTTCATGATGGCCTGTCCCCAGGGTGATTGGAGATGGGCGAGCTTGTTGTTTTCCAGTCCGAATTCTGTGGCTGTATCAGGGTGGACTTCCACGAACGGCTCCGGCTTGTGGGCATTCAGTGGCGGTGCCAGTGCGGTGCGGGTCATGGTGTGCCACTGATCCCGGATGCGACCGGTATTCAAAGCCAGGGGCCATTCCGTGCTTACCGGATTGCTTACCCCCTGGCAGCGCACTGCGATAAAACATGCTTTCCCCGATGGTGTGCTGAAGTTTCCGTCGCCATAGAGACGCTGGCTATCAATGTTCGGCAGCGTCGGCCATTGTACTGGCGCCATCCCGTTGTACTCCGCCTCGGTGATTTGATCCAGGGCACCCAGGTCCAGTTTGCGATGACTGTTTCTGTTCAGGGTGGTGAGTTGGGCGTGTTCCCGAAAGACATCGGCTGCCGTTTTATAGGGGAAGTGTTCACCATAGCCCATGGCTGCTGCCACGTCGGTGAGAATGCGCCAATCCTGGCGGGCTTCCCCGGCCGGTGCGATAGCACCGCGCTGGCGGGAGATGCGCCGTTCTGAGTTGGTGACCGTTCCGTCCTTTTCACCCCAGCCGGCTGCCGGCAGCAAGACCTGGGCGTAGGTGCTGGTGTCCGTGGTTTCGATGCAGTCTGAAACGATAACCAGTTCAGCCTTTTGCAGGGCTTCCACCACTTTGCCGGCATTGGGCAGGCTAACGGCGGGATTGGTGCCCATCACCCAAACGGCTTTTACCTTGCCCGCTGCTACAGCGTCAAACAGGTCCACGGCTTTCAAGCCGGGTTTGCGGGCGATGTTGGGGGATCGCCAAAAGCCGCTGACTTTCGCTACGTCCTCTTCATCGAAGTCCATATGAGCAGCCAACTGGTTGGCCAGGCCGCCCACCTCCCGACCGCCCATGGCGTTGGGTTGACCGGTGAGGGAAAAGGGGGAGGCGCCGGGTTTGCCGATGCGTCCGGTTGCAAGATGGCAGTTAATGATGGCGTTGCCTTTATCGGTTCCCTGTGAGGACTGGTTGATGCCCTGGGAAAAACACGTCAGGGTGCGATCAATAGCGGCGAACCACTGATAAAAGGTCGCGACGTCCGTTTCCGATAGATCGCAGCGTGCTGCGATCCGGCTCAGGTCGCCTTCCGCCCGGGCGCTGGCCAGAGCCCCGTCAAACCCTTCGCAATGGGCAGCAATATAGTCGGGGTCGATTTTGTCGTTGGCATGAAGGTAGCCCAGCAGGCCATTGAACAGTGCCACATCCATGCCCGGTTTAATGGGCAAATGCAGGTCGGCGATTTCGCAGGTGGCAGTGCGGCGGGGGTCAATCACCACCACTTTCATGTCCGGTCGTTGCAGTTTCGCGGCTTTGATGCGTTGAAACAAAATTGGATGGCACCAGGCGGTGTTGGAACCGGTCAACACTATCAGGTCGGCAATTTCCAGGTCTTGGTAATTGGCCGGCACGCTGTCTTCGCCGAATGCCCGTTTGTAGGCGGCCACAGCAGAGGACATACACAGCCGGGAATTGGTGTCGATGTTGGCGCTGCCGATAAAGCCTTTCATCAGCTTGTTGGCGACGTAATAGTCTTCCGTCAGTAATTGGCCGGATACGTAAAAGGCCACCGCATCGGGGCCGTGCTCCTGAATGATTCTGTTCAGCCCGTTGGCCACATAGCTTACAGCCTGGTCCCAGCTTGCCCGCAAGCCGTTGATCATTGGGTGCAGCAAACGGCCTTCATCGGTCAGGGTGTGAGCCAGGGTGGAACCCTTTGAGCACAGCTTGCCGAAGTTGGCCGGGTGCTCGAAGTCGCCCTCAACGCGGGGGGTGCCGTCGGCGTTGGTGTGTATCTCTATGCCACAACCCACGCCGCAATAAGCACAGGTACTTCTATTAGCCATTGTGTTGAACGCCATGTATTTCTGTCAGGCGGCTTCAGGCAGGTGATTCGACGCCTGTTCCGGCCACTGGCAGAAGTCCTTGCCGAAAATAAGTTGATCCCGAATGGGGGAGATATCCGTCTGTTGCTGGATCAGTTCAAAGAACCAGCCGCCGTCCTGAGTGTCGCCGTATAATACCGCCCCCACCAAGTGGTTTCCTACCAGAACCAGCTTTTTATAGTGCCCCAGCTGCCCGTCGAAAAAGGTGATCTCTTCGCTGTCGGCAACATTATCGAACTGCCCGGCGGAAAACGCATGAATGCCGGTGATCTTCAATTGGGTCGCCAGCGCCTTCTGGATGTAGCGGGCGATGCCCATCTCGGCCAGGTGGTTGGCGCAGACCCGGGCCTGGTCGTAACCTGGGGCCACTAGTCCGAACAGTTGGCCGCGGTGCTGTACGCATTCACCCACCGCATAAATGGCGGGGTCAAACGTCTGCATAACATCATTCACCAGAATGCCGCGATCGGTTTGCAGGCCGCAGGACTTGGCCAGCTGAATGTTGGGTGTGACCCCGGTGGCCATCACCACCATGTCTACATCCAGGTGGCGGCCGTCTTTAAAATCGAGCCGGGTCACTTCGTTGCGGTCGTTGCCCGCAATGGATTCGGTGGCGGCATTCATCAGGAACCGAATGCCTTTTTCTTCCAGGGAGTGCTGCAGCAAACGGGAGGCTGTTTTATCAAGCTGGCGATTCAGAATCGAGTCGTAAGCATGTACCACAGTAACGTCCATGCCCTGCTTGCGCAGCCCGTTGGCGGCTTCCAGGCCCAGCAGTCCACCGCCGATGACCGCCGTATGTTGTTTATGGCGGCTCAGCTCCAGCATGCGGTTAACGTCTTTGATATCGCGAAAGGTGAGTACGTTCTCCAGGTCGCAGCCGGGAACCGGTATGCGAAACGGCGTCGATCCGGTGGCGAGCACCAGACGATCGTAGGGGATGTGTTTACCGCTGGAAGTGGTGACCAGGCGCTTCACCCGGTTAATGGCAACCGCCTGCTCTCCTTTATAAAAGGTGATGTTGTTGAGGCGGTACCAGTCGTCATCATTGAGGATGATGTTTTCAATGGTTTTCTCACCGGCCAGAACCGGGGATAGCATGATCCGGTTATAGTTGCCGATGTGCTCTTCGCCAATGACGCTGATGTCGTATTTTTCTGAAGTGAGCGTCAATAGCTCTTCCAGTGTGCGGGTGCCGGCCATTCCGTTTCCCACAAATACCAGCTTCGGTTTACTGCCTTCCGTATTCACAGCGCTAAGCCTCATTGAATTTCGCGTGTATCCCTCAGGATTTAGCAAGGCCTATGCCAGTGCTTTTGGATAACGTTTGGGTTGAAGGGCAAACACCAAAATGCACTTTATTGGGAAGCTGTGATTGGTTTTTGGTTCACTTAAAGTGCATAAATTAATTAGTGGCGCCTGGTTTGGTGTTTCATAAAGATGCAAAAAATGGCGAATTGCGCTCTTAAGTGGTGCTTTATTGTTAATTTGTGATCAAGCAAGACCCAAAATAGAAGCCATTTCTCTTTTTTTGTGCGCTTTTCTGGTGATGGCATACCGGTTGCTTTGCAGTGGAGGTCATTTTTTCAGGAGAGACCAATGAGTAGCGGTAAATTGAATCTGCTGGATTTCAGTAATCCCAGTATTCGTACTTTGCACCTGACCTGGGTGGCCTTCTTTATCACCTTTGTGGTTTGGTTCAGTCACGCGCCATTGCTGGCGGCTATTAAAGAAACCTTTGATTTGAGCCAGCAGCAGGTTAAAGCGCTGATGATTTTGAACGTGGCGCTGACCATTCCCGCCCGCATCGTCATTGGCATCCTGGTGGATAAGTTCGGACCCCGCCATGTTTACAGCGGTTTGCTGGTATTGTCCTCCTTTGTTTGTTTCCTGTTTGCTTCCTCGACCAGTTATGAAATGCTGGCCCTGAGCCGTTTCCTGTTGGGCTTCGTGGGCGCCGGTTTCGTTATCGGTATTCGTCTGGTGGGTGAATGGTTCCCTGCCAAGCAGGTTGGCCTGGCGGAAGGTGTGTATGGTGGCTGGGGTAATTTCGGTTCCGCTGCGGCTGCTATGACTTTGCCAACAGTAGCTTTGCTGTTCGGTGGTCCTGAAGGTTGGCGCTATGCGATTGCCTCCACCGGTGTTATCGCGCTGGTGTACGGTGTGTTCTTCTATTTCAAAGCCCGTAATACACCAAAAGGTTCCACCTATTTCAAACCGAAAAAATCCGGCGGCCTGGAAGTGACCACCAAAAAGGATTTCTATTTCTATCTGATCATGAATGTTCCCATGTACATCGCGCTGGCGGTGCTGACCTGGAAGCTGGGACCGGATAATCTGAAACTGTTAACCGGTGGCGCCGCTACCGCGCTGTGGATTGGCCTGGTTGTGCTGTTTGTGTTCCAGGTTACCCAGATCTACAAGGTGAACAGCCACTTATTTACCGATCCCCAGCCGCAGCCCCAGGGCTACAAGTTCAAGCAGGTAGCGGTACTGGATTGGGCTTACTTCGTAACCTTTGGTTCTGAGCTGGCGGTGGTTTCCATGTTGCCCCTGTTCTTTATGGATACCTTTGGCCTGGACGCCGTGAAGGCTGGTTTGCTGGCTTCCGGCTTCGCCTTTATGAACCTGGCGGCGCGTCCCGGTGGTGGCTGGATCAGTGATAAGTTCGGGCGCAAGAAAACCATGAGCATTCTGATTGCCGGTCTGGCCGTCGGTTATCTGGTGCTGAGCCAGATTGACGCCGGTTGGTGGATCTGGGTCGCGGTGGCGGCCACCATGTGTTGTTCTTTCTTCGTGCAGGCCGGTGAAGGTGCAGTGTTCGCCATGGTGCCTCTGGTACAGCGCCGTATGACCGGACAGATCGCCGGTATGGCCGGTGCCTACGGCAATGTTGGTGCGGTCACCTTCCTCACGGTGCTGTCTTTTGTGGATGCTTCAACCTTCTTTATGGTCATCGCAGGTTGTGCTGCCGGTGTTTTCGTACTGGTACAATTCCTGGAAGAGCCGGAAGGCCATATGGCCGAAGTGCTGCCAGATGGTACGGTGCAGCTGATTGAAGTAAGCTGATCAACGATTAATGACTATTGAAAATACCAAACAACAATTAACTGTCACTGCAGCCCAGTTCAGCAGTGCCGGTGTCAAAGCCCAGAACGAAGACAGCATGGCCATCAAAATCCCCGAAGGTTCCCTGTTGAACCGGAAAGGGATTGTGGCGGCCATTGCCGATGGTGTGAGTGCGGCGGAAGCGGGGCGGGAAGCCTCCGAAATCGCCATTACCGGCTTTGTTAACGATTACTATTCGACGCCGGATTCCTGGAGTGTAAAACAGTCTGCCCATAAAGTGCTGACCGCATTGAACCGCTGGTTGTTCGGGCAGGGGCAACGTTATCTGGAGGCAGAAAAAGGTTATGTCACCACCTTCAGCAGTGTGATTCTGAAGTCCAGATCGGCTTATATTTTTCATGTGGGGGATTCCCGGGTCTGGCGGATTCGGGATGGTGCGCTGGAACAGTTGACCCGGGATCACACCGCCCGTATTTCAGCATCGCAAAACTATCTGTCACGCGCCCTGGGTATCGATCTCAATCTGGATGTGGACCTGAAGGTGGTAGAGCTGGAACCGGGGGACCAGTTTCTGCTGACCACGGACGGCGTCCATGAGTATGTCGACCACAAAGTAATGCTGAGCACTTTGCTTGATCATCAGGATAATCCGCAGTGTCTGGTGGAAACACTGGTACAACAGGCGTTGGAAAATCAGAGTACGGACAATCTGACCTGCCAATGGGTGCGCGTGGAGCAGTTGGGACAGGAAACCAACGAAGATGTGTTGCAGACACTGCGGCAGCTACCCTTTCCCCCTGAACTGGAAGTGGGGCTCAAGCTGGACGGTTGGCGTGTGTTGGAACAGGTTCATGCCAGCCAGCGCAGCCAGTTATACCGGGTCCGGCATGAAGGTAGTGGTCAATGCGCCATTATGAAAACCCCATCGGTGAACTATGGGGATGATGCGGCCTACATTGAGCGCTTCATTATGGAGGAGTGGGTGGGGCGTCGCATTGATTCGCCCTATGTGGTGAAAGTGGTGGACGCACCCCAGCGCCGCTTTCTTTATTACCTGACCGAAGATCTGCCCGGGCCCACCCTGGCCAAGCTGTTGGAGCAGGAGAAAACCCTGGATGTGGCTGTTGTTGTCAGTCTGGGGGAAAAGATCGTGCAGGGGCTGCGTGCTTTCCATCGGCGGGAAACCCTGCACCAGGATATCAAGCCTGACAATATCGTGATGAAAGGCGACGACCCGGTGATCATTGATTTCGGCTCTGTGTATGTGGCGGGGGTGGATGAGATTGCCACCAGTTTCGAGCGGGAACGGGCTTTAGGCACGCTGGATTATTCTGCCCCTGAATACCGTCTGCAACGTCCCCGCTCCGAAAAGAGTGATCAGTTCTCCCTGGCGGTGGTGCTCTATGAGTTGCTGACCGGCAAGCACCCGTTTGGGGAAGCCTTCCAAAAAGCCAATACTGCATCAGAATTCCTGGATCTGAAATACATTCCGGCCTATCGGCGGAATCCGATGGTGCCCCTGTGGTTGGACGGGGCTTTGCGCAAGGCGCTGCAGACCAACGCCGATCTGCGTTATGACTCAATGTCGGAATTCGTTCACGATCTCAAAAACCCCAATCCGGATTTCCTTAAAGTGGAGCAGCGGCCCTTGCTGGAGCGCGATCCGGCCCGGTTCTGGCGTTGGCTGGCGTTGGCGCTGCTGGTAACCAATTTGCTCACCCTGGGTTTGTGGCTGAATTAGGAATCCGTATATACTGGCGCGCCTAATGTCACCGCACTGTTAGCAAGTTGGAATTCTAATGGAACATACTTATCGCCTCGTTATTCGCTGTCCGGATCGTGTGGGTATCGTTGCCAAAGTCAGTGAGTTCGTCAGCGACCACCAGGGCTGGCTGACGGAAGCCAGCTATCACTCGGAGCCCAGCCTGTCGCCGGGCGATCCAGGCTGGTTCTTCATGCGCAATGAAATGCGCGCCGATTCGCTGAACGTGGGTATCGAAGAATTCAAGCGGCGCTTCGCAGTATTGGCCGACGAGTTCAAAATGAGCTGGTTTATTAACGATTCCAGCGAACGCAAGAAAGTCGTTATCCTCGCCAGCCATGCCTCCCATTGTCTGGCCGACATTCTTTATCGCTGGCACAGTGGTGAGCTTTATTGTGATATCAGTGCGGTGATTGCCAACCACGACAACCTGCGCGGAATGGTGGAGTGGCATGGCATTCCTTTCCATCATGTGCCGGTGGACAAAGCCGACAAGTCTCCTCACTTCCAGGCTGTGGATGCCCTGCTGCAACAGTATGATGCTGGTACAATCGTACTAGCCCGATACATGCAGATCCTGCCGGCGGAAATCTGCAAACGCTACTCCGGGCAGGTTATCAATATCCATCACAGCTTCCTGCCTTCCTTTATCGGCGCCAACCCGTATTACCAAGCCTACGACCGGGGCGTGAAATTAATCGGTGCTACCTGCCATTATGTGACCCAGGACCTGGATCAGGGGCCTATCATTGAGCAGGATGTGGAGCGCATCAGTCATCGCCACAACAAAGACGATTTGGTGAGGCTGGGCAAAGATGTGGAAAAAATCGTGCTGGCGCGCGGTTTGCGTTACCATCTGGAGGATCGAGTGGTGATTCACGGTAACAAGACTGTGATCTTTGACTAGTCTGAACGTTGCGGACAGATCGAGTCGCCACTCGCGCATATAATCACAATAATCAGCGACAATGAACAGGACGTAATAGCGTGAATCTTGAAATACCCAAAGCCTTCCTCAAAGAGGACGAGGACTCTACAAACCAAAGGATTCTGGATAGCGCACGATCTCTGTATATCGAATACGGCTTACGCCGAACCACCATGGAAGACGTGGCCAAGCGTGCCGGCATGGGACGTGCAACCCTGTATCGACGTTTCAGCGAAAAGGATCAGTTGTTCAAGGCTGTTATTTTTCGTGAGCTGCAACGCCATCTGGTCATCATTGAAAATGCCATTAAGGAAACCAGTTCAGCGTTGGATGCGCTGCTGGAGGCATTCGTTCAATTCGGCGGCCTGGTAAATAGCAATGAAGTATTACAACGCCTGCTGAAAACCGAGCCGGACCATGTCCTGCCGTATCTCACCACCGATTTTGAAGTGATCATGAGTTTTTCCCGCCACTATCTGGCTACCCAGATTGAGCGGGCGCAAAAGATTGGTCACCTTCGGGATGGGGATGCGCAGATGATGTCCGAAATGCTGTTGCGGCTCAGTCAGTCTTTGATGCTGAGCCCCAAAGGGGTAATCAATCCCGGCAACGAGGAAAGTCTGCGTGCGTTTGCTGAGAACTATTTGCGCCCGCTGCTAGCTCCCTGAATTAAAAGGGAAATATTAATTATTCGGTAATTCCTTCCGGTTGTTTGCAGTAGTCATTCGAGCTACTTGGCCGTTTTCGCCCGATATGTGACCGTATAGTCACTTGATTTTTGGGTCGTCAGGACATAATTTGTACGTTGTCTCATTGAGCTCGTGGAGGATTATTGTGCAGGCGGCCGGCGTACAACAAAAACAAAACAAACCTGATTTACAACCTTTGGGTCCCGATTCCAAAACCTGGCGGGATTTCGGCTCCTACCTTTTTCATCTTATGCTGCCCCAGGCCTTTGTACTGCAGTCAGCCCACCCGGTGATCGATGTGGCGGTTTCCAAGGATAAGAAATACAAATACGATCCCTGGGGCCGAGCTAAAAACTCGACCAAATTGCTGTGGCCGGTTGTGTATTCCCGGCCGGAGAAGGCGATTGCCATGGGGCACCAGTTGCGGGAGTTACACCGTCAAATCAAAGGCGTGGACAAGGACGGCAATAAATATCATGCGCTGGACCCGGAAGCTTACTCCTGGGTTCACATCACCGGTTTTGATGCCACTCTGCGCATGTATGAGTATTTCGGAAGGCCGGTCAGCCGGGAAGAGCGGGCGCAGATGTTCAGCGAATGGCAGCGTATGGGAGCCCTGTTGGGGATTCCGAAAAAATACATTCCCCAGACCCAGGACGAATACTGGCAGCAGTTTGATTACATTATTGAAGAGCGGCTGCAGTGGGGCGCTGTGCTGGACGATCTGATGGACCCGAAGTTCTACGCCGGTTATCCCCGCCCTCCGGAGCTGAAGCTGTTACCCATGCCCCTGTTTAAGTTACTCATGACCGTCATGGGGTGGGGCATACACAAGATAACAGTGGCTACCCTGCCGCAGAATTTCCGCCGTAAGTTTAATGTGCGTTATACCAAGACCGACCAGCGACTTTTTAAGCTGTTTGCCTGGTCAGTGCGGACTTTTTATCCCCTGGTGCCGGAGCGTCTGCGCTATATTCCGCTGGCCTGGCGGGCGATCCAGGATTCCCGTCGCCATCCCGAAGTTTATCAGGCGGAAGAGGGCAAAGCGCCCGTTTTGAGTGCTGGTTAGGAAAAAGTGTGAGTCTATCCTGGGGAAGGCTGGTTCAGTCTTCCTCGTGGTTTTTGCGGGGTAATTTGTGGATGAGCCAATAGCCCACACTGGTGGCCAGCATAATAGCGGCAATGGCATACAGGTATGAAGGTTCCATCTTGTCCATATCGAGAATAATGATCTTCCGGGCAATCGCCATCAATGCCGTGGCCATTACGATCTTAACGTGGATCACATCATCGCGCAGATAGATGGTTATATTGATGAAAATCTCGATAGCGATCAGGACTGCCATGAAGGCGCCGAAGGTGGCGAGCATATCGGATATGGTGAGTATATAGATGGGCGGGCTCACCAGCTTTTGGTACAGCGTCCAGCCCACATCGATAACCCCCATTACAATGACAAACACCATCAGGATGGCGAGTAATCGCACCGCCCAATGAATGACTTTTTGCAAATGTAATATGAGCGGCTCAGTAGGCTTAAACTCCAAAACGCAACTCTCTTCAGTCAGTTTACCGATGTCCGTGTCGGTACTATACGCTAAAGCACATTAGATACTGAAGTGTGTATTCAGCACCTTCTCCACTTTTGCTTTTTTCAGCTGCGCGATCATGGGGATGCCGTTCTGGTAGGGTGGATAGGACTCCCCCTGAATCAGCGGTTGCAGGTAGTTCAGGCATTGCTCGGTGACATCAAAGCCGCATTCACTGATGAAATCCCGCGGCATCTTCTGTTCCACGTTGGCCACATCGGCCAGGTTGGCCTCGCCGATGGACCAGCTGTATTCGTCGCCGGGATTGCGCACAATGATGGGCATGATGGCGTTCTTGCCGGCCAGGGCAAACTCCACCGCAGATTGCCCCATGGCATAGGCGTGGTCCACGTCGGTGGCCGAGGCAATGTGGCGGGCCGCCCGCTGCAGGTAATCCGCCAGGGCCCAATGGTATTTATAACCCAGTTCTTTCTTGATCAAGTGAGCCAGGTAAGGAGCAACGCCCCCCAGCTGGGTATGGCCAAAGGCGTCTTTGCCGCCGGAATCCGCCAGGAAGGTGCCGTCCCGGCGTTGGGCCCCTTCGGACACCACAATGGCGCAATAGCCGTCCTTTTTCACCGATTGCTGGACCTTGGCCAGGAAATCCTCCTGCTCAAACGGTACCTCGGGGAACACAATGATCTGGGGCGCAGGAAAACCGTCCTGTCGGGCCAGGGCGCCGGCGGCGGCGATCCAGCCGGCATGACGACCCATCACCTCCAGGATAAAAATCTTGGTGGAGGACTCGCACATGGAGGCCACATCCAGCGCACCTTCGCGGATGGAAATGGCCACATATTTGGCGACAGAACCGAACCCCGGGCTGCAGTCCGTAAAGGGCAGGTCGTTGTCCACAGTCTTGGGAATGCCGATGCAGGTAATGGGGTAACCCATTTTCTCTGAAATCTGGGAGACTTTGTGAGCGGTGTCCTGGGAATCGCCGCCACCGTTATAGAAGAAATAACCGATGTTGTGGGCCTTGAACACTTCCACCAGGCGTTCGTATTCCCGCTGGTTTTCCTCAAAGCTGCGCAGCTTGTAGCGGCAGGAGCCGAATGCACCCCCGGGGGTGTGCTTGAGGGCGGCAATGGCGTCGTCGGATTCCAGGCTGGTATCGATCAGGTCTTCCGTCAGGGCCCCAATAATGCCATTGTTGCCGGCATACACCTTACCGATTTTGTCAGGGTGCTTGCGCGCAGTCTCGATTACGCCGCAGGCGCTGGCGTTGATCACCGCTGTCACCCCGCCGGATTGGGCGTAGAATGCATTTTTCGTGGCCATGTATTCTCCCGAGACTAACCCTTTATTTTTGGAACCCTGCTTGGAACGGCGGCATGATATAGCAAAAGGCAGCCGGTTTCATGTTGTGTTGCTCAGCCTCGGGGGCTTTTGGCACAATGCCCCTCTGTTTTTCTCCCAACCGGGACCAGGAGTTGTTTTGAAGCCGTTGTTAGCGCTGTTCTGGCAGATGTGTCTGTTTCGCAGGGGGCCACAGGATGTCCCTTATTCCCCTGTATTGTTGATTGTGCTGGTGTTGGTGGAGCTGGCCCTGGGGGCCGGGATCATCATGACGTTGGAACCCCTGTACATGGAGCAGCAGCTACTGGGCGTGACAGTGGCGCTGGGGGCCTGGCTTGTCATGGTGTGGGGGATACTGCGCTTCAAAGGGCTGGACAGCCGCTATGTGCAGGCCATGACCGCGTGCCTGGGCACCGACCTTTTGCTGAGCCTCATTATTCTTCCCCTGCAGCTTTACATCGTGACCGGCGCCGGCGAAGGGCTATTGAGTACGGCATCCCGGCTTGCCCTGTTGGTGGTGCTGATTTGGGATATTCTGGTGAAAGGCTGGATTTACGCAGGGTCAATGCAATTGGGCCGGCTGCAGGGCAATCTGCTATCCATCACCATTTGGGTGGTGGTTCTGTTGCTGAGCGATGTATTTTTACCTCCGGAAGCCCTTGAGGCGTTGAGACAGGCCCAAACACCGACTGAATAGGATTCGTATATGCACCTACATTTTCTGGGTATCTGTGGCACGTTCATGGGCAGCCTGGCCCTGTTGGCCAAAGCGCAGGGACACCGGGTGACTGGTTCTGACGCCAATGTCTATCCGCCCATGAGCACCCAGCTGGAAGAACAAGGCATCGAACTGATTGAAGGCTATGATCCTGCCCAGCTGGATCCGGCGCCGGATCTGGTGATCATTGGTAACGCCATGTCCCGGGGTAATCCGGCGGTGGAGTATGTGCTGGATCGGGGGCTGCCTTATACCTCAGGACCACAATGGTTGCGGGATCACGTATTGCAGGGCCGCTGGGTCATCGCGGTGGCGGGTACCCACGGCAAGACCACCACCTCCTCCATGGTGGCCTGGATTCTGGAGTATGCCGGCATGGAGCCCGGCTACCTGATCGGTGGTATTCCGCAGAACTTTAAAGTGTCTGCGCGGCTGGGCAAAGATCCTTTCTTTGTGATTGAGGCGGACGAGTACGATTCCGCTTTCTTCGACAAGCGCTCCAAGTTCGTTCATTACCTGCCCCGAACCCTGATCCTGAATAACCTGGAGTACGATCACGCCGATATTTTTGAGGACATCAAAGCCATTCAAAAGCAGTTCCACCATGTGGTGCGAACGGTGCCAGGTAATGGGCTGGTGATACATCCCCAGGCGGATGTGTATCTGGCGGAGGTGCTGGCCATTGGTTGCTGGACTCCGGTGCAGGTAATAGGGGAGCGGGGTTGGTGGGCTGAGCTGAAGCAAGCGGACGGTTCCTGTTTTGAAGTGCATTACCAGGACCAGAGTTTCGGCACCGTCACCTGGAGCCTCACCGGAATACACAATGTGAACAATGGCCTTGCCGCCATTGCGGCGGCCCGCCACGCGGGGGTGACGGCGGAACAAGGGGTACAGGCACTCTGTGAATTCGGTGGCGTCAAGCGGCGCATGGAAGTGGTGGGGCAGGTGCAGGACATTACCATCTATGATGACTTTGCCCATCATCCCACCGCCATCAGGAGTACCCTGGAAGGCTTGCGCAAACAGGTGGACAGGGCGCGGATCGTGGCAGTGATTGAACCCCGCTCCAATACCATGCGCCTGGGGGTCCATAAGCCTCATCTGGCACCGTCGGCCGAGCAGGCGGATGAAGTGGTCTGGTACCAGCCTCCGGGATTAAACTGGGATTTGGAGCCTGTGGTGGCCGCCAGCGGGGTCCCGGCCCGGCTGGCCGGGGATATTGATCAGCTGGTGAGCGAGTTGACGGCCTCCGCCCAACCCGGGGATCATATTGTAATCATGAGTAATGGTGGTTTTGGCGGTATCCACCAGAAACTGCTGCGCAGCCTGAAGGAACGTTTCGCCTGATCAGGTGCCAAAATAAGAAGTGTGCGGCAAATTGAAGAGAGCAGTGCCATGTTTAATTCAGAGGGCTTCGATCCAGACGACGATGACCTCTTCCGCAAAGAGCTGGAAGAGGTAAAGCCGCTGGTGCACAACCGGGTGTCCACCCGTCCGTCCAGCGATGGACCCAGTGAAGCCCAGTTGGCCCGTCGGGAAGCGGCCACCACCCATCTCAAGCGGGATGAGAATCTGCTGACCACGGAATACGTGGAAATGGTGGATCCTCACGATATTATTGAATTCAAGCGCCCCGGTGTTCAGGAAGGCGTGTATCGTAAACTGCGCCTGGGCAAATACAGCGTGGACGCGGTGCTGGATCTGCATCGTAAGACCGTTGAGCAATCTCGCAAGGAAGTCTTTGAGTTTATCCAGGAATGCCATCGCCTGGGTGTACGCACAGTCATGATCCTGCATGGCAAAGGGGATCGCAGTCAGCAACCGGCGTTGTTGAAAAGTTACGTCAACAAATGGTTGCCTTGTCTGCCGGCGGTGATGGCGTTCCACAGCGCGCAGAAACAACACGGCGGGGCCGGGGCGGTCTATGTTCTGCTAAAGAAAAGCGATGAGAAGAAGCAGGAGAATCGTGAACGTCACCTGCGGGGACGTTAGCGGTAATCGGGCGCGGCCCTATCAGGCACTGCTGTTCAGCAGCACCTGATAGGCTTGGGATTTTATTGATTGGCGCGGTTATCAATCAGATCGTTGACAACCGATGGGTCAGCCAGCGTGGATGTATCGCCCAGGTTCTCCAGTTCGTTGGCGGCAATCTTGCGCAGGATGCGGCGCATGATTTTTCCGGAGCGGGTCTTGGGCAGGCCGGGGGCCCATTGGATCAGGTCCGGCTTGGCGATGGCGCCGATCTCTTTTGATACCACGGCCAGCAGCTCTTTGCGCAGTTCTTCGGTGGGTTGTACTCCGCTCATTAACGTGACATAGGCATAAACACCCTGGCCTTTGATGTCATGGGGATAACCCACCACAGCGGCTTCTGCCACCGCTTCATGCAGTACCAAAGCACTCTCGATTTCGGCGGTACCCATACGATGGCCGGATACGTTCAACACGTCATCTACCCGGCCGGTAATCCAGTAGTAGCCGTCTTCATCGCGGCGGGCTCCGTCACCGGTAAAGTACGAACCGGGATAGGTGGAGAAATAGGTTTCCACGCAGCGCTGGTGGTCGCCATAAACGCTGCGGATCTGGCTGGGCCAACTGCGCTTGATGATCAGGTTGCCCTCGGTGGCGCCTTCCAGTTCGTTGCCTTCACTGTCCACCAGAGCGGGCTCAATGCCGAAGAAGGGCAGGGTGGCCGAGCCGGGTTTTAAGGTAAATGCACCGGGCAACGGTGCGATCATGATCGAGCCGGTTTCCGTCTGCCACCAGGTGTCCACAATGGGGCAACGGGCGTCACCGACGATGTTGTAATACCACTCCCAGGCTTCCGGGTTGATGGGCTCTCCCACCGTGCCCAACAGGCGAATGGTTTCCCGGCTGTATTTTTTCACCGGCTCTTCGCCCTGGCTCATCAGGGCGCGAATGGCGGTGGGAGCCGTATAGAAAATATTAACCTTGTGTTTGTCCACCACCTGCCAGCAGCGGCCGGCATCGGGATAGGTGGGTACTCCTTCAAACATCAGTGTGGTACCACCGTTGGCCAGCGGACCGTACACAATATAGGAGTGGCCGGTAATCCAGCCCACATCGGCGGTACACCAGAAGATGTCACCTTCGCGGTAATCCAGAATGTACTTGTGGGTCATGGCGGAACCGAGCATATAACCGGCGGTGGTGTGCATGACACCCTTGGGCTTACCGGTGGAGCCGGAGGTGTAGAGGATGAACATGGGGTCTTCCGAATCCATCTCTTCCGCCGGGCAATCAGCGCTCACCTGGGCGGTGATCTCGTGGTACCAGATGTCCCGACCTTCCTGCCATTCAATATTGCCGCCGGTACGTTTTACCACCAGGCAGGTGTGCACGTCCGGGCAGTGGGAAAGAGCCTTATCGGCATTCTCTTTCAGCGGAATATGACGGCCGCCGCGCAGGCCTTCATCGGCAGTAATCACCACCTGGCAGTCGGAATCCAGAATGCGGTCTTTCAAGGATTCGGGAGAGAAGCCACCAAATACCACAGAGTGAATGGCGCCGACGCGGGCACAGGCCAGCATGGCGTAAGCGGCTTCCGGAATCATCGGCATATAAATGCACACCCGATCCCCTTTCTTTACGCCACGTTCCTTTAGCGCGTTGCCCAGTCGGCTCACCTGTTCGTGCAACTCTTTGTAGGTGATTGTGCTGTCTTCATTGGGATCATCACCTTCCCAAATGATGGCCACCTGATCGCCCCGGGTTTCCAGATGGCGATCAATGCAGTTATAGGCCGCGTTCAGTTTGCCGTCCTTGAACCAGGTGGCTTCACCTTTCTTGAAATCGTATTCGTTGACTTTGGTCCAGGGTTTGAACCAGCTGAGAAACTGTTCAGCACGGGCGGACCAGAACTGATCGGGTTGCTCCAGGGATTCCTTGTACCAGGCCTGATACTGCTCCAATGTGATATTGCTATCCTTGGCGTAGCTGGGATCCACCGGGTGATTCTTGATTTCGTACATGAGGAGAAGCTCCTGTTTCTCTTTATCGTTGTCTTTCTCTGAATCTCTGCAGTCTGGTCAGATGGGTGCTGACACAAGATGGCGCTGACACAAGATATAGTGGTGAACGTTACTCCCGTGTCATTTAAATGGCAATTATCCTTTAGTCAAAGGTGGGAGCCTTGGCGCCGTCAAAAAAATTTGGAAATGTGAAAATTACTTAAGTTAGGGTGTACTTACTTTTCAGGCGGCGGCATAGCTGAATGGCTTAGCAGCTTTACCTTACGGCTCGTTTACATTCTGTAAAAAAACTTAAATCTGGGGCTTGTTAAAGTTTCAAAGCTGGCTAGAATATTTTTTCGAAACCACAAGATATTGTGGTTGGCGGCATGAGAGAGACGGATATAGCGTGTTTGCTTGTTTTTCGGATAATTTGGGATGTCAACCGGAAAATGCTGTTGGCGACAGGCCGGACCCGTACCGTGCAGGGGTAGTAAGCACGGCTCAGCATAACAAAAGAATAGATTGTCACATCAGGTGGTGATTTATGCGACATCCGATATATCTGTTTACTGCGCAGGATTGTTTGGGAATTCGAATGGGACATCCGGCAACTAATTCACATAGTTTCAGCCAATACGCAACAGATTCACCAGGATCGTTCAGATTCTGATAACACAACATCTAGTAGTTCGTAAATCCAGGCCCGCAGCCTCCCCTCATGGTTGCGCGGAGTTCATTTTGTTCGGGAAATTATAAGAAGGTGGCAATGAGCGCTGTATCTTATCAACCAGTAGAGAAGCAAGCTGAAAGGGAAATTCCTCTGCAGGAGGCATCGTTGGATATCTGGCGATCCAAGTACTGCCTGCAGGACAGCGAAGGCAATGCGGTGGACGACTCCATCGACCATTCATTCCAGCGGGTCGCCCGCGCTCTGGCGGACGTGGAAGTGGATGAAGCCAAGAAAGAAGAATGGTACGAGAAGTTCCTGTGGGCTCTGCGCCACGGTGCCATTCCCGCCGGCCGTATTCTGTCCAATGCCGGTGCCCAGGCCTATAAAGCCGACACCTCCACCATTAACTGTACTGTGTCCGGCACCGTGCATGACACCATGTCCGGCATCCTGGAAAAGAACTACGAAGCGGGCCTGACCCTGAAAGCCGGTTGCGGTATCGGTTATGAGTTCTCCACCCTGCGCCCCCGCGGTGCTTATGTGTCCGGCGCCGGTGCCAAAACTTCCGGCCCGTTGTCCTTTATGGATATCTTCGACCGCACCTGCTTTACCGTGTCTTCGGCTGGTGGCCGCCGTGGTGCCCAGATGGCTACCTTTGATGTTTCTCACCCGGACGTGCTGGAATTCATCAAAGCCAAGCGCGAAGACGGCCGTCTGCGTCAGTTCAACCTGTCCCTGTTGATCAGTGAAGAATTCATCAACTGTGTGGTGAAAGATGAGGAATGGCCGCTGGTATTCCCCATCAAGAGCAACAGCCCGGATGCCAACAAGCTTGATTTGAAGGACAGCACCAAAGTGTTGTGGCGTGAATTCCCGGCCGACGACGGTTACATCGTCAATGAAAAAGGCCTCACTGCCTGCAAGATCTATGGTTATGAAAAAGCCCGCAAGATCTGGCATGCCATCATGTCCTCCACCTATGATTTTGCCGAGCCCGGTTTCATCCTCATCGACAAAGTGAATGAGATGAACAACAACTGGTTCTGCGAGAACATCCGCGCTACCAATCCCTGTGGTGAACAGCCTCTGCCGGAATACGGCAGCTGTCTGCTGGGTTCTGTCAACCTGACCCGTTTTGTGCGCAACCCCTTCACCGAGAAAGCCTATTTCGACTGGGATGAGTACCGTAAAGTGGTGTCCACCTTCACCCGCATGCTGGACAACGTGGTGGAAATCAACGGTCTGCCGCTGGAGCAGCAGCGCCACGAGATCACCACCAAGCGCCGTCACGGTATGGGCTTCCTCGGCCTGGGTTCCACCCTCACTATGCTGCGTATGAAGTACGGTTCCCCTGATTCCGTGGAATTCACCGAGCAGGTGTCCAAGGAAATGGCCGTCACCGGCTGGAAAACCGGCTTGGCATTGGCGGATGAAAAGGGCCCGGCGCCCATTATGGAGCAGGACTTTAAGGTAGACGGCGCCATGTTGCGCAAGCGTCCTGAGATGAAGAAGGACGGCTACAAAGTGGGCGACACCGTGAAAGGCAAGGTGCTGCACGCCAAATACAGTCGTTACATGCAACGTATGGCGGAAGCCGAGCCGGAGCTGGTGGCTAAAATTGCCGAGAAGGGTGCGCGTTTCACCCACCATTCTTCCATCGCGCCCACCGGCACCATCTCCCTGTCCATTGCCAATAATGCCAGTAATGGTATTGAGCCCAGCTTTGCGCACCACTATTCCCGTAATATCATTCGGGAAGGTCGTAAGTCCAAAGAGAAAGTGGATGTATTCTCCTACGAATTGCTGGCCTATCGTGAACTGATCAACAGCGATGCCATGCCCTACTCGGATGAGGCAGACAAACAGTTGCCAGAATACTTCACGGCGACTGATAATGTGTCTCCGGAGCAGCACGTGGACATCCAGGCGGCGGCGCAGAAGTGGGTGGATTCCTCCATCTCCAAGACCATCAACGTGCCCACCGACTTTGAATACGATAAGTTCAAAGACATCTACCTGTATGCCTTCCGCAAGGGACTAAAAGGCTGTACCACCTTCCGCTTCAACCCGGAAGCCTTCCAGGGCGTACTGGTGAAAGAGAAGGATATCGAGGCCACCACCTATCGCTTCACGCTGGAAGATGGCACTGTCCTCGAAGCCAAAGGCAACGAAATGATCAAGTACGATGGTGAAGAGCACACCGCGGCCAACCTGTACGACGCCTTGAAAGAAGGCTATTACGGCAAGCTCTAAGCCCGTATATACAGGTTGGATAATGGACGACGAGAACTCAGGTAAAAAAACCATGGTTAAAGAAATCAAATCCAAAATCGTTGGATACGAAGTGGTGAAACCGGAGCAACCAGCGGTTGAGCCGGAAAAGCCCGAAAATAATGTGGTGCAAATGCACGAAAGCGTGGAACGCCCGGAAATGCTGTTGGGCTCCACCTACAAAATCAAAACCCCGTTATCGGATCATGCGTTGTACATCACCATCAACGACATCATCCTCAATGAAGGCACCGAACACGAACAGCGCCGCCCCTTCGAGATCTTCATCAACTCGAAGAACATGGAAAACTTCCAGTGGGTACTGGCTTTGACCCGTGTAATTTCTGCTGTGTTCCGTAAGGGCGGTGACTGCACCTTCCTGGTGGAAGAGCTGAAAGCGGTATTCGACCCTAAAGGTGGTTACTTCAAGCGCGGTGGCAAGTTCATGCCTTCACTGGTGGCGGAAATCGGCGAAGCCATCGAAAACCACATGCGTATGATCGGCCTGCTCAAGAGCGATCTGGATGATCACCAGAAAGCCTTCATTGAGAAGAAGAAACAGGAGATCACTGCCCAGGCAAAAAAGCCTGAAGTGTCGCACGAGGAAGACAGCGCGTTCCCAGCGGGCGCCAGCTTGTGCGGCAAGTGCTCCACTAAAGCCGTGATCTATATGGATGGGTGTATGACCTGTCTGAACTGCGGGGATTCAAAATGCGGCTGATGATGGTTGCTTGCTGAATCCAAGCGAAAAGGCCATGGCAGATGCTATGGCCTTTTTCGTTTTAGTTCACCCAGAATTGAATTAGCGGTTCGGAGGAGACGGAAGGGGTTATCGCCTCAGCTTTGGATTCATTGAATAACCCGATGATCACCAGAATAACCAGGCCTGCCGCCGCAATCTTCAACGCAATCTTCAGCAGTTCAATGGCGGCGATTGCGACGTAATACAACACGTACAGTGCAACGTAAGAAGCAAAAAACGCCCCCAGGCCGGCAAAGATAAATTCACCACCCTCCAGGTTGTCACTGGCCGCGATCAAAATAATGATGGCCAGCACTATGGCGACCTGGGAAATGTTCTGGCTCAGATTGTTGGGTTTCTTGGTAGTGGGTGTCGCTGAACCGGTTGTTTTCGATGTGTTGTTGGTTTGTTTAGCCGGCTTTGAAGTCTTGACCTGCGTTTTGGGTCGAACAATGGGTTTGGGATCGGGCGTGGAGCCAGCTCCGTGACAGTTCCAGCAGGTATCGTAACGCTGCGAACCCGAATGGCCGGAACCGTTGCACGCCATACAGGGAACATCGGTGTGGGAACCGTGGCCGGAGCCACCGCAGGAATAGCAGGGGTCGTATTGTCCTGATGGGATTTGCCCGGCTCCGCCGCAAGTTGTGCATGTGCCCATGATATCTCTCCTCGGTCTGGAAAATGGTAATCGGCTTATGTCAGGGTTTATGGAAGGGTCAGGGGAATTATTTCCGGCAGCAGCGGAGTCAGTGGGGCTCTGTTCAATTTTCAGTAAAATCGTTAAGGTACTGTTTGGCACAGCACGCTGCACAGAGTGTGGTTGGCGTGACCGGATATAACCTCGATTACATTCAACTCCAACAATAAGAGAGCAATCATGAAACTGGAATCGATCGCGTTACACGAAGGCTATACATCGGAAGAGACCACCAAAGCGGCTGCCGTTCCCATCTATCAGACGACTTCTTTTACCTTTGATGATACTCAGCATGGTGCTGATCTGTTCAATCTGGCGGTGCCCGGAAACATCTATACCCGGATTATGAATCCAACCACGGAGGTGCTGGAGAAGCGCATCGCAGCGATGGAAGGGGGCGTGGGCGCGCTGGGGGTGGCATCCGGTATGGCGGCCATTACCTATGCGATTCAGTGCATCACCTCGGTGGGGGACAATATTGTAAGCACCAGCCAATTGTATGGCGGTACCTATAATTTGTTTGCACATTCACTACCTCGGCAGGGCGTTGAGGTGCGCATGGTGTCGCATGATGATTTTGATGGCTTTGAACAATCAATCGATCATAAAACCAAAGCCATTTTCTGTGAGTCTATTGGCAACCCGGCGGGCAATATCGTTGATATTCGCCGTTTGGCGGATATTGCGCATAAGCAGGGTGTGCCTCTGATCGTGGATAACACCGTGGCCACTCCCTACCTGTGTCGCCCGTTTGATCTGGGTGCAGACATCGTGGTGCACTCGTTAACGAAATACATCGGGGGCCACGGTACTTCTATTGGCGGAGTCATTGTCGATTCCGGTCAGTTTGACTGGGTTGCCAACAAGGACCGATTCCCCATTCTGAATGAGCCGGACCCCTCCTATCATGGCGTGGTTTATACTGAAGCCCTTGGCGCTGCAGCCTACATTGGCCGGTGCCGTGTGGTGCCCTTGAGAAACACAGGGGCAGCATTGTCGCCGATGAATGCATTCCAAATTCTTCAGGGGTTGGAAACGTTGGGTTTACGCATGGAACGCCATTGCGAGAATGCTGAAAAGCTTGCTCAGTATCTGGAGGCCCACCCCAAAGTGGAATGGGTAAGCTATGCCGCGCTGCCGAACAGTCCTTATTATGAGGTCTGCGAAAAGATTACCGGCGGGAAAGCATCCGGCATCCTCAGTTTCGGAATCACCGGCGGTGTGGAAGCCTGTGCCCGATTTATTGATGCACTTGAGATGATTCTGAGATTGGTGAACATTGGTGACGCAAAATCCCTGGCCTGTCACCCTGCCTCTACCACTCATCGTCAATTGAATGAGGANGAACTGGCNAAAGCCGGNGTGTCCNCCGATCTGGTNCGTATCTCTGTCGGGATTGANCATATCGACGATATCATCGCTGACGTATCCCANGCGCTGGAGAAGGCATAGTATTTCATCATGGCAAGGTGGTCGATGTGAGTGACACATCATTGGTTTCATGGAGTTTGTGGCTGAGAATCGTCATGCACTAAGCCGGTCTGAAGTGGGTTTATCCTGCTAGACAAAACATTAACAGGGGCGAATTCCGGAACGCTCGCTGGGCGGCTGGTCTAAATCATCGTTGTGATGTATTTAAACCAAGTGAGGTCTGGCGATGTTTCAGTGGTCATCTCTAACCCAGTTTGACTCATTGCTGAATGATGAGGATGAAAGCCTGGAAGTTAGCACGGCGTTTGTGTTCGAGCAGGAAGCCGAGGGTGGTTCGTTGTGGGATGATGGCGAGCTTGCCACTCGTGATTCTGCAACCAATATGGCAAGCCATGCTCTCCTTTCCAGGGAGGAAGAACAACATCTTGCGTATGCACTGCAACGGGCATTTAAGCGGTTGCAGCAGAGTTTGACTGGATTTCCCAATGCGCTCTCGGCACTGACGGATCACTTGAGCGCAGAATATCCTGCTGAGCTTGATGACACCACCGATCAGTTGCTGACGTTGGCGGATCTGCTCGGCGTCATGGATCATCTCCCGGAAACCCTGTATGAAGATCGTGATAATGTGTTGTGGCGCATGAAGGAACTCCTGAATCAAACGTCACTCAACCGGGACTGGTTGCTGGAAACCGGTGAGGCTGAACTGCGCAATGCACCACCTGCAGAGAACTGTCTGGGCGCACGTCAGGAGCTGGCCGACTGCATTAACGAGGTATTCCGGCTTCGCAATAAATTCATCACCGCCAACGTGCGCCTGGTCTACCATATAGCGAAGCGCCATCGGGACAAGGGTATGGAATTCGAGGACATGGTGCAGGAAGGCACGCTTGGTTTGCTGCGGGCCGCGCTTAAATTCGACGCGTCTGCAGGTGTGCGCTTTGGAACCTATGCTTTCTGGTGGATCCAGCAAAGTATTCGTCAGGCCGTTGCGAAACAGCGCTCGCTGATTCGATATCCCACACACATCAGTCATCAAAGCAACAAAGTACATGCCTATCGACAACGGCACAGAATAGAGACCGGGTCGCTCCCTGGCGTGCAGGAGATTGCGCGACATACTGGATTAAAAGCTTCCCGGGTTAAGGATTTGTTATCGTTATCCAACTGGTGTGTGTCGGCCGATACCCCATTGTTTGATGACGGCGTACGGACATTGCTGGATGAACTGCATTATGAGGAACAGCATTTTTCACCGGAAGAGGGGGCTCATCAAGCTGGCGTGCGCGAGTATTTGACCGGGCTGTTGCAGTCGCTCAGTGAGCGCGAGGCGGCGATGGTGGCCATGCGTTACGGCATCGGCCACCATCAGGCCTATTCCCTGAATGAGATTTCCGTCCAGTTTGGGCTCAGTAAAGAGCGGGTACGGCAGATTGTCAGTGAGGCGCTGGCCTCCCTGATTGCGCAAACCCGTGGCGGGCCGGATTAAGGGCAGCGCAATTTAAGCGCAGAGTAATCCGGTGGCTGCCGCACTTCAATGCTCCGCAAAGTATTCGGCATACTTTGCTTCCGCTTCTTCGCCAAACAAAATTTTACAGGCTTCTTTCAGTCCGGGTGCATCCTGCAGGTCCTGTTTTCGCACTACCTGGGCAATCTTGGAACGACGACGCAGGAAGTCTTCCAGTTTGACGATGACTTCCCTGCGCGCCGCCTGCTCGATTTCGCAGCGGGTATACTCGGCGTTCTTTATCAGTAGTTCAGCGTTGGTGGGATCGGAACGAATTCGCTCCAACAGGCCAATGGCTTCGGCACCGTAGCGTCGCCAGAAGCGAATGGATAATGGCTCGGACGACGATGGATGGGTTAAGCGATCCAGTTCCATCAACCTGGCTTGATGCAGGTATTCCTCTTTAATCTCATCATTGGGTTCTCCATACCAGCGGGCTTTCGGGTAGGGAATTTTGATCCCCATATCAGCCACCAGTTCGGAGACCTCATCGCCGACATTGAGGCAGTCAGTTAGTTTGCCGCCAAAGATAGACAAGTGTTTCTGTTGCTGGTTTGCATCAATAGCGTGTTTGCGGGAGAGCTTGACCCAATCGGCTTTTCCCCCCTGTCCCGCGATGGCCAGCGGGCGCACGCCACAGCGTTCGGCAATGACGTCCTGTTGGGTGATGGGGCGTTCCAGTTTTAATAGTGAATTGATGTTGTCGATAACAAACTGCCGGTCCTCATCGGTAATCTGTGTTTCCGGTTGATTGACCTGGGTATCGGTGGTGCCTATACAGGTTTTCGGCCCCATGGGGATGACAAAGAACAGGCGGCCGTCACTGGCAAAAAAAGTGAGCACCCGTTTGTGCGGCGTCACTTGATCGATAATCAAATGAATGCCTTTGGAAAAGACATGATGGTGTTGAGTGGTCTGCTGCGCAAGTTGGTTATGTTGATCTACATAGGGACCGCAGGCATTCACCAGTACCCTGGCTCGAATGGGAAATGTGTGGCCGCTGATGGTGTCGGTTGCGCTGATCTGCCAGAGACCGTTTTCCCATTTGGCGCTGGTGGATTCCACATAGTTGGTGGCTACACAGCCATAATTCAGGCTGGTACGAATAAAGTTGAATACAAATCTGGCATCGTTGTCGTAAAGATAACAGTCGGAATATTCGAATCCGCCTTTGGCATTGCGGGTGTTGATCACCGGCTCTTCCGATTCTATGCGGGCTTTGGTGAGGAACTTGGGTGGCTTGGTAACGAAACGCCCCAGCAGCCAGTAAAATAAAGTGCCCATATAGATAAAGGAAACCGGCAGGCGGAAGCCCTTTTGGATTGTGGTAAAGAAGCGAATTTCTTTGACCGTGGAAGGATAGCTCTTCATCAAATGATTGCGGCTTTTGCAGAGCTTGTTTACCAGCAGGAATTCAAAGTTTTCCAGGTATTTGATTCCGCCCCAGGCCAGGTTGGATGAGTTCGAACTGGTACAGGAGGCAAAATCACCCCGTTCGATCAACGCGGTTTTAACGCCTTTTCCCGCCAGCGCGGCAGCTGAAACGGCGCCATTGATACCGCCTCCGATGATCAGAACGTCAAAGGTTTCCTGCTGCAACTTTTCGATATTGGTCTGTCTCAGATTCATAATGGGTTGGTGCCGATCCTCTGCTTATTCCTCAAACTTTATGTTCTATACACCCAAGCATAAGTGATTGGCTGGTCAGATTAAAGGTCTGGGCGTGTTCTACCTTTACTACACTTCACAGGCGAATCAGTGACAGGTCTATGCCCTCTTGCTGCAATACCGACTGTAAAAGTTCCTCCATCACCGCACGGGCCTGCCCAGTGCGCAGGTGAATGTGCCGGTGCAGGTCTTCACCGGCTTTGTCTTTTGATTCGCACTGTGCGCTGTAGTGCTCGAATGCCGTCAAACCCTGAATGATTTCCGCCAGGTGCTGGGGACACTCACAGTCGATACTGGAACTGACCGAAGCCGCTTTTTGCAGCAGTTCATCGTTGAATTTGCGCGGCGGCGCCTGACGGACTGGCAGCACGTTCTGGTCCTTTGTGGGTTCTCCGAATTTGCGCTCGATGATCGCTGCCACTTCAGCATGATCCAAAGGCGATTTAAGCGTACTCACTCCCAACGTTCTGAAGTAGATTACGTCCTGCTGGCGAGCGTAGCGGTAAGCCAGCAGCGTTGTGCGGGCGTTAATCTGTTTAATGAGTTGGCCCAGTGGTTTTACTTCCGCCGCGGTAATGGAAGGCAGGTTCAGCACCAGCAGATCCACCTGGGAGCCGAGACTGGAATCGCGCAGCTGGGTCAGGGATTCGTACTGCTGGATAAGGCCCCAGTGCACTTTGTCGTCCAGACGGTGTTGTACCTTGTCGAACCAGTCCGTCGCCACCAGGGCGACGTTGACGGCATCGGCTGGGCGGCTTTGATTGGTTTGTCCGGTCTCGGCGATGATCTCCCGCAATTCGTCATCCCTCAATGCCGCTACCGAGCTGATGGACATTCCGTTATCGACACACCGCTTCAGCAGCTTCAGGCGTTCCAGGGCCTCCTCTGAGTAGACCCGGTGCCCGCTGTCCGTGCGCTGGGTGTCCACCGCACTGTGTCGTTTCTCCCAAACCCGAAGATTATGCACCGTCAGCCCGGTCAGCTTGGCTACGGCGCCAATTTGATACTGTTTCACTGCTTAACCCTCTCTTATCTGTGTATCAGTCTGAAGATCTGTATAAGTTTTGCTTAAACAATATATAGACAAAAGTTAAACCAAGGCAGACAGAATGGCAAGTTCTTAATATTGTCTAGCTTGTGTCTGTGATTGTTCAGGCATCAGATGCACCAAAGCCGATTTAGGAGACGTATTTATGCTGACTTACGAAGCCCCGCTCGATGACATTCACTTCCTGCTGCACGATTTGTTTGAGGTGTCGGATGTCTTTGCTCAGCTCTCTGAGCAGGACGCCCTGACCCCGGATCTTATGGACAGTGTGCTGTCGGAGATGGCCAAATTTGCCGGTGGAGTGCTGTTACCGGCCAACAGTCCGGGGGACAAGGAGGGCTGCAGCTACGATCCCAAAACCAAATCCGTAACGACCCCCGCAGCCTATAAAGCACCTTTCAAGCAGTTTGTGGAAGCCGGCTGGACGTCCCTGGCGGCACCGGTTGAACATGGCGGACAGGGCCTGCCCAAATTGCTGGGCGTTGTGTTCGACGAAATGTGCGCCGCAACCAACACCTCTCTGAGTATGTACTTCGGGCTGACCCACGGTGCCATTGTGGCTCTGGAAAAGCATGCCAGTGCAGAATTGAAAGACCGCTACCTTGAACCTCTCATCGCCGGTAAGTGGACGGGCACCATGTGCCTGACGGAACCCCATTGCGGTACCGACCTGGGTCTCATCAAAACCAGAGCGGAGCCTGCGTCGGAAGGCCACTACCGCCTCAATGGCGCCAAAATCTGGATCAGCGGCGGGGAGCAGGATTTGTCCGAGAACATCATTCACTTGGTGCTGGCTAAATTGCCTGATGCCCCCGCGGGCACGAAAGGCATTTCCTTGTTTCTGGTGCCGAAATTTCTCCCTGACGGCAAGCGCAATGGCATTTTCTGTACCGGCCTGGAACACAAAATGGGCATCAAGGGGTCTGCCACCTGCTTTATGAGTCTGGAGGATGCCGAAGGCTATCTGATTGGTGAGCCCCACAGTGGTTTAAAGTACATGTTCTCAATGATGAACTCGGCCCGTTTGATGGTGGGTGTGCAGGGGCTTGGGTTGGGCGAAACCGCCTATCAGACGGCATTGAGTTTTGCCAAAGAGCGCGCCCAGGGGCGGTCCCTGTCCGGTGCGAAAGAACCGGATAAGCCCGCTGACAACATTCTGGTACATCCTGACGTGCGCCGCATGTTGTTGAGTCAGAAAGCCTCGCTTGAGGGCGGTCGCGCCCTGGCCTACTGGGTCGGTTTGAATCTGGATATCAGCGAACGGCATCCTGATGAGGCGGAGCGTCAGCGTGCCCACGATCTGGTGGAGTTGCTGACGCCGGTTGTGAAAGCGTTCCTTACCGATCAGGGCTATTACGTATGTGACCAGGCCGTGCAGACCCTGGGTGGTTCCGGCTTCACGGAGGATTGGGGGATCGAACAGCTGTTGCGGGATTGTCGTATCTCCCGGATTTATGAAGGCACCAACGGGATTCAGGCATTGGATTTCGTGGGCCGCAAGCTGCCCATGGCCGGTGGCCGGGCAGTGCGAACGTTGTTGGCCGAGGTGGCGGCCTTTGTGGAACAGTGCCGTGATGAGACCAGTCGATCTGTGCTGCAACAGGCGGTCAGTGAGTTAACCGAAACCCTGACGTGGCTGACCCGAAGCGCAATGCAGGATCCCGAAATAGCCGGTGCCGCCGCAACGCCTCTGTTGCGCATGTTTGGTTTGGCGCTGACCGGTTATTTGCTGGCACGCAGTGCAGATGTGGCTGCGGTAAAACTGGAACAGGGTGATTCACGCAAGGCTTTCCTGGAAAGCAAAGTCTTGATTCGGGATTTTTATTTTCTCGAGTTTATGCCCCAGGTGACAGCCTTAAAGCAGAGTATTGTGGCAGGTAAGGACCACCTGATGCAGTTGCCGGCGGAGGATTTCTAACTATGGCAACGGCACGCACCGCATTAATAGTTGGGAACGGCAGCGCGATCGGTCAGGCCGTTGGTCGATCGTTGCTTTCCGGGCGACTGGATAATACGACCTGGGAGGTTACCGGTGTGTGTCGAACCCGTTCCCTGCGTCAAGCGCAACAGGGTCTTGGTGCCAGCACGCAATTGAGTCTCAGTGATTATGATGAAGCCTCTATCCAGCGGCTCTGCCAGCGTTTTCTTCGGCACGAGCAAGTGTTCCACCGGATCGTTATCTGCAACGGCCTGTTGCATCGGGGTCAACAACTCCAGCCTGAGAAGCGCATTGAGAATTTCGATGCGCACGCCTGGTCCACTCTGATGAACAGCAATGCATTGGTCCCCGCTCTGTGGTTAAAACACCTGTTACCGGTATTACGCAAACAATCCTATGGCTGTAATCTGGTGTTGATCAGCGCCCGGGTGGGAAGCATTGGAGATAATCAGCTGGGTGGTTGGTACAGCTACAGGGCGTCGAAAGCCGCTCTCAACATGTTGGTGGCGACCGCCGCCGTCGAGTATCAGCGGCGGGCGCCCCATACCCGTATTACCCTGTTTCATCCCGGCACGACGGACTCCCCACTGTCAAAGCCATTTCAGCAGCGGGTGCCCGAGGGCAAACTGTTCTCCCCGGACTACGTTGCTGAATGCATGCATAATGTGTTGCAGATGCCTGATGCAGAGACGCCGTTGCGGTTTGTTGACTGGTCAGGGCAGGCGGTGCCCTGGTAGGACGGGTTAACCGCTCTCTGCCATTTGTTGTTGGAAGCTGATGATAATAAACTCGGCCGGATGAACCACGGCTACTTTCACGCTCACGTTCATGACGCCTTTTAGCAGGTCTTCCGCTGTCATGGTTGATCCCAATCCCACCTCAACAGCAAAGGCGTCGGCGGGTGTTGCGCCCTGCAACCCGCCTTGCTTCCAAAAGGTGGTGAGGAAGTTGCTGATCATGCTCTTCACGGTTGCCCAGGTGTTGGGGTTATTGGGTTCGAATACATACGCCCTGGTCGCCAATTTTACCGATTGCTCGATAAATGTGATGGTGCGCCGCACAGAAATGTAGCGCCAGTCCTGACTGTTGCCATCCAGGGTCCGTGCGCCCCAGACCAGTATGCCCTGGCCATTGAAAAAGCGGATGGCGTTGATGGATTTGCCACTGACGGCATCCACATTCAGGTCTGCTTGTTGCGCATCATTGAGTTTGATAGGTAAGTCCACCGCACCGACGATGGAGGTGTTCGCAGGGGCATTCCAAACCCCGCGTTCGTTGTCATTGACCGTGTAAACACCCGCCATGGCGCCACTCGGGGGCAAGCAATTAGCATCTTCCAACAGTATATCCATGATCAGTTGGTAAGTGCGGCTGGCGTTGATTAAAGCGTTATTGAGTTGGCTGTTACGCCGTGGTGGGATTGGTGCAGGTTTTGGGGCAGTGGGGGGTGGTGTATGTCCCGCGGGTGGGTTAATGATATCAAGCACGCTTTTTGCGTTTGGATTCGGGGTCTGCGGTGGATTCAACAGCGGTTCCAGTTGTCTGGTGTCACCGCCGAACAGGTTTTCAAAATCCACTTCGCTGCCTTGCATTACTGTTGTGTTGATAAACGGGTAGTAGCCAGCACCATACTTCAATCCGTTGGAACCGGTGCTGTTGCGGAACGTCTCGATATCCTGTGTATAGTTGATTGGGTCGGGATCACGCGCGCCGATGACATCAAATAGGCACAGGCAGGTTTGCAGCTCTTCTGCCTGTAACAACATGCTTTGCATCAGTTCGCTGTTATCGGCTACGGAAAGCAGTGTTGCTTCCGGGCAAATATACAATGTGGGCTTGGGCTCCTTCTTTAGAAGCGAGACACCGCCCAGCAGTGCATCCAGTTTTACATTTGGGTTGATTCGGCGGGTGCCGGGTGCAGCCATCGGTTGGCCGCTGGGGGCACCGTAGTTACCGACCGAGACAATATAGGCGTCACCGCCCCCATTCTGGTAAAACAGGCGGATGCTGTTATACAGGTAGTACAGGGTGCTGGGGTCCGGGAGCAGGGCATAGCAGGTGTTGTCAATTTCAATAAACCCGCTGCTAAACTCAACACTGCCGGGTTTCACCTCCTGTTCCACCAGATAATATTGCGGGCTGTATTGTTTCGCTTTATCTGCCGGAGGTGGTGGGTCGGGTAACATGAAAATCGCCTGAAACTCGGCAAAAGATGTGATTTTAACCGGCTTGTTCAAATAGGACTGGCCTTCATATTCTGCCCGAGGGGTGTAGCCTATAAACGCAGGCACTGCGGTGGCAACCGGCACCGCAGAGCCGGGGAAACTATTCATTTCTTCAACGTACACGCCGGGAGTCAGATAATTGGAGTCGGCCATTTTTCATCCTTGTCTGTTCAATACGCTCGTGTTTCAAAGCCGATTATCCGGCATTGGATAATGGATCTCCAGAGCATGATGAAAAATGGTATATTCGTTTCGATTGCGAGTCGCGCTGGGTGAGCGTGAGTACGGTCTGTAGTGTCTTGAAAACAGGAGAAGATCATGCAGTTGGATACACAGGAAAAATTCAGTCATCTCACGATCACGCTGCACTGGTTGGTCGGGCTTACCATCATCGGCTTACTGGCGGTGGGCGTTTATATGACGGAAACTGAAACCGGTAGCCTTTATCCGATCCACAAGGCGTTCGGCTTCCTGATTTTCTTTGTGGTATTGGCTCGCGTTGGCTGGCGTCTTAAAAATGGCTGGCCCATCCCGGTAAGCCAATACTCAAAGATCGAACAGGTCCTGGCGAAAGTGGTGCATTGGGTGCTGATTATCGGCACCTTGTTGATGCCTGTTTCCGGCTTTCTGATGTCCACCATGGGAGGTCATGGTTTGGATGTGTTTGGTCTGGAAGTGGTGGCCCGCAATGTGGACCCGGAAAATCCCGCCAAAGCCATGCCCATCAATAAATCCCTGGCAGCGTTTTCCCACAGCGTTCACCACTGGTTGGGGGAGGCAATGATTGTAGCGGTTATTCTGCATGTGGTTGGGGCCTTGAAGCATCATCTGATCGATCGCGATGGAACACTGCGTCGAATGTTGGGGGCGCGGGTTTAGGCTACAGCTATGCTCTATCTGATTCTGCTGTCGGTTCCGGCTGCGGTGCTGGTGTGGCATCTAACGGCAAAATTCAAGCACCACCGGCAGCAGCGGCGGCGGTCTGCCTTGCAACGGAAACCGTTACCGGACCATTGCCAGGCCATATTGCAGCGTGATTTTGCCCTTTATCGAAAACTGCCTGTGGAATCCCGTGCCAAACTGCATGGCCACATCAATGTTTTTTTAGATGAAAAGGTGTTTGTGGGCTGCAACGGTATGGAGATTACAGAGCGGGTAAAACTGTTGATCGCCGCCCAGGCCTGTCTGCTTATTCTCAATAAACCCACGGACTATTACCCCGGTTTTGAGACCATTCTGGTTTATCCCGATACCTTTGTGGTTTCGGTAACCGAGCGGGATGGCATGGTGCACTCAGATTCAGTATCGGTTCGTACCGGTGAATCCCGGCATCGAGGCCCCATCGTGTTGGCCTGGGACCAGGTGTTACATGGAGCCAGCGATGAGCGGGATGGTCACAATGTGGTGATGCATGAATTCGCTCACAAGCTGGATGAAGAAAACTGGTCTATGGACGGCCTTCCGGTGCTGGCAAATCCACAACAGTATGCGCCCTGGAAACAGGTGTTGACGGAGGCGTATGCACAATTACATCGAGCAATCGAGCAGGATAGTCACGACGTCATCGATGATTATGGGGCCACGTCTCCGGCAGAATTTTTTGCAGTCGTTACGGAGACCTTTTTTGAGAAGCCCAAACAGTTAAAGCACCAGCACCCCGCGTTGTACGAACAATTCAGGGCATACTATCAGTTGGATCCAATTCAATGGGGCGAAGCCCGTGACCTCTGAACGACGCCTCGCTCCAAAAATGGTGAAATAGTTGTAGACGCGGTGGTGGGTACTCTGTATAGTCGCTTCAAGCTTGAAAGAACGTCTACTATTTGAAAATCTACATTTCGCTGTATTTCTCATACCACGTCCTGCAGTTTTTAAGTTTCAGTCAAGATTTCAGTGCTACAAACGCCTAATTGCGGGCAAATATGATTAATTATCAGGATGTTACATGTCTAATACAGTTAAAGGAACCGTTAAGTGGTTCAACGAATCAAAGGGTTTTGGCTTCATTGAGCAGGAGTCCGGTCCAGACGTTTTTGCACACTTCAGTGCAATCACCGGTTCAGGCTTCAAAACTCTGAGCGAAGGCCAGCGCGTTGAGTTCAGCGTAACTCAAGGCCAGAAAGGTCCTCAGGCTGAGAATATCGTCGCTCTTTAATCTATGAGCGAATGAAAAAGGGCAATCCTTTCGGGGGTTGCCCTTTTTTTATGGGGATTTTTTGGTGGGTGGTTTGTTTATTGCACCTTGGGTTAGCGGAACAGATTAAATGTCCCCTTTACAACAAAAGGCAATGCATGACTGATTACCCGGCACGATCCCCGGAACTCCATATTCCCCAGAATACTGATAAGCGCCAGGATAATTCGAGCTGGTTACAGGTGTGGCAACAAGGGCAAACGGAAGGCTTTCATCAGACATTGGTGAATCCGTTGCTAACCCGATTCTGGCGCAGCCAGAACTTGAGGCGGCATAGCCGGGTTCTGGTCCCATTATGTGGTAAAAGCCTCGACATGATGTGGCTGGCGGCACAGGGACACAGGGTGATAGGAGTGGAACTGAGCCCAATCGCGGTTAAGGATTTTTTCGAAGAAAACAGCCTGAAAGTTAAAAAGACCCGACAGGGCAATTTTATGCGTTGGCAGTCGGGAAGTATCGTGATCTGGTGCGGGGATTTTTTTTCACTGAGAAAACGCCAGCTGGGATGCATCGATAATGTGTTCGATCGCGCATCACTGACGGCCTTACCCGAGGAAGTTCGGGCGATTTATGTTGATCAGTTACGCAAACTGATTGGACCCAATGCGGATGTTTTTTTGCTTACAGTGGAAGAAATCGTGAAGCAAAGCGGACAAGCTGCGATGGCAATTGATCAGGAAATCATGAGCCTCTATGCCGAGCATTTCGAGATTACCCTCACCCATTCACAGCGTTCGGATGATGATTTTGTCTCAGTAAATGGAGACGATTGTTATACAGACGACAAGGTGTATCAACTGAACCCTCTCATCTGACAGTCTCTGACCATAAGGTGATGTTTATACGTAATTAATGTGTCAGCGGCGCAATAAAAACGTCCAAACCCTGTCACAGGGCAATTTTACCATCTTGCGGCATTCACATTCTCATCAACCATAAGAATCGTGCCAATGGAGGTAATATTCATGTCAGAACAGGATAAAAAAAGTCGTCGCAGATTTCTGCAGTCCTCAGGGTTGTTGCTGGCTGGGGGCGTAGTGGCACCCCGCTTTGCCCGCTCTGCTCCCGGGATCATTACGCTGGATTCGGCACGGCCCAGATTGGAACAGGGTATTCAGATCGGGGATGTCCAGTGCCATGGTGCGATGATCTGGAGTCGCAGTGACCGTCCTGCCCGTATGCTGGTTGAGTACGATTTGTCCCCTGACTTCGAGCGTCCGGTGCGAATGCGAGGGCCTTATGCCTTGGAGACCTCGGACTTCACCGCGCGACTGGATCTGCGGCAGCTGCCCAGCGATCGTGAAATCTTTGTGCGTGTACAATTCCAGGATCTGTCCAATGATCGTATCCTCAGTGAACCGGTAACCGGTCGCTTTGTCACGGCACCGCGTCGTCGGCGGGACATTCGCTTCCTGTGGTCCGGTGATACCGCCGGCCAGGGCTGGGGCATTAATCCAGAGTTCGGCGGCATGAAAATTTATGAAGCCATGCGGCAGGAGCAGCCGGACTTTTTCATTCACTGTGGCGACAATATCTATGCCGATGGGCCTATCTCTGAATACCAACAGGCAGAGAATGGACAGATCTGGCACAACATTGTGACGGAAGAAGTCTCGAAGGTGGCAGAAACCCTGGGTGAATTCCGTGGCCGCTACAAATACAACATGCTGGATGAAAACGTCCGTCGCTTTAATGCCGAGGTTCCCCAGATCTGGCAGTGGGATGACCATGAGGTTGTCAATAACTGGTCGGATTCCAAGGACCTGAGTAACGATGATCGTTACACGGAGAAAAATGTGCCGACGTTGATTGCCCGCGGTGCCAAGGCCTTTATGGAATACGCACCCATGAGACCGCACGACAGCTCCGAGTCGGAAAGAGTATATCGCAAGATATCCTATGGTGACTTACTGGATGTCATTGTCATTGATATGCGCAGCTACCGCGCAGCCAACTCTGCCAATGACCAGACAGAACAAAGTGCGGAAACGGCGTTCCTGGGTGAGGAACAGCTTGCCTGGATCAAGCATCAATTGGCGCACTCCAAGGCGGTGTGGAAAGTCATTGCCTCCGACATGCCGATTGGCCTGGTGGTTCGGGATGGTGCAGAGAAATTCGAGAACCTGGCCAATGGTGACGGTCCTGCGCAAGGGCGTGAACTGGAAATGGTGGATTTGCTGCGTTACATCAAGCGCAAACATATCAAGAATGTGGTTTGGTTTACGGCGGATGTGCATTACTGCGCCGCCCATTTCTATGACCCGAATCAGGCTCAGTTCCAGGATTTTCTGCCCTTCTGGGAATTCGTCAGTGGACCGTTGAATGCGGGGAGCTTCGGCCCTAATCAATTGGATAATACCTTTGGGCCCCGGGTTGAATTCGAACTGGCTCCGGATACACCCAATCAAAGTCCCTTCGCCGGGTTGCAGTTCTACGGACAGGTGGACATTGATGCCTATTCTGCCGACATGACAGTGACCCTTAAGGACATTGACGGGAAGCCGGTTTACAGCAAAACACTCGAGCCGGAACGGGGCCGTGGTTGGCATAAAGGCTGGGAACACAAAGACAGATAACCGGTGTGCCTGGGTAAAAACGCACAGGTCAGGAGGTTGCTTGCACAATGACGTGCGGAAACCTCCTGACCGATTTTTTTTGTCACTTCCAACTGAAGAACATGCCAACGCGTTGCTTGTACTCCAGATACTGGCTGCCGAATTCCCGGATCAGGTCGTTTTCTTCAAAGCGCAGTCCCATAAAGATATAAGCAGTCAGGCTCAGGGTCATCACCAGTTTGGTTGCACTCATATCCGGTACACACCACATGCCGATTAACGCACCCACCATAATCGGGTGACGACTGAAGCGATACATCCAGTTTTCCTTGAACTCTGGCGCTGCGTAAGGCTTATCGTTTACGGCAAACCAGATCTGGCGCAGGCCAAACAAATCCCAGTGATTGATGGCAAAGGTGGCGGCGAACAGGTATCCCCAGCCAAAAGCGAACAGTATCCACAGGGTGATTTCACCGGCTAGAGATTGTGCTTGCCACAGGCTACCTGAAACCGGTTGCCATAGCGCCAGAATGAGCAGCAACGTGGCCCCACTGGTCCAGACAAAAGTGGCACGTTCGCTGGCTTGGCTGAATACCTTGATAAAAGCCTGCTTGAAGAAAGGTCGGGCCATGATGGAATGCTGTAATCCAAATAAACCGATCAGCGCGACGTTGGTGATGCAGGCCAGCAGGTTGTTTTGTGTGAAAACAAAAAAATCACCCATGGGTAAAACCCCTGCCATCGCCAGGATAACCGCCACCAGGCCGGCACATCCGATCATGTAGGAAAAGGCGCCGTAGACTATCAGAACACTTTTACGGCTTGTAGTTAGGGAATCACTGATATGGGTTGTTTGATGCTGAGTTAAGGTCGTCATGATTACTCTCCTGAAATTCAATGTTTCTTAGTTTGTGTTATTGAGTCAGTTCGCAGATCGGGTCCAGGTCCATTAGCAGGCGACCTGAAAAAGTAACCTGTTTGTGTTCCGGCAGCGGATGGAAGTGCATGGCACGTACATCGCGGATGATGCGTTCCAATGGGTGCCCCTGGAAGAAACCTGAGCCTCCTGCCAATACAGATGCCTGATCCACCACATTACGAATGGCCTGATTGGCGATGGTTTTGCGGGTCAGGATGGCATCGGTCAGTTCGCGGGAAGGTGTAAAGCCATAGTTGTCCTGGCAACGGACCATGTCTTCCACTGCCAGTCGGGCGGTGGTGAGTTGGTTGTGCAGGGTGCCAACCAGGTTGGCAACCGATGGCTTGTTGCGGCTGGCCTCCAGAGCCAGTTCAAACGCCTTCTCCGCCATGCCGAAATAGCAGGAGGTAATCAGCGGCATGGCGTGGGGTAATATGGCGTCCCACATGGGGTGCCATACACCGGCCGGACGACGGGCCACGATGGCCTGCTCAGGCAGAAAAACGTTTTCCAGAATGACGTCATTGGAGCCGGTGCCCCTCATGCCCAGGGTTTTCCAGTTGTTCTGGACACGAATGCCTTCGCTGCTGATCGGCAGGGAAAAATGAATGACTTCATCCCCGGTGGGGGATTGGTGGTTGACGCTGGAAACCAACACCTGGGCACCGGGGCCGCCACTGACAAAACGTTTGTGGGCATTAATGAGGTAACCGCCTTCAACCACTTCGGCGGTCCCGCTGGACGCAAGCCAGTCGTTGGCACCGGTACCGGCAATGATCAATTCATTGGCTGCAATCTTCTGCAGGGTGGCCTGGGCGCGTTCATCGCCCCGTTGTGCTTTGAATACGTTCAGTGCAACCGGGTGGGAATGCATGGCAAAAGCCAAAGCGGTGGAGCCGCAGTAGTGTGCAAGCTGCTGAGTCACCTGACAAAGTTCCCCGTAGGTGAGGCCCCCGCCCCCCAGTTCAACAGGTATTGCTAATGAAAAGAAACGGGCTTCTTTCAGGTCGTTGTAATTTTTTTGTACAAAGGTGCAATTGGTGTCAAAATCGAATGCACGGTCTGCAAACAGGCTCCCCAGATTGTTCAGCAGTTCTTCTGCCGTATGAAACCAGGGCGTAGACTGTGATCGTGGTGTGGTGGATGATTTTGTAGATAGCTGCGCGTTCATTGTTCTCTCCCAGAGTGTTTTTATGTGATGCTGCTCAACACCACCCATGGTAGGTACAAGGAACCAACAAAAATACTTTCCAAACTGTAGTAACTAACTACGTAAACTGTAGTAACGCACTTTCTGTTTTGTAGTTAGCGCGAAAACCGTATTACGACCGATGAATCCTGTGATTATTCACACATTGATTTGGCCAACTAATTACGACCAAAAAGCAGAGTCGAAATAGCCGAGGGTGAACCGATGCAATATGGACAATTCTGCCCGATCTCGAAAGCCGCTGAGGTGCTGGGTGACAAGTGGACGTTGTTGATTGTACGTGAACTGCTGATGGGGGCATCGCGTTTTAACACTTTGCAGAGGGGGCTGTGCTCAATCTCCCCCACGATGCTGACCAAGCGATTGAACGAGTTGTGCAGTTGCGGTCTGGTGATGAAGAAAAAAATTCCCGGGCAGAAAGGCTACGAGTATTTTCTGACGCCGTCCGGTCAGGAATTGCTTCCCGTGCTGGAAAGTATCGGGGTGTGGGGGATGCGCTGGGCCCGGGAAGGAATACCGGACAGCGATCTGGATGTTGAGTTGCTGATGCTGTATCTGGAACGTAGTGTGGATACAGAGAAACTGGTGGGTAAGGAAACCGTGATCCGCTTTCAGTTCACTGACCTGGACGAATTGAAGGATTGGTGGTTGGTGGTGAAGAACGACCATGTGGACACCTGTATCCATGATCCCGGCAAAGAGGTGGACGTGTATTTCACCACGGATCTGCGCACCATGATCCAGGCCTGGATGGGTGACATCAGTTACAAGCAGGCCATATCGGAAAAGCGGTTAAAGCTGGTGGGACCCGCAGCGCTTACTAAAAATGTGTCCCAATGGATCAAGCCTTCCATCTTTGATGGCATCCCGCCGGCGGAAGACATCCATACCAATATGATGGGAGCGGGTATATAGGGTAGAATGCTTTCCATACTGAATAACGAGAGTGTATGAAAGCATGAATATCTGGGTGGATGCCGATGCCTGTCCGGTGGTAATCAAGGAAATCCTGTTTCGGGCGGCGGAGCGCAAAAAAGTGACCACTACTTTGGTGGCTAATCAGTTTCTGCGGGTGCCCAAATCACAATACATTCAATTTCTTCAGGTTCAATCCGGTTTTGATGTGGCGGACAATGAAATTGTGCGCCGGGTCAATCCAGGAGATCTGGTCATCACCAGCGATATTCCCCTGGCGGCGGAAGCCATCGAGAAGGGCGCTGTGGCGTTGAGCCCCCGTGGTGAGTTGCATACTGCGGACAATATCGGCCCGCGTCTGAATATGCGCGACTTTCTCGATACCATGCGTTCCAGTGGTGTGGAAACCGGTGGGCCACCGGCCTTGAGTCAGAGTGATCGGCAAGCGTTTGCCAACCATTTGGATCGCATTCTGGCAAAATCCTGAATCCTGAACCCCAAATATAGCAAGCCTCTGAATACAGGGAGTGTGTCATGTCTGAGAAAAATACCGTAGCCGCTTTTTTATTGGGT
>PAPM01000003.1 GCA_002708905.1 Pseudomonadales bacterium | reverse complement strand
TGTCTGGGTGAATGGCGATAATGGCTATATTGCCATGCAGGTCAGTGGGTTAGAAGTGCTTCCGGGGGCCGGTCTCACGGATTCAGGGATAAGTCTTGCCCGCCCCATGATCGACTCGTTCCAGGCCCAAGTGGTGAGGGCCGCATTTTCAGCACTGAACGTATCGGTGTACATACTATTAATCTGGCCCAAGAGCTCCAGCTTATTACCTTGAATCCAGCGGGTGTACTCCAAATCGAACGTGGCCACCCCGGAGATGGATTCCGTGTTACTGCCTGATTCCTCGGTACCGGAAGGTAAGCGGTCGAATACGTCCCCCGTTGCCCTGGCACTTGACTGGGTCAGAGACAATATCAGGCTGCCGTAGGTGCGCACTTTGAAGGATTCAGACATCGGAAAACTCAAACCCAAACTACCACGCAGCGCCTGGATATCGCGGCGGATGGCAACCTCCACCGGTCTATCCAAGTCATCCAGTAATACAAATTCGTCGTCAAAACTGCCGGCCACCAGTGCCGCCCCCCAATACCCGTTAGCGATGTAATCCCGCAGGGTAAACTCGGCCTGAAAGCCCAGGCTGGAGCGCCAAAGCTCCCCATCGCGGCCAGGAGAACTGGTGTGAAGAACGCTGCCTTCCACACCCGGCATCGTCGTTAGATTGACAAATCCAATGATGGACTGACGGATATCTTGCGTGGTGATATCACTCAACGCCTTTGACGGTTGACCAAAGGCATGCAGCGGTATAATTAGCGCAAATACGCTGATCAGCCGTCGAGCACGATGGCGCATGACAAATCTATAGAGATCCTTCACCGTCACCAAATCGATACACTATGGAAGTCATAAACATTTCGTCTGCAGCACTCTCATCCAGGACATACAGGTAACGCCAATCGCCGCGGAGTGACCATTTCGGCGAAAGCACCCAATTTAAACCGAAACCAAGTTGGGTGGTGGTGCTGTCCGACCACTTTCCTTCACCCTGCAACGTCTCACCCAGACCGACCACAACATAAGGTCGCAGTGAAGCATCCGTGTTGAAATAGCGTGTGCCTTCAACAAAGTAATTTTCAAACCGGCGTTTTGCTGCACTATTTTGCTCCACATAGGTTCGGGAATAGAAAAGTGCCAACGAATACTCTTTGGTGAAATGAAGCCCCAGGCTCACACCACCGAAGTCACGATTATCGAGATGACGCTGCCGGTTAAAGTCATAGTAGCCATAGCTGGCACCCAACATTACAATCCCCCGATCCACCGGGTCCTGGCTATAACCTGAATTCGCCCACGCCAGCATCGAAAGCGTTAAAACGCCAAGCAAGATTCTAGAATTGATACGCAATGTTGAAACTCCAATAATAGTCATCGGATAAATTGAACACTTCGGCGGCGGGAACCGGGGTAGCTGATATCCAGGCGCTACCTGCCTTTACCACTTCACGCCCCATCATCTTGTTTATCCCTACACCGATGGAATCAACCGGGTCCAGCAGGAATAATGCAACATCACCCCACCCACGTGATCCCCACACTGTGCCTCCCCGACGACGGATCTCCTTTTCCTTTTGGTAGGACCATTCTCCCCATAGCCACCCGCCTACCGGGGTCACCACAATATCCTGTATAGAGGGTACTCCTGCAAAAGCCTCCAGCCCGTATTCCCAATAAAAGGTGGACATCAGAAAGGAGTACATAAAGGAATCCCATTGCCGATAGCCGGACTTTCGCGCCACTTGATAGTAAACACTACCAAAATAGGGATGGCCGATATAATTGATATACCAAACATCCCTATCCCAAACGGGGCCTTCTTTGACATTATCACGCCACTTAAGCAACAGGCGGTCATCACTGCGGTCCCAGTTGGAAATTTCTTGTGGCAACATTGCGATAAAACCTGCCACACCCAGGCCCAACCCAAACATGAGTTTGGTTTGGGACCACAGCCGTTCTTTATCTTCACCATGTTTCGGATCAAATAACGAAATGCGATAGGGGCTATACTCCCAATCTGTATTCCAATCGATTTCACTAAACTCCTTGGTCGTATCGCGGGCCTGATACTGGGTTGCCTCCGATTCCACTTCAGCAAACACGCTTGAAAAAGATCCCAGAAGGAAAATTCCCGCCAACACGATTTTAGTATGCGACATTCTCAGAGCCTTTCTCCTCGTTCCTTATTCAGCCTCACCCAGCCTCACCCAGCTTCCACAGCAACCCAAACAGGCAGTGAATGATATTTGACCGCCAATATCCAGCCCCATTGAAGTTGGCCAGAATGAACATCCGAAGTATCCTATTCCTACAGCAGCCAATCAAGCACGCATCGTTGGCATCATTTGATCCAAATCATACAAAGGAAAACATACTTTTATGATAAGGTCCAAGTCGGATAGTATCTCCACGACTATATTTGACCCCCGGAATGAGTGAGCTTCGCATGAGATGCAACAGCTGGTTACATCACGTTATCGGTCCAACTGGACTCATGGCATTACTGTTTTTTATCTCGTCCCCTGCTGTAGCGGAGGATATTGGTTATCGCACCAAGATAAATCTGGGCTACTATCAAATCTTTGCTGCAGAGAGCACAATTTCAGTCAGCGAACGCTCGGCCGGCCTTGGCATTGCACTGAATCCCGAAGACACATTTCGTACCTCATTAGAGCAGGATGTCTTCCGCGTTGATGCCAGATACCGTTTCACTAAAGTCCACGCTATCAACCTCACCTGGTACAAAATTTCAAATCGGGGCAGCAATGCGATCCAGGATGATATCAGCTGGGTGGATCCGGACGGCAATCCAATTGAGCTCTCCGCAGGCACCCAGGTAGACGCGGAGCTCAACTACGATATTCTCAAGTTTAACTATCTGTGGTCATTTTATCGTAATGACAAGGTTGAGCTGACCAGCAGCCTGGGTATACACATGTCAGATTTTCGTGCAGTAATCAACGCCGTGAGCCAAATTGGCAACTCCAGCTCGGAGGATCCGGCAGACCTGGAAAGCTCTGTTCCTCTGCCTAACGTGGGAATCGGTCTTGAGTACCGGGTGACACCAAAACTGAGCTGGTTTATGCGAGCCGACCTATTTGCAATGCAGTATGACGATTGGGAGGGATCTTTCTCCGACATCAATCTGGGTATTGAATATAAGATAATGGAACACTTTAATCTGGGAATGGGCCTCGGTAGCACCAATTTAAGAATCACCGAAGAAAACAAAGAATATAAATTCAGATTTGATAATCGATTAACCGGGTTGAATCTCTATCTCAGCACCGAATTTTGATCACAACCGGGTATATTCCTGTTAACGATTGGGAGAACGCAGCAAATGATCGATGGGGACTTGCTCGATTTGAAGGGACAGATTGCGTTCGTCACCGGCGCCGGTCAGGGGGCAGGAAGAGCGATTGCTTTGGCACTGGCAAAACACAATGCCGGAGGCGTCGCTGTCAATGACTACTATTCTGAGCGGGCGGAAACCGTCGCCGATGAAATCCGCTCCATGGGCGTTCCAGCCTGCGCAGCGGCAGCCGATGTTAGTGATCTACAGTCGGTGGACGCTGCGATGACCAAAGCAGAGTCCGCTTTGGGAACGATTACGCTGTTGGTCAACAACGCTGGCAACGCAGGCCCGGTAAATTTAATGCAAAGCTCTCCCCCGTTTTGGGAAACATCGCCTGAGGACTGGGGGCGTTATTTTCAAACCAATTTATATGGAGTAATGAATTGCTGCCATCGAGCGCTTCCGGGCATGGTAAAACTTCAGTGCGGACGAATAGTCACTGTCGTTTCGGATGCCGGACGTATCGGAGAGCCTCGACTGGCATCCTATTCGGCCGCCAAAGCAGGTGCCAATGGGTTCATGCGTTCATTGGCAAAAGAAACAGGCCGTTTTGGTATAACCTGTAATTGCATATCGCTATCAACACTGGAGCCGGCTTTACCGGAGCCTCAAAAAACGCAATTTTTAGCAAGTGAGCAGGCAAAAAGCCATGTGGGCCGTTACGTCATTCGTCGGTTTGGTCAGCCGGAGGATGTAGCAGCGATGGCACTTTTTTTATGCTCCGACGCGGCATCATGGATTACCGGACAAACCTATCCGGTAAACGGTGGTTACAGTTTTGCTCAGTAATACAGTCCGCGTACCATCTGAGCCATTTCAGGAACACCGAAACTAACCACTTTACCTAGTCTCATCTTATCTATTCACATCATTAAATGGTTTCACCCAGGAGCCACTTGCAGCTTCAACATAATGAACAACAATATTGTCCATTAAGAATTGCATTTATGCCATACTCTTTCTCACAACTAGCACCCGGTCTGGCCTGTCTATAAGGAGAAGAAGATGACTGTCAACCACCAAAAATTTCGTGTTGTCCAATGGACCACTGGGAAAGTAGCCAGTGAAGCCGCTAAAACCATTCTTGAACGGAGCAACCTTGAACTGGTTGGCGCGTACGCTTACAGCAAAGAGAAATCCGGACAGGACATTGGAGACCTGATCGGCGCAGGCAAAAAACTTGGCATTTATGCGACCAGTAATATTGAAGATATCATTGCGCTTAAACCAGACTGCATTGCCTATATGCCGCTGCACCCTGACATCCAACACATGGAAAGATTGTTACGGGCGGGAATTAACATAGCTACCACGGCCAGCTTTATGACCGGCTACGCCTATGGGGAAGCTGATCGACGCCGGTTGGAAGCCGCCGCACAAGAAGGACGGGCAAGCCTCTTCGGCAGCGGCATCAATCCGGGTTGGGTGGACAACCTGACTGCGACGGCATCGGGCCTGTGCAAAGAAGTCAATCAAGTTCGAATTCTGGAATCCTTTAACATCGGTCTGTGGGCCGGAGATGCCAATCAAAACGAGCTGGGGTGGGGGCGACCCGCTGGTGACCCAGGTCACGCAAAGGCCATTGAGAAAGCGACACAGGCGTTTGGCGATGCGGTTGAATCCATCGCGGCCATGTTCCAGCTCCCACTGGATGATGTACGCTGTGAAGTGACATTTGCACATGCGACAGAAGATCTCGATGTTCCCGGCAGGGATGTAAAAAAAGGCACCGTCGCCGGTATCATGGCAAAGTGGCTGGGCATTGCCGAAGGGCTACCGGTTATAGATGCCACTGTTCAGTGGAGTGTGGGTGATGAGCTCTCGCCACCCTGGGATATCGCCATGGCCTATCAGATTGACGTTGAAGGTACTCCCAACATCAACATGCGCGTTGAAGTTCTGCCGGATTTAACACTACCGGAGGAAGAGCTCATGACCATCGGATTCATGTTCCCCGCCAATCCGGTGATCAACGCGATCCCTGCTGTCGTCGCAGCGAGACCAGGTATTGTGACCTACGCAGACCTGCAACCCGTTACCTCCGTAATCGTGCCCAAACCGGTCCAGGCAGTGCCCCCGAAGTTGAAATCCGAGGAACCTGAACTGCCGCCCGCCGGGGGTGATCACACGCAACCCACTTCAATAGACGGTACCTGGCAGGTAACCATTAAGGCACCAACAGGCAACCAGGAAACTGAACTGCTCGTACAGCAGGAAGGCGGCCAAATTTTTGGTATTCAACGGGGACAGGGTACGGAGTCGCCGATTCTTGACGCCAAACTCCAAGGCAACCAGTTTCAATGGGTCAACCAGGTAACCAAACCATTCAAGCTCAAGGTCAAATTCAACGGCGTCATTGAAGGCAACGTCATGACCGGAAAGTGCAAGGCCGGAATCATGGGCACCTACCCATTCTCAGCAGTCAAACAGTCTTGACCCAAGCACTTTTGATGAAGCGTCGGATAAGTTCTACCGGAACAGCCTTCATGACCAAATAGTCACCATGTCGGCTATTTTTACACCGGTTAGTGGTTCCTTACATGAACTATCCGCAAGCCTTTGAAATCTCAGACATGTAAAAGGTGGTGTAAATTTTGCTCGATACTGGTATGCAATAAATCAGCAGGGAGTTACAAAAACATGAAGAAGAGTATCTTTGGCAAGGGTGGCAGCAAATTCGTTGGGTTTGCGGTGCTCGCTCTTTGGCTTGTTGGGATGGAAGCTAACGCAGCTCTGCCAGATTGTAATGTCAACGACTTCACTGCCGGAGGCACCAGTGCCACCGCTTGCAGTAATGGCCCTGAAGGGGACAACAAAGCCAGCACTTCTGAAATCGATGCCCTTGGCTGGGGTAGCGGCTGGACCTTTGGCGGCAAATACGAAGACGGCGAAGGCCTGGAAAGTGGCTCACTGATTGACCTGCTGGTGACTTCCTCATTTGATGAATGGGGTAACGTGATCTTCAACTGGTCATTCCCTGAATCTCAACTGACCTTTGAAGATGCTGTTTTTGTGGTAAAACAAGCCAATAACAACTCCAGTAATGGTGGTGGCTGGGTGGCTTATAACTTTGACCCCCTACTCTCCAGCTCTGGAGACTTCCGCACAGCCGGCAGCTTCCAGGTTGACGATTTCTCCAACCTGTCCATCTACACCCGGGGCGAGGCAACCAAAGTGCCTGAAATCAACGCAGGCGGCACTGGTCTGGCTCTGGCGCTGCTGTTTGGCATGATGGCAATCTTCCGCGAGCGCAAGCTAAAGTCTTAATTGCAACATGAAAAAAGCCGACCCCATTAATGGTGTCGGTTTTTTTTACATCAAAATTCTATCCAGACAGGCCCTTACTAGACAGGCCCTTACTAGGCACGTCCTGACTAGACGGGAGTCCTCATGGTTACAAACTCTTCAGCCGCGGTGGGATGGATGCCTATAGTCTGATCAAACTGCGCTTTTGTCGCTCCCATGCCGACCGCAATACCGATTCCCTGGATGATCTCACCGGCATCAGGCCCCACCATATGAGCCCCCAACACCTTGTCTGTTTTAGCATCAACCACCAGTTTCATGAGAGTGCGTTCTTTTTTCTCAGAAAAACTGTATTTCATCGGGGCAAACTCTGACTTAAATACCAAAACCTCGTGCCCCTGAGCGCGAGCGTCCTGCTCGGAAAGCCCAACGGTACCGATCGGTGGTTGAGTGAATACTGCCGTGGGAATGGCATCATAGCGCACCGGTAAGCGCCCTTCGCCAAATAGCCGATGGGCGACATACATTCCCTCAGCCAGAGCAACCGGGGTCAATTGCACACGATCCGTCACATCTCCAATCGCAAAAATAGAGGGTTCTGAAGTTTGATAATGCTCATTAATGGTGATGGCACCTTGACCATTATGTTCAACCGCAGTGTTTTCCAATCCCAAACCATCGATTTTAGGTACTCTGCCAGTGGCGTACAGTATCTGGTCATAGTGACTTAGGTTGCCGTCAGAATCCGCCACTTCAAAACCACCCTCAGCCGACTTGGTAATGCTTTTGACATTGTGATTAAACTTTAGGGTCATGCCTTTCTTGAGCAGCTCTTCCTTTAAGTGTCGGCGCACGTCATCGTCAAACCCCCTCAGAAACAGGTCCCGACGGTAACTGAGCTCGGTGTTGACACCCAAATTATGGAAGATGCAGGCAAGCTCTATGGCAATATAACCACCGCCTACCACCAGGACCGAAGCAGGCAATTGATCGAGATCGAAGAATTCATTTGACGTGATCGCGTGCTCTATTCCTGGAATCTCAGGTTTGAATGGCCAACCACCCGTGGCAACCAGGATGTACCTGGCAGTATAGATTTGCTCACCCACTGCAACTGTGTTGGGGCCAAGGATAACCGCAGTGCCATCAACAACCTCCACTCCGGAATTCTTCAGCAGATTGCGGTAGATTCCGTTCAGACGGGAGATCTCGTTAACCTTGTTCTCCCTTAGAGTATGCCAATTGAACCCTTTGGTCTCGATCTCCCAGCCATAGGATTTCGCCAACTCCAGTTCTTCATTTACGTGGGAACCGTACACATAAAGCTTCTTGGGAACACAGCCTACGTTAACACAGGTGCCGCCCATATAGCGCTCTTCAGCCACCGCCACCCTGGCTCCCAGGCCGGCCGAAATTCTGGCACATCGTACGCCGCCCGAGCCTGCGCCAATCACAAACAGGTCGAAATCAAACTCACTCACAGTACAACTCCTATCCAAACTTGCCTTCATACTAAATTAAAGACTCGTCAGGGGAAAACTTGTTTCAAATAAAAAAGGGAGCCGGTTGGCTCCCCTTTTCAGTCAGGTTGATCTCAGATCTGATTCAGAATCTGTATTTCGACACGGCGATTGGCAGCTCGGCCTTCTGCCGTGGAGTTTGACGCAATGGGATAACGGGGACCATACCCATTGGAATGCAGACGGTTTGAAGCCACACCCTGAGTCACCAGATAGTTCTTGACGCTGGCCGCACGGCGCTCAGACAGCTGCTGATTGTGTTCGAAGCTACCGGTACTGTCAGTATGGCCGGTCACCTGGATCGCGGTCTTGCTATACTCTTTCAAAACGATGGCAACACTATCCAGCGTTTCATAGAAACTGGGCAGCAGCTGATATTCATTGGTAGGGAAACTGACATTCCCCGGCATATTCAGCTGAATTCCCCCATTCTCAAGACGCGTCACGCTGACGCCGGTACCCTGCAATTTTTCTCGCAGTATCTTTTCCTGATAGTCGAAATAGTAGCCGGCACCGCCACCAAGGGCTGCACCAATCGCTGCCCCCTTGGCTCTGTCTTTCTTACTGGACACTGCCGCACCCACCACGGCACCGGCGGCAGCTCCTATCGCGGTGTTACTTACCTTTTGCTCTCCGGTGTAGGGATCAATGGTACAACCGGAAATTGAGAAAGCAGCCAACGCTGACGCCAAAACCAATGCTTTTTTCATTAAACTCTCCTGACAAGCCGAGGGTAATAAATTCAGATGAATTTGGATACGAGAATCTTAAGCTATTGTAACTGAACGGGGACTTAACGACAGGCAACAAAAAAGGCGAAGTGTGATGTCCTTCGCCTTTAGAGGATGATAGATCTACGCTTCAAGAGGTCGCGCGTCGGTCGTCACCACTGCGCCTTTCGGCGTTGGCTTTGGTTTCTTCCGGAGTCTCGTCTTTACGGCGATCCCGCCCCTTGCGTTCCTCGAGGAAATGCTCGATTTTGTTGTAGATCTCTTTTGATTTCGGATCCATAACTGCCACTCCTGAAAATGGTCCTGGTTAATTCAATTGCGTTGTCCCGAAACGCAAACAGACATAATCATAAATAGTATAGTCGGCACTTAAACTTCATGTATGCGTTCGTCATCTTTTCTTAGATCAATTTGTAATATCCTTAATAACACCAGGATCTAATTGGTGTGATGCTTATCACATTTTAGTCCACATTCGCCTTAATAAATTTGATTAATGGTACCATTGTCCCACTTAACATTGTTTATTCGTCAAGAAATGAAACAGATACTTATAACTGGTTCCTTTGGTTTTGTGGGCAGTAGACTGGCAGCACATTTCCTTTCAAGCGGGGTCAAGGTACGCCTGCTGGACCTCCCGGATCATCCAGGAAAAGACGACATTCTTGGCTGGTTACGGGGCTTTGGAAAGCCACAATTAATCGAAGCGGATATCTGTGATGAAGAGCAAATCCGCTCCGCAGTGGCCGGTTGCGATGAGGTTATACATTCCGCTGGTTTACTGAACTCCACGGCCCCCTGGGCGCATTTTCACCGGGTGAATGTTCTCGGCACGCAAACCCTTTGTCGAGCCTGTACTAACCAAGGAGTACCACACCTTACCTTGCTCAGCACCTCCGATGTATTCGGTATCCCTGGTTCGGGCAAGATACTCTCAGAGGACTCACCTTACCGACCATGGTCCGAACCCTATGCAGATACCAAAATTGAAGCAGCGAGGTTCGCAAAGTCCCTACGTGGTCAGGGAGGCCTGAAGATATCCATCGTTTATCCGGGGTGGGTCTATGGTCCCGGTGACCGGCAGTTTTTCCCCGCCGTGATGGATATGGTGAGCAGTGGTATTGTCTTCACCTGGCATCGGGATGAACCGATGGAAATCTATTTCGTCCATATTGATGACCTGATAGCCGGAATCGACACCATCATCAGGACCCCATCAGCCCATAACCGGGACTATCTGCTGCTTGACCCGGCAACAGGCATAACCCCAATGGATTTGTTTGGGATTATCGCAAAGCATCAAGGGCACGCAATCAAACAAGTACATTTGCCTTACTCTCTCATGATGTTCGTTGCCAAAACGACACAGACACTTGCGCGCTATCGACTGCTGCCCTCCCCGCTTTTATCCACCACTGATGTAAAAGCCTTTGGCAATCGATTCAGGTTCTCCACCCAAAGGGCCGCTGAAGAGCTTAACTGGTCAACTAAAGTCTCATCCCTTGAGGGCATTAGACAAGCACTTGAATGGCAAACATCTAACCAGCCCGTAACCAAGTTATGATACCCTTAGCGCTGTAATTTTTGGCTTCCTGATGGCTGGTAAACCATGCTCGTTGGATTGTTATACCTTTTCTTGTTTCAGTTATTCGGTCACATAACCGTAGTTCTCTTGGGAATACCCATACCTTCTCCCGTGATGGGCCTCGTCTACTTGTTCGGATTCCTGCTGATCAGAGGCCATATACCGGAGCCACTGGTGAAAGTCGCTTCTGTATTACTCCCATTACTGCCGCTGTTTTTGATACCGGCCAGTGCTGGTATCATTGAACACGGTGCGCTACTAAAACAAGATGGTGTGGCCATCGCCATTGCTTTAATGGTCAGTCTGACTGTGACAATCCTGATGACGCCCTATATATTTTCGTTCTTCGCCCGCATTTTCAACAACGAATCATGAATCAGCTGTTATCCATCATTATCAATTTCCCGTTGTTTGGCGTGCTCATTACTGTGGCCGCATTCTATCTGGGGCAACGGCTGTACCAAAAAAGCAATCGCCACCCGGTACTGCAACCGGTAGTCATTGGGATGACAGTGGTTATCGGTGCTGTGATGGTGCTGCAGGTCCCCTACGACACCTATTACGATTCATCCTACCTTTTACACGCAATGCTGGGACCGGCAACGGTCGCTCTGGCGATACCGCTTTTTCAGAATGCGAAGCGTATCCGCGCGCTCCTGCTGCCCATTTTTCTTACGGTACTGGCAGGAGGAACATTGACGGTTTCCATAGCGGTCGGAATTTTATGGATAATGGACGCCAACATGAAAACTCTGCTTTCCATGCCCACAAAATCTATTACTACGCCCATCGCCATGATTGTAACCGAGCAGATTGGGGGCATTCCGGCGTTGAGTGCGATGTTTGTGCTATTGACTGGAGCCGTTGGGGCAATGATCGGAATACCGCTAATGAATCGGATGGGAATCAAGGATCAGGGTGTGAAAGGTTTTACAATGGGATTAACCGCCCACGCTCTGGGTACAGCAAGGGCGCTGGAAGAAAGTGAAGAATGTGGGGCTTTTTCGGCTTTGGCCATGAGCATCACCGGCGTCATGACCGCATTACTACTGCCGTTTATCGTGACCTGGCTGCGTTAGCTCTTTTCGCGATTCTTAACCAGGAAATCCAAGTGTTCGTTCTCGTCCGCATCCTTGGGAGGCGTTGATTTAGCCTCAAACTGTCCATCGAAAATTTTGTACAACTTGTTGGTTTCAGTATGAGCTAACTGGGGGATACTGAACACTCCATGGATTTCACCATGCTCGTCGGCTTTGATTTCAAGGCGAGCCACAATGTCTTCGGGAAGTTCAATCGACGTACCATCAAGGGAGGACGCCATAATCTCCCCTTTTCTTAGATGGTAAACACCCGGCCCAGTGTAGCGATTCACAATCAAATACAAAAATTGATCATCGTCTTCACTGCGAATACGCAACTGGGTTTCCAGTAGCGCAACGGTCTTTTCCCACCAGACATTTTCGGTGGTCACATAATAACGAGCCTTGGTGAATTCATCCTGCAGGTGGTAGGCAATGCCCCCCTTAAACTCGTACTTGGGCTGATGTTTTTCGTAGTAGGCCTTGGCCAATTCCAACTTGGTTCGATCGCGAATCTCACGGCCTTTATCAAACAGACAAACATGAATCACGCCGCCTTCCATACTGCACTCACCGACCCCATGCTTCAGACCTTTGGAAAAGGTTCCACGATAACTGCTGCCGTCCGCTTCAGTCTTGATGCCGTGTCCGTGGGGACTGTTGTTCTTGTAATCGCCAATGTAGCGCTCGCCATTGCGATAGCTCATGAGGCCCTTGCCTTCTTTCTCATCCTGGCTCCAGTATCCTTCATATACAGAGCCACTTCGATAATAGAGCTTACCCTTGCCGTGCCGAAGCCCGCTTTGCCAACCACCCACATAGCGGTTACCGTTTTGATACTGCAATACACCCTGCCCGTTGGTCAGCCCTTTTTCCCAGCCCCCCGTATACAGATCGCCATTTGCAAACTTGTAGGACCCGACACCCTGCATATAGCCGTTGCGGAATTCACCGTTATACACATCGCCGTTAAAGCGCTGGTAAACCCCCTTGCCATGAGGTTTATTGTGCAGCCACATGCCGGTGTAGACATCGCCATTGGAGAACTTCCAGGATTCACCATTCAGCATGAGCTCAGGGATGGTTTCCTTGAAAACAATTTCAGTGACGACTTCAGTGACAGCGGCATTGGACTGCGAAGTGGCGAGCAATGACAGTAGAACGATACAAAACAAACTGCGAGAAAGCACCGGGTTCCCCCCTGGGGTCTTACAAAGTGTATTCGTGTTTTTTATTTAGTTATTAATATGATGATTATCTTACTGCCTGGAAAGCTGGGGAACAATTCCAATTTGTTGTACCAGTGTAAGAAAGTATTATGCAATTGCGACTAGGCGGCGACCGAGGCTGGATCGAACTCGAAGTCCACGTCGTAGTGGGTCATGAAACCACCAATCGTGATAATAACCCTTGCCATCGCAACAAATGAGTCAGGCATTATAACCTTGTTTTTCCTTAATTTATCCAAAGAATCACTCAACCTGTCCGCTATGGACAACCCGGCAAGATTGTCCCCCACGACATAATCTGAAATCTCCTCAAGAGTTTCATCCCGATCACATCTGAAGCCCGCCAGCCGGAATAATTCACCCAGTTTAACCGACGAGAACCCCATCAGCCCCATCAGCAAGTTGGTGTACTGTAGCCTCTGTTCCTGGGACAGGTGAGCGATTGCGCCGTAGTCCAGGATGGCTATCTGTTCGTCCTCAGTGATGAGGAAATTGCCGGGATGAGGATCGGCGTGATATACGCCCAATTGCGTGATTTGGTGGATATAACTGGCCAGCAGCCTCTGCAGCAGGGGTTTGGCCCGCTCGGGATTCTGGTCCAGATAATCACTCAGGCGCAATCCCTCCACCCAGGAGGTCACCATCACACGCTCGGAACTCAGGCTTTCAAACAACTCCGGCATGATAATGCCGGGCAGATGAACTTGTGCACGGAAATCCTTAAGATTGCGCGCCTCCCGCCTGAAGTCCAGTTCTTCTAAAGTCATGTTGATCAGTTGCTGAATAACCTGGCGGACATCAAACTCCCTCACCAGGGGTCTGAGTGCTTTGGCCAGTGTGGTGAACACCAATGAATCCTGCTCAAACAGCGATTTGGCAGTGGGAAGCTGAAATTTGATGGCCACTTCCTTACCATTCAACAAAGTAGCCCGATGTACCTGGGCCACCGATGCCGTGGCAATTGGGTGTACGTTAAAACTGGAAAACTGACGATCCCAGTCCTGCCCCCAATTGGCCAGAATAATGGGGTGAATATCTTCAAATCGAGCAGGATTTGCATCATTTTGCAGCCGTTGCAAAGAGGTGATGTATTCCAGTGGGAGTAAATCCGGTCGACAACTGAGGAACTGGGCAAACTTCACCCATATCGCACCGTTTTCCCGGCATAACTGACATATCTGCTCTGAACTTTCCCGGTGCGCCTGGCGTAGCAGCTTTTCTGCTTCAACGGCGGAAAGTAGTCTTGCCCTGGAGCGGTAGTTTCGATAGATCTGCTCGATATTGAGGGCAGTTCGGGTAACGCCAATGTAACGATCACGTCCGTCAATGATCAGCGTTCTTGCGACATTAAGGTTGGCTTTAATGACATCCAGGGCGCTCATATTCATCCTGCCTCCGGACACATCGCTGTGGTGCTTGTTATTCTTTGAATAAACAGTCCTCCACCAGGCGGTCCACAGCGTCCAGAAACTCCGGTTGCGGATCCATCAGTTCGAACCCTGTGTCATAAAAAAGATCATTGGCATCATGCTGACACCAACGGCTTTCAGCGTCAAACTCCACTTCCTTACGACCATCGACTGTATCGGGCAATACCATTTTGAGCTTGTAGAGCTTTCCCGGTTCAACGTGCCTGTCAGACACGACCATAATGCCCTTGGTGCTGATGTCCACTAAATTGCCCAAAAGCGAATTAGTTTCGACATCGAAAACCCTTAAATAATAAATGAGATGGCGTCGTGGAACGCTGCGCTTATTATCCTCAACGGCTTTTTCCTTGGCTGCCATTTCACACCTCAATCTAGGCCTGACTTTCTCTAAAGCGTAGTCGAGGATAGGATTTTCTTCCTTAATTTTAATGCCTTATTGTGCCCAACGTCCCAATACGTCCACTTCAAACAGGGTACTGCCATAGCTCATAATCACACCACTTTCCGTGATCTCCCTTACCTGAAGTTCCTGATTCAGATACTGGCCCTCTTTCAGGCGCTTGCCATTGATGATAATGGAGCGGAATCTGGGCATGCTGGAATACATGTGCGATGAGAACGTCATGTCCGGGATGCCGTCACGTTCATAGGCCGGCAACTCCTCCAGTTGAGGCATATAGCCAATGTTGGGTAAGGGCTGCTCAACTGGGGAAACATCGGAGTCATCAAAATCAGGGGCGGGCTGCGGCTGAATTGTTGTGGGGGCCGCTTGAACCGGACGAGCAGCCTCCTTAGGTGGTGAATAGGCCGCCACCGGGGCAGATTTTGGCAGCTCAGCACTGGTGTTTTTTACCTGCTGTTTGGGCTGGTCGACAGCTGGGGTTTGTATGGGAGCACTTTGCAGGGGAGCACTTTGCAGGGGGGCACTTGGTGTATCACTATCCGGCCTGGCCAGCCAAAAGTAACCGAGAATACCAACATTTAAAATAATCACGGCAACGGTAATTATGGGCCACAGATTGGCCTTGCTTTTTGCATCTGCCGTATCAGAAACCGCTCCGTGGATATCAGGGACCTTACCTCGCTGGCGCTCCTGCTCGGACTTTCTCAAGGCATCCAGAATGTAAGACATCAGGAGCCCCCCTTGATAGGATCCAATAGCGGAATTGAGTCATCGACCCGTCTCGATAACTGAATCAACGTTCCTGTGCCGACCACACCATCGTCCACTTCACCCACAGTCCGTTGAAACTGCTTCACCCGCTCCACCAACTCAGGATCGTAGGTTGAACGGCCCGCAGATGGCGCCGGTTTGTTTTCCCAAACATCCAGATGATAGGCCAACCACTTTGATAAAGGGGCAATGGTGCCGGGATGCATGGGCCCGTGATAGGAAGGTGGTTTCTTCCACAGCAGGGAATAATGGCCCCGCCAGTAATTGTCCAAATCAGCAATATCCACCCGCTGGACTTCGCCACCCAGATAAATTTCGGCGTACTGATCCTCCAGCTTGCGAATCACTACATATTTTTCAGTGCCGTCAGCGCCGAATAACCTCACGATCACCGGCAAGCCATAATGCTTGATCGAACCCAGACTGCCCAGTTTGCTCAAGCAGGCGAGCCCCATGGTTTCGGCATATTGGCAGGCCATGCCGTTTTCCGTGGGTGAATACTGAATACCCCAGGCGGTGAATAGATCCTCGTAAGCTTCAGCGTCCTGGGTGTGCGACGCCAGTTCAAACAATTGGGCCAGCGTCAGCGAATTTGGCTCCACAGGTGTTGCGGGTTTTGCGGGTGTGTCCAGTACTACCGGCGGTGGCGGCGGTGCAATGGAGGGAGGTACCGGGTCTACGTTGGCGACGGATTCTGTTTTATCAACATTCGCACTGTTCGATATCATTGTAGTGTCATCATGTCGAGTGAGCCCCAGCCAATAGGAAACGCCAATGATCGCGATCAACAGCAGGCTGATGCCTCCTCCCATCACCGCAGGTATCCATTTATGGCGCGTAATGGCAGGAGCTGGCGTATAAACTTTGTAACCCAGTACTTCTTTTGCCGCATTACCCAGAATAGATGCGTCCACTACCCGGGTTTCCTTGGCATAGGCTCCCAGCATGGCGCGATCACACACCAGGTTGATGATTCGGGGAATGCCCTTGGAAATCTGGTACAATTTTTTAATGGTCGCAGCCGGGAACATTGCCCTGGGGTCTACAGCACCTGAAACCGACAGTCGGTGATAAACATAAGGGCCGACCTCTTCCTCGGCCAACGCGTTCAGGTGAAACCGCGCTGTCACCCGCTGGGATAACTGACGCAACTCCGGCTGGCGAAACATTTCCTGCAGTTCAGGTTGTCCCAACAGGATGATCTGCAGTAGTTTCTTTTCGTGGGTTTCGAGGTTAGTCAACAAGCGAATCTGTTCAAGGACGTCAGAACTCAAGTTTTGTGCTTCATCAATAATCAAAACCGTATGACGCCCTTTCGAGTGCTGCTTTAACAGAAAATTATTGATGCAATCGATGTAGTCCTTAATAGAAATCGTATCGCCAATATAAGGAATGGAAAGCTCATCACATATGGTGGCCAGCAGTTCCTCGACTTGCAGCTTGGGGTTTAGAACAAACGCGACATCGGTATCTTCTGGAACCTGCTCCAGGAAACAACGGCAAACCGTGGTTTTACCCGTCCCCACTTCGCCGGTCAAAAGCACAAAACCACCGTCTCTTCCAACACCGTATACCAAATGAGCCAGCGCCTCGTTGTGCTGCTGGCTCATGTAGAGGTAATGAGGATTGGGAGCGATTGAAAACGGTGTTTCCCGTAAATGAAAGAACGCTTCGTACATTTACTTCTGCAGCACCAGTTTTGCGGTTACCAGACCTTGATCCCGCTCGGCATCGATAGATACGTTTGCAATACGCACTCCGTAGCGGGTTTCGATCTGATGCAACCAGCGCATGGTTTTGTCGAAGGAAACTTTCTCCAGCCAAACCCGTAATTTTTCATCGGATTCCGGCTCAATTCGCTTGACGTTGATTCCCAGTGCAGGCGCAGTGGACGTAACGATGCTCTGCAACGGCTGATCCGACTGGGACCGACCTCCACCACCTTTGGCAGCCATGCGAGCAACCTGTTCATTATCCTTCATCCAGGACAGCAGATTCTGTTTACCCATCAATGTCATTTCCGCCTTATCCACTGCACGCTGCGCCGGCAGAATCAACAGCAGGAACAACAGCACCAGTAGAACCAGAACGCCCACGCCGTTAACCACCAACCGTTCGGAGTTGGATAAACTGTCATAACGCCGACGCAGCGGGTCCAGACTGTTTTGCAGGTTTTGCAATGGAGTTGTCATGAACGTTCACTCCGTATTTTTAAGCGGGCCTTAACCCCTTCTTTATCCTGGGTGGCGGAAGTGGTTTCAACACCCAACTCCGCTTTTTGCAGCTTGCCTTTGAAAGCTTCCAGCTGGCTGAAATCCTTCACCATCAAATCCATCCGTAGATCCCCCTGCCCTTCGTCAAAGGACACTCGTCGTGGCGAAATGGCATCGTTGGTTGCCCGATTGGTATCGTAAATCTGTTCTCCGGTCTGGGCCAGCAACGCCAGGAAGCTTTGCCCTGAAGCGCCACTTTGGAAATCGTCGATATGCTGCTGCATCTGCCGCTTCACATTGACGATACGCTTGTCCCGTGGAAATAACTGCTTGTAGAGCTGTTTGGTTTCGCGATCCAGGGCTTCCGCTTCCTGATTCATCTTCCAGGCTTGGGTGTGCAGGAAAGCCGTATAACTCACAACGAACAGAGCCACCATCGCCGCCAGCGGTTTCCAATTAAATGAGGAAGGCTTTCTACGACCACTGCTGGCAAAACGTCCCTGGAGGAAGTCGAACTTCGGCTTCTTGGCACCAAAATGGCTGTGCACATGATCACACAGTAATTGAAAATCGCTGGCGTTGGCTTCGTCGTACTCGATATCAAACTCCGCATCAGCCACCTGACCGGAGATCTGGGTACGAATCCAATTCTTCAGGTTTTCGTTCAAGTGCTCCAGACAGAACAAAACTCTCAGTACCTGGGGCTTATTCTGCCAGTGCTCCATCACCGAATTCAGCACAACCGGAGCAGCATCCATCTCGATGGCAAGCCCGTCCATTTCCGAGCGCTTGATCAGCAGATGCTTGCCGTCGAACATCAGGCTCCACTCGTTTTCCCGCAAGGGCAGGCAGAGCATATCCGGCAAAATGGAATCCAATGGCAGGTCGTGTTCAGTAAACAGTGCACGGGTTGACTCAATCAGCAGCGCAGGAATGCCCACCACAGGGAGCTCACCATCGCCATTCCGTTCCCCGGTAATCAAATGGAACAGAGACACGTCCTGAGCTACTTGATCTTCGATCATGTAGGGTAACGCTTGGGCAATATGGCGGGTCTGCTTGGAGGGGATCGCCACCTCAGCCGTAAACACATTTGCACCGGAAACCATTAGGGTAATACCGTATTGATAGGAATGTGGCCAGCGGTTGTGCAACTGGTCCACAAATTCACCAAACGGTACGATTTGGGAATCGGACACCCTGCCATCCAGTTCAGCACTGGCCCACTCCACAAAAATATCTTCGGGAACCTCTACAGGCTCCTCGTGCGGATAGCGGGAACACAGGCTAACCCATTGTTTTTCATTGATAAAGCGTACAAAAACTTTACTAGTCACAGGCCCCTTCCTAAGGTGCTTTTTTGTCATTATACCCGTTTTAGCGGATCTTCCAGCTTTCTGGATAGGGTTTTGATTTTTATATCTTTATTCGACCCGCCATCCTTAATGGTAGGTCGAAACAGAACTGAGCGCATCAAAACCGGTTTTTCGTTGATTACCGCCTCAGCTTCCACCAAATAGTACTCGCTATAAACGGAAAAATTGCCTACAGCTTTGTTGTCTTGTTGTTTCCCCGGGTTAATTTCCTGGACGCCGTTATCGTCCGCTTCTGTACCCTCAGGCTGGGTGGCTTGCGGGGTCGCGGCAGTTAGAATCAAGTCATCAAACGCCTGCAGGTCCAGAAAACCACCATCGTGGCGGCCCGGCCCGGTTTTCTTGCGCTCCTCATCGATTTGCACACCCGGCAGTCCCAGGTCATAGGCATCCAACACTTTCGCATCTGCAGTATTCACATTCAGCGCCGCATCCGGGGGTAAAAAGGATACATAATCCGCTAGTAAAGCGATATCCGCAGGCGTAAACCCCTCAATCAGCATCAGTTCGCTAATATCCCACATGACCATGTTAGCGGCCCGGTAGGGTCGCTCCAGCCCAAGATAGTCCAGATCTTCTTTGCCATCGAACCCGGTGGGCTCCTGATCATTGTCCAGCCAATCCAGCAAACGCTCCGACAGCATCTGAGTGGAAACATTGCTCTCTTTGTCGGCCGGAATTCCCACAAGATCCATCAATCTGCGAAATCGCTCCCGCTGCTTCTTGGCCACAGTGGGATCAGAGGCCATGATGGAATTGACGTTGAATCGTGCCTGCAGGTCAATGACACGCCCCTGAATGAAACCACCGGCGACCGGAAAGGGGCTCGTTGGTTGGGCCCAATCCTCTGCCAGCGTATCAACGAAAGCCGGTTCGTTCTTGTTGTTATCCTGTTTAAGATCCTCAGACAAGCTCAGGTTAGCCAGCTCCTCCGCCCCCAGCAGATATTGGAACGCCTGATCTCTGGAGAGTAATGCCGACGTTCGCTTGATGTCCAGTTTCTGCCGATACACCATGTCGGTAACAATCAGCGCAGCAATCGTCACCATCATAATCACAGTAATCAACACCGTACCCGACTGCTTACGACCCACAACCACCTCCCTGCGGAGGTTCGTTATTGTTGGGATGATAGGCATCCACAAAACAGTTGGCGATCAGGAATTTTCGGGTGAGCTGTCCCATGTCTTTAGTGTTGAGCTTCATTTCCACTACCCTGGGCAATAAGAGATATTCCCGCTCAGGCACGTGACTGGGATTGTCCGAATCGCCTTTCTTCATGGTCGAGGGGGGCCAGGCCTCTGTAGAAGCCATTTTGCTCTGCTTATCCAGGTAGTAAAACACAAAAGACAGGCTTTCCACGCCATCCAGCAACTCGGTGCGGTCCGGTACACTGTCCTCCGCCCGATCCAGCACCTGCCAGGAGCCGCGCATCAGTTTTTGCTCTTCAAGATAATAGGTAACCCGCTGCAACTCGGCTCGCTTGACCTTGGAAAAAGGCGATCGATTCCAGCCGGCTCTGGTAAACTCGACGTCGCTTCCCACATCGGATTTCAGCGCATACAAGGGTGTTTCCGAGCCGAACTCGTCCCGTACCGGTCGAGGGATCATCTGTTGAAAATCCCGGGCAAGTATATTGAACGCCAATTGATAGTGTTTGAGTCTATCGGCTCCCCGGTCTGTCACTTCCTTGCCTTTCTGAAAGCTGTCAAACGCAACGAACATGGCCGCCGACATCACCGCGAAAATGGCCATGGCAATCAGCAGTTCAATAAGGGTCAGCCCTTTCTGCGACGACGTCTTCATCATTTGGTGTCCGACGCCAGCGCGGTAATGGTGGCGAAGTAGTTAGGCTCGCCATCGGCCTCCCGGCCGACACTGACCTCAATAATGCGGATGGGTAACTTGGTTTGTGCCTTGAGTACTTTGGTGTTGATCACCCATTCTGAGCCCGCGTACTCTATCTTGTCTTTTTTATCCTGCAATGGCGGGTAGGTTCCCTCCGCCTGTATCTCCACCAGCCTGTTATTGGCAATCCAGTTGGCGATGGTTTTTTCCTTGAGGTAATCGGCATTGCGGATATTGCCCTGCATGGCCGTACTCAAAGACGCAACAGCCACCGAGAAAATGGCCAAGGCAATCATTACCTCGATCAGGGTGAAGCCGCTACTCTTCTTCAAACTCATCTTCATCACCAATCCAGAGTCGGCCTATTTCATTGCCGGAGACTTTCGCCGTTACATCGCTGTCCTCCCGAAGCACCATCTCCAATACAAAAGGAGAAAGCTCTCCGCTGGACATAACAAAAATGGAGGGTTTGAGTTCTTCTTCCTCTTCCTCAAGTATTTTGGCGGCTTCCTTGGCTTTTTCCTTGGCCTCCTGGTCGATACCCCCGGTGAGATCTATTTGCTCATGATCCACTTCCAAAATCAGCTCGTATTCTTCCGGCAGTTCATATTCCCGGAATGCCTGCTCGTTGCTGATCAGGTTCCAGCTGGGATCCGGCTTATTGTCTGCTGCCCCCAAGGCCGCTGACAGGGCAGCAGCATTCTGATTCTGCTCGGTATCGCTATCATTGCCCCCCAGGTCATTATCGGTTTCCGTAAGGGCTGACTGGCTGGCCTCGGGGATCGACCAACGGGCAAACTTGTAGCCTTGTTCAGTAATGATGACCCCGATTTCCTGTTGGCTGAACAAGGCTTCTTCCTGCGCCATTTCGAGCAGCGCCTTGAAACGCATCGCTTCTTTATTCAGCTCTTTCTGTGGATCCTGAGTGATCACGTTGATGGCAATGAGGCCAGTCATGATACCGATGATGGTCACCACCACCATGATTTCGATAAGGGTGAAACCCTGGTGGCGATTCATGGTTAGGGGCATAAACTCAGAGGTCGTTGACAGAGATGTCCGCAGCCGGACCTTCGCCACCCTCGGCACCATCGGCACCCAGGGAGAACAAATCATAAGGTCCATCGGTACCTGGGCTCAGATAAATAAATTCCTGGTCCCATGCATCGGCCGGCATCTTCTTCAGGTAACCACCATTCGGCCAGTTACGAGCGTTGTCCGGCTTCTCCACCAACGCCTGCAAACCCTGATCGGTGGTGGGATAGCGATAATTATCCAGTTTATATAAATCCAAAGCCTGGGAAACAGCCTGCAGATTACTCTTGGTAGCGTTGACATTGGCGGTATCCTGGGAGCCGCTGATGTTGACTACAACCAAAGTCGCCAGCACACCCAAAATGGCGACCACAATCATCACTTCGATCAGAGTGAAACCCTTTTGGGCGGAGATCGATGCGGAATTAAGCGGTGCAAAGTTAATCGGTTTCATCGTTTTTGAACTACCTTTTTTGGTTCCAAATTACCTATTTATTTATTACGTGCTTCGAGGCTGACTGATTCCATGAATGGTTTTTCAACCAACCAGTGAGTTCATACTCAGGATCGGCATCATTATCGAAAGTACGATCACCATGACCACACCTCCCATCACCACCAGCATCAGCGGTTCAAAGAGGGCGACAATCGTATCTATCAGGTCTTCCAGTTCCCGCTCCTGATTGGTCGCGGCCCGGGCCAGCATGGAATCCAGCTCACCACTGCGCTCGCCACTGGAAATCATCTGCATCATCATCGGCGGGAAATACCCGGAGCCATCCAGCGCATTGAACAGACTGCTGCCCTCCTTCAGCTTGTCAGCCCCCAGAGTAACAGACTCGCGAATACAAACGTTTCCAGCCACCTGTCCGGAGATCTTCATGGCCTCCACCAGTGGCACGCCACTCTTGGAGAGAATACTCAATGTGCTGGCAACCCGGGAGGCATCCAGCCCGCGATTGATTCTGCCAAGCAAGGGCGCCTTTAACAACCAGGCGTGAAAACGAAAGCGAAAGGCTTCGTTCTTCAAGGCCCGTCTGAAGGCCATTACGGCCCCGATAACCAGGATAATCAGCAACCACCACCAGCTTTGCAGTAGCTCGCTTGTCCCTATTAGGATTCTGGTCAAAGCAGGAAGTTCCTGTCCGGAGTCCTCAAATACTGAGACGATTTTAGGCACCACAAAGGTCAACATTCCGGTGACAATAAGAAAGGCGAAGGAGGTTAGTACAATCGGGTAGATCATCGCACCCTGCACTTTTTTCTTGGTGCGGTAGCGAGCTTCGGTATAGTCCGCCAGCTGCTCCAAAACCAAATCCAGGTGCCCTGAATGCTCCCCCGCTGCCACCGTAGCGCGGTACAGCTCTGGGAATGATTTGGGGAATTCGTTCAGGCTGGCGGCGAGCGTATGGCCTTCCACCACCTTGGAGCGAATCGCCAGCATCATGCTCTTGTTACTGGGCTTTTCCTGCTGTCGCGACACCGCTTTGAGCACTTCTTCCAAAGGTAAACCGGCTTGCAACAGCGTCGCCATCTGACGGGTTACTATGGCCAGATCGCCCGCACTGATAGAGGCGTGGCCGAACTGAAACTTGGTGGTTTCCTGTTTATCCGTTTTCTGGATGGTGGTTTCCACTGACAGTGGGACCAGACCTTTATCCTTAAGCTGCTGGCGAACCTGTCGGGCGCTATCCCCTTCCAGAACACCTTTCTTCTGTTTGCCCCGTTCATCCAGGACAACGTATTCAAATGCCGGCACGAATTAACCCTCTCTGGTCACCCGCAGGACTTCTTCGATCGTGGTGGCACCTTCCAATACTTTGCGACGCCCATCCTCGCGGATTCCAGCGCCATGTTTTCGAGCATATTTGGTCATTTCCTGTTCGCTGGCGTTATTGTGGATCAAGGTGCGCAATTCATCATCAATCACCACCAGCTCATAGATACCGGTTCGACCGGAATAGCCTAGATGATTGCAATGCTCGCAACCCACTGCACGGTAAATTTTCGGTGGATTGGCGGTATCAAAGCCCATGACTTCGCATTCACCGGCATCCGGCGTATAAGATTCCTTACAATGCGGGCACAGCACCCGAACCAGACGCTGAGCCAGCAACCCCAGCAACGCTGAAGAAATGAGGAACGGTTCGATACCCATATCCTGCAGTCGCGTTACTGCACCGATCGCGGTATTGGTGTGTAAAGTTGAAAGTACAAGGTGACCAGTCAAACTGGCCTGTACTGCGATTTCTGCTGTTTCCAGATCCCGGATCTCCCCCACCATCACCACGTCAGGGTCCTGGCGCAGCATGGCGCGTAAACCGCGTGCAAAGGTCATATCCACCTTGGTATTTACCTGGGTCTGGCCAATGCCTTCCAATTGGTATTCGATAGGGTCTTCAACGGTAAGAATATTTCGGCTGGAATCGTTCAACTGGGTCAGAGCCGCATAGAGCGTAGTGGTCTTACCAGATCCAGTAGGACCGGTGACCAGGATGATCCCATGGGGCTTGGTGATAATGGAGGTCATCCGCTTCAGATCATCAGCCGCCATACCAAGATGAGTAAGATCCAGACGCCCCGCCTGCTTATCCAACAGACGCAGCACCACCCGTTCACCCGCATTGCTGGGCATGGTGGACACCCGCACGTCTATCTCCCGCCCGCCGACACGAATGGAGATTCGGCCATCCTGGGGCACTCTTTTTTCCGCAATATCCAGCTTGGCCATAACCTTGATACGTGACACCAACAAAGGTGCTAATTGACGCTTTGGTTGCACGACTTCGCGCAACACACCGTCCACACGAAAACGCACCACCAGGCGTTTCTCAAAGGTTTCAATATGAATATCGGACGCGTTGACCTTAACCGATTCGGTGAGCAAGGCATTGATCAGGCGGATGATGGGAGCATCATCCTCCTGCTCCATAAGGTCTTCGGTTTCGGGTACTGAATCTGCCAGGCTTGCCAGGTCAAGCTCATCCCCGAGACCTTCCACCATTTGCATGGCTTCACTGGAGTTATTCTCGTAGGCTTTGGAAAGACGGCGCTCGAACTCGCTGTCGTTCACTTCGTTGAACTGGATTGGAAGCCCCAGAAAACGGCGGACCTCCACGATGGTGGCCGGCGCTATCCCGGGCTTGTACGCCACCATTGCGTCCACCTCGCCGATTTCCTCTATCACCACCCCGTGGCGCTTAGCGAAGGAAAAGGGTAACCGTCTGCGGGTTGGCGCTTCATTATTATTCTCATCGGCCACAGGTAATGCGTCTGTCATGGCTAGCTTTCTCCGAAACCTGTCTTCTTACCCATTCCCTGGGGAAATTATGATTCTTACGTGCTGACGAACTATGATGCCCGTCCGACCGTATTTTATCAATCAGCGATAAACATCTAATATCACTCTGATTTTGCAGTTTCGATCGGTAATGCCCCATCCAGAAACAACTGCTGTTCCAGCTGATCCAGCAATCCGCGGGCATTCAGGACCTCCACGGGGATCTCGCCATCCGGGCAATAGTCGGGTAACTTGATCATTGACTGGCGCTGCCCTTTAATCACCCGTCTTGTTTCATTCCTCTGATCGATGTCCGAACAGACCAATAGCTGCCTGTGGCGCCGGTATTGTTTGCTGTACTGATCATGCAATTTCGCCAGGGCGGCCTGCTCTTCCATGCAATTCGATTTACACCGAATCACCCTCACCCGACTCTGGGTCTCCAAATCGTTCAAGAAATAGCCCGGTATGTTGACCACCTTCTCCTCGGATTGGTCGGAAGCATCGGGGGCGTAGCATGTACCGGGGCGCTCAGCAGAAAACCAATGGTAAACATACTTCACTGCTGACCCGTTTTCATCATGGTCCACCACCTGACTTTGCGCTTGTCTGGGCGGGTATCTGGTAACCACTTGATTACCGAAATAGCGATACCGGTCTGGATCACCCAGATACTGCCTGGGACAGGCTGGAGCGTTAAATCGTTCCGTCAAGACGTCACTAATGCGAACTGCGTCAGGAAATGCTCGGGCAAACGCTTCCAGATTGGGCCGCATCAGCTGGTATTCCCACTGTTCCTGCCTTACCTGCCGCCGATACGGACTCTGGGAAATGTCCCCTTCCAAAGCAGCAAACCCATATTGTACCGCACCGTCTATGGCTTTTTGTGTGAAGAGTTGCTGTTCGCAGTGCTGAACCTGCACGTCCAAATGGTGCAAAGGAGCATCACACTGCCCTTTGTGCGTCTGCTTGAGTTCGCATTGTTTCGCACCCTGGGCCAATTGCGCGATTCGCATCAAGCACGGATCGGCCGGGTGAGCGAGTAATTTGGTGGACAGTATCAGCGCAATTATAAGCACGCCCAACAGGGTTCTCATGGTTTAGCACTCGTTCCAACAATAATTAACTATAGCTACTATCGGCCTGAATCGCTTTTTCTGAAGCTGATTTCCAGTTAATGGTATACTTACTACGCTTTGATTTTTCGTTATTTTCTTAACATTTACATTCAGGAACTCAGGATGGGTCAGATCAATAGTACGGGCAGCATATTGGTAACAGGTGGCGCCGGCTACATTGGAAGCCATGTCGTGCGTCAACTTGTCGAGCTAGGCGAAAGGGTTGTGGTCCTGGACAACCTCTCCACAGGATTTGAGCACGCAGTTTTGGATACACCACTGGTACAGGGCGATACCGGTGACATGGATTTGGTGAATTCCATCATTTCCCAACACCAAGTGAACACGGTGATGCATTTCGCCGCTCACACCATTGTGCCAGAGTCGGTAGAGAACCCATTGAAGTACTATCGAAACAACACGGCCAACACTCGCAACCTGTTGGAATGCTGCCAGAAAAATGACATCAAGCATTTTGTTTTCTCTTCAACTGCGGCGGTCTATGGGGAGCCACAGTCGGCTTACATTACCGAAGAAACACCAACCAACCCCATTAACCCTTACGGTATGTCCAAGCTGATGAGCGAGACCATGCTCCGCGATCTGGCCAAAGCATTCCCAATGACCCATGTTATTCTTCGTTACTTCAATGTAGCGGGTTGCGATCCGAAGGGGCGCATTGGACAAAACACCAAAAAAGCAACACTCCTGACCAAAGTTGCTGTTGAATGTGCTGTCGGCAAACGGGACAAGGTTTATATATTTGGTACCGATTTCGATACTCCGGATGGCACCGGGGTCCGGGATTACATTCATGTGGAGGATTTAGCCTCCGCTCACATCAAGGCCCTCGATTATCTTCGAGCCAAGGGAGAATCCACCACACTGAATGCCGGCTACGGACACGGTTACAGTGTGCGCGAAGTTCTAGAAATGGTCGAAAGAGTCAACGGTAAGCCATTGAATGTAATAGAAACAGATCGACGTGCAGGTGATCCGGCCACGCTGATTGCAACGGCGTCAAAAATCAGAGAAGTACTCGGTTGGCAACCTCAGTACGACGATCTTGAAACCATCGTTCGTACCTCATTGAACTGGGAGCGAAGACTGTCGGAGCAAAAGCTTTGACGGACTTGGCTTCCCTGTTTCCACCGGGCGTACTCTGGAAGATCGCAGAAGACTGGATGTGGGAGACCCCTCTTTGCCCGGAAGAAGAGGCGTTAATTGCCAAAGCAGTAGACAAGCGCAAACGGGAATTTCGCGCAGGTCGAAATTGCGCTCATGAGCTTTTCAAGACCGCAAACATCCATTGCAACGCACTATTAAAGGGCAAACAAAGAGAGCCAGACTGGCCGGAAGGATGGACCGGCAGCATTAGCCATACCCAGGGGCTATGCGTGGTGGCCATTGCGCCTCTCACCCTATTTAGGAGTATTGGATTGGATGTGGAGCAAGCAACCCCACTGGGCGATGATATACGCAGTTTGATTTGCTCTGCGGCGGAACAGGACCGGCTTTCCCGCCTGACCCTTATGACTGGCCAGGATATTGCTTCCCAACCTTTGGATAAAGTGATTTTCAGTGCGAAGGAATCCATACACAAAACATACTTCCCGTTGAATTATCATACGCTGGATTTTTTGGACGCCCGGGTAGATATCAATACCGGCGATTGCTCGTTTGAAGCCACCATTATCAAGCCGGAGCCTGCTCCGAAGGTACCCATAACAACCCTTAGGGGGAAGTATTGCGTAGGCCAAAGCTACCTGGCCACGTTCATCTCACTGGAGCCTTGAAATACATTTTTATAGTGCAATTAAGGAATCAATTGTGTCGAGCAACCCCATTTTAACTGATTCATTGAAAGCCCATAAGCAACGCCTCCTGGCAGGTTCCTTGATGGATCTGTTTCAGAACAACCCGAACCGTTTTACCCAATTCAGTACCGCTTGCGGCGAGTTGCTACTGGACTTTTCGAAAAATTTCGTCGATGAGGAGTCACTGTCAGCGCTGGTAGGGCTCGCTGAATCAAGGGAGTTGCGCCAAAAAACCGAGGCCATGTTCCGCGGGGACATCATCAATAATACCGAGCATCGAGCGGTGTTACATACCGCGTTGAGGAATGCAGGTTCGGAACTGGACTCTGAGACAGCCGAGCTCATCAACACCACTCGGGAGCGGATGCTGCAACTTGCCCGGCAACTGGAAGCAGGTGAACTGTTTGGATATACCGGCAAGACGATCGATACTGTGGTCAATATCGGTGTGGGTGGCTCCGATCTCGGCCCCGCCATGGCAGTGGACGCCTTGGAAAAGTATCATAGCAGTGCCACGAAATTTCTGTTCGTGTCGAATATTGATCCAGTCCACATATCCCGGGCACTACCCCAATGCAATCCGGAAACAACACTATTCATCATCTGCTCGAAAACCTTCACCACGCTGGAAACACTGGCCAACGCACAGGCTGCCCGCAACTGGTTCCTTGAACGGACCGGAAATGAAAAGGCCATTGCACAACACTTCCTGGCGGTATCCACCAATCTGGAGGCTGCAGCAGAGTTTGGAATACCGGAAGAAAACCTGCTTCCCATGTGGGACTGGATAGGTGGTCGCTATTCTCTATGGTCTGCGATTGGCCTGACCATTGCGCTCGCCATCGGACCGGATCAGTTTGAAGCTTTCCTGGCGGGTGGCAAGGCGATGGATGACCATTTCAAGCGCGCTCCATTTCGCCACAATATGCCTGTATTGATGGCTTTGCTTGGAGTATGGCATACCGACTTTTTCAACGCACAAAGTCAGGCGCTCCTTTGTTACGACCAAAACCTCAGCCTGTTCCCTGCCTATCTGCAGCAGTTGGACATGGAGAGCAACGGCAAATCGGTCAGTTTTTCCGGGGAGTCGCTGGATTACGCCACCGGCGCCATCTTGTGGGGTGGCGTAGGAACCAACACCCAGCACTCGTTCCATCAATTATTGCATCAAGGCACGCATTTCATACCCGTCGATTTTATTGTCGGTGCCCGTTCCACTGATCCGGTCGCTGACCAACAGACATCGCTCTATTCCAATTGCCTGGCACAAAGTCAGGCATTGATGCAGGGACGCTCCAAAGCGAGTCTGGTTGAGGAAATGCTAGCGCAGGGCAAATCTGAAGAGGAAGCCGAGTTTCTGGCAAAACACCGTTTCGTACCTGGAAACAAACCCAGCAATACACTGGTCTATCCGGTACTGACGCCTTTTGTATTGGGTCAGTTAATCGCGCTTTATGAACACAAGATCTTCGCCCAATCTGTTATCTGGGACATTAATGCATTCGACCAGTGGGGCGTAGAGCTCGGAAAACAGCTCAGCAAGAAAATCACCGCAAAGCTGGTAGCTGAAAAAAGAGCCGCCGATGAAGACGGCTCCACTCAGGGCCTGATCGAATTCTTCAAACAGAACCAGTAATCAGGCTTTCTTGTAAAAGTTCTCGTACATATAGTTGGTGGCTTCCACAAAGCCATCAACACTACCGCAGTCAAAGCGCTTGCCCCGGTACTTGTACGCCATCACAGCACCTTCTTTGGCCTGGGTGAGCAACGCATCGGTAATCTGCACTTCGCCGTTGGCGCCCGGCGGTGTCCGCTCAATGATTTCAAAAATGTCGGGCGTCAGGATATAACGTCCGATGATAGCCAGATTGGAAGGAGCATCCTCCGGGGCCGGTTTTTCAACCATGTCAGTAACCCGGTACAGACCTTCCTTTATATACTCCCCGTCAATCACACCATAACGGGAAATCTCATCTTTGGGCACTTCTTCGATGGCGACAATACTGCAGCGGAATTGTTTATACAGCTTAACCATTTGGGCCATTACACCCTCTTCCTGCTCAATGCACAGATCATCCGCCAGGATAACGCCGAACGCCTCCTCCCCGACCATCTTGCGCGCAGTCAATATAGCGTGCCCCAAACCTTTCATTTCACTTTGACGAGTGTAAGTGAAAGTGCACTTATCAATAACCTGACGAATACTCTCAAGATAGGCCTCTTTGCCCGTTCCCTTGATCTGATGTTCCAACTCATAACTGATATCAAAGTGGTCGGCAATAGCGCGCTTGCCCCGACCAGTTACGAAACCGATGTCCGTCAATCCAGCATCCATGGCTTCTTCAACCCCGTACTGAACCAGGGGTTTGTTTACAATAGGTAACATCTCTTTTGGCTGCGATTTGGTAGCAGGAAGGAATCGTGTTCCATAACCGGCCACTGGAAAAATACATTTACTGATCATGACCCAACCTTGTGCAAAAAATTAATTTCCATGCCATCCTCAACCCTCTGTCGGCTAGCAGAACTGAAAATGGAGCCCAGATTTTACCCACATCCCCGATGAAATATCCAGCCCACTATCGTTAACCAAAAACTTGCAAGAATCCATATTTGGGCGTATTGGTATAAAAAGTGCTGTGATAAATTCACATAACAAAACCGTCCGGCCAAAGCGTGACAGCACGAGCAGTCAACTGAGCAGGAGTCATCTGGTGAAAGAATCAAGCAACCTCCTTTTCGATCTGGTACTGTTCGGGGGTACCGGCGACTTATCGATGCGGAAGCTTTTACCCGCTCTCTATCAGCTTTACAGAACCCACCCATTCCATTCCAGCTCCCGCATTATTGCCGTGGGTCGCACAGCTCCCAGCAAGGAAGCCTTTCTCCACCGGGTCCAGGACAAACTGGAACAGCATCTTCCTGAAGACAGCTGGGACACCGTGTCCTGGCAGCAGTTCGCCAAACACCTTAACTGCATCAGCATTGAAGCGGATAAAACAGAATCCTATCGCGGCCTGATCCCCCTGTTGAGCGAAGATCGTCCCAGGGTTTTCTACTTCTCCACCCATTCATCATTGTATGGCGCAATAGCATCCAGCCTGGGTGCCTTGGGTCTGATTACAGCCGAGGCCAGGGTTGTACTTGAAAAACCCATCGGCCGGGACCTGGATACGGCCAGACAACTCAGCGGCCAAATGTCGAACTACTTCACAGAATCCCAGATTTACCGGATCGATCACTACCTCGGCAAAGAGACGGTGCAAAACCTTTTGGTTCTGCGCTTTGCCAACCCACTCTTTGAGTCACTCTGGAATCATCATTACATTGACCACATACAAATTACCATTTCAGAGACGATCGGGGTTGAAAGCCGAGGTGAATTTTACGAAGAAACCGGAGCGCTCAGGGACATAGTACAGAACCACCTGCTGCAACTTTTGTGTATATTGGCTATGGAACCGCCCCCTAATATAGAGCCAGACCGAATTCGTGACGAGAAGCTGAAGGTCCTTTATGCCCTGCAACCGTTACTGGGAGATGGCATCAGCCGCTATGTTGTCAGGGGCCAGTACACAACAGGCACGATTAACGGCAAAACTTGCGCCGGCTACATAGAAGAAGACGGTGTAGCAGAACACAGTACGATTGAAACCTTTGTTGCCATGAAGGTGATGATAGAGAATATGCGCTGGTCCGGTGTTCCTTTCTACCTGAGAACCGGAAAACGCCTGCCCAGCCGCAGTTGCGAAATCGTGGTGCATTTTAAAGAGATTCCGCATTGGATTTTTGAAACACCCAGGGGACAACTGATGAGTAACCAGTTGGTTATCACCCTGCAACCTGACGAATCCATTACCCTGAGATTGTGCGGCAAACGCCTCGGGCCCGGTATGGACGTGCGCACCGTGGATTTAAACCTGAACCCCAAATCCCGTGGCAACAAACGTTCTGCCGATGCTTATGAACGCTTGCTGCTTGATGTCATTAAAGGGGACCAGACCCTCTTCGTCCGCCAGGATGAACTGGAGCAGGCCTGGCATTGGATCGATCCCATTCTTGCGGACTGGGAGAGCACCTCAAGTCCGCCGGAATATTATTCCTGTGGTAGCTGGGGCCCCGCCGGTTCAACATTATTGCTGGCAAAAGACGGAAGGCTTTGGCACGAAGGAGCCAGCGGATAGGGAGAGTTCTTCATGGCAGAAATTCGCATTGAACATGAACAGAAGCTTCCTGCACAGGCGGCTGCTTATCTGGCAGGACAGATCCGATCTGCCATCAACGGCAACGGTCACTGTTATTGCGCGCTCTCAGGGGGTAGTTCACCGGTGCCGCTTTTGCAGGAACTAGCGAAAGCCGACCTGCCCTGGCAGCAGGTAACATTCTGCATGGTGGACGAGCGCTTCACCAGTGACACGTCCAAGCAAAACCAAACCATGCTCCAGGAGTTCATTGATGCACTTCCGCTCCCCGGAGCCAACCTGGTTACTCTGCTGACCAACGATTCCCTTGCCGCAACCGTTGAACAAGCCAATGAACAGGCTAAGTCTCTCCCCGAAGCATTGGACTTGGTGGTCCTGGGCATGGGATTGGACGGCCACACTGCGTCACTTTTCCCGGATTCCACAGATTACCGCAATGCGATGCAAGACTCTGCCCGTTACGTAACAGTAGTTCCCGGGGAAGCCCCTTTTCCACGCATCTCCATGAGCTACCGCTGGCTGATTAATGCAAAGCAATTGGTCCTGTACATACCCGGCCCGGAAAAACTGAATTGCTTTCGTAAATTGCTGGCGGATCCGGCTGCCGTGAGCCCGATCAAATCACTGGCAGCCCACGCAAACAACCTGATCGTTTTCACCAGTGAGGATTAGGTCATGCCCCATTCCGTTTTATTATCCGTCCTGGAAAAACTAACGAACCGTAGCATGCACACGCGTCAGGTTTATCTGCAACACTGTGATCAGATGGAAACCAGTGCTCCACAACGCTCACAAGTTGGATGTACCAACCTCGCCCACAGCTATGCCGCCGCTGAGTCCGATGAAAAAAACTTGCTAAGACAGACCCAAAGCACTCCCAACCTCGCCATTGTGTCTGCCTACAATGACATGCTGTCGGCGCATCAGCCCTATTACCGTTATCCTGAGCGAATCAAGCAGTACGCCCTTAAACATGGCGCAACGGCCCAGGTCGCCGGCGGAACACCCGCTATGTGCGACGGTGTCACTCAAGGTCAGCCGGGTATGGAGCTGTCGCTGTTCAGCAGAGATGTTATTGCCCTCTCCACCGCCATAGCCCTTTCTCACAACACCTTCGATGCCGGGTTGTATCTCGGCATCTGCGACAAAATTGTTCCCGGCATGCTGATGGGGGCGCTCTCCTTCGGTCATTTGCCTGGGATTTTCATTCCATCAGGCCCGATGCATTCCGGCATCAGCAATGAAGAAAAAGCCAAGGTCAGGGTCGCCTACGCGGAAGGCAAAGTGGACGAGCAGGTGCTGCTCGATTCTGAAGAAAAATCCTATCACTCTCAGGGCACCTGCACTTTTTACGGCACCGCCAACTCCAACCAGATGTTATTGGAAATAATGGGGCTGCAGTTACCCGGCAGCGCTTTTGTGGCACCCCATTCACCGCTTCGTGACCAACTCACAGAGGAAGCGATTAAGGTACTGGTGAATACGTCCCTGAAACAAAAGACAGGACTGGGTTACATACTGGAGGCAAAGAACTTACTCAACGGCGTTATCGGCTTACTCGCCACCGGAGGGTCCACCAATCATACCCTGCATCTGATCGCCATTGGACGTGCTTGCGGCTGGCAGTTAACCTGGGAAGACATGGCCGAGCTTTCCAGCGTCATTCCATTGCTGACCCGGCTCTATCCTAACGGCAAGGCTGACGTAAACGCATTTCACGAAAATGGTGCCACGCCAGCTGTCATCGATACGTTGTGGGACGAAGGCCTGGTGTTCACCGATATTCAAACCGCTTACGGCAGCCCTTTTGACAGCGCACGCTGCTTCCCCTCGCTGCAGGAAGGCCATCTCCATTGGCAGAAGGTGTCTGAAATAGAAAAAGATGCCGCAGTATTCAGAAACGCCTCCGAGCCATTCAGCAAAAGTGGTGGCTTAAAGCGGTTGAGCGGTAACATTGGCGAAGCAGTCATCAAGGTGTCCTCGCTGAGTCAGGAATTGGGTACCAGAATCACCGCGCCTGCTATTGTATTCCAATCCCAATTGGACATTCAGGAGCAATTCAAGGCAGGAAAACTCCAGCGTGACTTTATCGCCGTGTTGCCCGGTCAGGGACCAGCATCCAATGGGATGCCGGAACTACATAAACTGACGCCACCACTCACCTCCCTGCAGAACCAGGGGTTTAAGGTAGCGTTGATTACCGATGGCAGAATGTCCGGAGCTTCCGGAAAGTTTCCTGCCGCAATCCACCTGACGCCGGAAGCCGCGAAGGGAGGTGTGGTCGGAAAAATTCAGACCGGCGACATGATTACGCTGGACTGGTCCACCGACCAATTGATTTTGGAGGTGGATTCCGACACTCTGGCTAAAAGGCCTGATCATGCCCTTCCAGCATCTGAATCATCTTTGGGAAGAGTGCTCTTCGGCAACGCACGTCAGACAGTAAGTGCTGCCAATCACGGCGCCAGCTTTATTGTATAGGGTTTTGAGGAGAGTAATGTGACCATCAGCTTTCAGGAATTGGCCAAGAAAGGCAAACCGATTGTTCCGGTAATTGCGCTGCCGTCGCTGGAGTGTGCCCTGCCGCTGGCCGACACCTTGAGTAGCTGTGGGTTCAATATTCTGGAGATCACCTTAAGAACCGAATGCGCACTGGATGCCATCAAATTACTGGTGGAGTCTCGTCCGCAACTGGTGATTGGCGCAGGCACCGTTAAAAACACGCTGCAGCTGCAACAAACGCTAGACGCCGGAGCGCAGTTCATCGTCAGCCCCGGTACCAGCGCAGAGATGATTGCGAAAGCCCGGGAGTACAACACCGCCGTCGTGCCCGGCGTCATGACCCCATCCGAGATTATGGTGGCGGAAAATCTCGGGCTGGATACCGTCAAACTTTTCCCAGCGGCATTGGCGGGCGGAACCGATTTCATCACCTCAATGGCCGCCGTTTTTCCAGGTATGAAATTTTTCCCAACCGGCGGCGTGAGTGAGGATGATGTGAACCGTTACCTGGCGCTGCCCAATGTTGTCTGTGCCGGCGGCACTTGGCTGACACCAAAAACCCTCATGGAGAAAGGCGACTGGAACAAAATCCACGAGATTGCCCAGCGCTGCTGACTACCAAAGCTGTCACCCCGATTGACTTCTTTCTATCCAACTTGGACGCTCCAGGTGGCCAATTCGCTTATATTGAAGGACAAATCCGCCACAACCCATTGATTTTTACGAAAAATTAAGGGCTGTAACGCTTTTTTGGATGAATTTTTAGCGCGTTTTGGGTAGTCTAGCCCGCACTTCAGGGGTGATCCCCCATTTTCGACTCAGCAGTTTTCCGTTTTGCTCCATTAACTTTAAAATTTTAAGCCTATAAAGGCTGGGGAAGCGGGAGAAAATGACTACAGGGTCAACCGCACAAAAATACGCGAGGTAGTTATGACGACAGAGAACAACAAGCCTTCACTGGAACAATGGACTGAACTGGCCACCAAGGAGCGCAAAGGTCGCTCCCCGGATGAACTGATCTGGGAAACACCGGAAGGCATTTCCGTCAAACCTCTCTACACGGCCCAAGACACTGCGAACCTCCCCAACGCGGACACCCTGCCCGGCTTCGCCCCTTTCGTTCGTGGCCCCAAAGCCACCATGTACGCCGGTCGCCCCTGGACCATCCGCCAGTACGCTGGTTTCTCTACCGCAGAAGAATCCAACGCTTTTTATCGCAAGAACCTGGCAGCCGGTCAGCAAGGGGCTTCGGTCGCCTTTGACCTGGCCACTCACCGCGGCTACGACTCTGACCATCCCCGGGTAACCGGTGACGTGGGTAAAGCCGGTGTAGCCATCGACTCCGTGGAAGACATGAAGATCCTGTTCGACGGCATTCCCCTGGATCAGGTGTCTGTATCCATGACCATGAATGGCGCAGTATTGCCGGTATTGGCGATGTATATCGTCGCCGCGGAAGAACAGGGCGTCAGCCAGGACCTGCTGTCCGGCACCATCCAGAACGACATCCTGAAAGAATTCATGGTGCGTAACACCTATATTTATCCTCCTGAAGGTTCCATGCGCATCATCGCCGATATCATCGGCTATACCTCCAACAACATGCCCAAATACAACTCCATCTCCATCTCCGGCTACCATATTCAGGAAGCGGGTGCGGATGCCGCGCTGGAACTGGCCTACACCTTGGCGGACGGTAAGGAATATATCGAAACTGCGTTGAAGACCGGCCTGGACATCGACCAATTTGCACCGCGCCTGTCTTTCTTCTTCGGTATCGGCATGAATTTCTACATGGAGATTGCCAAGCTGCGTGCTGCTCGTTTGTTGTGGGATCGCATTGTCAGTGAATACAATCCGAAGAAGCCCACCTCCCGCATGCTGCGTACCCACTGTCAGACTTCCGGCTGGTCCCTGACTGAACAGGACCCCTACAACAACGTGGTACGCACCACCATCGAGGCCATGGCGGCCGTATTTGGGGGTACCCAATCCCTGCACACCAACGCCTTTGACGAAGCCATCGCGTTGCCCACTGAGTTTTCTGCCCGTATTGCCCGCAATACTCAGATCATCGTGCAGGAAGAAACCGGTATCACCAAAGTGGTCGATCCCTGGGGCGGTTCTTACATGATGGAATCCCTGACCCAGGAAATTGCCGACAAAGCCTGGGCCATTATCGAAGACATCCAGACCAAAGGCGGCATGGCCAAAGCCATCGAGCAAGGTGAGCCCAAGTTGCGCATTGAAGAAGCCGCAGCCCGCAAGCAAGCCCGTATTGACCGCGGCGAAGATGTTATCGTTGGGGTTAACAAGTACATCCTGGCCAATGAAGATGCTGTTGATGTGCTGGAGATCGACAACTCCAAAGTGCGTGAACAACAGATCGCCCGCCTGCAGCACATGCGGGCCAGCCGCGATCAGGCCGCCTGTGATGCCGCTCTGGCGGAACTGACCAAGTGGGCTGAAACGGGCGCAGGCAATGGTCTGGATCTGGCGGTTAAGGCGGCACGTCTGCGGGCCTCAGTCGGCGAAATCAGTGAAGCCATCGAAAAAGTATGGGGCCGCTACAACGCCAGTGCCAAGACCGTATCCGGCGTCTATGGCAGCTCCTACGAAGCCGACACCGACTGGCAGCAAATGCGTAAGGAAATCGAAGAATTTGAACAGTCCCACGGTCGCCGCCCCCGTATGCTGGTCGCGAAGATGGGCCAGGATGGACACGATCGCGGTGCCAAAGTCATTGCTACCGCGTTTGCTGACGTCGGCTTCGATATTGACCTGTCACCACTCTTCTCCACTCCCGAGGAAGTTGCCAAGCAGGCAGTAGAAAACGACGTGCACGTGATTGGTGTTTCCTCCCAGGCGGCCGGACACAAAACGTTAGTGCCCGACCTGATTGCCGCACTGAAAAAAGAAGACGCCAGCGACATCATCGTGGTTGTCGGCGGCGTTATCCCCCGCCAGGACTACGACTTCCTTTACCAAGCCGGAGTAAAAGGCATTTTTGGTCCAGGCACGAAGATACCGGTCTCTGCCCGTAAAGTTCTGGACGAAATCAATCAGGTAGCCTGATTCTTGATGGCTATTGATATCGATAAGCTCTTGCAGGGGAACCGCCGTTCCCTTGCAAAGGCCATCACCCTGACAGAAAGCAAACTGGACCAGCACCGGGACCAGGCTCAGACCTTGCTCGAGCAAATCCTGCCCCATACCGGCAACAGTATCCGCATAGGCATCACCGGCATACCCGGCGTAGGCAAGTCCACGTTCATCGAAGCCTTTGGCCTGCACCTGATAAAGCAAGGTCATAAGGTGGCGGTATTGGCAGTAGATCCCAGCTCACCGATCACCGGGGGCAGCATTCTGGGTGACAAAACCCGCATGGAAGTGCTTTCCCAACAGGAGAACGCCTTTATCCGGCCCTCTCCCAGTGGTGGCGCCCTGGGTGGTGTTGCGCAAAAGACCCGTGAAGCCATGCTGCTCTGCGAAGCGGCCGGGTACGATGTCATCATTGTAGAAACTGTTGGCGTCGGGCAATCGGAGTATGAAGTGGCCGGGATGGTGGATTTTTTCCTGGTGCTGATGCTCCCGAATGCCGGCGATGAACTGCAGGGAATCAAGAAAGGCATTCTGGAGCTGGCGGATGCGATCGCCGTCAACAAAGCGGATGGCAGCAACCGGAACCTGGCGCAGCAAACCCAGCGCCACTACCAGAATGCCTTAGGTATTCTTCAGCACAACAGTTTCTGGCGCCCCGAAGTGATGCTGTGTTCCGCCCTTGAAGGCGGGAATATTGACGCAATCTGGCAGATGATCTCCAAATTCAAACAAAAATCCACGGAAGTTGGCCATTTCGAGCGTAACCGAGCCCTCCAGAATAAAGAGTGGATGTGGCGACTTGTTCACGAATTGATCGATCGACGCCTGAAGCGGGACCAGCGAGCCAGGGCCCTCTATGAGGAGATGCAGCTAAAAGTAACCCAAGGTGAAACAACTCCTTACATTGCTGCACACAGAATTGTAGAATCCATCTAAACTATTAAGGCTACATTTTTGCTGGTCGCATTGTATGCCGGTAATGAGATACAATCGGAATACTTATCAATCATAAGAATCACAAACAACCGTGAATTTTACGCATTGCCACCAGCAGTGACAGTAGTTCAGAATCTGAACTAGATTGGGGCCGTGTTGCAATATGGATAATTCTATGATGGGCGATAAAGAGAAACGGACCAGACCGATTTCAAACGTCTCTGCGACGATGCCTGTGCTCATCAAGCAGGTGAAGGACAATGCGTTCTCAATATTATCCAATAATTTCAGCCAATTCTTCAGCAGCTGCGATGACCTGTTTTTCGATCTCGCCTCTAAAGCCGGCTCCAATAATGAACAGAACCTCTACTTTGATTCCATGCGCGAGGTTCGCATAAAGAAACCGGAAGTCTGGAATATCTTCAAGCAACGTTATGAAGAGAATTTTCGTCTCCTCCTGAACAACCGCATCAGCGGCACTCGGGACAGCCAAGCAGACAGTTACAGTTCTGATTCCCTCAGTCTCGACTCCATTAAGTTAGTGGGCAAAGATGATATGGAGCAGGACGTTGCCGTGACCGGTATTGTTAACCGGGCCCGTATCGACAGCCAGGAGTTGCTGTATCAACTCAATTGCCGCTTTGACTACCTCATGCCGGATGTCCGGGTTAACGAAACCAACAACCCGCTGGACCCGGCGCAGATATGCTCTGCTGTCACTGAGGCGTTGAAAGCGCTCGAACTGGACATCAAGTGCAAAGTTATTCTGTTGAAGCACCTTGATCGCACCGTCATTGTGGAGTTACGCAACATCTATTCACTGGTGAACGATCTTTTGGTCAGTGCAGGCGTACTACCGCAAATCCATTTTGATGTGCGCAAGAAGAAAGCCGCCGGTATGCCTTCTGCAGGAGGATACGCTCAAGGCCTCAGTGAACAAGCGGATCAGCCTGCCGCTGGCATGGGCGGCCCGAGCCTTGCCGGAGGAACCCCGGGAGCCGGATACGCCGGTGGCACACACGCAGGCCCAGGTATTACGCTCGGGCAGGTTTTCGATCTTTTCAGCCAGCTACGTAACAACGGAATTGCCATTCCGGGAGCGATTACCCCCCATCCCGGCACAGGACATTCGTCCCCTATCCCACAGGACGCGTTACTTGAATCACTGACGGCTATGCAGCTTTCCAGTGAATATCTGCAATCACCACAGAACTTTGACGTGCGCAGTGTTGTTTCCCAAATTCTGGAAGACAACGTCAAATCGGGCAAGGAAGATATTCTGCATGAGTCTGATGAGGACATCATAAATCTGGTCGCCATGTTTTTTGATTTCATCCTGGATGATCGCAACTTGCCAGTACCTTTCCAGGCGTTGATCAGTCGCCTGCAGATACCCATACTGAAAGTGGCTCTGAAAGACAAAAGCTTCTTCAAAAACAACACGCATCCGGCCCGTCGCTTTATCAATGAAATTGCGTCAGCGGCAGTGGGCTGGGACGAAAGCAGCGAGACCAGTCAGGAAAAACTTTACAAAGAAGTGAACCGCATTGTTCACGATATTATCGAGAACTACACCGGTGATATTGCTATCTTTGAGCATGCGCTCACTAAATTCCAGGATCTGACCAAACTGGATCAGAACAAAGCCAATATCCTGGAGAAGCGTACCCAGGAAGCAGCGCTTGGAAAAGCCAAAGCAGAACATGCCAAGGCCAAAGCACGCGAAACGATATACGCACGCCTTAAGGACGGTCGCTTACCTGAATTCGTGTTGGATTTTATCGTCAATGACTGGCAGAAGGTGCTGCTGTACATCCATCTCAAGCACGGTACGGACAGTACCGAATGGCTTGAGGCCAAGCAAGTTGTGGATCAACTGGTGTGGGGGCTTCGTCCTCACTTCGATGAGCGCTCACTCAATCGCCTCGAAAAAATAAAGGTTGAAGTCCTGCACAAGATTTCCAACGGTTTGGAGGCCATTAATGCGTCCCGGGAAAGTATTTTAAATTCGCTTAGTGTCACTGAACAGATTTTTGACCAGGCATTATCACAACAGCTTGATGATAAAGATTTGTGTCCGCTGCGACCTGAACACCTCGCCGCACTTGGACAAATAGAAGGTGCTTCCATAGAAGACTGGGACAGCATGACTTCGGCGCAAAAGCAAAAGCTGAGACAACAGGCAGCAGCCAAACAATATATAACCCAAGCCTCCAAGGTAAAGCCCGGCACCTGGATGGACTACTCCCCGGCCAACAGCGCCAAGTCGTTCCGCTGCAAATTGGCATTGATAACTGATCCGGGTGAGACCTACGTGTTTGTAAACCGTTTCGGTTTGAGAGTGTTTGAAAAGAAACTGGATGAATTCGCCAGCGATATACAGAATGGTCATGTAAAACTTCTCGAAAATGGGATTCTGTTTGATCGCGCAATGGATAACATCACCGACAAACTAAAAAAACTGGCCGGATAACGCCCGCATAAGCCGTAATTAATGCTACTAGAAAATGTCACGTTCACCAGCTATTTGGGCGGTGCTCTCCTCCTGAGTGCATTCTCGCTCGTGTCGTGTTTTCTTCTGATCAAACGGCATATTACTTTTTCTCTCGCTATCGCCGCATTTATTGCTATGGGCTGGGCCGGGGTTCTCGCGTGGGATTCATTCAAGCCGACCTTAACCGTACAACAACTTATTCTCTGTGAAACCTTGAGATTCGGCGGTTGGATTTTCGGTGTAATGCAGCAACTCAAACACACCAACCAGAACAAACGAATCCAAAAAGGGCCATTTCTGCTGATACAACTGCTCTGGATAACGGCGTCCATTGTATTTGTTATCGTGCTACCGGCCATTATTGACAACAAGAACCAGGCCTATCAACTCTACGTCTGGTCCTGCATGCTGCTCTCCATTCTGTGCATTGTGGCCGTAGAGCAATTATTCCGAAACTCCCCTCATAACCGCATCAACAAAGTATACAGCCTTGGGTTGGCGGCGTTTTTGCTTTACGACCTGTATCTGTTTTCCTACGCACTATTGTTTGGAAAACTCGACGCAGAGATCTGGCGCGCCCGTGGCGCGGTAAATGGATCGGCAGCCCTTTTCCTATCGTTCGGGCTTTTGGCAGTGAGTTCGCAAGGCTCTCCCAGACAAAACCAGGTTGCTATCTCTCGCCCCCTTGCGTTTTACACTACTGGCCTGACCACTGCCGGGTTCTTTCTCGCGCTGATGGCAGCCGGCGGCTACTACATCAAAATGTACGGTGGGAACTGGGGCACTGTAATTCAGGTAACACTGATCTTCAGTGCGCTGGTCAGTATCGCCGTTGTATTCCTCTCTGATGCCGCCCGTGCCAATCTGAGTGTCTTTATTGACAAACACTTCTTTGTCCACAAATACGATTACCGGTCACAGTGGTTAAGCCTGATTCACCACCTGACGTCTACCCCTGAAATTGAAGAAGACCCACACCAAAAGGCTCTGAGAGCTATTACCGACGTAGTCAAATGTAAGGGCGGAATGCTGTGGATGGACAACCAGTTTGGGCGTTTCATCCCTATAGCCACCCTCAATATGAATTACCCTACCAAAGAGTTCGAAGAAGATTCCGACAGTGAGTTCTGCTCTATTCTGCGGGATCAGGAATGGGTATTCTCCCCCTCCGCACCCAAAGATCACGAACTGAGTAACTTCAACGAGTATCTGCCGGGTTGGTCTCATGAAATGGAAGACCTTTGGCTGATCATTCCCATGCTGGTAGACAACAACCTGATCGGTTTTGTATTACTGAGCTCGCCACCATCGGAGTTCGAACTCACCTGGGAAGATCTGGATCTGTTCAAAACAGTGGGCCGGGAAGTTGCCAGCTATATATCCCGAAACGAAGCCGCAGAGCTGTTGGCGCAATCCAAGCAATTTGACGCCTTTAACAAACTTTCTGCCTTTGTAATGCACGACCTCAAGAATCTCATTGCCCAACAGGCATTGGTGGTGGAAAACGCCGCCAAGCACAAGGAAAATCCGGCGTTCATCGACGACATGATCAGCACCATCGACAACTCCGTTCAAAGAATGAGCAACTTGCTCAAGAAACTTCAGCAAACCCAACCCACTTCCGGGCGTCAGTTGGAGCTTAAGAACATCATTATCAATTCAGTGAAAAAATGCCAGGACAGAATGCCGCCACCGACATTGAGAATAATGGAAGATTCCCTTAAAGTTGTTGCCGATGAAGACAACTTGGAAATGATCGTTACCCACATTATTAAGAACGCGCAGGAAGCCACTCCAGCCGATGGGTACGTAGATGTTACGCTTCGATCTGAAGATAATAATCAGGCCATAATAGAAGTCGAAGATAATGGCTGTGGCATGGACAGCGATTTCCTAAAAAACCGTCTGTTCAGACCATTTGACACGACAAAATCAGGCAAAGGTATGGGGATCGGTGTTTACCAAACCAGGGAGTTCATCCGTAACCTGGGTGGTGATGTACTGGTAAAAAGTGAAGCCGGAATCGGCACCACTTTCACTATCCGAATACCAATGGTCCTTGAAGAAACAAATTCAGCAGGAAAAGTAGATACGGTATGACCGAATGTAAGCCGGTGTTGCTTATCGTAGAAGATGATCCAGGACTGCAAAGTCAATTGCGATGGCATTTTGATAAATATGAAGTTGTTGTTGCCCCCGATCGCAACAGTGCAATAGCGGCTATCAGAATGCATGAACCCGCTGTGGTCTTGCAGGACCTTGGTTTACCCCCCGACGAAGAAGGCGTCGAAGAAGGCTTCGCCACCATCCAGGAAACGTTGCGCATTGCGCCAAATACCAAAATTATCGTCGTCACAGGCTATCATGATTATGCCAATGCGCTGCGTGCCGTTGCCATGGGCGCGTACGACTTCTATCAAAAACCTGTTAACACCGACACCTTGGACCTGATTGTCCAGCGTGCTTACCACATGTGGGAGCTGGAGCAGGAAAACCGGCGCCTACAGGATAACAAACAGAACATCCTTCCCGGTGTAATCGCCAGCGATGAGCGCATGGCTTCTGTTTGCCGCATTGTTGAAAAGATTGCTCCCACGGATATGACCTCATTGATTCTCGGCGAATCGGGAACAGGTAAAGAAGTTATCGCGCGAGCGATCCATCAATTGAGTTCCCGTTGTGATCGCCGATTTGTTGCGATCAACTGTGCGGCTGTGCCGGAGAACCTGATGGAAAGCGAACTGTTTGGTTACGAGAAAGGCGCCTTCACCGGTGCCACCAAGCGTACCCTTGGCAAGGTGGAAGTCGCCAGCGGTGGCACGTTGTTTCTGGATGAGATAGGCGATATGCCTCTTGCGCTGCAGGCCAAGCTACTACGCTTTCTCCAGGAGAGAGTTGTCGAGAGACTGGGCGGCAGGGAAGAAATTCCTGTTGATGTCCGGGTAGTGTGTGCCACCAACAAGAATCTGGAACAGATGGTGGCTGACGGAGGATTCAGGGAAGACCTGTTCTACCGTATCAGTGAGATGGTCATTGAGCTTCCACCACTGCGTGATCGGGGCGGAGACAAGGCGTTGATTGCACGAAATCTGCTGGCAAAATTCTGCGACCATCTCAATAAAAATATCAAAGGCTTCACACCCGAGGCGGTATCCGCCATTGAAGGGTACGAATGGCCCGGCAATATCAGGGAGATGGAAAACAAGCTTAAACGCGCCGTGATAATGTGCGATCAGAAAAACATTGGGATTATGGATCTGGGACTGCCGCACAGCGAAGACCTTTCTCTAAACCTCCGAGCCGTACGCCAGGAAGCAGAGAAGGCTGCAATCATCAGAGCGATCAATATGTCTGAGAACAACATCTCAGCCGCTGCGAAGTTGTTAGGAGTCACCCGCCCCACACTCTATGATTTAATCAAGAAATACGGGATTCATATTCAGGAAATGTAGTCGGGCTGCTACTTGAAGGTGTAGACAATTCCCAGTTCGGCAGAATAGGCTTCATATCCCTGTAGATCTGACTCGGCCCTTCGCTTTTCAGCCTCTATAGCGGCGTATGCTTCAAACTGCTTGGAGAAAATCTTGTTAATCAGGATCCTGTATAGGTCATCATAGTTCACGGTTTGGTCAGCAGTACCATCTGCGAACTCAGTCTTTACAAAAGAGTATTGCAATCGAGCTTCCAACTGGGGGGTAATAGAACGGGTAAAAACTGCATCTACCCCCGTTCTGTCCGTGTCCAGCCTTGATTTATAAACGTCATCCGAGTCCAGGTAAGCGACCAATTCGAATTGCTGCACGCTCGAAAAGACATAGGCGTATTGGATTTCGAAACGCTTTCGTATACTAAGCGATTTAAAATCTGTATTGATCTCAATCGGCCCCTCTCCCCCAACGAAATCCCGGGAAAACAGGCTTTCAGTATTATCCTGGATATCTCTCGACAACAAGACACCAAATTCATGGGGCTCTTTAACCAGGGTCATTGCGGCAGAATACGCAACCCCATCAAAGGACTCGCCCCCCTCTGGATTCACCTTGCGCTGACCAAGATCAACTTCTAAGTTTCCCCCGTTTAATCTGCGGGAGACAGAAACATTACAGCGCACAGTATCGTAGTCGCCATCACCATCGCTGAAATCAACTTTCTGCCCGTCACATCCCAAGCCAGCACTCATTAGCGGAGACAATGAATGGTTCCAGTCCACAACCAGCCCCACCCTGTTTCCGTTGTTATATGTTGCCTGTTTAAAGCGGGTGCCGGAGACATATGGATTGAACAGGAGCTGGTCCCTGGCACTAAGAAACGATACGTATTCCAAGCCGGTTCTTGCAAAGTTTCGCTGATCCCTGTTTGCGGGAACATCAACGCTTGTGCTATCACGCCGTGTAATTTCTGATTCGATTTCCGACTTCCAAAACAGCTGACTGGGAAGCAAGTGTACGTTCAATGCACCTGTGCCTTGAACATAATTGTCATTCCCAAAACTGTCTCGCAAGTAGTTCTCGTGGGTGATCAAATAGCCCAGCTGAAACTCCGTAACCTCTTCGATGCTACTTACCGCGATGTTGACGCTGGCTTCTCCCAACACATCATTACGCTGATCATCGGCATCAAAATAGACGTTGTCCGTCCAACGCCCACTGGTACCTACACTGATTTCACTATCTATGGCGCCGTAACAATCAACAGCTACAACAAAACAACTTGAGAGAATCAATTTCCCCAGTTTATTTCTTAACGGCATACAAAAACCCATAGATCATATAAACGAAGAAAACTGAATCATTAGAACATACGCTCTGGCACGGTAACGATATCACCGGGCTGAAGTTGGTAGTTTGTGGATATATCTCCTTTTTCCAGGATGTCATCCAGTTTGATTGGGTAGACCTTAACGCCTGATTGAGTGGTCCGATATAATTTTGTCGCATTACCGTTGGCAAATTCGGTAACACCGCCCGTTACAAGCACAAGATCCAACACCGTCATCCCCTTGCTGTGCTCTATTGATGTTGGAGAATTCACCGCGCCGGTCACCCTGACCCGGTGTAGAAACGCAGAGCTATTCGCAGCAGTAACAACCACCGTCACCTGCGGGTTTTTTATATACTTCGACAACTCTGTTCGTATCTGACCTGCCAAGCCCTCTGGCTCAAGTCCGGCTGCGGCAATATCACCAATGAGCGGCACTGAAATCTTCCCGTCGGGTCGAACAGGCACGATCACTGATAATTCCGGATTCCGCCACACCGAGATACTTAATGAATCACCTGCGCCTATCTTATAGATCTCACTGTTCATAGTGACAGCGTCTTCAGGTTGAACCACCTCCTTGCTGCCAGAACTGGCACAAGCGGCCAACGCCACGGTTACTAACAGAATCAGAGAAACTCTCATTTAAATCCCCTTGTACATTTTTTGGAGCAGTTATCCGGACTACTGATCAGGCATGATAATACCGAATTTTACCCTCAGTATCCTCAACTGAATTCTGATTCAATGGAGACTACTCGGGTAATATCCGGTTATCTGTGAAGTAATAAAACTGTTGCGGGCGAATTTAGACTATTGCACTCGACGCTTCAACGGCATCATATGCATGGAGACAAGCACATCTTCCGCTTTATTCATTATTGATACGTTGTTAAACGGCCCTACGTTGACCCGGTACCACGTCATCTCCCCCATGCCTCCCCCGCTTACCGAATAAGAGGCAGCCAGCCCCCTTTTCTGTAACGCCGCCACCAGAGCGATCGCCTCGGACCGGTTCTTAAGAGATGCGGCCTGGAGCACATAAGTGTAACTGGCACGCTTGCGATCCTCTGCAGTCAGATAGATGCCCCGCTGTACGGGGACCCTCCAAGCACTGGCCTGAAGAGAGTCGTAAAAGCCATAATCTTCTTCCTCAACAACCCCCTGCCTGGCCTGGGCCTTGAGCTCAAATTCCCTGGGCACGACCTGAGAATCGGCCGCATCGGTGGATTCATCAATCTGTTCCGGGCCGCTCAGCAGCGCTTCCTCCAGATCAGCGGCTTGGAGGTATTCCTCTTTGGCTTCAACGGGAGGCGAAAAGCCTTCGTTCACGATAACGGGATCGGAAGCCAGCATTCGCCAGAGGGAAAGCAAGGCAACCAACGTCAGTACAGCCCCCAAAACCACCCTTTTGCTCGATTTTCGAGCAGGCACAACAGGAACAGGTTGCCGAACCGGCACATCCCTGGGTGTTCTAGGCGCTGTAGCAAAATCGTGAATCATGGGATACCGCTGTTACTGAATACCGTCAAATCGGTGAGGAAGCCCACCAACTGTCCTTAAATATAGCCCAAATCAACGGCGCTATAGGGAATTATTCCTACAAAATTATACCCTTACAATCACAAATTGATAAGCCTGTTAAAAATCCGCCGTAATCGACATATGTTTTGTGCCAAAATACCATCACAACCCTGCCGGGAGGCAGCCTGAGATCCTCAAAACCTTGAAAAACCACAAAAATATGAAGCGTGCACATTGAATGTAGATGGCATCCCGTGAATAATTGCGACCTGTTAAGACCACGTGAGCCAGCTGGAGCACAATGCAATGAAAAACCACATCTACGCCGCAGCTACTGTTGCTGTAACCGCACTTTCAGCAAACGTACAGTCCCATACTCTGGACTTGAACCTGAATAACGATGCTGTTGCTTTGGACTACAGCACTCAACTGAATAAATCGGAACTCAATGTCGGGGCCGGGTTATTGCATCATCAGGACTATGGGGACGTTTATTACGGCAGCTTTTTCGTGGCTGACAACGTCAACAAGCAGTCCGGTATATTGGCCGGCATCGGCGGACGCGCTTATTATTTTGACATCGATCGTTCCAACGATTCCGGAACGGCAATCGGTCTGGGTGGCTTTGTTAATTGGGATATCCCTACCGTTACCAACCTGAGCCTGCGGAGTGACATGTACTACTCCCCCGATGTATTGGCGTTTGATGAGGTGGATGGATATATAGACTTCACCGCCCGTATTCAGTATCGCATTATCGAGCAGGCCTGGATTTATGCCGGTTATCGCTACGCTGAAGCAAAAACAGAGGCTCCCGGAAAGGCCAAACTGGATGAGGGCGGTCACCTGGGCATAATGCTCTGGTTCTAACGCATTATTTCATTCCAGGAGCGGCTGATCACGAGCCGCTCCTGCCCCGTGAACAATAGAATTTGACTTCGTTATTGGCTTTAGCCTCGCCATAGTCCGGAAACGAAGTGGTATTGGACGTATCAAAGTGCGTAAAGCGCTGGTCCGGCATCGATTTCAACCGTGAGTCGGCTATGATGACGTCATCGGCCACTTCCAGCATCCTGTCTAAAAACCGCAAATTTTCCTTTTCATAGAGCACATCTGCTGCCAGTACCATATCCACAGGAACCCCAATCTGCTCCAATCCGGTCACAATACTGATGTCCACCTTATTATGCGCGGCGTTTAGTCTGGTCAGTTGACAGCAGATTTCGTCAATGTCACAGGCAAACACCTGCCTTGCTCCAGCTAATTTAGCCGCGATCGCCACAATTCCTGATCCAGTACCAAAATCAGCGATGACCTTGTTTCTGACATCCACCCTGCCATCCATAAGCGCCTGCGCCAGGGCCCGGCCACTGGCCCAACAGAAGATCCAATAAGGCGGATCATCACTTAATCGCTCTATCTGATGTTGGGTCAGGTCACGGACATCGAACCCCGGCTCGATAAGCAAGAGTTCAAGCCCCTGACAGTCAGGAACAACCTGAAACCCCAAGCCGGCATCAGGCAAGTAATGCTGAAGGATGTTCAAGAAGTCGTTGATACTTCGGTTATTTAGCAATTTACGGCCCCTTGTTACAGAAAAGTACGTTACAGAAAATTACCAAACGCCTGCGCTTAAAATAGACGGTTTACGCTGGAGAATTTACACTTAAATAAACAGTTTCCAGTTTGGTCGGCGTACCCATGTCTTTCAATACCAAGCCCATTGTCGGCATTTTTCTCCTGTTCGGACAGAGTGTCGCAGTTTCAGCACCAGCGGGAGGTAACGTGATCTCCGGGGCGGCCTCTATTGGCGTTGACCCCACGGACGCCACGCGTACTATCATCAATCAGTCCAGCCAGAATACCGCCATTAACTGGGACAGTTTCAACATAGCGACAAACGAATCCGTCGTGTTTGCTCAACCCAATGCGAACGCTATCGCGCTTAATCGAGACTTCTCCGGTTCACCCAGCCAGATCTTTGGCAGCCTGGACGCCAATGGTAATGTTTTTCTCCTCAACACAGCAGGCGTGTTGATCGGATCCAACGCCAGCATCAATGTCGGGGGCTTGCTCATTAGCGATCTTTCGGTTGAAGACAGCGATGCGCAGAATTTCGAAACGATTGCCGGTCAGCAGAACTGGTCCCTTCCCTTCTCAGATGCCGATCTGGCGGCAGGGGGCATTGAAATACTGGGCTCCGTACAAGCCACCGGACAGAATGGTATTACGTTAAGCGGTCAATATATCTATATTGAGGGCGATGTTACGACCTTGGGTGCCGCTAATGATCCCGGCGGAAACATTACCATGCTGGCGGGTGGAAGCACGATTTTAGTAACGGATCCCAGTGGGCTGTACGGCGTCGAAGTCACCTCCCCTGTTACCAACCTGATTCCAGGACACGAGTTACTGTTTGAGATTCCCGCGACTGCTGTGGACGCCAGTATTCTTGCTGTGAATGGCAACATTGATATAGAAGTGGTCTACGATGATCGCCTTGCCATAGCACCCGGTACCGTGCAACGTCCAGGCATTGATTACAGCACCCAATCCATCAGCACTATCGGCGATGGAGGTCAACCCATCAGTATAGTATCAACAGCGGTGACGTTACCTCCCACTGCCGACCCGGATACTGTCGGAGAATTGGATAACACGATAGCCGATTCACTCGCAGAGGAATCAGAAGAGCAAGACAGCGCTTTGCTTGGGGATGCGTCTTCGCCCAACCGTGGTTCACTTGATAACATCATGGAAAGCTGCGTACCCAAAGACCAGACTGACAAAGATTGCATCCGGCAAAACGCTATAAAGCACTATCTTGGAAAACTTCTGATCGGTGGCAGCCTGCCGGATTGATCAGTTTTCCTCGAAGATCTTATAATTGCTGCGCCCTGCGTCCTTGGCCTGATAAAGCGCAATATCGGCGCTTTTCATAATAGAAGACACATTATCGTTGCCGTCGGATATCGCTATTCCAATGCTCGAGGAAATCGTGAGTTGTTTACCAGCCAATATTAGGGGCTCGGCGAATTCCTTCAGTATGGCTTCCGCTGTAATTTCCAGGTCGCGCTCAGTTACTCCCACCTGCAGTACAGTGAATTCATCGCCACCCAGCCGGAAAGCCGTACCGTTCGCCGGCAACGCTGCCTCCAGGCGCTTGGCTGCCGACTTCAACAGCAAATCACCAATATCATGGCCCAGCTCATCATTCACTACCTTGAACTTATCCAGGTCCAGGAATATCAACCCCATTCGCTCCCCCGAACGACGGGCATTTTCCAGTGCAAACACCAGCCGCTCACTAAACATTCGCCGATTGGCCAGTTTGGTCAGGGGATCGTAATAGGCCAGCCGGGTCAGTTCTTCTTTGTCTGCCTCTATCTTGTTGAGCATAGAATTGAACGCATTAATAGCGTCCCCGATCTCATCCTGATTGGTGGTCGACGCCCGAATAGAGAAATTGTTGTGTTCCGTGATCTTATTGGCAACATCACCCAGGTCCACGATGGGTTTGTATATTGCCCTCTGCAGGCTCTGTGTCATCAAAAACGCGGTAATCAAAGATAGCCCCAAAATGCCCACACTGACGATCAACTGGCTTTGCAACCTGCGGTCCAGATCAATCAGGCTGGTACGAACCATGACACTGCCAATCGCCAGGCCATTCAGCTCGATCGCCTGGTAGGCTTCCAGGTAACCCTCGTAAAAATACTCGCCGGGTTCCCTCGGGCTATCAGGACAGGCCGCAGCCGAATCAGAATTCCTTTGTACGCTCGCAAAAACGACACGGTTCATGTCATACATGCAGGCAAACTCAACCGACTCCCGTACCAGCAGAGAAGTCAGGTTGTCCTTGGCCCGGACTTGGTCACGGAAACTCAACGCCGCTGTACTGCGTGAAGCAATAACGCGGGTAAGGATGGACATTTCCTCGGCCAGTATTTCCTTCTGCTTAACCCGATCGAGGGTAATAACACCAATGCCCGTGAGAAGCAGCCCAATAGTGCTGGTCAGGAGGACAACTACGATGAGCTTTGTTTTAATTTTTAGCTTTCTGAATTCCATCATCGCAATCTACAGCGCACCCTTTTTCCGGCTCACTGCCAGCTCAGGCCGGCGTCCTTCCCCCAGTGGAGTGATACACAAATAAACATTTGCTGAGAGTCGAATTGCTACATTTTTTCTGGAAGAATATATACTTACTGAGTATAAACAATTAATAGACTTTTTGCGGTATTTTAATTATCAGGTCGTTTGAGACGGGGGGCTTCCCCTTCCCCACTATTATCAGCCAGCCTCATTTGCCCCGTTTGCTCAAGTGGTTTGTATGCGCTTGTCTTACACTGACACACCTATCAAGTATGGCTGCTGATTCCACCCCGTCTACCCTACAGGTACAACAAGCAGAGTCAACCAGGCCGGATACCATTGCCATCCCCTCTGCTCCGGGTCAAGCCAGAAAAACTGACCTGGTAAACGGCAAGGCCTTGATAAAAGCCGTTGAACTTAAAGGCCATTCCCTGTTTCCGGAATACGGCGTGACCCAACAGTACCTGAGCCTCAAACTCAGCGCCGCCTACGATAAGATGGACCCATGGATGACCATCTCTGACATGCACAGTCTGGCGGATGCCATGACCCTTGCGTATCACGAGAAGGGGCTCACCTTTAATCAGGTTTTCATCGTGCCCAATGAAATACGGGGGAACACGCTGATCATGAATGTACTTCCCGGAAGAATTACGGAGATACATCTTAAGAACAATAAGCTATATACGGAAGAACAAATCAAGGAGCCCTTTCTGGACTTGCTTGGCACCGTTGTGTACGAGCCCGCGATCAAGGATGCAATGAAGAGAGCCAACATGATTCAGGGCTTGAAGGTGTTCGGGTTCTTTTCCATGGGGAAACATCCAGGCCAGGTCCGCCTAAACCTCCATGTTGTCAGTGAGAAAAAAAATCAATTTACAATCCGGGCCGACAACTATGGCGTGAACGATACCGGGGTGTACCGACTTATAGGTCAGTACTCCCAGAATAATATAACCGGCCATGGGGACATCCTGTCTGCAACCCTGGTTTCAACCAATGAGTTCGGCAACCTAAGCGGTGTTGTCGGCTACAAACGGCCGGTCACGATCGGGCAAAGCTTCGCCGGGGCCTCCTTGTATCGAAATCAATTTGAAATTGTGGGCGATTTCGAAGCCATAGGTCTGAACGGGCACCTGGATGCCATATCCGGTTTCTATCAACTGGGGCTATTTAAGGAAGATAATGCTATTGCATCTTTCTACACGGACATTGCCTTTAAAAACTCAGTCATCGACAGCGACGAGTTTGCCGACATATTCTCTGAAACAGTTCGCTACGGAACGTTGGATTTCCTTTTCAATGCGGCGGTGATCCCAAGTGCAGGAACCAGTAAGCAGGCGATTGAGCTCGGTTTGGTGCTTGGCTCGATCTTCACGAGCGACGATGACGAAATAGACGACCCTATTACCATCGCCAAGCTACGTTATCTGTACCAACGGCGTTGGTTGGCAGGAAATCCGGCTGAGCAGGTGACTTCCCTGGATTTCAAAGTGAATTATAGCCCCGGGGTCCTGCCCTCCTCAGAACGGACCGTCATGACTGGTCCATATGGCGTCAGAGCTTACGAACCTGCACTTTTCAGTGCAGATTCGGTCTATAGTATATCGATGCAACATTCTCTTGTTTTTCTATCGATGTATGACGAAATGAAACTGTTGCCTTTTGGCTTTATCGACTACGCCTACGGGGAACAAAACAGCAATGAAACAAACCATGGATCGTTTATGGGAGCAGGACTGGGATTCGATTTGATTTTCAGGTCCTCCCTCAATGCGAGGGTAACATTGGGTGTACCTATAAGCGAAAACCTGACTCAGGAACTGGCAGAGGAACCCGATGGGTTGATCATCTACGGAAATATCAGTTATGCCTTTTAGAGATAATAAATGGCGCCGTTTGGTCTGGAATATCTTACTACTATCAATAGTTTTAGGTAATATTACGACCACCAGCGCTGCCACACGAAGCGACCTTGATCTAGCTAAAGAGTATCAGGTGAAAGCGCTTTTCCTATATAACTTTGCCAATTTTGTGGAATGGCCTTCTGACGCATTTTCCGATCAATCCAGCCCCCTGAAAATGTGCCTGTATGGCGCCGTCCCGTTTGGAGAGTTCCTTGATATTGTAAATGGTGTGCAGGTGCGGGACCGAACACTTGAGGTCATCCGGACAACCGATTATTCAAAAATTCAAAGTGGCTGCCACATTCTTTTCGTTGGCATCGAACACCACGATCAATTGGAACAGTTTTTCAAAGACCTCAACCATTTATTCGTGCTGAGTATTGGCAACATTCAGGATTTTGCCCGTAAAGGCGGAGTCGTGAACATTCTGCGAACTTCCGATCAGCAGCAGTTCGAAATCAACCTGACCAAAGCCATCGAAAATGGATTGTTAATCAGCTCGGATTTATTGAGCTTGGCGCGCATTATTAATGATCGTTAATAAACACTTATGTTGATTTACATAAATCTACAAAGTCAAAATACCACCTTTTTCATGTTGGCGAAAAATGGCTGGCCCAGGTTGTTGATAATCAGGTTATTTCCACAAGTTACATTCTCTCGTCGCTGAACCCACCAAATTTGTCGGGATTGATGGGTGTGCCCGTCTTTACTAGATTTACAGGGTCGCCCTTTTGATTCGATCACGATATGACCAATTCAAATTCTGGACTCCAAAACACTTACGCGCAGCGCTTGGCAGATCTGGGTGAGAGCCGGGAAGTGGTTGCCAGCGAGGATATCTATAATGCGCAAGGCGCGCTGATCCTCAAGAAAGGTTCCCGCATCAACCAGAAGATGTCGGATCGAATCGTAAAATTCAAACTGCTAAAGCCCATAGAATCCAGCGTCAACGTGGATAATGCGGTCACGCCTCAGGAACTGTATCGGGACTTGCATGAGCAAATCCAACGTTACCCACAGATTGCGCAGATCCACCAGACCCTGGATCTGGAAAAGCCTTTCAAGCAACATTCTCTTGAACTGGCCAAATACCCTATTATCCGACAGAAACTCACTGTTATGCGCGAACAGATGATGGAACTGTATCATCAAACGCTGTGTATAACATGGTTAAGCCTTGCCATCTCGCGCCAGATGAAACTGAGCGAACAGAGCATTGAGGAGTGTTTCATTGCTGCTCTTTGCCATGACATTGGGATGATGCACATCGACCCAGCCATTCTCAGAAAAAAAGAGCTTGAGCCCGGAGAGTGGCGTCAAATCCAGGCCCATACTGTGATTGGACAAAAAGTGCTTGATTCAATTCCGAACCTGAGCAAGAAAGTGGCGAGAATTGTTCTGGAGCACCATGAACGCTGCGATGGCACCGGGTACCCGGTTGGAAAATTCGATGAGCAGTTAACCCAGGAGAGCCAGATACTGGCATTGTGCGACAGTGTATTTGCTGTTTTCCTCAAAAATGTAGTTCAGCATAAACGGGGGCTTAGGGATCTTCTGCCCTTTATTCAGGTTAATAGTGAAAGTCATTTCTACTCCACCTATACGGCGGTAGTGAGAATCCTCAAGAAAGCGTCGCTTGATGAAAAAACGCATTTGAACGATGACAATATTGAAGCGGAGGTTAGCAGACTTGAGCTAAAGAACAATGACCTTAGCCTACTGTTAAATAGCCTGGAAAGAATAATNAACGAGATTCAGGATGAGACNGAGCATAAGCCGCTGCAAAGNTCTCGGGTGATACTGAACCAGGTGTCCAANACTGTTCGTGGGTCGGGNATACTGGATGAGGGGTATCTTCGATGGCTGCAACAAGTCAAACAAGANAAACTNGCGTTCGCTTACAGAGAAACAGCCGATGTNCTTTTAATGCTAAACGAATTGGAATGGCAGNTGAAACGCATCGTCAAAATCCTNGACNGCTTTTTGCTGGANTGCCCGGGCAAGGACAGNAAGCTGAGGGAACACATCAAAAACAATCTGCCGAATNCGGCNGCATCNGCGAACCCTGCTTCTGAATTCGCCATTACATAGCCGGAACCTTATCAAACCAGGGTTCGACCCTTTCCAGTTCTTCTGCGAGCCCCAAGAGCATAGCATCACTCAGCCTGCGCCCAACGAACTGGGTCCCTATGGGCATCCCAGCCTTGTTCCAGAACAATGGTACAGACATGGCCGGCTGACCAGTGATATTCGCCAATTGGGTAAACGGAACCTTCATTAATTGCGGTTTGCTGAGCGCATACAGAAAGCGTGACGAGATAACACTGGAAAGATTAGTTAGATTCGCGAATTTAAGGATTGATTCTTCCAGCGCTGAACCACCCATCTCGCCGATATTGTATGGCGGAACCGCCAACGTCGGGCTCATCAGGAGATCGTGTGAATTATGCCATTCGTCCATTATGTGACTAAATTCACTCCAGCGCCGCTTCGATAGTACAAATGCGCCCGCATTGAATCGCTTGCCAATTGCATAAATAAAATACGTAAGCGGTTCAACATTATCCTTTACAAACTTCTTACCATACCTTGCCATCAGGTCCGAGACATCGGCATTCACATGAGCTGTATAAATATCGCTGTAGCAAGATACTAATTTTTCAGGATCAATTTCCAACTCAACTTTTTCAACTTCGTGGCCGAGGCCTTGTAAAAGCGTGACGCTATGTTCCACAGCATCAACACAATCCTTATGCACCTCCCCTCCATAGAAAGACTTGGTTGTGTACCCTATGCGTAGTTTAGACTTTCCACAGTCGACCTGCTCTGCCAACACATCCCAACTAACGGATTGTGGCACATGGGAATAAGGATCAGTGCCAATGGAACCCGCCAGAACGGCCTTCGAATCGCGCACCGTTCGGCTAATCACATGTTCGGATACAGCGCCGTCCCAGAGTTCAGCATAAGGACCGGAGGGAACGATGCCACGAGTTGGTTTCAGCCCAAACAAACCGCAGCAGGATGCGGGAATACGAATGGACCCGCCGCCGTCTCCGGCTGAGGCCAGCGGTACAATTCCTGCAGCGATCGCGGCCGCTGAACCGCCACTGGAACCACCAGTAGATTTCGACAAATTCCAAGGGTTTAAACTGGGTCCGTTTGCAGTCGGCTCAGTGGTTGCCAACAATCCAAACTCTGGGGTGTTGGTCTTGCCAATAAACACCATGCCCATTTGAGAATAACGTTTATATAAAGTACTGGTGCGCTTCGCAACATCGTACTTGCATACGGCCGTGCCATTCCCGGTCACAAAACCTTTTAACTCTCCAACCAGATCTTTCAGCAGAACGGGAACACCCATAAACGGACCCTTAGGGAGATCGGATTGAATATAAGATCTAGCCTGATCAAAATAGGGTGTTACGATTGCGTTGATTTTTGGATTGACTTCAACTGCCCGTGCAATAGCACATTCAAGAACTTCGTCCTTGTGCAAGTTCCCATTACCAATTTGAAGCGCTATCTCAGTTCCATCCAGCTGTCTATATTCATCGAATCTCATCATGGAGCCAATTCCTGTCGCCAGCGTTGAACCCTTACCTGGTCTTTAATTATATCGATCGCATCCAGCATCACCTGCTTACTGGCTTCGTTCAGTGCGTCCGATGGTTGCAGAATCTTATGAATAACACCATCAAGCAGCTCTGTAACAATATGATCAGTTTCCTGCTTGCCAATATCGAGCATTAATCCATCAATCACGTCAAACACAACATCGCTTACCGTGTGATCTATGACATCCACCAACCTCGGCCCCACCACTGGAACTGACTCAAGAGCAGCAACCTTGGCATCCCTGGCAATAGAGTCTGAAAGTGACTGCTCAATATACTTGCGAAGGGCCTCCTGGTTTGGGAGGTAAACATCATCACAAATTTCGTTAATCTTGACAGTAAGCCAGTTTGCTATTAACGATTTATGGGGAATCAGAACCTCGATCAGAATCCTTTCTACCACCGGACTGCCTCCCCGAACCTCATCCTGCACCCCGCTCAGTACATTTTCCACCACCCTGTCAGAAATTTCCTCCACAAGCACGTTATAGTACTTGATAAAGAAACGACCCGGAGCCGAGTTGGTGATATCAATGACACCGTATTTCTGCAAACGATACAAAATTGAGATAACCCGCAGCAGCCTTAGCCAGCGGAAGGAACCAACCGGAATACAACCTATCAAATCGTACCAATGGACGAATGGGTAAAAGAACCATCGGTGATGGGTTTTCTGCAGGATAGCCACAATCCAACGCAGGCAAAACTCGGTGATAAATATGGAGACAAAAACCAGGTCATAGGAGACAAAATCCGGGTGAATCCGCTCCCCATAGAACTTGGTAAAATCTGGCGCAAGCCAAAACAACCCTGCCCTCACCAACTCACTGGCGAACAAGGTATCAAATACAATCCACAACAGATTGACTGAAATAAGTAACAGCATCAGCCCATCAACTGCGAACAATGTGATCTGATGACTGCGTTTTAGATTGTCTAGATTTACTTTCATGGTACAAGCGCCGGATTAGAACAATTGGTATACTGTACCGACAGCTTGACCAATTAGCCAGACCAAGAGCAGGTGATCATGCGACCATGTGGCTTGGCTCAAGTGAGTGTTCCAGATCCTCTATCATGACCGGCTTGCCAAGATAGTAGCCTTGGACGTAGTCCACACCAATATCCCTGACCACCTCAAGAATCTCCTCCGAAGACACAAACTCAGCGACAATTTTCTTATCAAGAAAATGCCCCATTTCCGTGATGGATTTTACCAGGGCGTAATCGACATCGTCGTTGGATATGTTCTTAACGAAGGCGCCATCAATCTTGATGAAATCTACAGGCAAACGCTTGAGGTAAGCATATGAGGACTGCCCGGCGCCGAAGTCATCCAACGAAAAGCGACAACCAATCCCTCTCATTTCATTGATAAAGTCGGCCGCATCTTCGAGATTAGCCACTGCGGTGGTTTCAGTAATCTCAAATATCAGCTTTTCCCTTGGCACCTGAAAACGTACGAGCGATTCGAATATAAAGTCCAGGAACGTTTCGTCGTTCAGGGAATGACCTGAGAGATTGATGGAGAACCCACCTAACTTACTCACGATATTTTTGTTATCCTGCATCCAGCCCAGGACACTATCGATAACCCATCTGTCCACCGATCCCATCCTGCTGTACTCTTCAGCTGCCTTAATAAAGTCAGCCGGCGGAAGATGCTCTCCGTTACTATCCACCACAGTGAGTAATACTTCAAAGTGGGGCATGCTTTGCTGTGCCTCCATGATGGGATAGATCATCTGGCACCGGATCTTGAGATTACCTTCGTCGAGTGCCCGGTTAATGCGGGCCACCCATGACATGACCTCGTCCCGCTCTTCCATCTTTTCATCACCCGGACGGACCAGCTGAATATCCTTATAACCTGATTTCTTTCCTATCTCTGCAGCAGATTCAACCGAGCGCAAGAGTTCCAGCACATGGTTATTATCCTTATCAAAGCCCACCAACGATACTACAGCAGTAATGGCAAAGCTCTGATCGCCCGATACAAACCGCTTTTCTTCAATTGCAGATTTGATTTCGGAAGCCATCAGATAGCCTTTTTTATCATTCTCTATCGGTAACAATATACCGAATTCATTGCCCCCTATACGGCCAATCATGGCTTCATCAAAAACCACGCTCTTAATTCGGTTGGCAATCTCCCGCAGGAAGCTGTCCCCAACCTCATAGCCACAGGTGTTATTGATAACTTTGAATTGAAGAATATCGACAAATATTAACACATAGAAAGTATCATTTTTCTTCGCCCGCGCCACTGACTGCGCAATACAGCGCTCAAATTCCTTTCTGGTTTTAAGACCGGTTAACTGGTCATGAGCTGAATCAAAGGCTAATTGGTCATATATTTTCTGGATCAGTGCATCCAAGCCTTTTTCCACAGCAGGCATGCTTTCGTCACTCAGAACCAGTACGTCGCCGGTCTTTAACTTGAGCGCCAACTCCTCCAGCGATACATCCTTAACTTTCATGCCGTGGTGATTTACAAAAACAAACCGGTCACATTGTTCGGAGATCCATGCCAGCTGGTTCAGAACCGATTGTTGAGAGTTAACGTCGAATTCGAGCCACTGACCTTCTTTCAGGCTTTTCGCACGGCGCATCCAACGATGTACTGATTTGTCATCGGTATCCACACCCAACTTTTCAAGTCGCTGGGATTGGTTTTCTTCCGTATTTTGCAGCTTATAACTTGAAACAGGAACTTTCTCACCCGCCTCCCTGTGCAGGATACTATCCACCTCAGAGACCACCCAACCATAATTCACGCCACCTTTCTCTACTTTGGATAACCCTTTGCGAATGAGCTTGACCAGCTCGTCTGACTTGAACAGTACCTTTTCTTCATCAAACGCGCCCGGCATCAATCGAAGAAGCAACTGGTCTATAACAATCAAAGTCATATCCCAGGCCCGGCTACCCAAACCTTCTCTGAAATAGCAGAGACGCATCAAATCCCGCCATCCGTTATCAATCAGGTGAAGGATTGCAACCGGAGTGGGCTGCCCTTCCAATCTACGATGCAACTCACGTTCCACTGTTGCGTTGGCCATCTTGACTTTTTCCTGGCCACTACAGGCTTCCGTAACCCGGCTAAGATTGCGCTCGATCTGTTTGCGCTCTTTCTCCACCAGAGCATCCAGCTTTTCTACCACCAGCTGCATGCTTTCCACATCAGTGCAGCCATTTTCTACCAGTTCATTAATACAATCCCGGATTACAGGTTTGTTCTGATTAAGGTTAATGCTGCCTCGATCAGACAATAGTGCAATGTAGTTGACTGCCTGGCGGGCCGGATGGAAATCAGCAGTGAAAAGAGTGGGATCGTTTAACAGGACCTCCAGCAGGGGGACTTCCAGTTTTCTAAGGTCAGAACGCAAACTCTGCTCGATACGATCGCTTTCAACAATGTTCGAGAACAAGGTTTCAATCATGTCTGCAGACTGAAGATGATGCTCTGACAGTGGGGAAGCGCTGCCGGCAGCCTGAGCAATATAATGTTTCAGTGAACCGGGAGCATCCAGATTGGCTTGGCCCACGACAACCTGGCTGCGAACCGATTGAATAGCTTGATTATACTCGTTCGCAATATTGGCGCCGAACTCAGCCGATTCATTTCTGGTGCTGCCGGCCTCTCCGGCTTCCTGACTACTATGAAGTTGCCACAGACGACTTGCTGTTGAATAGGCGTTTCTTGCTCTTGCCAAACCTTCCTGCAATGAACTGAAAGAGCCTGGCTGGCCAGACGCCGGTACAGCAAGACTGCTGGCCGGTGCATCCAAAGCATCCGCCATCGGCGGTACAACAGCGCCGGAAACCGGTGCCTGCACTCCGGACTCAGCGTCTTTTTTGACAGAACCAGTATTTCTGTTCTTGAATGCCTGACTGGCCAGGTACTTTGTTACATTGATATCAGGGAGCACGTCAGCATCAATCAGAATATTATTAAGCGCTTTGTACAACGTACCTAGATCTGATAGAACTCGCTCTTGAAAAATTTTGAATACCAGACGTTCAACCTTATGAGTAAGCCGCAACGGTCGGATACATTGATAAAAACTGTGGCAATAGGCAGAAGGACCATAAGGGTTGTAGACTCTGCCGCCTCCCTCAACACCGAACGCGACGTCCAGCCGTAGCTGGAGCTCAATCAGAATATCCCGAAACTGCAGCTCGGTACGGGATGTTGCCACTCGAACGATCAGCCAATCTTCAAACTCTTCCTTCTCGACCAGGGAAAGCGAACCATCGCCATCATCCGAACCCATGTTTTTGTCTTTGGCTTTCCAACGACCGTTGGCAACATCCGCGGCATCGGCCGAAATGGCGCCTTCGAACTGGTTAAAGAAGCGGGGTGCCAACTTTTTGAATCCGGCAATGGCATCAAAGAACTGGTGTTGCGCGGCATCCGTACTTTGTAGCTCTGCCTCACTCAACAGAGCCTCACCAAGTACATTCATGAAATCATTGAAGCGATCCTCCAGAAATGACTTCGCCCGACCATTGGTTAGTTTTATGAGATTGGACTTTTTCGCGGCTGCCAGATTTTTTTGACTAAGATCCTTGGCACCCGGTGACTCACTCCTTTTGACCTCCGAAGCCGCACTCACAGCCTGTTCCAGATACTCTGTATTCTTGGGGCTCAGGTGTACAAATTTAAGAACAATGCCCTCTTCCCGTTTTTCCATGACGATAAAGTCGAGTGCCACGTAACGGGCCTTGGCTTTAAAGGTAACCGTGACGATGGACTCCAGTTCAACAACGCTTTGCATAATGAACTGAAGATAACGCTCATCGAGAATGGTGATTCTTATACTTTCCTGGCTGAATTCTTTGATTTTGCAGAGATCACCCTCGCCCTCGCCAAAGCTCAGGACTGCGTCGATATCAACTCTTCTAGGAGACAACTCGCGCTTTTCCACAACACACCCCAAAATCAACTTATTAATCTCTTGGTTAAGTTTAGTAAGTTTTAGGAAAAGCGTAGGTATTTTGCGGTATTAGATAATATTGGTGTGACTGGAATTGGTGCGCTGCTGTCCAATGGACACACTCATTCCCCGGGCGTGAAGATCCTGTACCATCGCCTCAAGATACGCGCTATCTGCAGACACGCTGACCAGGCTGATGAGCTCCCGCCCAACTCTGGTGATCATATAGGCCGGCACATGTAATTCCGGCCTGGGTTGTGACGACTCAATTCTGACCAACCTATCAGCCAAGACAAGTTCGTGCATAAAATGGGATTCCGACTGACTTAGCAGGGTTTTACTCAGCACTTTACCGTGCACGCCCCTGAGAATGTTCTGCTCTTCAAGCCGTTCGAACAAGTCCATATCGAATTCACGTGGGAGCGCCTGCAGGGCACTGCGATAAATAAAATCACCACAGACCCACGACCCTAACTTGGTTAGCCCCTCAGCATCTTCCAGACTAAAACAGGACAGATGCTCGAGGGCCCGCAGGCTGGTGGTACCCGGGTTAATCAGTTCGCGAACAAGAATTCTGGCCCAGAGCTGCTGCAGCGCACCGTTAGAAGATTCTCCGGCATTAAGCTTCCAGCGGTTAAGCCACCTGCGATCCAATGCTCCCTTATCGATTTCAGAGAGTTCAAGGCCAAGAATGATGCGCTCAGTGAGCAGCACCAGTTTTTGCAGCCGCAGCAAACGCTCCAGGGCATCGTAACGATTCACTTCCACGGCGTTATCCATCATCTTGGCGATGTCGGGCAGGGCCTGCTGCTCAACCTCTACCTCGCCACTGTTCTCAATGATGGACGCGAATTTTACCTCGCGGATATCCCTGATTTCCGCCGAACGTATAATTTTTCCTGAAGGGTCAAGCGAAGCGTGGCCGCGCCGCAGTTCATGCAGCTGGCGCTCCACATTGAGAATATGTGACAGCTCCTTACGCCGTACCTCACCCAAGGTCTGGCCCGCCCGCTGGATTTTGTCAGGCGAAGACAGACCAAACACCTCGCGCGGTGTCAGGTGAACCCAAAGCTTTTTAAGTAGCTGAATTCTAAGTAAAGAGTGACTCACTCAAAACCTCAATTAACATTATGATTCTTATCAAGGTCTACGCAATAAGTCAGTATAGCAACGCCCCAAAGGCGCTGCTGAGATTTTGGCCCACTTGGATTAATAGCTAAGGGCCAAAACCAATCTGCAAACCGCGATCAACGGCGTTTCGCCCCAGGCGCTGGCTTTCGTTGTAGAAGCGAGCCATTCCTGAGCCAAATACTGGGTATTGATCTTGTAGGTCTCCACCAGATCGAGCAACAGAGCCTTGTCCTGATGAAAGTGAAATTGCCCACTCTTGTACCCTTGGTCGAACTCTGCATCCGTGGGCGCTTTACCCGACACCTTGCAGGCATGCTTGTACATCGCGTAATCCAGAGCCCGACCTGTCAACTCACTTGTCTTCATACAATCGCAATCAATCCTAAATCAATGAGAGACGGATTGTGTGGAAACGCGCCCGCCCCGTCAAGTCACTCCCACTCAGGTCTTGACAGTGGGCTCAGTAAGGCCGGTGATGCTCTGAATCTGGGCAATTTCGTTAGCAAATTTGCCCAACGCTTCGTTGTACTCAATTGCATCGGCACCTTGATTTTTGGCATCCCGCTCTATTTGTTCCAGATAAACCCGTAACGTTGCTGAATCGGTGCCCGTGCCGGATAACCGGAAAACCACCCTGGACTGGTCGTCAAATATGACACGCACACCCTGATTTTCTGCGACCGAGCCATCCACCGGGTCTTCGTACCGGAACACGTTCACCTCGGCAACGGACATCGGGCCAATCCTGCGACCAACCAATTTGCCTTCACTACCGGCCAGCTGATCCATGATCGTCTGTGCTTTATCAGCCTCCAACCCGTCATAGTCGTGGCGACAGTAATAACTACGCCCAAAAGAAGTCCAGTGCTGAGCCAGGAGTTCCCGGGCAGAAACCTTTTTGTCCGCCAGGATGCTCAACCAGCACAACACGGTCCAGACTCCGTCTTTCTCCCGAACATGATCACCACTGGTGCCAAAACTCTCCTCGCCACACAGGCGTACCAGGCCTTCATCCAGCAAGTTGCCGAAGAATTTCCATCCGGTTGGAGTCTCGTAGCAGGAAATATTCAAATGTTGGGCAACCCGATCCAATGCCGTGCTGGTCGGCATCGATCGAGCTACACCGACCAGGCCGGACTTGAACTGAGGAATGCTCTGGTGATGCTGTGCAATCAATGCCAGGCTGTCACTGGGGCTAACGAACGCGCCCCGCCCCATAATCATATTGCGATCACCGTCACCGTCCGAGGCCGCCCCCAAATCCGTTGCCTCGCTGCCCATCATAAAATCGTAGAGGCTTTTCGCGTAAACCCGGTTTGGATCAGGATGCCCTCCACCAAAGTCGGTCAGCGCCTCGCAGTTCCATAACAGGTCCTTCTGCACACCCAACAGGTCGCCGAAAATCTTGCGGGCATAGGGACCGGTTACCGCATGCATGCCATCAAAACACAGACTCAGACTGCCGGACTTAATCGCCGCACTGATCTGGTCAAAATCGAACAGGGTCTGCATTAACTGTGCATAATCATCCACGCTGTCAACAACACGGATGGTGGTATTGTTAAAGCTGTATTCTTTTCCAGCCGTTAATTCGAGCTCGGGCAGATTGGCCAATCGATATTCGTTTATGGACTTGGTGTTATCATAGATGGCCTGGGTAACACTTTCCGGCGCAGGACTGCCACTGGCGTTATTGAATTTGATACCAAAATCTTTACCTGGACCACCGGGATTATGGCTGGCCGATAAGACGATACCGCCATCCGCCTTAGACTGACGGATCAGATTGGAAACGGCCGGGGTGGACAGAATTCCTCCGGCCCCCACCAATACTTCAGCCACGCCATTTCCCACCAGTAGTTTTAATATGGTCTGGATTGCCTCGGCATTGAAATAGCGACCATCCCCACCCACCACCAGGCGACGACGCTGATCGGCCGGCAGCGCATCCACAATAGCCTGTACAAAATTGGCTACATAGTGTGGTTGCTGAAAAACATCAACTTTCTTGCGCAAACCAGAGGTCCCTGGTTTTTGACCCTCAAACGGTTGAGTTACTACGGTCTGAATATCCATCGTCAGTTCACATCCCCAAGTGCTTGATACAGTATTTCATACCCCAAACTGCTATAGTTAAGGATAAAACGATCACTAGATCGTAGAATAATTGACATAACATTTCATCCCTTTCCGTGCATTCCTACACCGACAAGGAAGCTAACATCACATGACCGCTACAGATAAAGTCCCTTTCACCACTGTGTCACCGGAAGCTGCGCTGGAACTGCTGTCCCCTACCGAGGTGAACCAGCTGGTCAACCAGACAGATGCTGAACTGTTCAAGACGTTTCGGCGCTGTGCGCTGGCGGTTTTAAACACCGGCAACAATACCGATGACACCAGCGAGATCATGGAACACTACCGGGACTTTGACATTCGGTTTATCCGCCAGGCCCGGGGCCTGAAACTGCAACTCTCGAACTCCCCCGCCTCTGCTTTTGTCGATGGTAAAATGATTCGCGGTATACGGGAACAGCTGTTTTCCGTGCTCCGTGACGTGGTCTACATCACCAACGAAATCCGCAATTCTGACCGTTTCAAGTTAACCACCCAGGACGGCATTACGGACGCGGTATTCCACATTCTTCGCAACGCCAATATTGTGCGTAAGGGCGACACCAACCCATTGGTGGTTTGCTGGGGTGGCCACTCCATCAGCCGCGACGAATACGATTTTACCAAAGAGGTGGGATACCATTTGGGCCTCCGGGACATGAACATCATAACCGGATGTGGACCGGGAGCGATGAAAGGGCCAATGAAAGGCGCCACCATCGGCCACGCCAAGCAACACATACCCAACCGTCGTTACATCGGCATTACAGAACCGGGCATTATTGCCGCCGAATCCCCCAACCCGATCGTCAATGAATTGGTGATCATGCCGGATATCGAAAAACGCCTCGAAGCATTCGTTCGAGTCGCCCATAGCATCATCGTTTTCCCAGGTGGCGTGGGAACAGCAGAAGAAATCCTCTACATATTGGGCGTGCTACTCCACCCAAGTAACCGGGAGATTCCTTTCCCCCTGATTTTTGCGGCGTCCGCAGATAACAAATCGTATTTCGACACAATCAATCAATTCATCGGTGCGACGCTTGGCCCCCAGGCCCAATCCTGTTACAAGGTAATAACCGCCGACTGCAGTGAAGTTGCGCGCACTGCGCGCCAGGGGGCGGACGAAGTACTGGAATACCGGCGCAGTGCGAAAGATGCCTATTACTTCAATTGGAAGCTCAATATCCCAACAGATCTCCAAACCCCCTTTGAGCCGACCCACGAGAGTATGGCCAAGTTGAATTTACGTAAGGACCAACCTATTCATACGCTGGCCTCCAATCTACGCTGTGCATTTTCAGGGATCGTTGCCGGTAATGTAAAAGAACAGGGATTGATTCAAATTCGCGAAAATGGCCCCTTTGAATTGAGCGGAGACCCCGAAATCATGAAAGCACTGGATATTCTCTTGAGAACCTTTGTCGATCAAAATCGCATGAAGATCGGCTCCAGTACCTATACCCCTTGCTACCGCGTAGTTACATGACATCCTCCAGCACGACCGACGCTGACGAAATTGAACGCTTCAACCAACTGGCAGCCACCTGGTGGGATACCAGTGGCCCCATGTGGCCGCTTCATCTGCTGAACCAGTTTCGAGTACAACTCATTCTGGCAGTGCTGACAGATCAACGACAAATTGATCCTGGCAAAGAGCATCCCCTGACCGGCTTCACCGCACTGGATATTGGCTGTGGCGGCGGGATTCTTTCCGAAGCCCTTGCCAAACTCGGTGCTAACGTAACCGGCGTGGATATGGCTGAGAAAAACGTGGCCATTGCCAGGCACCATGCGACTCAAAACAAACTCGATATCCGTTATCTCTGCCAGGAGGTGTCCGGTCTGGACGAACAGTTTGACCTGGTCTTCAACATGGAGGTAGTCGAACACGTGTCTGATTTGGAGACCTTCTTAAACGCCTGCTGCGAACGGGTGCAGCCGGGAGGTATGATGTTTCTTTCAACCATCAACCGCACTTGGAAGAGCTACCTGTTTGCGATCCTTGGCGCGGAGTATGTACTGAATCTGTTACCCAAGGGCACTCATCAATGGAGCAAGTTTGTGTCGCCGCAAAAGGTAGAGGCCCTGTTTCAGCAACATAGCCTCGACACAATATGGCAGACCGGAGTATCGTTGAACCCTTTCAAAAAGCGCTATTCACCAACCCAATCGATGGCCGTCAACTATATGTTGGCCGCAAGAAAAGGTGGAACGAAACACCATGGAAGCACAACAGGCATTTAATCCCCATCACGCAGTCCGCCGGGGCGACGCCTCGGTACATGGAATCACCATCCATTATCAGGACGAAGGCTTTCAGCAGGATCCCCCGCTGCTACTCATCATGGGGCTGGGTTCTCAATTGACCCTGTGGCCACAAATCCTGGTGGATAATCTGGTGAATGAGGGCTTTCGGGTTATCCGGTTCGACAACCGGGATATCGGCCTGTCGTCAGTGGTAAATAATGGGCTGCGGGCAGACTTACCCAACGCCATGCTACGCGCCCGGCTTCGTTTGCCCATTAAGAGCAACTACACCCTGTATGACATGGTGGCCGACACGGCGGGTCTGCTCGATGCATTAAACATTGACAGGGCACACATAGTGGGAGCCTCCATGGGCGGCATGATCGCACAGCTGTTTGCCGCCCTGCATCCCCACCGCACCCTCAGCCTGACCTCCATCATGTCCACCACCAACGAGCCCGGCTTGCCCCTGCCCCGCTGGGACATCCTGTTGAATCTGGCTGGATACGGTGTGAAGAAAGGTCACGACAAAGAAACGGCTGTGAAACGCTCGTTGCAGTTCTGGAAGAAAGTTTCAAGCCCGAAATATCCGACACCGGAATCCGAAGTGATGGAGCGAATGGCTGCCGACTATGACCGTTCCTATCGGCCCGCCGGTTACTTACGGCAAAGCCACGCGATCATTGCAACCGGTGGTTTTAAACGCTTGCTCTCCAGAATTAACAGCCCCACACAGATTATCCACGGCACTCATGATCCTTTGGTGCATTACAAGGGCGGCAAGGCCAGTGCCCGCGCCATCAAAGCAGCCAAACTTGATCTGATTGAAGGCATGGGTCACGACTTTCCAAAACAGTTGATTCCGAAAATAACGGAACTCATCACCTTCAATGCGTTGCAAGGCAACAAGTGACTGGGTATGCCAGTCACTCCAAAACGTCCTCATAACCATGCCAGGTGGCATAACCAATAATTGGAAGTACCAGAATCAAGCCAAGGAAAGCCGTCGCAAACCCGAACAACACCAGAACAAAAATCAGAAAGGCCCACAAGGCACAAACCCACATATTATTCATCACTGCACCCAGGCTGGATAACGAGGCAGAAATCGCATCTACCTTTCGGTCAACCATCATGGGAAGTGAGAATGCACTGATGCCGAATACCAGTCCAAGAAAGAAAGCACCCACTGAACCACCCACGGCAAAAAAGGTGATTAACTCTTCCAGCGTGGGCTCGGCACCTTCCGGGTAGAATACGTGGATAATGGTAGCGGCACGCATCCATATCAGAGCAATCACACAGACCACGACTGCAAAAATCCATTGATTCGGCGCACTGTTACGAATCTGCCACAGGGAATGTTTCAGCGTGGGTATTTCTCCATGCTCAATCTGCCGGGGCACGTCGTATAAGCCAAAGGCCATCAAGGGCCCCAACAGGATAAAGAACACACCAATGCTGAACAGAAAAATGGTGCTGGAGTATCGCACTACCAATGAGGAAAGTAGCAGGCCGCCGACCGCAAAAAACAAACCATATGCGATACTGAGTTGACGGGCATTCTTGTAATCCTCCCAACCCAGACGCAACCAACGAAACGGTGCCGACCATTCCAATTTACGACTGGGCGAAAACAGCGCTTTACTTTCCTTTTTTTGATCCTTGATGTCATCCACGTGGTACCCCTTTTATATTTGTTATTGACACTGACGGAAGGTTTTTACTTCGGCATCAGACCTTAACGGGCACTTCACACACAGCTCGTCGGCCTTGCGAAGACGGCGCGCAATTTCCCGGCCCAGATTCATCTGAATCAGGGCGAATTGCTCCATATCCTTTTTATAAATATCGTAAAGATTTTGCGACGTAATTTCGATTAACCGGCAATCAGTCTTGGCCAAAGCAGAAGCACTGCGCGGCATGTAATCAAACAAGGCCATTTCACCCAGGCAATCCCCCTCACCCAGAATCACCATCAGGCAGTCCTCACCCGCTTTCTGCTTGTAGATGGCTACCTCACCATCCTCGATAACAAACATGGAGGCGGTGTAATCACCCTCCCGGAAGATAACTTCACCCGCTTTATGTTCCTTGGTTTTGGATTGGGCCAGCAGGTAAGAAAGCACATCGTCATTTATGCCGCCAAAGGTTGGCACATTCTGAAGCATATGGACCCGCTCTAATCCGGTTGCCTTCATGGTCACACCCTCATGTATCCTCAATCTAAATATAGGATATTTATCGCTTTTACACGAAATATTGACCTTGCCAGCTATAAATTAGCGTCGATATTTGTTAATCATACGCCCATCAAGCCCCACATAACCAACCCATAATAGGCAAATCGGCCCCATGACCCGAAAAAAACTAATTAAATTCCTGTGTTTTTCTATCCTAACCCTGACTGGACAGCATCTGTTCGCCAGCAAACCCGACATTAATTCAGAGATGCAGGACGCTGCCAGAACACTGTCTGAGCTGATGCCCTATATCTACAATGACAAGGCTTTTCGGGATAAGCAAAACCACCCCGTGATCGAACATAATATAAACAAACTTATCGGGATTATTGAAGGCACGCCCGAGCTCCTGAACCAACATGCCGTAACCATGCAAATCTCCCAACAAAGCTTGTTAGAAGCACTGACACAGGCGCGTACTCTCTATCAAACCGGGTCTTATGCCACTTCCCAATACCTCCTGTCCGGTGTTCCGATTGTATGCAGCAGCTGTCACATTCAGGATGGGCGCCCTTCCGCCCTGAATCTGTCCCTGGACCGATCAACGTTTGCCAACGAATTCAGTTTTGCCGAGTTCAATTATTACCTGAGGAACTATGAGCAGGCTCAGGTTGCCTACGAACAGTATCTGGAAACACCACCGATTCAGAGTTCCCGCATCCAATCACGAAAAACCCTGGAGCGCTTGCTGGACATCGCGCTGATTAGCGGTTCCGATGAACAAGCTGCCAAGTCGATGCTCAACAAAGCACAACAACTACCGAAGCTGAATAACGAAACCAAACAGGTGACACAGCAATGGCTAAATGGAATTGAGGAATTGAATTTTAAAACGCCGACACTCGACAGCTTGGAGCAGGAAATTTATGCAAGCTTTGATGAACAATTCACCCTGGAGCACGAGTTTATTTTTCAGGAGGAGAATCGACCAAAAGCGCTATTATGGCGTAAGCAACTACATCTGAATTTAAGATCAGAGCATTCCAAGCTGGACACCGCCCGTGCGCTTTATCTGTTGTCGATACTAGAAAGAGCGCTTGGCGACCAGATTGATTTGTCATTAGCCCATCTCTACCTGAAAGAATGTATCAACCTAAAAGTAAAACCCTATTCAGGCAAATGCCTTAATGAGTACGAAAACCATCTCTACTTCTATTACGGCGGATCCAGTGGAGAACACCTCCCTCCTGAAATACAACGGGAACTGCAGACATTAAAACAAAGCGCCCTGCCGGATTCTTGATTCCAACAAAGCGTTTCCTTGCGGACCACTAAGCGCTGGCACCGCAGGGAAGCCGCCAGCCATCCAACATCGCAGTTCACTCATACCCCTGAAAAAAGTAAGCCTATCAAGCCCCGCCGGTCCATGCTGAGGTTATAGACTAAAGTAGTTGCTAAAAGATTGAAAATTCACTTAAAAGTGTAGAGAAGATCTGAGATCATAGGCGTTATCAGGGAGAGGTGATGCGTCGAATGGTGCCCGGGACCGGAATCGAACCGGTACGGTGTTGCCACCGAGGGATTTTAAGTCCCTTGCGTCTACCAGTTTCGCCACCCGGGCGGATGAAGCGGTAGTAGTGCAAAATCGAGGGGGGAATTATATGGAGTACCCCTTGAGTAATCAATGATTTATTGCAACAGTTGAAATATCTCTTTTTGTTGGCAATTATGTTAATAGAAAGGGATGATCTAATTTCAATTCGTTAGAGTATTTATAATCACTATGGCGATATCAGTCAGCGAAGACTACATACGCGTCTATCGGGCGTGGAATAGCAAAGAACATCAAGTTTATTACCCTCTAAAGAAAAATGGGCGCTACCTCAGTGAAGAGGAACTACTGGCGACCCTGGAGGAAGCTCAAGCCAAGGATCTGGAACTGGCCCAGCGACAGCGAGCTCACTTCATGCGTAAAGACTTGACCATCGAACGCCTGGTTCATGCTGACGGCAAGATTGTCGGCCTGAAGGAACGGGTTCGTTACCGGGAAGGTCGCAAACCAGCGCACGTGTTTGAAATTCGGGTCAACACCGAAGGTTTGAGCAAACCCAAGTTCCGCACCATCTCCATTGATCGGCATGGCTATGACAAGGCTTTCGAAATGTCCGTGGATATCATCTGCAAAGAGCGCGGTCTGGATAAACACTCCCCGGTGCGCAAAATCATGCTGGAGAGCCTGTATATCTACAAAGGCCAGTCTCCCAAAGATGGCGAAACCGTACTTAAAACCAAACGTTCAGAGATGGACGATATGGAGAAGGCCCTGATGGATCACGTGAAAGAGTTCAAGGAGAAGAAGAGCGTGATCAAGGGGTAAGATGGAGGCGCGAGCCGGAGTCGAACCGGCCTACGTGGATTTGCAATCCAGTGCATAACCGCTTTGCTATCGCGCCTTTTCTTTAAGCGAAAGTCATCTTGAAGAAACTGGAGCGGGAAACGAGACTCGAACTCGCGACCCCAACCTTGGCAAGGTTGTGCTCTACCAACTGAGCTATTCCCGCACACATCACAAAAGCTTGCTGCTTTGTGGGTTGCTTATTCTACCTTCAGCGCTACCTGAGTCAACTGAAAATTTTCTATTATTTCTCAATGACTTGATTCTGAAGTGTTATTCCTTGAGCTCAGGCCAGGCGGCCTTGAGGTACATCATCATCGACCATAATGTCAGGCCGGTTGCCACATAAAGCAGCAGGTAGGCCAACCATACGACCCAATACTCCATATCGGGTTCATTGGCCAACAAGCCGGTAATTGCCACCATCTGTACAGTAGTCTTTACTTTGCCGACAAAGGACACCGCAACGCTCGCTCTCTTGCCTAACTCGGCCATCCACTCCCGCAGGGCCGACACAGTAATTTCCCGGCTGATGATGACAATTGAGGGAATGACCAGTAGTGCCGTTGCATGGGCCTCCACCAGCAGCACCAAAGCCGCAGCCACCATCAATTTGTCCGCAACAGGGTCCAAAAACGCGCCCAACTTGGTGCTTTGCCCCATCTTGCGGGCCAGATAGCCGTCCACCCAGTCGGTAATACCTGCCAACGCAAAAATGATGGCTCCGGCCAGCGCACTCCAGTGATAGGGTAAGTAATACACGCCCACAAACACCGGAATCAGGGCAATTCTCAACAGAGTCAATAAGTTAGGTATTGTGAGAAGCGTGGATTTACCCGCGACCTGCTGCATTTACTGCTCTCTTTTGATCAGATTGAATACAGCATTCTAAACATTGTGAAGCGCGGCATAAACGTCTTCTGCAATTTTCTTGTTAATTCCAGGTACGTTTTCAATTTCCTGCTGACTGGCCCGTTCCAATCCCTGCATTCCGCCAAAATGGGTCAATAGCTCTTTGCGTCGCTTGGGCCCTACACCGGGAATTTCCTCCAGCACCGAGCGGGTACGTTTTTTATCCCGCTGCTGACGGTGGCCCATAATGGCAAACCGATGGGCCTCATCCCTGATATGTTGAATCAGATGCAGTGCCGGGGAATCCCGCTCCAATTCAAAACCGGGGCCGGTATCCTCCAGGAAGAGAGTCTCCAGGCCGGGTTTGCGGGTCTCACCTTTGGCGATCCCCAAAAGCACCACCCCCTGCACCTGTAAGTCGGAAAGCACGCGTCGTGCCTGCTTAAGCTGGCCTTTACCGCCGTCCACGATCAAGATATCCGGTAGCTTGGCCTCACCTTTCTTTAAGCGGGTGTAGCGGCGGGTTAGTGCCTGTTCCATAGCAGCGTAATCATCACCGGCCGTCACACCTTCGATGTTAAAGCGGCGATACTGATTTCGAACCGGTCCGGTATGCTCAAACACAACACAGCTGGCCACGGTGCGCTCACCCTGCGTGTGCGAGATATCAAAGCATTCCAGGCGCTGGGGTGTTTCATCCAGTGCAAGCGCCTCCCGCAAAGACTCAAAGCGTTTGAACAGGTTTTCCCGGTTAGCCAGATGGCTGGACAGGTACTGTTCCGCATTGGTCTGGGCCAATCGCAACCACCCCCTGCGCGCTGTACGCACATTGCTGCTGACGCTGACAGTTGCATTCTGCTGTTGTCGCAGGGCGTCGACCAAAGCCCCCTGTGACTCAAAGGGTTCCGCGACAATAATGGTTTGGGGCAGGTCTCGACCGCCCTGCCCGCCCAGGTAATACTGCGGCACAAACTCATCCAGTATTTCGGCAATGCTGAGATCCGCTTTCAGGCTGGGGTAATAGGTCTTGTTACCCATCACCCGCCCACCCCGGACATATACCACCTGAACGCAGGCAAGCCCGGACTTGAGTGCCACGGCAAAAACATCAGCGTTACCGGATTCGGTCTCAACAAACTGCTGAGACTGTACATGGGTGAGCGCTTCCAGCTGATCACGATATTGTGCGGCCCGTTCAAATTCCAATTTGCTTGACGCTTCTTCCATCGACCGGGTCAGCTCCCTCCGCACCTCGCTGCTCTTGCCCTCTAGAAACATGACGGTGTGGCGAACATCTTCGGCATATTCCTCGGCTGACACCAGATCAACACAAGGCGCCTTACAGCGCTCGATCTGATGCTGCAAACAGGGTCGGGAACGATTGCGATAGAAACTGTCTTCACATTGACGGACATTGAATACCTTTTGCAACAGGTTCAATGTTTCCCTCACGGAAGCAGCGCTTGGGTATGGCCCGAAAAAACGCCCCGGCAGCTTTTTGGAACCGCGATAGTATGCCAATCGCGGGAATTCCTGATCCGACAGATAAATATAGGGATAGGATTTATCATCCCGCAACAGGATGTTGAAAGGGGGCTTGAGTGATTTGATCAGCGTTTGTTCTAACAGAAGTGCTTCCGTTTCACTGTTGGTGACCGTAACTTCTATCTGATCAATTTTTTCCACCAAGGCAGCCGTCTTGGGGCTCTGTTGCTTGTTGCGGAAATAGGAACTGACACGGTTCTTCAGGTTTTTCGCCTTACCCACATACAGGATTTCCCCATCGCACCCGATCATGCGATAGACCCCTGGATGTGTGGTAAGTGATCTTAGAAATGCATCTATATTGATGGTGCTGCCCCAACTAGTTGTTGGGCAGGGATTCTACATCGAGCATTCCGTGACGAACAGCCAGCAGTGTTAATTCAACATCGCTGTTAATGCCCAGTTTTTCGAATAGCCGGTAGCGATAGCTGTTGACGGTCTTTGGGCTCAGAAAAAGCTTGTCAGAAATTTCCTGCACTTTCTGGCAGTTAACGATCATCATCGCTATCTGCATTTCACGCTCCGACAACTGATCAAACGGCGAAGCGGAGTCATTGCGGAACGGCTTCAGAGCCAGCTCCTGTGCCACATCGGGCGAAATGTAGCGTTGTCCGGAGTGAACCAGGCGAATGGCCTTCACCATTTCGTCCATGGCCGCGCCCTTAGTCAAGTAACCTGACGCTCCCGCTTGTAGGAACCGGGAAGGAAACGGTTCTTCGCCACAAGCGGTCACCGCGATCACCCGGACATCAGCATTTTGGCGCAACAGCTTTCGGGTGGCTTCCAGCCCACCGATACCCGGCATCTTGGCATCCATCAGCACCACATCCGGGCTTAACTCCCTGATCAACTTCAGGGCCTCTTCGCCACTGGCCGCTTCACCTACCACTTTAATGCCGGCAACATCCGCGAGCATCCTGGAGATTCCGGTCCTCACCAGGTCATGGTCATCAACGATAAAAACCTTAATCACAAACTAACCCCGCACCAACAAGCCCCCGGTATATCCTTAACCGGATCAATTACGATAATTGTAATCCAAAATTCATCCGCTGCCGAATGCTCGTGAAGCGAACAAGGTGCTCACCTACAACCCGGATGACTGGTTGAAATGATAACCACCCGAACAACTGAACATTAGTAAAAAAGTCACAGCAACAATGCCCATTAGCTGACTTCTTCGAAGTGAAAACGCCACTGTTCCCTTACCAGGTTAGTTCTTCTTATTTCGGCATTGCTCAATCAGGTACTGAACGACTGTGTCAAACGGATTGAGGTCCAGGCAGTCCTGCCACAGGGCTTCCGCTTCACGGTAACGTCCGTTACGGTAGTTATCATAAGCCAATCGATAATTACTGAGTGTATGGAGTTTGGCCGCCCTGTCCTGTTCACTGTCCGCATTCAGCACTTCGTAGATATGCACGGGTTCCCGTCGCCCCCGCACCCTGACATCACCCACTTCCCGGACAATCAGGCCATGCCCTTTCCCCACCATGTCGAGCGTATGGTCGGAGATTACCACTCTTGCCTGCAGCACCTTGGTGAGGTCCTGCAGGCGAGCAGCCACATTAACATTATCACCCAGCACGGTAGAGTCCATCCGGTCCTGCGACCCTACTGTGCCATACACCACTTCACCGGTGTTGACTCCAATGCCAATTCGAATGGGCGGATAACCACTGTTGGCTCGATGTTCATTGTATACCTCTACCGCCTTCTGCATTTTTATGGCAGCGTTCACCGCATTAAGCGCACCAACCTGGCTTTGTTCATTTTCGAACAGCGCCATCACCCCATCACCGATAAACTTATCGATGAAACCATCGTTGTCGTGAATTACCTTGTCGATTCGCTCCAGATAAGCGTTCAGGAAATTCAGCAATTCCTGAGGCTTTAAGGATTCCGACATGGCGGTAAAGCCGCGAACGTCGGCAAAGAGTATCGACACTTCTGCCACATCAGCTCGCCCCAGTTCAATATTCTCGATACCGGAACGTGCAATTTTGTTGAGAAATTGCTTGGGGACAAAGCGCTCGAACATTTCGGACATCGAAACCAGGCGCTTTGAATGGGCTAACTGCAGCTTGAGCGCGGCTTCCCGTTCAGACCGCATCAAATTAATACGATCGGCCAAAGCGAAGGAAAACAACAACACCTGCAGAGTAGTTCCAATTTGATACAGGTAGGCGCCGGCCCAGTATGACGTCAGCACATTGGCGCTGTTCAGTATCCACAACAGAATGGAAACCAGCACGCTCAACCACGCCAGCAAATAATACCTTGCTGCGGTAAACCCCCGCTTCAGGGCCAGCGATGCGGCGACCAGGACAACGATGATTGAAGCACTGCATTGTGCCGCCAATATGGCCGCAGCGTGATAGTGGCTTAAACCAACCAAAGAGATCGTACAACTGGCCCCTGTATACAGCAGTATCCTGATGACCTTGTGGAGGTTGGGACTGTAGCTTGAAGTCTTCAGAAAACTCTGGGCGAACAAAAGAACAAACCAGATTCCAATGGTCGCAAAAATAAGATTGCTCTTGTTGTTCCAGAGCGGATGCTCAGGCCACAGGTACTCATAACCCACCCCCTTGATAGAGAGCGAAAAGCCAAGCACACAGACCAAATAGCCGACATAGTAGAGATAACTGTGATCTTTCACAGAGAGGTATATGAACCCGTTATAGAACAACATAATGACCAAAATGCCGTAGAACATGCCTTCAAGCAGACTGTCATGATGTTCAGATTCAATATAGGCATCGGAAGACCACAGCATCATCGGGAGCTGCAGAGATCCATTCGTGGTTATCTTGAGGTAGATATGGCGGGTTTCTTCGGCAGGGATATCCACGCCGAACAGAACGCTGTGGTGACGAATGGTACGCTCATGAAAAGGCACCATATCGCCGGCCAGGTGGCGCTGATACACACCATAGCGATCCGGGATATAGGCTTCTATTCGATCTATGGCGCGGCTCAGGCCCGAACACTCCAGTATCCATCGGTGATCCAGTCTGTCAGTGTTATGGAGATGCAGTCTCATCCAGTAGCTTGCATTCACGTAACCAAAGGTCAACGAACCCTTACTGTGATTGAAGGTCAGATTCGGTTCCACCAATCGGAACTGAATAAAATCCCAACCTTCATCAGGGATGTAATCGACATAGGGATCCACTGCGTAACGGGGAATGGCGGAATCCAGATGCAAGACTTCCCCAGCCCTTGCCGATCCACAGAGCCCCACGAAAACACACACAAGAATGCCAAGCCAACGACGGCTAGCAGCAGAATGTCGGGTCATACTGTCTGGAAATCCATGCACCCATTCTGACAGGTCCCGCCTGAAAGCAATGAACAAATGCTCAATCAGGCCAACCACTTAGCGAGCTTAAACGCCCCAAAGATAAACAGGGCTACCAGATTTCAGTATAGTCAACTTGGATTTATGGACAATTCAAAGAAAGGAAAATGGCGGTGAGCCAGGGATTCGAACCCCGGGTGGGCTATTAACCCACGGCGGTTTTCAAGACCGCTGCTTTCAACCACTCAGCCAGCTCACCGGTGAGGAGGCGCAAATAATATCGCAAACCTATGATTCTGTGAAGGAAAAGTTTAAATAACGCTGCTTTACAATCTGCGCGATCTCAACCTTCACTCTTGATTTCAAAACTGCTGACCCTATTATGGCACAGAACGAAGCTGCCGAGCCTGTCCTGAACCCCATGATATTCTCCATTCATGTTGTTACCAGCCCCTATAGTCACCAAAGCGCCCTCACAGCGCTGCGCTTCTGTCAGGCCAGCCTCGCGACTGGTCACCAGATTAAGCGGGTGTTTTTCTCCGGTGATGGCGTGTTAGTGGGTACCGGTCTTGCCAGTCCGCCCCAGGACGAAGTGGATCTCTACCGGGCCTGGCAGTCCCTGGCCCGAGATCAGGGGGTAGAACTGGTGGTCTGCATTTCAGCGTGCTTGCGCCGCGGCATCATCAACGCTACAGAAGCGGAGCGCTATGAGAAACCGGGACATAACCTAACCGATGAATTTGTGTTGTCCGGCCTGGGGCAATTAGTAGAAGCGGGCCTGGAGTCCGATCGCCTGATCACGTTTGGAGCCTAGCAATCGATGCGCAATGCCATGCGATCCACTCTCTTTATCAATACTAAGCCACCCTACTCCAGTCAGGCGACCAAGGAATCCCTGGATGCCGCCCTGGCAAGTGCAGCATTCGGCGTGGATGTAGGCTTGCTGTTTCTGGAAGACAGTGTCTTTCAATTGAAGAAGGACCAACACCCCGGTAACGATTTCAAACGCACTGCACCCATTTTCCAATCACTGGCACTTTATGATATCTCGAAGGTGTATGTATGCGAGGAAGACCTTGCGCAGAGAGGGTTAACACCCAGTGACCTGATCATTGAGGTCTCCCTGGTACCGGCAAAGCAAATCTCTACCATACTATCCTCCTTCGACAACCTACTGACGTTTTGAAATGATCCTGCATATCGTTAACCGGAGCCCCTTTACCCACAGTGCGCTACAGCAATCCCTGCAGGCACTGGGCGATGAGGACAGCATTATTCTGATTGAAGATGCAGTGTTACTGCTGTCGAGCCCTGCAAATACCGCAACACTGCCACCCGGTGATCGCCTCTACGTGTTGCAGTCCGACTGTGAAGCCCGTGGCGTTACTCTGAACACCGAGGTGGCCACCCCTGCAGACTACGCCCGCTTCGTGGAACTGGTGGCCCAACACTCCCGGACTGTGAGTTGGTTTTAAGATGAGCGTAATCCTGGTAGACGGCGAAAGCATTCAGGTGGATAAAGAAGGCTATCTGAAAGAACTGGGCGACTGGAATGAGCGGGTGGCAGAGGTTATCGCCAGCACCGAAGGCATTCAATTGAGCGACAACCACTGGGAAATCATACGTTTACTTCAAAAATTTCATGAAGAATTTGAGCATTCTCCCGCCATGAGAATACTGGTAAAGTATGTGAAACAGAACCTCGGCGATGACAAGGGCAACAGTATTTACCTGCTGCAATTGTTTCCCGGCAGTCCTGCCAAAATAGCGGCCAAAGTCGCCGGCCTACCCCGTCCAACCAATTGCCTGTAGTTGCTATGACCACACCGATGAAGACAAGCATTCCCCCATCCCACGAGCATCCGTTTGCCCAGTATGTTCGGATTCTGGGGAAAGGTAAGAAAGGCTCTCGCGCGCTTACCGAAACAGAAGCTTACGATGCCATGCGCATGATTATGGCTGACAAGGTTCAGGATGTGCAGCTCGGCGCTTTCCTGATGTTATTGCGGGTAAAGGAAGAAAGCCCGGAAGAACTGCTGGGATTTGTCCGCGCAGTACGGGAGTCCATAAAACCGACTGATAAAGTGACGGTGGATCTGGACTGGTCATCCTACGCCGGCAAGCGGCGGCATTTTCCGTGGTATCTGTTCAGCATCTTCCTGTTGGCGGAAAAGGGGCATAAGGTGTTTATCCATGGAGCCAGCGGCCATACGATTGACCGTATTTATACGGAAGACGTATTGCAGGAACTTGGCCTTGGCGTCGCCACCTCCTGGTCCGACTGTGCCAATCAGATTGCATCGAGGAAGTTCACCTATTTCCCGCTGGAACATCTTTGCCCCAAGCTGCACAGGATCATCGAACTGCGCAATGTGATGGGCTTGCGCTCACCGGTGCACACACTGTCCCGCCTGCTCAACCCGTGTGACGCGCCTGCAGTGATCCAAGGTATCTTTCACCCTGGCTATCGCCCTGTTCATCAACTGGCGGCGCAGGCACTTGGCTACGGACGGGTGGATGTCATTAAAGGTGAGGCCGGCGAAATAGAGCGTAATCCCGATATTGAATGCCTGGTGCAGTCGGTACGTGAAGGAGAGCTTTTAGAGGAGACCTGGCCACCAATGTTCGGCAAACGCCACGTTAAGGAGTCAGAACTGGATTTACGGGATTTTGCTGCCGTATGGCGGGGTGACCGGGAACATGAATACGGTGAAGCGGCGGTGGTTGGCACCACTGCGATTGCACTGAAATTGTTGGGAGAAGCAGATTCCCAGGAACGGGCTTATGAGCTGGCGCTGGACCTGTGGGCCCAGCGCAACAAGAGCATGCTGTAGCTTACACCTTGAATTGGCGGGCAACGGTTTCCAAGCGTTGCGTCACACTCTGCAGCTGCTCAGTGGAGGATGCCACCTTGGCTGACCCTTCCGCGGCCAGACGGGCCGAATTGCTGATCTCATCAATGGCTTGTTGGATGAATTGAGAGGTCTGCTGCTGCTCTTCGGTGGCGGAGGCAATCTGGGTGTTCATCACGTTGATCTGTTCGACTCGGGTGGTGATCGCTTCCAGTGAACTACCGGCGTCACCCGCCTGGGAAACACTCTGCTCAGCCTTGGACTGTCCTGCGGCCATTACCTCGGAAATCACACGGGCTGTTTTCTGCAGTTGATCTATCACGCCATGAATTTCTTCCGTGGACTCCTGGGTGCGGGAGGCCAGCGTTCTCACCTCATCCGCTACCACCGCAAAACCGCGACCGTGTTCTCCGGCCCTGGCCGCTTCGATAGCCGCATTCAGGGCCAGCAGGTTGGTCTGGGATGCAATGCCCTGAATAACATCCAGAATGGCACCGACATTGGCGGTATCCGCTTCCAACTGGTGAATGGTTTCGCCTGCCTTGGCTACTTCCTGGGCCAAATCGTTAATCGTGCTGATCGTATTTTTCACAATGCCGTGGCCGGTTTTCGCCTGATCATTGGCGTAGGAGGCTGCTTCCGCTGCGTTTGCAGTGTTGGAGGCATTCTCGTTCAGGCTTTCAAACATTTCATTCATGGAGCGGTTCACGCTGACGGTAGACTCCAACTGCTCGTTGGATACCGTTTCACTTTCATGTGCCAGCGAACCCAGTTCACGACTGGTAGCCGTAAGGGGGCCAATACTGTCCACCACTTCTTTAATAATGCTCTGCAGTTTCTCGATAAAAGAGTTGAACCAGAACACCAGGTCACCCATTTCATCTTCGGAGCTTTGCCTGATGCGCTTGGTAAGATCCCCTTCCCCGCTGGCAATTTCTCTCAGGGAATTGACGACCCGGGCAATATTGGAGGTTACCGCTGCAGTAATGTACAAGGCCACTGCCACCAGAAGCACAGTGATCACCAACGCAATGACTGCGCCAACCGTCAAGGCTTCCTGCGCTTTCTCGATGGACTCTGAAATATTGGAAGTAAACAGGCGGTGGCTTTCATCCCGGAAACTCTGCAGGTTTGCCTTTAATTTCGACTGCAGTTTCCCCATTTCCTCAACCTTGGAATTGAGCTGGGAGAAATCAATCGCGCCGGTAATCATGCCTTCGGACAACTCTCTGGCGGAGGAATAGTATTGCTCGAACTGCGATTTTAATTGCTCAACTTCATCTTTTCGAAGCGGCTCCAGCTCATAGATATCGGATTCCAGTGCCCGCATTTTATCTGCGTTTTCATCTGCGGTATTGATGATCTCAAGCTCACCGGCACTCACCGCTGAGTTCAGAGTTTCCGTAGTACGGTCCAACAACACGATCATGTTGTTGGCTTTCTCCAGAATGGGATAATACTGGTCCCGCACTGATTCCAGACTAACGCTGGTCTCCGTGTTCACAGAAAAATTGTACGCCAGATTAGTACCGAACCCTAAAACGCCCACCAGAGGTATAAACAGTATTTTGTACTTGATGGAGATCCGATTAAACCAATTCATCCTCTAAACTCCCACCCATCTGGAAATCTTATCTATTGTATTAAGATTAGCCGAAGGTAGGTATTTGGAAAGTCAGGTGAAGTTTTTTTGAGATCCTACTGATTTATCCGGATTTACTGGTCTCCGGGTCAAACCAGGAAAGCTGATCATGCAGCGTGACCACGGAACCGACAATAATCAACGTTGGTGCCTTAACCTCCTGATTTTTAACATCTTCCGGCATCACCTTGAGCGTTGAAGTCAATACGCGCTGGTGTCGGGTGGTTCCCTGCTGAATCAAGGCAATCGGTGTATCCGGAGATAAGCCATGCTTGATCAACTCACTGCAGATGGTCGGCAGACCCACCAAGCCCATGTAGAAAACCAAGGTCTGACGCTCTTTCGCCAACGTATCCCAATCCAAATTCAGGGTGCCGTCTTTCAAGTGACCGGTAACAAAACGCACAGATTGCGCGTGATCACGATGGGTCAAAGGTATGCCTGCGTAGCTCGCACAACCTGAAGCAGCAGTAATACCAGGTACAACCTGAAACTGAATCCCGGCATCGGCCAAACGGCCAATTTCCTCGCCACCCCGACCAAATATAAAGGGATCCCCACCCTTAAGACGGCATACCCGCTTACCTTCTTGCGCTAGTTTAACCAGATATTCATTAATCTGATCCTGAGGAACCGCATGCTCGCTCCGCGCTTTTCCCACATAGATCAGTTCTGCATCCCGCCGCACCAGATCCAACACACCAGGGCTGACCAGTCGATCGTAGAGCACCACATCCGCCTGTTGCATCAGACGCAAGGCCCGGAAGGTTAACAGATCCGGATCGCCAGGGCCGGCACCCACCAGGTAGACCTCCCCTACAGCCGGCTTGGCACCAGTCTCAGATGTCAGCTGACGGTCCAGCATTTGCTCTGCTTCCTGTTCTTTACCGGCAAACACGAATTCCGCAATAGGCCCCGTCAACACCTCTTCCCAGAAACCTCGGCGCTGGTTCACATCACTGAACTTGGCCTTGGCCTTGCTTCGAAACTTACCGACCAAGTGCGCCAGACGGCCGTAGCTTGCGGGAATGGTGGACTCCAGCTTGGCCCGGATCATCCTGGCCAAAACCGGAGACTGGCCGCCACTGGACACCGCCATGACGATGGGGGAACGGTCTACAATGGAAGGCAGGATGAACGTGCAGAGATCCGGATTATCCACCACATTCACAAGAATGTTGCGGGCACGGGCATCCCTGGAAACCTGGGCATTCAGAGTATTGTCATCAGTCGCAGCGATGGCTAACAGGACGCCGTCCATGTCACCACTTTGATAGGGGCGTTGCTGAGCTTCTGATTGCACATCCTTATCCAGCAACTCCTGCATTGCCTTGGATATATGCGGGGCCACCACCCTGACATGGGCGCCAGCCCGGCGCAACATGGCAGCCTTACGGCAAGCGATCTCACCACCGCCCACCACCAGGCAGCGCTGTTCCTTTAACTGGTAGAAAAGCGGTAAATAGTCCATTCCATTCGCTCAGAGTGCAGGTATAACGTCAACACCACCCATATAGGGTCGCAAAGCTTCCGGCACTTTAATGCTGCCGTCTGCCTGTTGATAATTTTCCATAACGGCCACCAGGCAACGGCCCACTGCGAGCCCGGAGCCGTTCAGAGTGTGCAGCAGCTCGGTCTTTTTGCTGCCTTCAGGCCGGTAACGTGCCTGCATGCGACGAGCCTGGAAATCCTCAAAATTGCTGCAGGAAGAAATCTCACGGTACTTACCCTGGCCTGGGAGCCATACCTCGATATCGTAGGTCTTGGCCGCAGAAAAGCCAATATCACCGCTACACAGCACCACGACCCGGTAGGGTAACCCCAGTTTCTGCAGGATCGCCTCAGCATGTCCTGTCAGTTCTTCCAAAGCCTGGTAGGAATCCTCCGGTTTCACCATCTGCACCATTTCCACTTTTTCGAACTGGTGCTGACGGATCATGCCCCGCACATCACGACCACCGGAGCCGGCTTCACTGCGAAAACAGGGGGTATGCGCCGTGAAACGAATGGGTAAGTCCGCTTCCGCAAGAATCTCGTCACGAACAATATTGGTTACCGGCACTTCGGCAGTGGGAATTAGATAAAGCTCGCGGTCACCCCGCAATTTGTAGAGGTCTTCCTCAAATTTGGGCAGTTGTCCGGTGCCCTGCAGGGACTCTGGATTCACCAGGTAAGGGGCGTACACCTCTTTGTAACCATGCTCAGCCGTATGGGTATCCAACATCAACTGGATCAGCGCCCGATGCATACGGGCCAAAGGTCCATACATCACAGAAAAGCGGGATCCGGAAATCTTGGCGGCCGTTTCAAAATCCATGCCCCCAACTTTGGCTCCCAGATCCACATGATCCAGAGGCTCAAAATCGAACGCGGCGGGCTCACCCCATTTACGGATTTCGACATTGTCATCCTCGCTGCTACCCGCAGGTACGGATGCATGAGGAATGTTGGGTATCCCCATCTGCAGGTCCCGCAATTCGGCCTGCAGGCCATTGAGCTGCTGCTCACATTCCGTAAGCTTGGCACCAAAGCTTTCCACTTCAGCCAGGATGGCGGATACATCCTCCCCTTTACTCTTGGCGATACCGATTTCCTTGGATTTGCGCTTACGCTCCGCCTGCAGGTTTTCCGTTTCCACCTGCAGGGCCTTGCGACGATCTTCCAGCGCCTGAAACGCACTGGTATCCAGTTCAAAACCACGGAATTTCAAAGCCTGCGCTACGGTTTCCAATTCATTGCGCAACAGTTTGGGGTCTAGCATGATGTGTTTCTTACTCTTGTTCTGAGGAATTCATGGGAGATGGGCCGCATTGTACCCGAATCAGCGCCGGGAAACTGCCCCCTTGGCTCACAAATAGGGGGGATTTAAAAGAGCGCCCTTGCCAGGATGGAGCCGGTCCAGACCCCGATAAAACAAACCAGGCAATTGGCAATAACGTTGACGGCTGCCATCATAATCTGGTGCTCTTGCAACAGGCGCACCGTTTCGAACGAAAAGGTGGAAAAGGTGGTAAAGGCGCCCATAAATCCCACCAGAATTAACAAGCGCAAAGGCTCTTTGAAAGTGGTTCCGGACAGGATGACCACAAAGAAGACGCCGAACAAAAATGAACCTATGGTATTGACTGCGAAGGTGCCAATTGGAAACAAAGTACGATTCATATCATTCAGCCAAGCCGACAGCCAGAACCGACCGCTGGCTCCCACCGCGCCGCCAAGGGCCACCCACATAAATTGGCTCCAATGCATATCAGGGTTTCCTCCTGTAACGACGCCAGCGACTGGATTGGTCCAACCCCTTCAGGTATTTCAGTTTCTCTCCGATCTTGATCTCCAGGCCGCGCGCCACCGGCTCATACCACTGGTCCTGGTTGATTTCCTCTGGAAGATAGTTTTCTCCGGCAGCATAGGCTTCCGGGTAGTCATGGGCGTAGCGGTATTCCTCACCATAGCCCTGCTGCTTCATTAATTTGGTGGGCGCATTACGCAAATGTAAAGGCACCTCGTAACTGGGCTGCTCGGCGATTTGCCGTCGAATCTCATTGAAAGCCTTGTAGACGGCGTTACTTTTCGGTGCCGCCGCCATGTAAGCCACTGCCTGGGCAATCGCCAACTCGCCCTCCGGGCTACCCAGTCGGGTTTGCACGTCCCAGGCGTTGAGTGCAATCTGCAATGCTCTGGGGTCTGCGTTACCAATATCCTCACTGGCCATACGCACAACCCTCCGGGCGATATACAGAGGATCGCAGCCACCATCCAGCATGCGGGCAAACCAATAAAGCGCACCATCGGGCGAAGAGCCCCGAACGGCTTTATGCAAGGCAGAGATCTGGTCGTAGAATGACTCTCCGCCCTTATCAAAGCGTCGCAACTCCGTGCCCAAGGCCTGCGCCATAATGGACTCATCCACCTCTGCCTTGCCTTCGGACTTGGCCAGCTCAACGCAGATTTCCAGGAGATTCAACGCCCGCCGCGCATCACCATCGGCCGTTGCTGCCATGTTGGCAATGACGCTGTTACTGACACCTATGTCTTCAGCACCAAGACCGCGAACTTCATCAGCAAGCGCGTGGGTGAGCAAGGTTTGGATATCCTCCTCCGCAATGGTTTTCAGCACATACACCCGGGCCCGGGACAGCAATGCGTTATTCAATTCGAAGGAAGGGTTTTCGGTGGTGGCACCGATGAAGATGACGGTGCCGTCTTCGATATAGGGCAGGAAAGCGTCCTGCTGAGATTTGTTGAAGCGATGCACTTCATCCACAAACAAAATGGTTTTGCGCCCAAAGCGTAACTGTTCTTTCGCCTGATCGATGGCGGCACGGATTTCCTTTACACCGCTTAACACGGCAGACACCGACAAGAACTGCGCATCCACATAACTGGCAAGGATCATCGCCAAGGTGGTTTTACCCACTCCCGGCGGCCCCCAGAGAATCATGGAATGAACATGGCCGGCCTCGATAGAGCGGCGCAGAGGTTGGTCCGGTCCGAACAGATGCTGCTGCCCCACATAGTCATCCAGGGTGGTGGGACGCATTCGGGCCGCTAATGGCTGCCAGGCTCTCTCTTCGTCAAACAGTCCAGCCACTGGATTAACTTTCCACTATGACATCAACACTGTCATCCAGGTCCAGCTTAAAACGGGATTCCGGAATCGGCTGGTTCACGCTAATTGGCTTGAATTCAATCCGTGTCGTTTGACCAAGGCTGTCTTCCAGGTACATGTCCCGTAACTGATCCCGGTAGAAATGCACCCGCAACAATGCAAACATCGCATCCTTATCCTTGGGTTTCAGATCAAAGCGCCATTCACCGGTCTCATCGAAAAGATAAGCGGAAACGGTAAAACCGTCTGCAATCCGGGCGGGATCACCGCTTAATAACAAGGCGGGTGTGTTACCCACCTGCTTATCCAATATTTTTTTGGTGGCCTGCTCCAGGTCAGCATCGTAGATCCAGAGTTCTTTGCCATCGGACACTATTTGCTGGGGATATGGATCATCGGTATCCCAACGGAACTGCCCCGGTCGTTGAACCCACATTTTACCGGTCACATGCTGCAACGCATTCTGTTTGGCATCCATCACCCATTGCTCAAAGGTAGCTTCCATCGACTGCATACCGTTGAGGAATTCAGTCAGCTTTTTGGGGGCTTCCTCGGGCGCAACTTCGGCCGCATTAACCATCAGGCCCAAGCAGGCCATCCAGCAGGCAAGAACGTATTTCAACATAGAATCATTCCGTAAAGTGAGAATCGGTGTAGCAGCAAACTGAGGCCATTGTAACACCGGCAACTGAACGCAGGATTAACGGCAAGCGTTAACGGGGCGGCGGTGCTATTACTTCCCGCTGGCCATTACTTCCCATTTCTGTGACAACCCCCGCCTCTTCCATGGCTTCAATCATGCGGGCAGCCCGGTTGTAACCTATCTTGAGCTTGCGTTGCACCGATGAAATTGAAGCTCTGCGGGATTCGGTCACAAAGGCGACTGCCTGATCATAAAGCGGATCTGACTCTGAGTCACCATCACCGCCGCCAACTTCGTCACCGGGAGCAGGCCCCGCCTCATGGGTGCCTTCCAGGATCTCTTCCAGATAATCCGGTTCACCCCGCCGGCGCCAGTCATCGCACACCCGATGAACCTCCTCATCGGCGACAAAGGCACCATGCACGCGAACCGGCAAACCCGTACCCGGCGGCAAATAAAGCATATCCCCGTGCCCCAGTAATTGTTCCGCTCCACCCTGATCAAGGATGGTTCGGGAATCCACCTTGGAAGACACCTGAAACGCCATTCGCGTGGGGACATTGGCCTTAATCAGACCAGTGATAACATCCACCGATGGACGCTGGGTGGCCAGAATCAGGTGAATACCGGCGGCCCGTGCTTTCTGGGCAATACGGGCGATCTGTTCTTCCACTTTTTTTCCCACGATCATCATCATATCGGCGAATTCGTCAACCACCACAACAATGAACGGTAACGGCTCTAACTCTTCAGGCTCCTGACTATCCAGCTCCGGTTTGAATAACGGATCCAGTATCGGCTCACCCGCCTTGATGGCGTCTTTCACTTTCTTATTGAAGCCCGCCAGGTTACGTACGCCCATCGCAGCCATTAGCCGGTAACGACGTTCCATCTCAGCCACACACCAGCGCAACGCGTTGGAGGCTTCTTTCATGTCGGTAACCACAGGGGTCAATAGATGCGGAATGTTGTCGTACACCGATAATTCCAGCATCTTGGGGTCAATCATGATCAGTCGCAGTTCTTCCGGGGTAGCCTTGAACAACATACTCAACAGCATGGCATTCAGACCAACCGATTTACCGGAACCGGTGGTACCCGCCACCAACAAATGGGGCATTTTTTGTAAATCCGCCACCACCGGCTCACCAGAGATATCCTTACCCAAGGCCAGGGCCAATGGCGATTGCACCCGCTCGTATTCCTGGGAGGACACCACTTCGCCCAAACGGATCATTTCACGGTCTTCATTGGGAATCTCAATTCCCACCACAGTTTTGCCGGGAATAACTTCCACCACCCGTACACTGATCACCGCCAGGGAACGGGCCAAATCCTTTGCCAGATTAGTGATACGGCTGACCTTAACCCCAGGCGCCGGTTGAATTTCAAATCGCGTGACCACCGGGCCCGGCATCACGTTCTCCACCTCGGCCTCAACATTGAAATCCCGCAGTTTGATTTCTAGCAAACGGGACATACTTTCCAGTGTCTCAGCGGAATAGCCTTTCTTGCCGTGCTTGTCCGCCGCATCCAACAGACCAAAGGGCGGCAGATCACCGGTAACCGGCGTATCGAAAAGACTGGCCTGACGCTCTTTCTCGACCCGAACGCTGGGCTCTTTCTTGGGTTTGGGTAACTCAATAACCGGAGGCTTGCGGGTTTCCTGCTTCGCCTGCTCTTTTTTGAGGGCTTCCTGGCGTTGCTTAACCGCTTTCTTGGCGGCCTTCTCTTCCGCCTTTTTCACATTCAATTCTTCTTTGGCTGCCCGGCGCTCAGCCCAACGCTCACCAAGCGTTCGCACCCACTCGTAAAAACCGATGGCCAACTTGCCGGTGCCATCAATGACCTTGATCCAGGAGACATCAGCAAACATAGTCAGACCGATTAGGAACAGCGCCAGCAAAACCAACGTTGACCCAAGGGTATTAAGTGCATGCAGAGCCCAACTGCCCACTTCAATTCCCAGGATGCCGCCGGCAGCATTGCGACCGGCAGAATCGATATCCGGCAACGAACCAGGGGATACATCAAAGTGGATATAAGCCAGGCCGGTGGCAGCGATCATGGTCATGGCAAAACCCAGGAACCGGAGCCCGGCCATCAGCCAGCTCCAGGTCTTATCGATATCACGAAACACCAACCAGGCCCGGTAGGCCACCAGCAGCGGGAACAGGTAAGACAGATAACCGAACAGTGACATCAGCACGTCGGCACTCCAGGCACCTGCGCGACCACCGAGGTTATGAATGCTACGGCCGCTACCCAGGCTACTCCAGCCGGGGTCATGAACATCAAACGAGGCCAATGCGATAATTAGATACAGTGATAGGAAAAACAGCAGGATCATGGCACCTTCACGGACACCACGAACCAGCAGCACAATCCAGGGAGCGGGCTCCACCTGTCTCTGGGCTTGTTCTTTCTTCAAAGGGCAACCCTGCTAGGAAGTGAAATTATCTCTATTTTAGCGGTAAATCAGCCAGTTGCACAAACTTCTGAAAATTTGCCTTAAGAGATTAGTGCAACTGCCATTTCCCGCTTTCAAGTTCACTTATTCTAACAGAGCCGGCAGCACAATCTTACCGCCTGAAACGTTGATTCCGTCACTTAATGGACCATATTCCTTGAGCTGCCCCAGCGCCAGCCTCTGCACGTAGCTCAAAATAGCACCAGACAGTGCTTCAGAGGCGGTTCTGGGCACCGCGCCAGGCATATTGGTGACACCCATGTGGATCACGCCTTCTTCGGTGAAGACCGGATCCCGATAATCGGTGGCCCGCATGGTTTCGATACAGCCGCCCTGGTCGATGGAAATATCCACGATTACCCCGCCATCGGGCATGCCCGCCACCATCTCCCGAGTTACCAGTCTGGGCGCCTTGGCACCCGGTATCAACACCGCACCCACCACCAGATCCGCATCTTCCATGGCTTTGGCAATGGCACCCTGATAGGAATACACACCAGTGATATTCGGTGCCATGGCTTCAATCGTGCGCAAGGCGTCGGCAGAGCGGTCAAATGCCACCACCTGCGCCCCGGTGGCGGCCGCAGCAAGCGCGGCATTCTGACCGGCCACGCCGGCACCGATTACCACCACCTTGCCGGGCTCCGCCCCGGGCACGCCTCCCAACAGGATACCTTTGCCTCCCATGGACCGATGCAAATAGTGAATGCCGGCCTGCACCGACACCCTTCCCGCAATTTCACTCATAGGCGCCAGCAGCGGCAGGCGCTTCCCTTCCTGAACCGTTTCAAAAGCAACTGCAGTTAGCCCAATATCACACAAAGCTGTGGTGAGTGTCGGGTTCGGCGCCAAATGTAGGTAACAAAACAACAGATGATGCGGTTGCAACAGATCCAGATCACCCTGGATCGGTTCCTTTACTTTTACAATCAGCTCCGCCCTGGCAAACAGCTCCACGGCGTCCGCCGCCAGATGCGCACCGGCATTCAGATACTCTTCATCCGTAAAACCACTTAACTCACCGGCACTGCTCTGCACCCAGACTTCACAGCCCATCGCCACCAACTCAGCCACCGCATGGGGAACCAGCGCTATGCGCGCCTCCATGGGCTTGATCTCCTTGAGGACACCCACCTTTAACATCTTGCTCATGTGCTACCCCTTATTGAGTCCTGTCCATCCGCCATCGATGCGGTATATTTGATGCCTATTCCGCTTCTGCCTATCAAGCTGATATAGAGGAACTATTTGCCTGTACCATGGTAAATTAAGTATAAGTGTGCAATTCATCTAATCCACCATGGCAACTCCCGTGCCACTCAACCGGACATCGAAGTAATGAGCGAAACCAAACACTGCCGACTATTGATTTTGGGCTCCGGCCCAGCTGGCTACACTGCCGCTGTCTATGCTGCCCGTGCCAACCTAAACCCAGTGATCGTGACCGGCATCCAACCCGGCGGCCAACTGACCACCACCACCGAAGTGGACAACTGGCCGGGCGACCAGGATGGCGTGCAGGGTCCGGAATTGATGGAGCGGATGAAGCAACACGCAGAGCGCTTTGAAACCGAGATTCTGTTCGATCACATCAACAAAACTGATTTAAGCAAGCGCCCTTTCACCCTGTACGGTGACAGCGCCACCTACACCTGTGATGCGCTGATTATTGCCACCGGCGCCAGCGCCCGTTATCTCGGCCTCGACTCTGAGGAAGCCTTCAAGGGCAAAGGTGTCAGTGCCTGTGCCACCTGCGACGGCTTCTTTTACCGCAACCAGAAAGTGGCTGTGATCGGTGGTGGTAATACCGCAGTCGAGGAAGCGCTGTACCTGGCTAACATTGCCAAGGAAGTGGTGGTTGTGCATCGCCGCGACACCTTCCGCTCTGAAAAAATTCTGCGGGATCGCCTGCTGGACCGCGCTGAAAACGGCAACGTGACCCTGGAACTGAACTATGTGCTGGATGAAGTGTTAGGCGATGAGATGGGTGTGACCGGCATGCGCATCAAACACGTTCAGTCCGGTGAAACCAAGGAGATTGACCTCCAAGGCGTGTTCATCGCCATCGGACACACGCCCAATACCGGCATCTTCGAAGGTCAGCTGGAAATGGAAAACGGCTATCTTAAAATCCAGAGCGGCATTTACGGCAATGCAACCGCTACCAATGTCGAGGGGGTGTTTGCCGCTGGGGACGTCACCGATCACGTCTATCGCCAGGCGATCACCTCAGCCGGATTTGGCTGTATGGCCGCGTTGGACGCGGAAAAATTCCTGGACGAGAACAGTTAACCTCCTCCGCTTCATGATTAAGATCCCGGTCCTGGGTTTTCACACCCAGGACTTTCCCCCGATCGAACATGCACTGGACGATCCCAACGGCCTCCTGGCTGCAGGGGGAGACCTGTCCCCCGAGCGGCTGATCGATGCCTATCGACGGGGGATTTTTCCCTGGTTCGACAAGGATCAACCTATTTTGTGGTGGTCCCCTTCCCCCAGAGCCGTGCTTTTTCCAGACCAGTTACACGTTTCCCGCAGCCTGCGCAAAACGCTGCGTAAGCAGATCTACCGGGTCACCATGGACACCGCATTTGAGCAGGTTATACGTGCCTGTGCCGAGCCCAGGGCCTACACCGACGGCACCTGGATCACTGAGGACATGATCGCGGCTTACATCGCATTACATAAACTGGGTTTCGCCCATTCAGTGGAAGCCTGGCAGGGCGAAAAACTGGTGGGTGGCTTATATGGAATCGCCTTGGGCAAGATCTATTTCGGTGAGTCCATGTTCAGCCGGGCAACCGACGCATCCAAAGTGGCTTTCGTGCATTTGGTAAATCAGCTTAAAGCCTGGGATTTTCAGCTGATCGATTGCCAGGTGGAGAACCCTCACCTGGACAGCCTGGGCTCTATCAGCATTGGTCGCACTCACTTCAAAGGCCTGCTGGATAGTTATATTCCCCCTCTTGAACAGCTCTATTCAACACAGCCCCGGAAATGGACGCTGGACTGGCAATATTGTGGAACCTGACACTGGAAACATCTCACAAATCGTTTAATACTGTAGGAAGCGTGATTGAGCGGGCGAGCGCCCCTTAACCATAAGATATTTAAGGCTTTTACGATTAGGTTTATGACGGATCTTGCTGCGGTAAAATTCTTTGTCACCCCCCTGCATCAGTGCAGCTATCTGCCGCGGAATGACGCCATAACCCTGTTTGCCGATCCGAAAGCCAATCTGGACCACAATCTCTACAGCGAATTGTCTGAAGTCGGGTTCCGACGCAGTGGAAATTACCTTTATCGCCCACATTGCCGCCAATGCTCTGCCTGCATTCCGGTGCGGATTCCTGTGGACCGTTACCGCATGTCGCGAAAACACCGACGCATCTGGAATCGCAATAAAGACCTGACCATTACCCAGGTACCGGCCGAGTTCAACGATGAACACTACGAACTGTATGCCAAGTACATAGAAGCCAAGCACAAGGACGGCGATATGTACCCCCCGACGCCGGAACAGTATGAATCCTTCCTGCTCAGCGATTGGGGCAAAACCTGCTTTTACGAATTCAGGGACCCTAAGGGCAAGCTATTGGCTGTAGCGGTCAGCGACGTTATGGAAAATGGTCTGTCTGCGGTGTATACCTACTATTGTACTGATAGTGGAAAACGCAGCCTGGGTGTCATGGCCGTGCTCTGGCAGATTGAGGAATGCAAAAATCTGGGCTTGCCAGCCCTTTACCTGGGTTACTGGATAAAAGACTGTCAAAAAATGAAGTATAAAACCGAATATCGTCCGCTTGAGATGTACGTGAACAACCATTGGGTGTCTGTCTCTCTGTAGCTCGACAGAACCCCTCATCCTTATTTTTCATAGAGTTACGAACAAATCCTGCCAAGCTTTCGCGAAGAATAACCAACCCCGACTCACTTTTTCAGCACAATAAAGCCACTTTAGCTTTGATAAATCCCTGCTTTTACGGCAAAATTCACGCCTCGTTGGCAGACGCTGCCCAAAAACATACTGCATTATCCATGCGCCGAGAGGAAATCACTGGATGTCGAAAGAAGATTCCATTGAAATGGAAGGTACCATTACAGAAACCCTTCCTAACACCATGTTCCGTGTTGAACTGGACAATGGCCACGTTGTAACCGCACATATCTCCGGAAAAATGCGCAAAAACTATATCCGCATTCTTACCGGTGACCGCGTAAAAGTTGAAATGACACCCTACGATCTGTCAAAAGGCCGTATCACTTACCGCGTACGCTGATTTCTCAAGCTTCATATAAAACAAAACGAGCCCAGAGGGCTCGTTTTGTTGTTTACGCTTGGGGAGAAAATTATCAGGCTGGCTCTGTCTCAAACACCAGCTCGCCATCCTCCTCAGATATGTGTACCGTGCCGCCGTTTTCAGACAGCTCGCCGAAGAGTATCTTCTCTGCCAGGGGACGTTTCAGTTTCTCCTGAATCAGCCTGTTCATCGGACGTGCGCCCATGTCCTTGTCATAGCCCTTTTCGGCCAACCAACTGCGGGCACTGTCATCCACATCCAGCATAACCCGTTTGTCATCCAACTGGGCCTGCAGTTCGGTAAGGAACTTGTCCACCACACCCTTGATAATGTCCATATCCAGGTTCTGGAACTGGATCACCGCATCAAGGCGGTTGCGGAATTCCGGAGTGAACATGCGCTTGATGGCTTCCATCCCGTCCGAACTGTGATCCTGCTGGGTGAAACCAATTGAAGCCCTGCTGACTTGCTCGGCTCCCGCATTGGTCGTCATCACCAGAATCACATTGCGGAAGTCCGCTTTGCGGCCGTTGTTGTCTGTCAAAGTACCGTGATCCATAACCTGCAGTAACAGGTTGAACACTTCCGGATGGGCCTTTTCAATCTCATCCAGCAGCAGCACCGCGTGGGGAGACTTGGTAACCGCCTCGGTCAGCAAACCGCCCTGATCAAACCCGACATAGCCGGGAGGTGCACCGATCAGACGCGATACGGTATGGCGCTCCATGTACTCCGACATATCGAAACGAATCAGCTCCATCCCCATGACTTTGGCCAACTGCTTGGTGACCTCGGTTTTACCCACCCCGGTAGGGCCGGCAAACAGGAAAGAACCAATGGGACGGTCCGGGTGACTTAAGCCCGCACGTGCCAGCTTAATGGAACTGGACAGCGCGTCGATGGCCAGATCCTGCCCGAACACCACCATTTTCAGATCCCGCTCCAGATTAGCCAGCAACTCTTTGTCGTTGGCAGAAACGGTTTTTGGCGGGATGCGGGCGATCTTGGAAACGATGGCTTCCACGTCGCCGACAGAAATTACTTTCTTACGCTTGCTGGGTGGCTGCAACCGCTGGAATGCTCCGACTTCATCGATCACGTCAATAGCCTTGTCGGGCAGGTGACGATCATTGATGTAACGGGCTGACAGCTCACAAGCCGCTTTCAACGCTTTGTTGGAATACTTGATATCGTGATGTTCTTCGAAGCGTGATTTCAGCCCTTTGAGGATCTCATAGGTGTCTTCAACGCTAGGCTCAACCACATCTATCTTCTGGAAGCGTCGAGCCAGGGCACGATCCTTTTCGAAGATCCCACGGTATTCCTGGAATGTCGTGGAGCCAATACACTTGATCTCACCGGAGGCCAGCATAGGCTTCAGCAGGTTCGACGCATCCATCACGCCACCAGATGCCGCACCGGCACCGATAATGGTGTGGATCTCATCAATAAACAGGATGGCATGGGATTTCTTCTGTAGCTCACCGAGCAACGCTTTAAAGCGCTTCTCGAAGTCGCCCCGGTATTTGGTACCCGCCAGCAATGCCCCGAGATCCAGTGAATACACCACGCTGTCATCGATGGCTTCCGGCACTTCTTTATCGACAATGCGCTTGGCCAAGCCTTCAGCAATGGCGGTTTTACCCACGCCGGGCTCACCTACCAACAACGGATTGTTTTTACGGCGACGACACAGGATCTGTACGGTTCGCTCCACCTCTTCGTCACGACCCACCAAAGGATCGATACGACCCGCCAATGCCTGTTCGTTCAAGTTGGTGGCATAGGCTTCCAGCGGAGATTTACCGGCGCCTTCCGACACTTGGTCCTCTTCATGCACCTCATGACTGTGGTCTTCCAGGTTGTGGGATTCATCCGACACCTTGGAAATGCCGTGGGCGATGTAGTTCACCACATCAATCCGCGCCACACTCTGCTTCTTGAGGAAATAGACTGCCTGGCTTTCCTGCTCACTGAAAATGGCCACCAGTACGTTCGCACCGGTAACCTCTTTCTTACCAGAGGACTGGACATGGAAAACGGCTCGCTGCAGCACACGCTGGAAACCCAATGTAGGTTGGGTTTCGCGATCGTTATCGCTGGAGGGAATCAACGGCGTCGTCTCATCCACAAAATTGGCCAAATCTGAACGCAATTCGTCCAGGTTGGTACCACAGGCTTTCAGTACTGTCGAGGCTGCTTCATTATCGAGCAGCGCCAGCAGGAGGTGCTCCACAGTCATGTACTCATGACGCTTGGTACGAGCGTCTCTGAATGCCAAATTTAAAGTGACTTCCAGATCTTTGCTTAACATCTCTTTACACCTTCATCCTCAGAATATAGACAATGCACCGTGGAGAATTTTCTATTGAAATCTTTCCACTTCACACATCAAGGGGTGTTGGTTTTCCCTTGCAAACTTAATCACCTGCGCCACCTTCGTTTCCGCTACATCTTTAGTAAACGTGCCACAACTAGCTTTGCCTTGGGTATGAACCGTTAACATTATCTGAGTGGCCTTTTCACGATTCATGCCAAAGAACAACTGCAACACGTCCACCACGAATTCCATTGGGGTAAAATCATCATCCAGCATCACGATCTGGTACATGGGTGGAGGTGCCAAATCCGGCTTCGATTCCTCTACCGCTAGCCCATCGTCAAAGTCCGTATCCGGGCCGGATGGTTCGTCTCCCATTCCTCTCATATTATTCAATGTTAGTAGAAGATCTTCGGCTTTACTCATAACCAGAAATCATAAAATCAGGGGTTAACATATTTAGTCCTCATAACCAACCTATATTGGGGCAACGCTGGTCAGTTCAACAGCAAAAACACTTGACTAATACTTCACAATCATGAAGATTGGGATCTGTGCTTAACAAAAGTTAACACAAATCACGTCTGCGAAGTACATTTCTTATTTTTTGTACTTCGGCAGTAAACAATAATAACAATTGACTTAAGGCTACCGACACTGAGGTAGTCCCAACAGAAGGACTTGAGTTATGGCAACCGGGAAAGTGAAATGGTTCAATAACGCCAAGGGTTATGGCTTCATTCGTCCAGACACCGGCGGCGAGGACTTGTTTGTTCACTACTCCTACATCTGCATGGACGGCTATCGAAGCCTGAAAGCGGGACAGCAAGTTACCTATGATGAAAGGGAAGCGCCGAAAGGTCTGCACGCCGTTAACATCAACGTTATCGGTGTAGATCAAGAGAGCACCTCCAACCAGGAGACTCACGCCGACGATTCTGTCGGTGCAACGGAATTGCACCACACAATCCACGCGGAAGCCGTTTAACGAATCCATATGACAGACACCCTCCCCGGAGGGTGTCTTGTTATATGTAGACCGCTTAAACGCAAAAAGGTTTCCTGTGCCTGTAAACCGCGCCTGAATTTAATCACGCGCTACCGGTTTATGGCGGCTCGATGTTTTCACGCTTTTCAGGCGCGAACGCGAAAGTGTTGCGTGCGTGAAAAAGCAGTCCACTGAACCTATCATTACACAAGACAATAAAAAAGGCTGTTAAAAAACAGCCTTTTTTATTATGCACCTAACATGCAGCGCCTAGTCTTCCATATGGGAGATGATGGCATCCCCAAACTCAGAGCATCGCAGCAGTGTTGCATCGGGCATCAAACGCTCAAAATCGTAGGTCACGGTTTTGGCTTCGATCGCTCCCTGCATACCTTTAATAACCAGGTCAGCCGCTTCAGTCCACCCCAAATGCCGCAACATCATTTCTGCGGACAACACCAGAGACCCCGGGTTTACCTTGTCCTGGCCTGCATATTTGGGTGCAGTGCCGTGGGTGGCCTCAAACACTGCCACACTGCCACCAATATTGGCACCAGGCGCGATACCAATGCCACCGACTTCAGCCGCCAGGGCATCAGAAATGTAGTCACCATTTAAGTTCAACGTCGCGATCACAGCGTACTCATCAGGGCGCATCAGGATCTGCTGCAGGAACGCATCGGCAATAACATCCTTGATGATAATGTCTTTACCGGTTTTGGGGTTTTTGAACACGTGCCAAGGGCCGCCATCCAAAGGCTCCGCACCAAAGCGCTCAACCGCCAGTTCATACCCCCAGTCCTTAAATGCACCCTCGGTGTACTTCATGATGTTGCCCTTGTGTACCAGGGTAACCGAAGGCTGATCGTTATCAATTGCATACTGGATCGCCTTACGAACCAGGCGCTGGGTACCTTCTTTGGAAACCGGCTTAATGCCAATGCCGCAACCTTCTGGGAAGCGGATTTTAGTCACACCCATTTCTTCCTGTAGGAAGCGGATGACTTTCTTGGCGTCTTCGCTGTCAGCCTGCCACTCAATACCGGCATAGATATCTTCGGAGTTCTCACGGAAGATCACCATGTTGGTTTTCTCCGGAGTGTGCACCGGGCTGGGTACACCACGGAACCAGCGCACCGGGCGCTGACACACGTACAAATCGAGCTCCTGGCGTAATGCAACGTTCAAGGAACGAATACCACCACCGACAGGAGTGGTCAGTGGCCCCTTGATACCCACGATGTATTCGCGTAATGCTTCAAAGGTTTCTTCCGGCATCCAATCGTCAGGGCCATAGATCTTGGTTGACTTTTCACCACAGTAAACTTCCATCCAGGAGATGGAACGCTTGCCTGCATAGGCTTTCGCCACGGCAGCGTCGGTTACCTTCAGCATTACCGGCGTGATATCCACACCGATCCCGTCACCTTCAATATAAGGAATGATGGGATGGTTTGGGACATTCAGGGACAGGTCAGCATTGACGGTGATTTTGTCACCATCTACTGGGACCTTTATCTTTTGGTACCCCATGTCGTTTTTTACTCCCTATTTACATACAATTACGGTTTAGGTGCGCGAAGTATACAAAATTTTGTACCTCTTCGCCTCTTGAATTTCGCGATAACTGGCTATTAATCAATCACATAATGTATACGTCACCGCTGCCTTCGAACCAGATTATTCTGCTCAATAAGCCCTATCAAGTGCTCAGCCAATACTCTGAACACGAGGGTAAAATCACGCTGGCAAGATACATAAAGCATCCGAATATTTACCCAGCCGGAAGGCTGGATTATGACTCAGAGGGATTGCTGTTATTGACCGGCAACGGCCCACTACAGCATCGCCTGACGGATCCCAAACACAAGCTGGCCAAAACCTATTGGGCACAAGTGGAGGGAGAAGTTTCCGAGCAAGCCTTACAGGATTTAAGCAAAGGTGTGGAGCTGAAAGACGGCATGACCCGACCGGCGAAAGCCCGCCGCATTGAGCCCCCGCCGATCTGGGAGCGAAATCCGCCAATCCGCTTCCGGGCCAATATCCCCACTTCCTGGGTGGAACTTACCATACACGAAGGCCGCAACCGACAGGTGCGTCGCATGACGGCGGCGGTAGGCTATCCGACGCTCAGACTGATTCGACAATCCATTGGACCTTGGTCGCTTGACTCGCTGCAGCCTGGCGAGAGCAGAATCGAAACCGTTCCGGCAGCGCTACTGCCTAAACAGGAAAAAAACAAACCCAGGACCCAGCGAGGCCGTCACCAGCGCTCACGGGCTCGCTGATCCGATTCCTTCGCCTCCACCCATTCAGCGTCACCATCCGCAGTGACTTCTTTCTTCCAGAATGGCGCTTCGGTCTTGAGGTAATCCATGATGAATCGGGCTCCGTCGAAGGCCGCTGCCCGGTGTCTGGCAGAGACCCCCACCAGCACAATCTGATCGTGATTTTGCAGCTCACCCACGCGATGAATGACCGTAATACCCTCAAGCCCCCACTTTTCAGACGCTTTTTTTGCAATGGCCTTGAGGCTCTTTTGAGTCATTGCCGGGTAATGTTCCAGAATGATGCCACCGATTGCACCCTCCGCATTAAAATCACGCACCAGGCCAGTAAAAACCACAATGGCTCCACTGCTGTTTGATCGCAGTCGCAACCGTTCGTATTCGGTGCCAAGCTCAAAATCCTGCGGCTCGACACGGATTTGAATCGCTTCCTGATCTGATTGATCCCATTCCATGGATTCCTCAGCCTCCAGTTACGGGCGGGAAGTAGGCAATTTCGTCGCCATCTTCGACAGTAGTCTGGCTGCTTGCCATTTCCTGGTTTACCGCCACCAGTACATTTGGGTCCGATAGTGCAGCAGAGAACTCCTTTCCCCGTTGCTTTAGTTGGTCGGTGAACGCCCCGACATCCGATACAGTTTCCGGCAATTCGAGGTCAAGCTCATTACATCCCACCTGATCCCGTATACGGGCGAAAAATAATACTTTGATCATGTCGGGTCCTTTTGCGACTCTGCTGTCCAATGGCCGCTCTTGCCGCCGTGTTTTTCCAGCAGGCGAACCTGATCCACCACCATGCCTTTGTCCACGGCCTTACACATATCATACAACGTCAGAGCGGCGACGGAGGCCGCCGTGAGCGCCTCCATTTCCACACCGGTTTGCCCAGCCAGTTTGCATACGGCAGTAATCTTTACCGAACTTTGCTCGGGAACGGCTTCGAGGTTTACTTTGACGCTGGAAAGCATCAGCGGATGACAAAGCGGGATCAGTTCACTGGTCTTCTTGGCCGCCTGTATACCGGCAATGCGGGCTACTGCAAACACGTCCCCCTTTTTATGTTTGCCTTCTGTAATCAGGGACAAGGTTGCAGGTAACATTCGAACCCAGGCTTCCGCTGTCGCTTCTCGCTGGGTAACTGCTTTGGCGGTGACATCCACCATATTGGCCTGTCCCTGAGCATCCAAATGAGTTAGTTCGGTCATGGAATGATCTTGACGTTTTAAATTGAAGAAAGCAGGACAGCCGCGCTGACCACCGGATCGTGGAACAAAGCTTCCAGAGCAAATCACACACTATTCTGACTGTAGTAAGATGCCGGCGCTGTTATCGACACACTGTCGCAATATAACGAACGGGAAATAAAATGAAAACAAAGGACGCATCTCAACCGCAAATTCGTTATTTCGGATACCCTATCAGCGAATCACTGTATGGTCAGGTAGTAGCCACCATCAACCAAATTCGTCAAGGAGGCGATCCCAGCCACCTTTGTCAATTGGCCGCCGACACGTTGATTGCCATCACTGACGCCGGTTTTTACGCCTACTATGAGCGGCCGGCGCAGCTCGCGAACATCTCACCCAACCTCAAGAAAGCCACGGATGCGGGCATTCACGCGGTCCAGAAAGGCATCCATGTTGTTATTCGTAAGCTCTTGAAAAACCGAAAGCAAAAAGATCTGGATCAGCTTGCCAAGAATTTTTCCTACCTGATCTGCGTGGCCGATGCGGATCCCAACCAGGCTTACGCCTGCTTCCGGCTGGCAGAAACCTTGTACCAGCGGGTCGTCGCCAACATGCAGCGGGTGCATTCCGACCCCAAAGTTGCCAGTTACCGACAGGATGTCATTGAATCTATTGAAGATCTGATCGGCGCTGGCATAGACAATTTCTACACCAAACCGGTTGACCGGGCCGACATCGGGCGCATCACCCGCAAGGCCGCCGACTTTGGTATACACACTGTTCAGAAAGGCTCTAACGCCGTCGTTCATCGCATGTTCAAGGAGATGGACTATGCCACTCTGCTTCCCATGGCGGAATATTTCGAGACTCTGCTGCACTCCGAGGTCCAGACTTACCGGCATCGATACTTGAAATCCGGTCAGGTCGGCTGAAAATCTGCGGTATAACCCGGCTTCGGGTTGGGAATCAAACAGTTTTTGGGTAGAATTGCGCGTTCTTTGCAGCGCAGACCCGATTTCAACTATGACCTGGACCCCACACGCCACCGTAGCCACTATTGTGGAGCAAGACGGCCGCTACCTGTTAGTAGAAGAAATTGTGGACGGCGAGACCGTCCTCAATCAGCCGGCTGGCCACATTGAGGAAAACGAATCCATTTTGGAAGCCGCTCTGCGGGAAACTCTGGAGGAAACCGGCTGGCATGTGGAACTCACGGGCCTGGTGGGTATCTACAACTATTCTGCCCCCAATGGGATCACCTACTACCGCTTCAGCTTTGCCGCGAAAGCCATCGAGCAAGACGCCGACGCTCTACTGGACACGGGGATTATCGGGCCGGTGTGGCTCAATCTGGAAGAGCTGGAAGCACGCCGTGCACAATGGCGCAGCCCCATGGTTAAGCGTTGCATTGAAGATTTCGCAGCCGGTAAGCGATACCCGCTGGACCTGATCTATGAGCACGGATCTTCAGCCGATGAGTAATTCCGGCCAAAAGGTCATCGTCGGCATGTCCGGAGGCGTGGATTCCTCAGTTTCCGCATATGTGCTCATGCAACAGGGCTACGAGGTAGAAGGCCTGTTCATGAAGAACTGGGAGGAAGACGACGGTACTGAATATTGTACGGCTCTGTCTGACCTCGCCGACGCGCAACAGGTAGCGGATACCCTTGGCATCAAACTGCATACCGCCAACTTCGCCGCAGAGTATTGGGACCGGGTGTTTGAACATTTTATTGCTGAATACAGCGCCGGTCGCACACCCAACCCGGATATCCTTTGCAACAAGGAAGTAAAGTTTCGGGCCTTTCTGGATTACGCCCTCACACTTGGGGCGGATTACATTGCCACCGGTCACTATGCACGCCGGGGCGAACCCTGGGAAATCAATGGTGAGTTGGTTGCTCCTTTGCTCAAAGGCCTCGATAAAAACAAGGACCAAAGTTACTTCCTGCATGCGGTGAATGGACGCCAGATCGCCCGCACACTGTTCCCGCTTGGCGATATGGAAAAGCCTGCTGTACGGGCGATTGCCAAGAGCCAGGGCTTCGAGAACCACGACAAGAAGGACTCCACCGGTATTTGTTTTATCGGTGAACGTCGCTTCAAGGATTTTCTTGAGCAGTATATTCCGGCTAAGCCCGGCATCATTGTGACTGAAACCGGCGAACAGATTGGTGAGCATTCCGGCCTGATGTTCTATACCATAGGTCAACGTCAGGGACTGGGTATTGGTGGCTTGGCCAACAAGACAGAAGCACCCTGGTTCGTTTTGAGCAAAGATCTCGAAAGCAACCATTTAATCGTAGGCCAGGGCACCAACCACCCAGCTCTGTTCACTGATACACTGAGTGCAGAGGACATATTCTGGGTGACGGAAAGACCTGCATTACCGTTACGCTGCAAGGCCAAGACCCGTTATCGCCAGCCGGACCAGGATTGTGAAGTGTTTGAGGATGGCTCCGGCCAGATCACTGTGCACTTTGACCAACCCCAAAGAGCGGTGACACCCGGCCAATCAGTGGTTTTCTACGCTGGGGATGTTTGCCTGGGCGGCGGCGTGATCGAACGCACCTGGAATCAAATGGGGAGTGATTCTTTTGAGGCATAAAGAGGAAGAAAAGGCCCTGGCGCTGGCAGGATTGTTCCAGGCCGCGGCGCTGGTGCAGCAACTGGCCCGTACTGGTGAAGTGAATGCCGACGCCTATGGCCCACTGATCGAGAGCATATTCAAGCTGGACCCAAAAACAGTGGAAGATGTTTATGGTGGCAGCAAAGGCGTAAAACTGGGTGTGGACACCCTGCTCCTGGTTCTGAAGGAAAAAGAAAGTGCCCGTTATGCCGATGCCATTCGCTATGCCATTGGTATGTTACATGTTGAGAAGCTATTGCGGCGGGAATCGGACATCAACAGCGTGTTGCGTTCCCGCCTGGAACAGGTCACCAACCAACTGCAGCATTTTGACGGCGTCACCAGTCAAGGCGTTATCACCAAACTGAACGACATTTATCTGGACACATTGGCCAAGTTTAAATTTCGTATTCAGGTAAACGGTGATCCGACCCATTTACAAAGACCCGAAAACGCCGCAAGAATACGCGCCATCTTACTGGCCGGCATACGCTCCGCCATGCTCTGGCGTCAAATGGGCGGCAGCCGCCTTCAGTTCGCGTTTGGTAAAGGGCGCCTGGTAAAAGCCCTGGAACTGCTACAAAACGAAATCACCTTATCCTGAATCGATTCTGATTGAAGTTAACACCGAAAAATTGAGGAACCATACCATGGAACTGAATGCCCTGACCGCCATCTCTCCTGTCGATGGCCGCTACGGCAGCAAAACTCTGGCCCTGCGCTCCATTTTCAGCGAGTTCGGCTTGATTCGCTTTCGCGTCCAGGTGGAAGTCCGCTGGCTGCAAAAACTGGCAGCCCATAAAGACATAGCAGAGGTTCCCGCTTTTTCTGCTGAAACCAACGCTCAACTGGATGCCATTGTAGAAGGCTTTTCGGTGGACGATGCCCAACGCATCAAGGATATTGAACGCACCACCAACCACGATGTAAAAGCGGTGGAATACTTCCTCAAGGAAAAGATCGCCGGTAACGCCGAGTTGGAAGCAGTGAGTGAATTCATTCACTTTGCGTGCACTTCAGAAGACATCAACAACCTGTCCCACGGGCTGATGCTAAGGACCGGCCGCGATGAAGTACTGGTGCCAATGCTGGAAAAACTCACTGGTGCCATCGCTGATCTGGCTCATCAATTCGCCGACATCCCCATGCTGTCGCGCACCCATGGTCAGACTGCTTCGCCTTCCACCATGGGCAAGGAAATGGCGAACGTGGTGGCACGCTTGCGTCGTCAGCTGGATCAGATCAAAGCAGTATCCATCCTGGGTAAGATTAATGGTGCTGTTGGTAACTACAACGCCCATTTGAGCGCGTATCCCGAGGTGGATTGGGAGCAAAACGCCGAGGACTTCATCGGTGGGCTGGGATTGGAATGGAACCCCTACACCACCCAGATTGAGCCCCATGATTACATTGCTGAGCTCTATGATGCCATCGCCCGCTACAACACCATTCTGATCGACTTTGACCGTGACGTATGGGGCTATATCTCACTGGGTTACTTCAAACAGAAAACCATCGCGGGGGAAATCGGCTCCTCCACCATGCCCCACAAGGTGAACCCCATTGATTTCGAAAACTCCGAAGGCAATCTGGGCATCGCCAACGCCATCATGGCGCACCTGGCGCAAAAACTGCCGATTTCCCGCTGGCAGCGCGACCTGACGGACTCCACTGTGTTACGCAACCTGGGGGTGGGCCTGGCGCATGCACTGATCGCCTACGAAGCCAGTTTGAAGGGCATCAGCAAACTGGAGATCAACGAGCAGCGCCTGGCAGAAGACCTGAATAACGCATGGGAAGTGCTGGCGGAACCGATTCAAACCGTAATGCGCCGTTACGGCATCGAGAAACCCTACGAAAAATTGAAGGAACTTACTCGCGGCAAAGCTATTACCCAGGAAGCCATGAGCACTTTCATCGATACCCTGGAAATTCCGGAGCAGGAGAAAGTGCGTCTGAAAGCGCTTTCACCCGCAGGCTATATCGGGAATGCGGTCCAGCAAGCGAAACGTATTTAAGGTATCCATAAATGGCGTCCAAACCATTAGCCATTCTAGGTGGTCGTTCAGCAGAGCTGTTTCTGTCGGAATACTGGCAGAAGCAGCCTATGCTGGTGCGGGGCGCATTTCCCAACATGGAGCATCTGTTGGAACCGGAGGAGCTGGCGGGGCTGTCGCTGGATGATACCGTTGAATCCCGAATCATTTTGGAACGCAGTCCGGTGGACTGGGAATTGCGCCACGGCCCCTTCACCGACAAGACGTTCAAGAACCTGCCAAAAACCCACTGGACATTGCTGGTCCAGGCACTGGATCACCAGGTTCCGGCAGTAGCTGATCTGCTCGAAGCATTCGACTTCATCCCCAACTGGCGCATCGATGACATCATGGCAAGCTTCGCCCCCTTCGGCGGCAGCGTTGGGCCTCATTATGATTACTACGATGTGTTCCTGATTCAAGCCCGGGGACAGCGGCGCTGGCGCCTGGGGCAGATGTGTGACGATGAATCGGCTTTGATACCGAATCTGCCGGTACGAATTCTGCGGGATTTCCAACCGGACCAGGAGTGGATTCTGAATCCAGGTGACATGTTATACCTGCCACCGGGGTTGGCCCATTATGGAATCGCAGAAAACGACTGTATTACTCTGTCGGTAGGATTCAGAGCGCCCAGTGAGCACGAAATTATTGGAGAATTTGTCCATTATTTGATGGCTTCCAGCAACGAGGGCCGCCGTTACTCCGATCCCGACCTTAGCTTGCAGTCGAACCCGGGATGGTTGTCACCATCCGCCATAGAGAAAGTGGCAGATACCCTGCAGCGCCTGGTGTCAGATCGTAATCAAATTGCGCACTGGATGGGTGAGTATCTTTCCCAAACCAAATACGACCAAAACCCCGAACCTCCGGAAGAGGACTACCACAGTTCCGAAGTTCTGGATTTGTTACATCAGAAACTGTCCGTCCGTCGGGAAGAATCCAGCCGCTTTGTTTTTACCGGCGACCAAAACCACCCAACTGCGTTGTTTATCAATGGCACCAAGCTGGAGTTTCATCCTTTCACGCAACAACTGATTTTGTTTCTCTGCAAAAGCCGCCACTACGACCCAGCCAAACTGCTCATGTTCTGTGAAGCCCCGGTTAATCTTCGTTTCCTGACCCAGCTCCTCAATATGGGCGTGCTGTATTTTGAAGAAGAGCCGTTCCACGACTAATTCTTAAACTTGTATTAACTCCTCCAACCTAGCCGGTCCAATACGCACCTTTCTGCACACCCCGTTGCACGGGAGCAGTGCGTTGCCAGTTTCCACAAAAATCTCAACCCCTACCGTACCGGTCAACTATTGCAAGCCTTTATATCTTTAAATTTCATAACCTTACGACACCCACCATTGACCAAGGTCAGCTTATGGCACGGTTTCTGCGTCAGTAAAGGCATGTGGTTATAACTAGTTAATACAAGTTTCGAACTCAGTACAAACCGTCGCCGGGGGGCCATCATGAAACTGAAAACCAAGTTCTTCTCCACATTAACCTTTGCCGTGCTGGCATCAACAAGTGCGTATTCTGAAGACATTCGGATCGCCATAGGCCATCAAAGCATGTGCACCGACACCTACACCGCAGGTATTGTCGTTAAAGAACTCAAGCTGCTGGAAAAATATTTGCCGAAAGACGGCAAATACAAGGACGCAAATTACGACATCAGCTGGAGTGACTACTCTTCCGGTGGTCCGATCACTAACCAAATGATGGCAAACAAACTCAACATCGGCGTGATGGGTGATTATCCGCTTATCGTAAACGGTGCGAAATTCCAAGAAACCGAATCACTGCGAACCAAGTATGTTGCTGGTACCGGATATAACCTGAAAGGCAGCGGGAACGCGATAGTAGTGCCGGTTGGTTCCGACATCTACAGCATCGATCAACTGAAGGGTAAAGATATTTCCGTTCCGGTTGGTAGTGCAGCCTGGGGTATGCTACTGAAAGCCATGCAGGACAACGGTATTTCCACCAAAGAATACGGACTGAAAAACCAAAGCCCTGCCGTGGGAGCCGCCAACATCGCCGCCTCAAAGATCGATGCGCACTCCGACTTCTGCCCCTGGTCTGAACTGATGGAGTTCCGCGGCACAGGTCGAAAAATCTATGACGGCAGTGAAACCGGTGTCCCCTACCTCCATGGTGTAGTGGTGCGGGAAGACTTCGCTGACAAATACCCGGAAGTGGTTACGGCATTCATTAAAGCTATCTATGAAGCCGGGGAATGGATTCGCAAGGATCCCGTAGCGGCGGTTGACCTGATGGAAAAATGGACCGGCGTAGAGAAAGAAGTACTCTACATCTACTTTTCCAAGGGTGGCCACCTGACATTAGACCCGACTATCAAGCCGAAATGGGTTGAAGCGTTGAAGACCGATCACGGTGTTTTGGTAAAAGAGAAAGCCATTCCACCTTTGGACTTTGATGAATGGATTACTGAGACCTACCTGAAGAAAGCCTATAAAGAGCTCGGCAAGGATTATGACGCCGAAAAATCGGAGATTGTTGACCCCGCCGTTGCCAATGCGGATCTGCCGATGGAAATCTGGCATGCACGTGACGGCATAACCACCTATAAAACCCTGCCTGAGTTCCTCACTGCAGTAAATGAAATGCAGCAAACCGGCGCCAAGCTGAATGCCACCTATGTGTATGACAAGGCTACGGGACTGAAACTGTTCGGCAAAACCGCATTCTTTGTTAAGTCTGATGATGGCTATGCCACCTTCCTGCGCAAGCCCGATGCAGATGCCTACGCCAAGAAAGTGAAAGGTTCGGTCATGGGCATGGAAGATGTACTGGCCCGACATTCAGTCTCTGAAAGTGGATTGGTGGCAGTACAATGAGCTACGCATTGGCCAACAAGAAACCTGAAGACAATGCGCCTGAGTCCATTCAGGCGCCTATAAAACAGGAATCGACCGCCACAGGCTCCACCAGCGTCAGCAACAACGAACGCATGGCAAATCGTATGTCAATTGCGCTGAAGAGCAAGCAAACTCAAAGTATCGTTGTGGGGATACTGTCACTTTGTGGAGGTATTCTACTGTGGCATTTGGCCACGCTGTACAACTTCAATTTCTTCATCAATTTTGAAAACATACCTTCGCCCCTGAATGTGGCCGATGCTTTCATCGGCCATCTGGCGGAGCCGGTGTTCTATACCCATGTGTTCGTGAGCATACGACGTATTCTAATCGCGTATGGTATGGCGGTGTTGCTGGGTGTTGCTATTGGCCTGGCAGTGGGTCGATCACGCTTGGCGCGTGCAGCGGTATTGCCTTACATCGAAGTCATCCGCCCAATTCCAGCGGTTGCGTGGATTCCACTGGCTATTCTTATGTGGCCGACAGAAGAATCATCCATTATCTACATCACTTTCCTGGGCGCCCTCTTCCCGATCATTCTCAACACCATTCATGGCGTGGAGCAAACACCTGAAGTTATGATCCGGGCGGCTCTGTCATTAGGCGCCAACAAATTACAGGTGTTCTGGCATGTAGTCCTGCCGGCGGCTTTACCCAGCATCGCAACAGGACTTGCTATCGGCATGGGCGTAAGCTGGTTCTCGCTGTTGGCAGGGGAAATCATCTCCGGGCAATACGGAATCGGCTATTTTACCTGGGATGCCTACTCTCTGATTAATTATCCAGACATTGTCGTGGGCATGCTGGTTATAGGCGGACTTGGAACCCTGTCCACCTATTTAATCAAAGTCATTACCCGCCCGGCATTGCGCTGGAAAGAACTACAGCGATGACAGGATGTGGCTATGTTGCAGCGGGTTTCGGTGATCAGTTCAGTGATAAGACAAAACCTGATGCGATGGTGCGTGATGACACTGGGTATCGTAGCAGCCTATTACGCACTGTTGATGCTGAGTTTGATCGCACGCTTCGGCCACTTGCCAAACTATGTCAACGTTTTCGATTGGTGGACTAACGTGATCAGAATCATCGAGTCAACACCTTCAATCAGTGACAGCATAGCCATCATTAAAGACGAGTGGTTGCTGGAGATCGGTTACATGAACTACGACTTCGGCATGGGCATTTCGGAATGGAGTCTCTTCATCGTACCGGTAAAAGTGCTGGGAGTAACGTTACTCGGTGCTTTGGTCTCAACGAATTATCTATTGCTAAGGCAGTCATCGAGCTGTAGCGGAATATCCAAACTTGAGGCTCGCTCCAGCGGAACGGCCACCGGGATTGGTGCGACACTCATGGCAACAGCATCCATTACACTGTCCTGGGTTGTGTGTTGTTCCACACCCACCTGGGTAGTCGGATTAGCGATGTTGGGCCTGGGTGCCACCACTGCACTATGGCTGGAACCATTGGGCACCTGGCTCAACATAATGGGACTCATCATTCTGCTGGGTGTATGCATTCATCTGGCACGACCAGGCATTGCCAATACCAAACCCATGGGGGAATTGTCGTGAACACCAGCGTGGTTTCAATTCAACACAATCTTCTGCAGAAACACCGCCAGGACTCCAAAGAACGTGGCCACGTTAGTATTGATTCCGTGGGCATCAGTTTTGGCAACGGACCGGATCGCAACATTGCTGTTCACGAAACCAGCCTGAACATTGAGCCAGGCGAGTTTGTTTGTATTCTTGGCCCTTCCGGTTGCGGCAAGTCCACCTTGTTGAACTCCGTGGCAGGTTATGTCAAACCAACCACCGGGAGGGTGTTGGTAGACAACGCTGAGATTACAGGTCCAGGGCCTGATCGCGGCATGGTGTTCCAGCAATACTCTTTATTACCCTGGAAAACCGTGTTGGAAAACATTGCCTTTGGGCCGCGCCTGGCTGGCCACAGCGCAGCTGAATGCCACTCCATTGCCAGAACATTCCTCGCCATGATCGGTTTGAGTAAAATGGAAAAGCGCTATCCCGGTGAGCTTTCCGGCGGCATGCAACAACGGGTTGGCATCGCAAGAGCGCTGGCAAATTACCCCAGTGTTCTGTTGATGGATGAGCCTTTCGGCGCATTGGACGCACAGACCCGACTGATGATGCAGGAAAGCCTGCTGGATATCTGGTCTGAATTCGGCACAACCGTTTTATTCGTAACTCATGACGTAGACGAAGCCATCTTCCTTGCGGATCGCATACTTATTATGAGCGCCAGCCCGGGCACTGTAATAGCAGATCTTAAAGTTGAACTGGAACGCCCCCGCCAATCTGATATGGCCACTTCAGATCTGTTCATCTCTTTGAAACGAACCTGTCTGCAATACATCAGGGCGGAAAGTATGAAAGCCTTTGAACAACGGGAGTGCGAATAATGAGAGTGTTGTCGGCACTGCTGGCTTGCTTGGCAATTGCGATGGGTTTACCTGTCTATGCCGAGGGCGATGATTTCTCTCAAAGAGAACCCACTCCTGTTGCCCAATTCACCCTGACTGACCAATTCGGTGAGCCCTTCGGATTGGAACGTTTAAAGGGTCAGTGGTCACTCGTGGTTCTGGGATTCACCAGTTGCCCTGATGTGTGCCCCATGACCCTGCTCCGACTGGAAGCCATCCGCGCCCAACTCGGCATGAAAATGATGCCTGACAAGATCCCCGAAATTGTCTTTATTGCCGTAGACCGGGACCGTGATGAGAAAGTACTAAAACAATATCTGGCACATTTTCATCCGGATTACATTGGAATTACCGGTGAAGACACAGAGTTGACTCAGCTGGTAGAGAGCATTGGAGGAATCTATCGGATTGAGAAGCGGTTTCCCGGTGACAATGCCTATAACGTTAAACACAGCGCCGGTGTTGCCGTGGTCAATCCAAAGGGCGAATGGGTAGCAACGCTGAATCCGCCTTTTCACTCCCATCGCACCAGTGACTTCTTGGTACAGGTAATTCGGAATGCTAATACCGACCAGCATGCTCGAAATGAACTTTAAGGGGCCAGCATTTATGTTTTTTCTGGGCCTTAGCCTGCAACCGGCACAGGCAGGCATGATCGATAAAGAGGGCATGGCGCCCTGGGAAATCTGCGGGATGTGTCATGGCTTGGATGGCAACAGTCATATGTCGAAGTTTCCGAAGCTGGCGGGCCAGAAAGCGGACTATATCAAAGCGCAGTTCATTGCTTTCAGGAGCGGTGAAAGAACCAATGATGGTGGTCAGATGCAAGCCATTACCGAAGAAGTGCAGCCAGAAGAAATCGACAGCATTGCCCATTACTTTGCGCAATTGACTGCCCCGGCACCGACTGATGAAGGAATCGACGACGCGTTGTATCAACAAGGCGAATTGTTATTCCGAATGGGCAGAGCAGGGTTGCCCGCCTGCCAGGAATGTCACAACCCGGCACGTTCAGACACACCTTGGTTGGATGCCCAGCACGAAGATTATCTCAAGAAACAATTGGATGATTTCAGAGTGGGCAATCGAACCAACGATACCCCATCCGTTATGCGAAACATCGCAATAGAACTGAAACCAGACGAGCAATCTGCCGTGGTTCACTATCTGTCGCGGTCTGTTTTAAGGGCGGGAAGCCAGGAGCCGCAGTGATCTATTCAATTACAGCTGAGCACTTTCTCCAAACTTGTTATGACATGTTATTACCAACAGGATCAGGACATGAAAGATAACGCAATGCAGCACCAACCGCTTTACCTTCAGATAAAAGACACACTGAAGAAGCAGATCCTGGAAGGCAAGTACGTACCCTATCAAAAGATGCCATCCGAGAGTGAGTTGATGGCCAGCTTTGGTGTCAGCCGGATCACTGTCCGCCAAGCCTTGCGTGATCTGCATCGAGAGGGATTGATCTTTACCACCCAAGGCAAAGGAACGTTCGCCAGCAAACCGAAAGCCATGCAGGAAGTACAACACCTGGAAGGTTTTGAGGAGGCGATGAACTCCCAGGGATACGAAACCTCAGCCCAGCTGGTCAGTATTCGTGAAGTCAATCCCACCAAGGAAGTACAGGAAAAACTAAACATCCAGAGCAAAGAAGGCGCTGTGGAGGTGATTAGGGTGCGATATCTGAACCGAGAGCCCGTGTCCGTCGATACCTCGTTCTTTCCCATGGAGGTTGGCCGTCACTTGTTTTCACGGGATCTGGGCAGGGACATTTTCCCTCTTCTGGAAAACGAACTGAATATCCCGCTGGGCCGTGCCGAAATCAGCCTGGAAGCGCGACCGGCCGATGCCAACATCGCCAAGCTTCTGCAAATGGAGCCAGGCGCTCCGATCATGTGGGTGCAACGTCTGACCCACGATGTAAACGACAATCCCGTTGACTATGAGTACCTGGCATTTCGCGGTGATTCCTATAAATACCATTTCCATGTTGAACGCGATCGAACCCGTACATCCGGTAAGCAAGGGGGCTTATGATGACTCAACTCAGTGATATCACTATCAAAGACATTGACGTGCTGGTAATTGGCGGGGGTACCGCCGGCCCCATGGCCGCCATTACGGCAAAGGAAAAAGATCCGAAGGCTTCGGTCATGTTGCTTGAAAAGGCCAATGTAAAACGTTCCGGGGCCATCAGCATGGGTATGGATGGTCTCAACAATGCGGTAATTCCCGGTCACGCCACACCAGAACAATATACCAAGGAAATCACCATCGCCAACGACGGTATAGTGTTGCAGAAAGGCGTTCTGGAATACGCTGAACGCTCCTTCTACATGATCCAGAAACTAGATAACTGGGGGGTCTACTTTCAGAAAGACGAAACCGGTGAATACGATGTAAAAAAAGTACATCATCTGGGAACCTATGTGTTACCCATGCCGGAAGGTCACAACATCAAGAAAATCCTCTATCGCCGTTTACGCCGCAACCGAGTGGTGGTGGAAAACCGTTATCAGGCAATCCGGCTCCTCAAAGATGACACCGGTACAGTCAGCGGATGTATCGCCGTTGGCACCCGCGACGCAGAAGTCATTGTGATCCGGGCCAAAGCCGTGGTGCTTTGCACCGGTGCGGCCGGTCGTATCGGCCTGCCCGCCTCCGGTTACCTGTACGGTACCTATGAAAATCCAACCAACTGTGGAGATGGCCATTCCATGGCGTACCACGTTGGCGCTGAACTTTCCGGGCTGGAGTGCTACCAAATCAATCCATTGCTAAAGGATTATAACGGCCCGGCCTGCGCCTACGTAACCGGCCCCCTGGGTGGCTATACCGCCAACGCCAACGGCGACCGTTTCATAGAATGCGATTACTGGAGCGGCCAGATGATGATGGAGTTCTATAACGAACTGCAAAGTGGCAACGGCCCCGTGTTCCTGAAACTGGATCACCTTGCTGAGGAAACCATCCAGGAAATTGAACAAGTGCTTCATACCAATGAGCGCCCCAGTCGAGGACGCTTCCATGATGGACGCGGCAACGATTACCGTACCAAGATGGTGGAGATGCACATATCTGAAATCGGCTTCTGTGCCGGCCACTCAGCATCCGGTGTATGGATTAACGAAAAAGGCGAGACCACAGTGCCCGGACTTTATGGTGCCGGTGACATGGCCTCCATTCCCCACAGCTATATGCTGGGAGCTTTTGTTTATGGGGATATCTGTGGCGAAAACGCTGTGGAATTTGCTAGACATCGGGACCTCCCCAAACTCGACGAAGCCTTTATCCTTAGTGAGCGGGATCGCATCCTTGCACCTCTCAAACGGGAAGATGGCATTCCCCCCAACCAGTTTGAATACAAACTTCGCCGCCTGGTAAACGACTATCTGCAACCACCCAAAATCACCAAGAAGATGGACATAGGGTTACAACGCCTGAAGGACATGGAACGTGATATTGAATTCCTCTATGCCCGGGATCCCCATGAACTGCTGCGTGCCAACGAAGCCCAACATGTACTGGATTGTGCCCTGATGGCCGCGAAGGCCTCTATGTATCGCCAGGAAAGTCGTTGGGGTCTCTATCACCATTATGTAGACCACCCGGAGACCAATAACGAAGACTGGTTTTGCCATGTTCAATTATACAAGGACGAAAACAATGAAATGGCCTGCAAGAAGCGTCCTATAGATCCTTATGTGATTGAATTGGACGAAGAAGAGAAGACTGCATACCAGAAGATGCGAATTCAGAAAGTCAGCTAAATACCAACAGGAGTAAGACCTATGCCTACTGCAAATCAAATTACCATGGTGCCTGTAGTGGTCGACAATGATAAGTGCATTGCCGACAAGGGCTGCCGAACCTGCATTGATGTCTGCCCGTTGGACGTACTGTGGATCGACGAAAAAACCGGAAAAGCGCACATGCGCTACGACGAGTGTTGGTATTGCATGCCCTGCGAGGCTGACTGCCCTACCGATGCTGTCACCGTTAACATTCCCTACCTGCTGCGTTGAGGTATTTATGACTGAATATTCTGACCCACTGCTGGCTTCCATTGCTGAACGTCTGCAGGACAGCGATCCCGGAATCCGTCGGGTGGCGGTTATGGACCTGGTGGACAGCGTTGATGAAGAAGGGGTTGAGCTATTACTTCAAGCCCTCTCCGACGCTGATGAAATGGTGCGCCTGGAAGCCGCCAGAGTCATTGATGAGTTCGATCCTGCCGACATGATGGAAGCTTTGGTGGACGCACTCAATGCGCCGGACCGCAATGTCCGCAATGCTGCCGCCAAAGCCCTGGCGGATCTTAAAGATCCGGAGGCGGCACCGGCATTAATCGCAGCACTGAAATCGGATGATGCGTTCGTCCTTGCGTCAATACTTCGCTCCCTCAAACAATTGTGCATCAAGGATGCCCGCCCCTACGCTATTGAACTACTGGGCCATGAGGACCCGGGCGTACGGCGTGAAGCCGTTGGTGTGCTTGGCTATCTCCAGGAAATCGAGAACCTGCCGCAGTTGAAAGCCGTAGCAAAGACGGATGCAGATCCTGAGGTACGGCGCAGCGCAGTCGGCGCCTTGGTATACGCCACCCCGGAACAAGTGGCAGGCACACTGATAGGTGCCGTCACCGATGATCACTGGCAGGTGCGCTGCGAAGCCATCCGCAGCCTGGGTCGACTCAAGGTCAACGAAGCGAAATCCGCCCTGATCAAAGCGATAGATGACAAACGTTGGCAAGTCCAGGAAAAGGCGGCCGAGGCTATTGGCATGGTGGGTGCTGTTGAAGGTATTCCTGCTCTGGGAACCTGCATCGATAACCCCATCAGCAACCTACGCAAAACTGCCGTAGCCGCATTGGGAGAACTGGCCCACGAAGATGGCTTACCCTTTATCCGGCGAGCACTGGATGATAACGACCCTGATGTCCGCAAGTTGGCGCGCTGGGCGCTGGAACGCACTGCGCCGCAAGGGGCCAAGACCAGTTAAACGACACCAACCCTGCTCGTTAACGGATATGGGGAGAGCGATATGACCTTTGTGGTGACCGAACAATGTATCCGCTGCAAATTTACGGATTGTGTGGAAGTGTGCCCTGTGGATTGCTTCCACGAGGGCCCAAACTTCCTGGTGATTGATCCGGAGGGCTGTATTGACTGCGCTCTCTGCGTTCCTGAGTGCCCGGTGGAAGCCATCTACGATGCTGCGGACCTGCCTCCTGAATTGGAGGAGTATATTGAACTCAATGAAAAACTGGCCAAGGACTGGCCTGTGATTGAGACCAAGATTGATGCTTTACCGGACGCAGAGGACTGGGCTGACCTGCCCAATAAACGAGAACATTTGACGGAGTCACTATGACCAACCCAAGCATTGCTCCGGTGGACATCAAGCTACACAAGAAGAGTTCAGAACTCGCAATAACCTGGGCTGACGGCATAGAAACCATATTATCCGGACAATCCCTGCGTGCCCACTGCGCCTGTTCCCGTTGCCGCGCCCGCAACCTCATAGGGACGCCGCTCATCAGTGACAACGCCAGTATCGAAAACGTCATGATGGCCGGTGTTGCCGGTCTCCAGATTATATTCGCTGACGGCCACGACAAAGGTGTGTTTCCGTGGGCCTATCTGCGAGCGATTGATGCCGGTAACGCCCTGGAACACCTGAACAGCTAACGGACATTATGATCAGACACTCCTATGAATTGGTCAGGAGTTCCGCTCTGCCACTGATGCCGGGACTCCTGATCAGCCTGACCATTGTGTTCGCTGCTCACTACATCAGTGCCCAGTACGGCAGCCCTTTGATCTTGACCACTGTATTATTGGGGATGGCCTTTAATAATTTGTCGCGTCATGATGAATTCAGGCCCGGGTTGGAATACGCCACCAAAGCGATCCTGCGATGCGGCGTCGCTCTGTTGGGAATCAGGATTACGTTTGAGCAGATCGGCGTCTATGGCTATCAACCGATTATCCTGGTGATCGTTTGTGTCAGTTCCACCATTGCATTCAGTTTACTGGTAGGCAAATGGCTTGGAGCGGATCGTTTTATGGCGTTACTTGCGGGCGTCGCCACCGCAATCTGTGGGATATCCGCAGCGATGGCGTTCCTGGCACTCCAATCCGGAAAACGCGCCAGTGACAGTCAGGTCGCCTGCACATTGGTAGCCGTCACCTGCATCAGCACTATGGCGATGATTCTGTACCCTGCCCTGCTCTCACATTTTGATTTCCCCGCCGCCACCGCCGGCATGTTTCTGGGAACCACTATCCATGATGTGGCCCAGGCCATTGGCGCAGGTGAAATGCTTTCAGCCGAAGTGGCAGACGCCACCATTTACACCAAAATGCTGCGGGTATCGTTATTGGTTCCAGTGCTGTTTATCCTCAGCGCCTTCTACCGGCAACCCGCTGGCACAAAAAAATCGATTACCAATCGCTTTCCATTATTCCTATTAGCCTTTCTAACCATTCTTCTCCTCAACAACCTGGCATCCATTCCAACCGTACTGCAACACTCCATGAGTTCACTGTCACAGTTTTGTTTGATGATGGCCATGGCTGCGTTGGGTGTCCGTACCAACCTGATGGACCTGTTCACTGTCGAGAAGCGGCCATTGGCGTTGGTGTTTCTCAACACCGGATTTATTGTGCTGGTCTCCACGCTGATATTAACTTTCTAACTTGTATTAGTTGTTATAAGTCCACCACCGGCCAACAGCCCCTTTAGCGTGCACGTGAAACCACAGGTGTCTCGCTTTGATGTGCTTTTAATATGGCAGCCTTGAATCACCCTTTATGACGTTTTGATTTCACTAATATTAAGATTCGCTGCAGTCAGATCTCTTCGAATTAATTTGTTTTCCTTTCATGCACTTAGATGGACAAGCCCTGTCCCTGATTAATAAATGGCACCGTTTTCGCATTATATAGATGGCTGAACATCACCTGTTAGTACAACTTGCGAGACCAATCAACCGACAAAACAACGCCGATTCAGACCTTCAAATACAATCAGGAGCAACGCAAATGAGAACTTTGAAAGTTTCATCATTAGGGGGGCTTTGTGCCTTAATTTTAGGTAATGCCGGATTCAGTGAGGATTTTCAGGCCGCGCTTCAGAATGGCACCGTCAACGGAAACATCCGGGCATACTACAACACCAGGGAATATGAAGCAGAGGGAAAAACAGATGAAGCGGCGTTTGCATTGGGGGGAGCGTTACGCGCCGAAAGCGCAGCCTGGCACAGCCTAAAATTCGGATTGGGTTATTACACAGCTCAGGATCTGGGCACCAACGATGATGATCCAGCGAAGGTTAACAAACGACTGGGTAGTGATCTTGAAGTATTGGGTGAAGCGTACATTACCACCTCCGCCTTTGATACCAACCTGACTCTGGGCCGACAGAAGATCAGTACGCCGTTTGCAAATCCCGGGGATGCTTTCATCATTCCCTTTACCTTTGAAGCCTTCAGCCTGACCAACACATCCCTGAAGAACCTGACCATTGAACTCGCGTATATCAACACGATCAAGAACCGCAACAGCGACGAATTCATCGACGTGGGCAAGTGGTCCACGAACCGTTACGGATTGACGCCCACTTCAACCTCCGGCACAAGTATATTGGGGGCCAAATACAAGCAGGATAGCCTGAGCGCAGAATTGTGGTATTACGATTACAGCGACCTGTTCCAAACCCTGTATGGGCAGGTCAATTATACTTTCAGTGGGTCAGAATCTATCAAGCCATTTATAGCCGCTCAGCTGATATCACAAAGTGAATCCGGGGATGAGTTGCTGGGCACGGTGGATTCCAGCCTGATCGGACTACAGGGTGGTATCAGTTTTGGTTCCTCCAAACTGACCTTGGGCTACAACGAAGTGGAAGAAAACGCAGACAGTTTTGCCAACGGTGCCTTCCTGACACCCTATAATTTTTCCACCAGCCCCCTCTTCACCAACAATATGCTCACCACCTTTGAAAACGTTGATGCAGGGGAAGCCACCAAACTTACCTTCAACCATCAGTGGAATGCCCTGGCGTTTAAAGCCAGCTATGCGGTGTTCGACTATGCCCAGGCCATTGACCGCAACGCAACCGACGTGGACATCACCTATAAACTTGACCAGTGGCAACCCGGATTAAGCGTTCGCTGGCGCCTCGAGGTTGTGGACGGTGACCAGGACACTGTTGAGCAGATCAACAATCGCTTTCAATTGCAGCTTGTCTTCTGATTACCTCTCCCGAAACGTCCAAGTGACTGTGGGTAAAGGGATTATTACCCACACAATCTCCCGCAGCGTTGATCAATTTGCGGTCTGGTTCACACCTGTAATTTGCTCCAAAAAACGGCCTTCGGTTAAAGTGTTAAACTTATGATTACGACAATATCCAGGTTTCACTTATGTCCTTCGAACTACAGGCCAAAGACCTTGAACTGGGCGAGAGCACAGGCACTTTCCTGCTGGAAACCCTGGACGAGTTTCGCGCTGCGCTGGACAGCATGACACCCCAGGCCAAGCGCCATATCAAGATCTTCACCCAGGAGCTGGAGCACGCGTTCTATGATCGCGCCGAATTCCTGGATCAGCTGACCCCACTGTTCAAAAATCACCGGGGTTTCTCCGTCAGCATACTGCTTAAAGACCCAAACAAAGCCGCTAAACTCGGCCACCGCCTGGTGGAGCTGCAGAAAAGACTGCCCACCCGCTGTGAAATTCGCAGCCTGCCGCGGGAATATGAAGAAATGACTGATGAGTACATGATCGTAGATGACCAGGGTATGGTGAAGCGCTTCGCCCTGGGCAACATGCGGGGTCACTGCGAATTCAGATCTGTGCCGGATGCCGTTAAATACGCCCGGGAATTTAACGAGATCTGGGAGCGCAGCATGCCCTGTACCGAGCTGAGAAGGCTGGCACTGTAATGCGAACTCTGATGGCCTTGCTCCTCACTCTGTACGCCGCAATGGTTTCCGCCCAACAGACCGCCGAGGTCTATGAGACCTACCTGCCCGCCAACAAACTGGTGCCCATTCTGGAACAGTTGTTGGGCCCGGACGACAAGATAACCGCGTATCGTAATAAGCTGTTTGTCAAAGCCCCGCCCGCAGTACAAGATGAACTACTGCGAGTATTGCAGGAGATCGATCGCCCGCTCAGGAATATCCAGGTTTCCCTCCGCTATGCGGATAACGCCGATATTGAAGCAGAGAGCACCTCCGCTGATGCCAATGTGGTGGTCTATCATGGCGGTAGCAACCGAGCAGGTGTCGATGTGGAGGTGGTCAACAAGAACCGGTTCAGCACCCATGCTGAGAAGTCGGATCATCAAATCCGGGTATTGGAAGGTGAACAGGGTGCTCTGGACGTCGGACAGGAGGTTGCGGTGGAGCAAATCGTTTTTCTGGGCCCTTGGCAAACCGGCAGCGTGAAAGAATATCGAAACGTTAGCAATCAGCTTTTCGTGGTACCCCGTATTGTCAGGGACAAAATCCGCATAGAAGTGTTTACCACCAACCAGCGTATGAAAATGAAAAATGACGGTAAAATACAGAAAACAGATGCCGAGACTGTAGTGCTGGTTGAGCCTGGAGAATGGACTCCAATCGCCGGTTCCACCCAGACTTTAAACCGTTCCAGCGGGTCCGTATCCAGCTCTACGCGGCGTAGCGGATCAAGCGGAAAATCCCTTCAAATTCGGGCAGATATACTCGATTGAAGCCCCTCATTTAGGTGGTTGATAACCACTATCACCATGACTTATTGGTCAGCCAGGAAACTATTTGACACACTTCCGTCTAAACTGCATTATCGCAGCCCTTTGCAACACCCGCTTTACATAACCAAGCCTCTGATTTTCCTGACCAGAGGTGGATAATTGGAGGCAGAAACGATGACAGAACGCACCAAGATTGGTGGTCTAGAAATCGCTACCAAATTGTACAACCTGGTAGCCAATGAAATTGCACCTGGTACAGGTGTAGAACCCGCGCACTTCTGGGCGGAACTGGAAAAAATCGTCTCTGATCTGGCTCCCAAGAACAAAGCCCTGCTGGCCAAGCGTGATGATATTCAGGCCAAGATCGATGCCTGGCACCAGGAACGAGCCGGCAAAGCCATTGATATGGCGGAGTACAAGGCATTCCTGACTGAACTCGAATATCTGCTGCCTGAAGGTGATGAGTTTGAAGTATCCACCAGTAAGGTGGACCCGGAAATCGCCACCATCGCCGGACCCCAGCTGGTGGTTCCGGTTATGAATGCCCGTTACGCCCTGAACGCGGCCAACGCCCGTTGGGGTAGCCTGTATGACGCTTTGTACGGCACCAATGTTATCTCTGAAGAAGGCGGCGCCGAAAAGGGTAAAGGTTACAACCCGGCTCGCGGTAACAAGGTGATTGCCTATGCCCGCGCGTTCCTGAATGACGCTGCGCCTTTGGCCAATGGCCGGCATGAAGACTCAACCGCTTACTTCGTTAAGGCGGGCCAACTGGTCGTAACCCTGAAAGACGGCTCTGAAACCGCTCTGGCGCAACCAGAAAAGTTTGTCGGCTACAAAGGGGCTGAGATCGAGCCCTCCTCTATCCTGCTGCGCAACAATGGTCTGCACATCGAAATCCAGATCGACAAAAGTGGTGCAATCGGCAAAGACGATGCAGCCGGTGTTAATGATGTCTGCCTGGAATCCGCCATCACCACAATTCAGGACTGCGAAGACTCCGTTGCTGCGGTGGACGCCGAAGACAAATGCGTTGTCTACGGAAACTGGCTGGGCCTGATGAAGGGCGATTTATCCGAATCTTTCGAAAAAGGCGGCGAGCAACTGACCCGCACCATGAACCCGGATCGCGAGTTCACTGCAGCTGATGGCAGCCAGTTGGTACTGCCCGGCCGTTCCCTGTTATTGGTGCGCAACGTGGGTCACCTGATGACAAACGAAGCGGTCCTGTACAATGGTGAAGAGATTCCGGAAGGCATCCTCGACGGCATGGTAACGTCTCTGATTGCCAAACACGATCTACTGGGTAATGGTCCTTTCCGCAATTCCCGCGAAGGCAGCGTGTACATCGTTAAGCCTAAAATGCACGGCCCTGAAGAAGTTGCGTTTGCCGTTGAATTGTTCGGTCGTGTTGAGCAGGCCCTGGGCCTGGAACCCAACACCCTGAAGATCGGCATCATGGATGAGGAACGGCGTACCACAGTTAACCTGAAAGCCTGTATCCGCGAAGCCAAAGATCGCGTGATCTTCATCAATACCGGCTTCCTCGACCGTACCGGCGACGAAATCCATACCTCCATGGAAGCGGGTGCCATGATTCCCAAGTCGGCCATGAAAGCACAGCCCTGGATCAATGCCTATGAAGACTGGAACGTAGACATCGGTCTGGAAAGTGGTCTGCAGGGCCGCGCCCAGATTGGTAAGGGTATGTGGGCCATGCCGGATGAAATGGCTGCCATGATGGACGCCAAAATCGGCCATCCCAAAGCCGGTGCCAGCTGTGCCTGGGTACCTTCCCCAACGGCCGCGACTCTGCACGTAATGCACTATCACAAAGTCAACGTGGCCAGCGTACAGGAAGAACTTAAGAGCCGCGCCCGCGCCAATCTGGATGACATCCTGACCGTACCTGTGATGGCCGACCCCTCCAGCTTGACGGCGGAAGAAATTCAAAAAGAACTGGATAACAACGCCCAGGGCATTCTGGGATACATGGTGCGCTGGATCGATCAAGGGGTTGGTTGTTCCAAGGTTCCGGACATCAATGACGTGGGCCTGATGGAAGACCGCGCTACCCTGCGTATCTCCAGCCAGCACGTCGCCAATTGGTTGCGCCACGGTGTTTGCACCGAAGAACAGGTTCTGGAAACTCTGCGCCGTATGGCTGCTGTGGTTGACCGCCAGAATGCTGGCGATCCAAGTTATCGCAACATGGCACCTGAATTCGATGGTGTCGCTTTCGCTGCCGCCTGTGAACTGGTATTGGAAGGCTGCAAGCAACCCAGTGGTTACACCGAGCCGGTCCTCCACCGCCGCCGCCGTGAAGCCAAGGCAAAATACGGCTGCTAAACAGTGTAGGCTCACACTAATAGAAAACCCGGCAGAGTGCCGGGTTTTCTATTTCTGATTCATGGTGTTACTGCAGCCATTACAAGTATCGTTATAATACAGGTTGAAAATTCGGGCATTTTCTGGCCTTATATAAATCTCAGCCTTCCGTTTACTGTTGACTTAAGGAACCCGGGTAATTCAACCACAGGACTACGTAGGACCCACCAGTATGCTCTTTGGCTTTTTTTGATCATCCAATAACAATAAAAAGTGAATTGAGATTCGGGTATGCCCACGTTTTTGTCCGCCAATCTGGATACCAGTTGGTTCACCCCTGCCGATAATCGCAGCATGGTGCCCAGACACCGATTATTGGATGCACTGGAAGCAAACAGTGACAAAAAGGTACGAGCATTATTGGCGCCCAATGGCGGTGGCAAAACGACCCTGCTGCAGCAGTACTATAGCCTTCATCCCCAACGTACCGCCTGGCTCAGCCTGCAACATTCCGATAGTAGCGCGACCTGTTTTTTTCATCATCTGATCATTGCTCTACAGCGTCTTAACCCTGAATTAAATGGCCCGATCCTTTGTCACGAATTCAGTGATTACAATCTCAAACCTTTTCTGTTTCTGGATCTGTTTTATGAATCCTTATCGAGGATAGAAGGCCCTCTTACCGTCATCATTGATGACGTTCAATGTATCCGTAACACCAGCTGGCATTATCAGTTTCTAGAATTGCTTCAGAGCAGTCCGAATATAAACTGGATCATTGCGGGCACCTCACGACAAGCGTTGTTTGGCGACCGGGAGCCGAATGAAAATACGTACCTGATTACTCAAGACAGCCTGTATTTCAAGCCCAACGAGCTGCGGGTCTTCCTGAGTAAAAACGCAGCCCACCAAACATTCAATGAATTGGTGATCGAGACCACCCATGGCTGGCCTGCGGGCATTAAACTGGCGCAATTGTGTCTTGGCAGTTTTGGTACCGAACTGTGTGAACTCAATCTGCCAAGTCGTGAACTGTTTACGTTCTTGGTTGACCGCTTAATTGATCATCTTGATGAGAAAACCGGGGGCTTCTTAACACAAACAGCTTTCCTGCACCGGTTCAACGAGCAACTGTGCCAAAGCTATGTTAGGGGTACTCAGGTCGCTGCCTCGTTACAGATATTGAGAGACACCCGCTTTCTGCTGGAAATCGACCCGGAACACCCGCTTTGCTACCGATACGCGCCCCTGGTCCGGGGCCAACTGATGCGGCGTTTTAATACATTGGGAGACTCGGCCCGGGAGCGCTTGGTCTCCAGCGCATGTAACTGGCTTACTGAAAATCAATATGAGGTGGATGGGGTCAGGACAGTAACGCATCATCCTCAGGCCGCTGTGCAGGCAGAGTATTATCTGAAAAACCTGGTGTACTGGCTGCGCTCCGGCAATCTACAGACGCTATATCAGGATCATGTTGCCAACACCAACCCAATGATGAGGAACCTGCCCCAGGCACGCATGGCCTGGTGCTGGCTTTTAAACCTGTCCGGACGCCTGAAGGAATCGGCCCTGGAATTGATGAGTCTGACGGGCACGCGCACTATCGAGGAAATCATACAGTCTCCGCGGGATTACACCGAAGCAAATTGCGCGGTGGCCTACGGTATTATCCTGTCACAGCAAAAACGTTTAAACAAAGAGTTGGTGGAGAACCTTAAACAGCTGACCAAGCACCCTGAGATCTATACCTCGCTGCGTTCCACCTTGTACAGCCTGTTGGCCGACGTAGAGTTAAATCGATTTCATGCGCGGGAAGCACAACGCTATATTACCCAGTCAAGGGATACCTCAGACGAATTAAATTACGAGTTCAATTATGCAATCGCCCGGCAAATCGAATCTCGGCTGTACTACTTTAACAGTGATCCACAGCATGCACTCAACTGTGCCCACGAAGCGTTAGGCCGGACTTGGCAGCACCCCGCTGCGGCCGGAAAATCACTGGCAACCATAAATTATGGCTACTTCCTGTATCGGGTGGACGACCGGACAAAGGGATACGAGATCTGCCTGTCTGAGTGTGCCTTCCTGCTACCTTGGATGCACGCAGATACACAATTCATGGCGTATCAAGTTTTAGTCAGGGAAACCATTCGACAGAAAAAAATGGTGCTTGCAGATGAACTGCTGGATTACATCAGCAACGTGTCGGCGTCCAGCGGATCCGACCGCTACCACGCTCAGACCAGTTTAGAGCAATTCAGGCTTGCCGTTATCAACCACGACCAGGCACGGGCGCGAACGCTCGCGGAAGAACGCTTTCTCTTCCGGCAAATTTCTGAATGCCTGGAATCAGACAGCGACATCGATTGGATCAGCCAACTCAGCTGGCTGATGTCCGGAGTGTTTTACCACAGGCTGTGCGGAGAATGGGGACAGGCCCAAAACCTGATCCAGAAGCTGTTTTATCTCAATATAGAAAGCGGTTTTTCAATTCACTTTCTCTATATTTCTTTGTTGGAACTCTGGCTCGAATTTGAATCAGGCAATAAGAACGCAGCCTTTGTAAAACTGAACGACCTGTTATCCAAAACCAGCAGCAAAGATCTCCACCTGGGACTGTTTGACGACATTCCGGGGAGCGAACGCATCATTCACAAAGGTCTTGTTGAAAACCGCATCACCAATCCTGCTCACCGCAAAGCGCTATTGGAGCTGGGGTTTGGTGTACTACCTCACTGATCCTCGCCCGCAACCAGACGGCGCTCATCATCCGCAATACGCTCTGACGTGTACATGATCAAACGCCGCAACCATTGATGACCTGCATTGGGATGCAGCAAAGGGCTCCAGGCCATCTTGAGTTCAAATTCCGGGATATAAAACGGGGGATCGAGAATCACCAGCTTGGGATTTTCCGCCTGCATACGGGCAATTTTGGTAGGCAGGGTCGCCACCAGATCATTGTTCTGCACCAATAATCCAGGTGTTTGGTAGTGACGGGTGAATATGGTGATCTTGCGTTTCCTGCCAATGCGCTGCAACGCCTGATCGATCCAGCCCAAGCCACCGGACTTTTCCGGGTTGACGCCAAACCCCACTCCCATACCGGTTTTACTAACCCAGATATGCTGAGCATTCAGGTAAGCTTTGAGGTTGAAATTCTCGGCCGCCGGGTTTTTCTTGCTCATCAGGCAGGAAAAGCTGTCGGTCCACACGGTGTTCTGATGAAAGGATTGGGGGATCTCATTGAAACGGTTGATTGCCATGTCCACCCGCCCCTGTTCCAGATCCTGGTAACTCACATCACTGGGCGTCAAAAAATCCAGAATCACATTGGGCGCTTCACTGCGCACGTGTTTAATCAGCAATGGGACCAGAGTCGCTTCTGCGTAATCGCTCACCATCATGCGAAAAACCCTCTTGCTGGTGAGGGGCTTGAACTCCTGTTTCGGCTCCAGCAGATATTGGGTATCCGCCAGGATTTGGCGTACCTTAGGCTGCAGATCCAAAGCCCGTTCTGTGGGTTTCATGCCTTCACTGGATCGGATTAAGAGTGGATCGTTGAACAAATCCCTAAGCCGTTTCAGTCCATTGCTCATGGCCGGATGGGTAATGCCCAACTGTTCTGCTGCCCGGGTGACATTCAGCTCCCGCAGCAACACGTCCAGATACACCAACAGATTCAGGTCAACCCGCGCTACATTCATGAATTAAATATCCAAACCACATCTATAAACTTCATGAATTATGGCAGATTCAGCCAAAGAACCATAGTCCAAGGGTGATGGCAGCGAGCATGCCAACCCCATCGCACAGCAAACCGGCCCACAGGGCGTAGCGAATCCGGGTGATCCCCACCACACCAAAATATACGGTGAGCACATAAAACGTGGTTTCAGTGGAACCCTGCATGACCGCAGCACTACGCCCTGCGAGGGAATCCACACCGTGGGTATTCATTACATCCAGCATCAGGGCCCGGGCACCGCTGCCACTGAAGGGCTTCATCAATGCCACCGGCAAGGCTTCCACAAACCCGGTGGGAACACCCAGTACCGACAAGAGCGCCGCGATCAGCTCAATGATGTATTCCAGGGCGCCACAGGCCCGAAACACGCCAATTGCCACCAACATCGCCACTAAATAGGGGATTAACTTAACCGCCGTCTCAAACCCTTCTTTCGCCCCTTCCACAAACTCTTCATACACAGCCACCCGCTGCCACAATCCCACCCCAATAAACAGCGCGATTACCGACAATAGCAGACCATTGGCGAGTATCTGGGAAACGTTACCCAACTCGGCCGATGGAATCAGGGACAACCAGTAGACAAAACCACTCATCAGCAGAGCCCCTGCCAGTAAATACCCCAACACCACTCGGTCAAAGGGTATCTTCTGCAGCAGCATCACCGCCAACAATCCTGTCAGGGTGGACAGGCTGGTGGCCAAAAGAATGGGAATAAATACATCGGTAGGATCCGCCGCACCCAGTTGGGCGCGGTACATGAAAATAGTAACGGGCAGCAGCGTGACGGAGGAAGTATTCAACACCAGAAACAGAATCTGGGCATTACTGGCGGTGTGTTTGGTGGGGTTCAAACTTTGCAGCGCCTGCATGGCTTTTAGACCCAAGGGCGTGGCAGCGTTATCCAATCCCAGCATATTAGCCGCCAGATTCATCGTCACCGCGCCATGGGCTGCATGCCCCCTGGGAACTTCCGGCATTATTCGGCTGAAAAAGGGTGCGAGCAATCGACTGAGCACCGCAATCAATCCCGCCTGTTCAGCAATTCGAAACAGGCCGGACCAGAGCGCCAGCAAGCCCACCAGCCCAATGGCAATCTCCACAGACAGCTTGGCCATATCGAAAGTGGATTGAATGATGGCCAGGAATACCGTTTCATCGCCCCCGACAAAGCGAATCAGGGCAACGCCGAAACCAACCAGAAAAAAACCACCCCAGAGATAATTCAGCAACGGCTAACGGCCTTACAGGTTTACGATGTTCACCATTTTTACCGCATCGCGGGCCGGTTTACCATCGACAGTCTGGTCATCGGCAAATTCATACTCTTTACGCTCGGTGCTGCGGTCCAGCTGCAGGCTCTTGAAATCGAACAGGGAGGTATCCGCCATCTGCGACAGCTTGATATTCTGCATGGAATTGAAGATATGCTCTATGCGCCCCGGTTGCTGGCGATCCCAGTCCTTCAGCATAAGCTTGATGTTCTGGCGCTGCAGGTTCTCCTGGGAGCCACACAGATTACAGGGAATGATGGGGAACTCCTTGAAGTTGGCGAAGGCGATAATGTCCTTCTCCCGGCAATAAGAAAGCGGCCGGATCACAATATTACGACCGTCATCGGACAGCAGCTTGGGCGGCATACCCGACAGCCGTGAACCATAGAACATATTGAGGAACAGGGTTTCCACGATGTCGTCACGATGATGGCCCAGGGCAATCTTGGTGGCCTTGATGTCCTCCGCAAAGGAATACAAGGTACCGCGCCGCAAGCGGGAACATAAGCCGCAAGTGGTAGCCCCTTCCGGGATCTTTTCCTTCACCACGGAATAGGTATCCCGATTGATGATGTAGTACTCGATCCCCAGCTGGTCCAGGTACTCAGGCAGAACATGCTCAGGGAACCCCGGCTGCTTCTGATCCATATTCACGGCCACCAGCTCAAAGTTCACCGGTGCGCTCTTTTGCAGGCTCATGAGGATGTCCAGCATGGTATAGGAATCCTTGCCACCGGACAGGCAGACCATGATCCGGTCCCCTTCCTCTATCATGTTGTAATCCGCGATGGCCTTGCCCACTTCCCGCCGCAATTTCTTCTGCAACTTGTTGAATTTGGTCTTTTGCTTCTTGGCCTGTTCTGCCGTGAGCTCGGCTTTTCTGTCAGGCTCATTGTGGCTGGCGGACTCAGTGTGGCTGGACATGAATACTTCCCGGATCTGACGATTTGACGACGCTTTTTACCCGATTACAGGTAGCATGTAAACTGACCGAACTGAAACGGTTGAGAAACAGCCTGATAGGTTAATCGACTTAGTTGTACCATTGTTCCAACTTGTCTATTATTCAGCCCAACAAGGTTCGAAAACGTTCATTTTCTTCGCATCTGAAATAAGAATTACACAATAAAAAGATAAAAAACGCACTACCTTGGGGAGTCGATATGAGGCAAGCTCATGGACGCCCCTCCGCTAGCACCGCTAACAGGGTAGCCATAACAACAGCAAGGATGTCCGGGGATTCCCATGAGCATAGATCGACGCACGTTTCTCTCCTTTCTCGCCGCCGGCGTAGCTACACCCTATGTCGTGACCTTTACCAGTGGCGATGCCCAGGCCGGGCTGGTATCCCCGGATGCCTCGTTAAATCTCGACTCTGAGCGGGTGTTCAGCCTGTCGGTGTCTTCCGGTGATCCTACCCCCACCGGGGTGGTGTTGTGGACCCGGGTTGATCCCAGCGCCTGGCGCCCAGGCCAGGCCCTTATCGTGCAGGTCGCCCACGATCCGGACTTTATCCAGCTGGAATTCGAAAGCATCGTGGAATCCCAGAATATTCGCCCGGAGCGGGATTACTGCGTATCCATCGACGTGGACGGCTATCTGCAGCCAAACATTCGCTATTACTACCGTTTTATCTACGACAACACCGTCAGCCGCACCGCACGCTGTCGTACCGCTCCACCTTATGGGGCCGAGATCGATCACCTGAAACTGGGCCTGCTCACCTGCCAGGATTACACCAACGGTTACTACGGTGCTCTGGCACAGATTGCCCGGGATGACAGCATTGATTTTGTGATTCACCTGGGTGACTTCATCTATGAAACCGCAGGCGATCCACGTTTTCAAAGCCTGCCGTTTGAAGATCGCTTGATCGTGTTGCCCAGCGATGGATTAGTCGCATTAGACCTGGAAGACTATCGACATCTCTATAAGACCTATCGCTCCGATCCTTTGCTGCAACAGGCGATGGAACAGCACACGTTCATTATCACCCGTGATGACCACGAAACGGCGAACGATGCCTATTGGGACTATGAGCGCGACACCCTGGGCGCACCGGATCATCCCTACACCCTGGATCCCGCGTTTGGCAACGATCCTGCACGCCTGAACCAACTGATGCTGGATTCCCAGCAAGCCTGGCTGGAGTACATCCCGGCCCGGGTGGAAGTGGACTGGAGTTCGACCGACCCGCACCGCTTTCTGAAGTATTACCGCCGGGTACAACTGGGGAACCTGGTAGATCTCTTCATGCTGGATGGTCGCACCTATCGCACACCGCACCCCTGCGGCGAAGGGGATTTCTTTGAACGTTATGTTCCCTATGGGTGTAGTAACTGGAAGAGTGACCAGCAGAGCCTGCTGGGTTTAGATCAACGGGATTGGGTGCTTAATGGGGTGATTGGTTCCACAGCCCGCTGGAAATTACTGGGCAACCAGACCTATATGGGTTCCCTCGGTGTTCAGCTCGCCAACGGCAAGATGCCGATTAACGTGGATGCCTGGGACGGCTTCGATTACGAGCGCAACCTGATCAATAACGAGATCGCCGCCAACAAGGTGGAAAATTTTGTGGTAGTCACCGGGGATTTGCATACCTATATCGCATCCCATATCAAAAAAGACTACGACAACCGATCTATTTTTAACTTCAATAATTTTATTGGTGTGGAATTTATGACACCGTCAGTTACGTCGGCAGGCCTGTTCGATATGATTGGTGCCAGCACGCCAGAAGGTGAACAGCAATTACTGGCGCAAGCGGTTACCAACACAGCGGTGCGCCTGACTAATCCCCACATTCGTTATTTCAACACTACGCAAAATGGTTATTCCACTATTGAATTTTCCAACAAACACTGCGACTGGAAAGCCTACATCGTGGATAAGAATGTGAACGATGGGGACCAGGCGGTTAAATTGATTCGGCATTATCGCAAGTACACTACGTTCCCATGGTTGGTGACGCAGGCGGCTTTGATCTACTAGACACGCTGTTCGCAGGGAACGCCGAACGGGAAGTCATCCAGTGTCGTGACGCTTGGCCTTCGGCTACCCTGCGCTTCTCGATTTGAACGGAAGCGGCCGAACTCGCGCTACGCGCTCAGACAGCTGCCGCTTATTTCCGTCCAACTCTGCGATGCTCGGCGGCGCGTGAATGCCACTGGATGACTTCCCGCTCGGCTCTGCATCACAGCTCGTATCGACTATTGTTACTTAACTGTTACTTCAACTCACTGGAAGACTTACCCAACACATTACGGGCGATAATCAATTGCTGGATCTGCTGTGTGCCTTCAAAGATATCCAGGATCTTGGAATCCCGGGCAAACTTTTCCAATAACAACTCTTCGCCGTATCCAAGCGAACCACACAGCTCCACACACTTCAGGGTAATCTTATTGCCCACCCGTCCTGCTTTGGCCTTACACATGGAAGCTTGGGTCGAATTAGGCTGCTTGTTATCTGCCATCCAGGCTGCTTTCAAGATTAACAGACGAGCCGCTTCCAGTTCCGCTTCCATCCGATAGATTTCCGCCTGCAGCGCAGAACTGTTGTTGATGGATTTGTCGTAACCAAATTCCACACCTTCTTTCTGCAGCACATCCTTGGTTATCTCCAAGGCAGCCCGCGCCACACCATAAGCCATGGCAGCAACCGGTGGGCGGGTATTATCAAAGGTCTGCATCACGCCGCCGAATGCTTTCTTGCGTGCTTCGGCTGTATCAGCAATTTCCGCCGAACCCAGAATATTGTCTTTGGGAATACGGCAATCAGTGAACACAATGGCCGCCGTATCCGATACTCGCAACCCCATTTTGTCTTCGCAACGAACGATCTCCATGCCCGGCGTGCCGCGCTCAACAACGAAAGATTTTATCGCCGCTTTGCCTTTGCTCTTGTCCAGCGTGGCCCATACCACCACCGCATCACCGCGACTGGCAGAGGTGGCAAAAATCTTTTCACCGTTCAACACCCATTCATCGCCATCCAGCACCGCCGAGGTTTTTACCGCCGCTGAATCCGAACCACAGCCGGGTTCAGTAATGGCCATGGCACAGTGCAAACCGCCAAAACGTTCTTTCTGCTCGGGCGTACCCACTGCCTGAATAGCAGCATTACCCAAACCCAAGCCAGGAATAGAAAGCATCAACCCAATACAACCCCAGCTCATTTCACCGGTGGTCAACACCTGGGTCATATTGGCGCCGTTTTTAATGCTGTCGCCGGCAGACTCCGGGCCGGCACCAGACGATCCCGTTCCCATGCCTTTAATCACCTGGCCAAGGGGAATCAATTCTTGCGGGGTGTCACAGTGTTCAATTTTGTCGTACTTACGGGCAATGGGGCGAAAAACAGTGGCCGCTACCTGATGGCTCATCTGTTGGGCCATCAGCAGTTTCTTCGGTAATTCAAGATTTATCATAATGGTGTCTCGCTAAAGGAATTCCTGTTGGGATGAGATTCAGATCAGGGCGCACTAAATAACAACGCTACCCTGCAACAGCGCCGCTGCGCGCAAATTGCGGTACCACATCTCAACCGGATGCTCCCGAATAAAACCGTGACCACCCAATAACTGAATGCCGTTGGTACCAATCTCCATGGCCTTTTCCGCGCAGAAAATTCGACACCAATAGGCATTTTCATGAAAGTCCAAACCCTGCTCGGCGCGGGAAGCGGCCCGATACACCATCATGCGCATCGCTTCCAGTTCTGTAGCCATATCTGCCACCATAAAGGCGACCGATTGCCGGTGGGAGATAGGCTCGCCAAAAGCAGTGCGATCGTTGACATAAGGCACCACATAATCCAATACCGCCTGGCAGCAACCTACTGCAACGGCCGCCAGCCCTATTGAGGACAGATCCAGCAGTCGGTTCATCTCCAGACCTATGCGCGCAGACGCCGCCACCTGTACATTGTTAAGCTCCACTCGGTTTAGCTCAAGCGGCCGCAAACCCATAAAGGTTTCTGCGGTAATGTGCATACCAGTGGAACCTGCCTCCACCACAAACCCCGCATTACCCTCTTCACCTTCCAGTTTGGCGATTACCAGGATAAATCGTGATTGGGCTGCCAGCGGCACCAGTGTCTTTACCCCATTCAGCAGATACCCATTTTCATTGGGCTGCGCAGTCGTGGATAACGCAGAGGCTTCAAATGTGGCCCGTGGTTCAGACAAGGCAATGGACGCAGCGACAAACGATTCTGAAGCCAGCGGCGTCAGGTAGGCTTCCTGCTGGGCCTCGGTACCAAAATCCAGGATGGTGTTGATAAAACTCAGAGGGCTCAAGGCACCGATGGCCAGCGACATATCCCCCTGCCCCAAGTCCTCGGCATTAAGCATATTGGAGATGGGCGAACGCGGCATACCGGCTCCACCCAATGCTTCCGGTATAGGCATCAGGGATAAGCCCAGCTCATTGGCTTGATCATAAAAGCCTTCGGGTGCCTGAGCCGCTTCATCAGCTTGACGGGCGTAGGGTTTCACTTGGGATTCAACGAATCGCCGAATGGATTCGCGGGAAATGCGCTGTTCTTCCGTTAAAGTCAGGTCGAAACAGGCAGAGGATTGGTCAGACATCTTGGCTCCCTCTGAGTTCTGTCTAGGCATGCGTTCTGTAATAGGTTTGATTAAACGCTTGTTTTAATGCTAGGACAGAGCCAATTCATCCAACAATGATCAAAAGTGACAAACGGAGGTCAACTCACACCTCCCCCACACCTCAACCCAGTTTGAACTGCTCCACCAGACGCTTGAGCTCAGCCGCCAGTTGGCTGAGATGCTCGCTGTTCTGGTTGGTCTGACTTAAAGCACTTACCACGGTATCGGTACCCACCCGAATATTTTGAATATTCTGGTTAATCTCAGAGGACACGCTACTTTGCTCCTCCACTGCCGCCGAAATCTGGATATTCATATGATTGATTTCGGTAATCTTGGCGGAGGTGTCCACCAGAATCTGCTCAGCGGACTCAGCCTGGGTAACACTGCTTTCCGACAATTCAAGGCTGGTGGACATGGCCGAAACGGCTTTTTCTGCCCCCTGTTGCAAACGCCCGATCATACTGTGAATTTCGTCAGTGGATTGCTGGGTACGGGTGGCAAGGGTACGCACCTCATCCGCCACCACCGCGAATCCCCGTCCCTGCTCCCCTGCCCGCGCCGCTTCTATGGCAGCATTGAGTGCCAGCAGGTTGGTTTGCTCTGCAATGCCTTTGATAACATCAATCACCGAACCAATGCTTTCTGTCTCACTCTTCAGGCCGATGATGACATTGCTGGTATTGTTCAATTCACCGGCCAGGCGATTAATCAAACCCTTGGTGCGGATAACCGCTTCTTTGCTCTCCAGGGCTTCGTTATCCGCCTGCCCCACAGCCTGCGCCGCTACGGAGGCATTGCGGGCCACCTCATCCACACTGGCCGACATCTGGTTCATGGCCGTGGAAACCTGATCTGTCTCCGCCAATTGTGAATCAACCGTACTCAGGGCAGACTGGGAGGCACTGGAAACTTCCTGAGCGGATTGTTCCATCACCTGAATGTGACGGGATAGCTCGGATATTGTTTCCTGCAATTTGGTGACAAAACGGTTAAAGGAACTGGCTAAGTGACCCATTTCATCGTCATTATCCACCGGCAAACGTCGGGTCAGATCACCGTCCACATCCGAAATCACATGCATGGCATGGGTTGAACGTTCGATCGGCTTAATCACGTATTGGTGACCGCCCCAGGCAATCAGCAGAATGGCCAGAACGGCAACGCCTGTCGCAAAGGACAATAACGTGGAGACCGTACCTAAGGTCTTGGCGGCATTACCCTGCTGATTCTCAACCTGGCTGTCACCCAGCTCTTCCAGCTCAGCCACCGCTTCCAGAAATTCTTCAGCCTTAACCGCGAACTCCCACTTGGCCTTTGCCAGTATCTGCTCATCGCTGGTACCGGCAATCACCGCACGGTGCGTATCCAACAGGTTCTGGCGGGCTTTAAGATATCTCGACCTGCTTTCCTGGAATACGACCATATCCTTTTTGCCGATCAAACCAGAAGCCGTCATTCGGCCAAGGGCTTCTTCGGCCATGCCTTGGGCAGCGTCCAGACGCTCCAGGGCAGCCCGACGTTCGGATTCGCTGGTGGCTTCCAGCAGCACAAAGACTTCGATCATCTGCTGCTGGATTCCGATGGTACCTTCCATCGCGCCATCAGCCGCATCCCAGGCCTGTGTCACTACCAATTCCAGAATATTACCCAGACGCTGGGAGCCATAAAAACCGATGGAGCATGCCATCACCACAACGGCGAACAGCAACAACAGACCGGCATTCATTTTGGTCTTGATACGCACAGCGAAACCCACCCATAGATTAACGAATCAGCATACTAATTCAGTATAGGATCAGTTATTTAGAACACAAATTTGAGACAAACCAGAAATAAGGGACTTAATAGAGCAGACTAAGCCGGTTGAGCATGTCGTCATGAAGTTTCCAGTCCGGCATCACTTGCCCCATCAACTGATAGAAACGACGACTATGATTGAACTCCAGCAAATGACAGAGTTCGTGAACGATAACAACGTCTACGCAGTTAATCGGATAACGGGCGAGATTACTGTTGAGGATAATCTTTCCGTTTTTACGGCAAGTACCCCAACGCCGTTTCATGCTGCGTAGATGCAGGGTAGAAAGCGGTAAACTAAACCTTTCCTCCATCTGTTGGCGCCACCAGGCGTGTCGTTCCTCAAATAGCGCCATGGCCTGTTCGCGAAACCACCCCTGAACCCTCGCTTCAATTCTGTCTGGGAGATCACCAGGCTTACCACGTAACACCACATCCACATCCGCGTTTTCCTGGTAGTGAAATACCTGCTTTTCCCCAAGAAAGTAGAACGCCTCTCCCCACTGATAGACCGGCTCAAAGCGCTGGGGACGACTGGAGATTGCCAACAATTGCTGTTCAATCCAGTCGCGCTTCAATTGCACAAACGCATCAGCTTCTCTTCGGGAAACAAAGTGAGGCACACGGACTTCCACGCCGGCCTCGGCACTGACATAAATGCCAATGGTTTTGCGCCGTGAATACTTGATGCTGTATGTCCAATCTTTCTCAGTGCTCACTGGCATTCTCTGCGATCAAACAATAACCTAAATTTGTTTCTGACGTCAAAATACCGTCGATCCGTGCACGAAAATTAATTTCATATCTAACTGCTTGAATACTTTTTATCTTAATGTTTTTCAGATAGTTAGCCCATTTTACGGTGCCAATTCTGTTCTAACCTGATGGTAGGAAGCTTGTTACTACCTCGGGACACGGATCGATGTGGATTCATAATTCTCTGAAAACCCTGATTATTTTCACCGGCTTAACGGCATCTGCCTCTACCCTGGCATACTATAACCTGCCCCAGGCACCTGCCTATGACCTGGAATTCAACACCGGGTTGGGGAACGCTCAGGGTACCCTGCAATGGAACATCGCCGGTGGCAGTGACGGCCCCAATGTCCTGTCCGAACTAACCTATCGTGACGTCAATTTCCGGCAGTTTACCATGGCTTCCACCCTCAGGCTCTACCGCGGCTGGTTGGCTGACCATGAGGTATTTGTCGGTTTCAGCTCCGGTACCGCCAATGAAGGCACGGTTCAGGACTCAGATTACGATGGCGACAATCGCACCCAGGAATACAGTCGCAGCTATTCCTCTGCGGTGAATTCGGAAATGACCGACTTCAGTGTCGGCCTGGCCCGGCGGATTGCTCTGAATCGCTACCAGATGATCAAGCCCATGGCCGGATATTCACATAAAAGCCAGAATATGCTGATGACCGAAGGCTTACAGACCATCAATACCGACAACCCGGATGCCATCGGACCATTTCGAGGCACGCTAAACAGTACCTATGACACCAACTGGAATTCTTTGTGGTTGGGACTTGGCTGGAGCTTGGAAACACAACACCACAACCTTACATTAAGCGCACGCTATGACTGGCTGGACTATTCCGCTGTCGCCGACTGGAACCTTAGGTCAGATTTCGCACACCCAAAAAGTTTTGAGCAAAATGCCTCCGGCAATGGCTATGGTCTCTCCCTGGACTACTCTTACCATGTCAACCGAACCGTCTCTCTATGGTTCAACTGGCAACAAAAGAGTTGGAAAACCGACCCAGGTCAAGACACTGTATACTTTGCGGACGGGTCCCGTGGAACCACTGAATTGAATGAGGTAAGCTGGAAGGAATCTGGTATCTCAACAGGTATGATTCTGCGCTTTTAATGTCATGGAACCGAACAAACAACTGAACGTCTGTGTACGCTATTGCCTGATCTGTATTGGATGGGCTTCTGTAGTACTGGGAATTATCGGGATATTCTTGCCCCTGCTCCCCACCACACCATTTTTGTTGCTGGCGGCAAGCTGCTTTGCCAAAAGTTCGAAGCGCTTTCATGACTGGCTGCTCAACCAACCGCAGCTGGGACCCTATATCCATATGTATCTGGATGGAAAAGGTATCCCGTTAAGGGCAAAGGCTTATATTTTGTTACTGATGTGGTTCACCATCAGCACCTCGGCGCTTTTCCTGGTAAACCCGATTCCACTAAAACTGATGTTGTTTGGAATCGCCGCCGGGGTATCCATATACATCCTGCGCATGCCCACCCTGGAAATTCAGCCAAAGGCAGGCGCGCTGGACAATCAATGCTGATCCGCTTTACTCCCGCCTAAACATTTGGGTGAGTTCGGGCTCAGGGCGCCATTTTGCTGCCATTCGTCATTGGTATAGGTATGGATGGCCAGCGCATGCACCGGGCCAGCCACTTCTTCTGACAACGTCTTATAGATCATTTGGTGACGGGCCACTGAACGTTTACCGGAAAACAGATCCGATACCACGACAACCTTGAAATGGGTTTCGGAATTGGGTGGTACACTGTGCATATAACTTTCGTTCACCACTTCCAGCAAGGACGGTTGCAGCTCGGCGTGCAACTTGGTCTCGATGGCGGACTGAACCGGATTCGCCTGTGACATGATGTTACTCCCCTTCTGTTTGAGGGGGTATTATACCTGAGCCATCACGCTCGTTGGTAGCGGGATCGCCGCAACAACGCCTTTGGTAGTTTGTATTCGCTGGCCTTCACCGGCGCCGCGAAGAAGTGTCCCTGGGCGAAGGTACAGCCCATCTGCTCTAACTTCGCCAGGGTTCCCTCATCCTCAACACCGTGTATAACCAGAATAATATCCCGTTCACGGCACAGACTGATCACCCCGGCGACCGACTCATAATGGAACTTGTTCTCCAGGCGGGCAACAATCCGCTGATCCAGCTTTACTTCCGTTACCGGCAAACTGCTCATATACCCCGGGTTACTGTAGGCTGCACCGAACTCATCGATGGTCAATCCAATCCCCATGGCCCGGATTCGGTTCAATGCTTCCCGGGTGATACTGGGGTCCTCAATGATGGCCGCCTCTTTGATCTCAAACGAGAGCATCTTCGATGGCATATGATATCGGGTCAGCAGCATACCCACTTCCTCCAGGAACCGTTCCTCACGCAGGCACTTGGGCGAGAGGTTCACAGACAGCTTCACTGGATTCACTTCGGGGTCAATTGCCGCGAGGTAATAGCAGATTGCCTGATCAATCACACTGAGGGTGAGTTCCGCAACGAAGCCTCCCACTTCAGCCAAGTAAAAAATCTCGCTGGGACTAATTTTTTCACCGATCTCCGTATCCCAGCGGGTTAACACCTCAAGGCCACAGGTATTTTTGGTCTTTAAGTCGTAAATTGGCTGGAAATAAAGACTCACCTGATCTTCCTGAATGGCCTGTCGTAGTTGATTGATCAAGCTGATATTACGGGGGTTATATTGGTCCACCGACTCCAGCTCATAGCCTTTTTGGAGGTTCTTTTCGGTGTCCGCCTGCAATGCCCGCAACGCGTGATCATAGAGCACCTCGTAGGTGGCTTCGGCTTCGCTCAATCGCGACACACCAAAGGAAACGCCGGGTTGCAATCCCATACCCTGATAGAAGAAAGGTCGCTGCATAGACGATTCAACTTCGTCCACGGCAAAATTCACTGCCACATCGTCCATGGAACGCAACAGGAAAGCAAAGCGGTTGGATTCCAGTACCGCCATTGGTACATACTGGCCCTGGAATTCTTTAAGCGGCACTACACCGACAATGCTGCGCAGAACAATACTGAGCCGCTTGGTAGCCCGCGTAAGCAGCTCGTTGCGGGCCGCATGCCCCAAGCGGTCTTCAACCAAAGCAAGATGATGCAGCTCCACCATCACCAGGGTCACAGCTTCCCCGGTCTCCTCAACGGAAGCAATTACATTACGGGAAATCGATTCCAGTACCTGCCCGTCGGGAAACTCTTTCAAAGTATCGCGCAAAACTTTCTTCTGAATCTGCTCCTCGGTGTATTTAAGTTCGAGCATGGTATCGTGCTGCTGGCTAAGCCCTTTGATCTTCTGGAAGCGCTCTTTCTGTATCTGGGATGCAATACCCAGCGACAAGGTAATACCCAAGATACCCAACGCAAATTCTTTCATATGCGTTGTCACGTCATTCACCGGGATCAAACCCAGCTGACCAAATTGGTAGATGGCGTACCCCAGAATAAAGACCGACCAGCCCGCCAGGAAATAACGGGTACTGCGATCAGACACGTTCAGGGAAACGATAACGGATGGGATAAAAAACAGCAGTCCGGCCAAGGCAAACAATGCAAAAAACACGGTCAGCGGCAACCAGGCAAACACGAGAATAACGGACAAGGCGAGAGACATAACCAAAGAAGCTTTCAGACAACGCTCCACAGCAGGATGGTCTTTCGCCGTCTGCAGGAACACCCGGGTAAACAATACAGCACTGACCAGAGCCAGACACTGCATAAACGCCCCAAAACCAACCCACTTGAAAAACGCAACGTCACTGGCGAACTGTGCGAGAAACCCTTCGGTATGTGCCGTCACCAAAAGGCTGCAGGCAAGAAACATCGACAGGTAGAAATACATCGATTCCCGCAACGACACCATAACGAACAAGTTATACAGGATAAGGGCCAACAGACCACCAAACAGCAGGCCCCAACCCGGCAACGTCTTACGTTTGTGCAGCAGATAGGCATTCTCCTGCCATATTTTGGCGGTAATAGAGCTAGACCCTTGTACCTGCAGGCGGATGTAAAATTCGTGGGTGTCGTTTGCCATCAGCTCGATGGGGTAAACCAAATAACGGCTCTTAACCGGCGCCACCGTGACAAAGTCTTGGGCCTGGGTCGACCCAGCCTTGGCCAAATACATCGGTGACCCTTCGAGCATGGGGTTTTCCAACACCAGCATCCACTTAAAATGGCCACCGGTTGCGCGGGAACTTTCCCGAATCCTGGCCCGCATCCAGAAAACACGACTGTCCATTGTGATCGCCATACGCTGAGACTGAAGGGGTTGAAAGGCGTTATCCGGCATGCTCAACACATCTTCCAACGCCCAATGTCCGGTAGGGTCAGCCGCAATTTCCAGATAAGTAGAGACATCCAGTTGCTTGGCTCCAAAGCTATTGACCAGCACCGATAATTTAGACTCAGTCGATACCAGGCGGTCGGAGGCAAGTGCAGCAGAGGCGCTCAGCAAGGAAATCAGCACGAATATGAGGCAACCCACCATTCGGTGAGATATAAGAAAGTGGCGAGGAACTAAGGTTAAACTCGACTTGCTCAGACCGCTCATACAGAATCTTGACCATTTATTGTGACACTTTCCCCAGTGATTCCCTGGGTGTCTTGACGCTGGCCAGATTCCTTGGCATCTAATATGCACTTAAGAGATTGAGGTCAATACAAAAAACCAGTGCATTAACAAAATAGACTTAGGCTACAGAATTGTCTATCAAATATCCGCATTAGACCATATAAATCTGAACTAACGCACGTTTTTTGGTCACCTCCAGAGCGGCACTGATCAACTTATTGAAATCTAAAGTAAATCGATAACTTGCCGATAAAATATTGAACAAGCAAACTGTTTAGACCCGATTAAAGAGGCTTCCAGAATGTTGTTGATGCCGCGCATACACCGCAGACCAATCGAGCGATTGAAGTCCAATCGTTCGATAAAGGTGTATGCCAGTGAAAGGGCTAAGGAAATCAAGCGTCAGGAACGCCCCCAGTTCCAGGATCGACGGGCGGTTAAAGAGCGTCGACGCCAAAGTATTCCCGTGAAAGAGGAACGCCGCCGCCAGGATCGCCGCAACGCCCACCGCTCTTTAAGACCGGAAATTCGCTCCCTGTTGGAAAATGCGGGCAGCCAAAACCCTGCGACCATACAGCGAGGTGGCGTTTATATCGACGAAGATGTCTAAAGTAACTCAATAGGTCGCACCAATTTGGCCCCTTATTAGCCGTAATTGCCATAGAAACAAATCATTGGTATTTCACTGTCCAGATGCATAGAATTGTGCGTCTTAAAAAACAGGATGACAGGAGATCGAACCAATGAAACAACCTGTACGTGTGGTCGTGACTGGTGCCGCCGGCCAAATCAGCTACTCTCTGCTTTTCCGCATCGCTGCCGGTGAGATGCTGGGTCCAGACCAGCCCGTAATTCTTCAGATGCTTGAAATCACGCCCGCCCTGGAAGCCCTGAAAGGCGTTGCCATGGAACTGGATGACTGTGCTTTCCCTCTGTTGCACGACATGGTTATCACCGACGATCCCAACGTTGCCTATAAAGATGCAGACTACGCATTGCTGGTTGGTGCCCGTCCCCGTGGTCCTGGTATGGAACGTAAGGATCTGCTGGAAGCCAATGCCGCTATTTTCTCTGTGCAAGGCAAGGCAATCAACGATCACGCCAGCCGCGATATCAAAGTACTGGTAGTAGGCAACCCAGCCAACACCAACGCTCTGATCGCCCAACGCAACGCGCCCGATATCAACCCACGCCAGTTCACTGCCATGACCCGTCTGGACCACAACCGTGCCCTGACCCAATTGGCGCAGAAGACCGGCACCAGCATCAACGACATTACCAAGATGACCATCTGGGGCAACCACTCGTCTACCCAGTATCCGGACATTTCCAAAGCACTGATCAGCGGTGAAGCAGCTGAGCCCAAAGTGGATCAGGACTGGTACCGTAACGAGTTTATCCCGGTCGTTCAGCAACGTGGCGCGGCTATCATCAAAGCCCGTGGCGCTTCCAGCGCGGCCTCTGCAGCTAACGCAGCCATCTTCCACATGCGTGACTGGGCGCTCGGCACTGCCGACAACGACTGGGTCAGCATGGGCGTCTACAGCGACGGCAGCTATGGTATCGCCGAAGGTCTGATCTACTCCTTCCCCTGCGTCTGCAAAAACGGCGACTGGGAAATTGTTCAAGGCCTTGAAATCAGTGACTTCAGCTCTGAAAAAATGAAAGCCACTGAAACTGAACTGAGCGAAGAACGAGATGCAGTAGCTCACCTGCTGCCTTAATCCCGTCGCTTCTTCAGGCATAAAAAAACCGGCCGAGAAGGCCGGTTTTTTTATCGATGCATTTATTTACTCAGGCATTTTAAGTTCCTGGGAGGACACAATGATGCCGTTGTTGTCCGCATACACGTATTCCCCGGGATGAAAAGTCACGCCACCAAAGGTCACGGGAGTATTCAGATCCCCCCTTCCCTGACGATTACTCTTGATGGGGATAGTACGCAAAGCCTGTACGCCTAAATCCGTCTTCATTATTTCATCCACATCACGGATACATCCGTAGATAATCAGGCCAGCCCAATTATTTTCTGCCGCCTTCTCTGCGAGCATATCCCCAAGCAGGGCACAGCGCAGGGAGCCACCACCGTCAACCACCATAACCCGGCCGTCACCTGGATTACCCACGTGCTCCTTCACCAGGGAATTATCTTCATGGCATTTAACCGTGATGATCTCACCGCCGAAAGACGTCCTTCCACCGTAGTTGGTGAACATGGGTTCAACTATTCTCACCAAATCAGGATAGGCGTCACAGAGATCTGGGGTTACGTATTTCATACTACCTCACCAAGTTTCAGCTCATGTTCCGCCAGTTTAACAATCTTGTCGTGGCTATACACGTTCACCTTGGGTTTGTTGTAACTTTCTTGGTGACTGATCAGACAGTCGTTGATCATTGCTTTGGCCACGGTTTCGGCTTCGATTGCTTTATAAGCCGAAAGCCCGCCCACGAGTAACGGATTAAATAAGGGGGCAATCCTCGCGGCGGCCACTTCTCCCAGACGCTGCTCCTGACGATCACCCAACAACAATGAGGGTTTGAAAATGGACAATATGGGGTACTCCAGCTCGCGCAAGTGCGCTTCCAGCTGACCCTTTACCCGGGAATAAAAGAACAGGGAATGTTGGGAGGAACCGATGGCTGAGATCAATGAGAATGATTTCACGGAATGAGCACGCCCCAGCTCCGCCGCATCCATACAGTATTGATAATCCACCTGTCTGAACTGTTGCCTGGTGCCGGCTTGCTTGATAGTAGTCCCAAGACAACACAAAATCGCATCCACCTCAAATAACTCGGGGTATTCATCAAGACGGTCAAAGTCCACCAGCATATTGTGCAGTTTCTTATCCATTACCTGCAGAGAACGTCGAGTAGGCGCAATAACTTCTGTTATGCTGCGAGCATTCAATAAATAGGTCAGGCAGTAATGACCGATCAACCCGGTCGCGCCCAAGAGCAATACTTTCATCTGAATCCCTGTCCGGTTAGGCGGTTTTAAGCGATGTTTGCTGTGCGGGGGCGTCAGCACCCTTACTCCCCAGCCATTGCCGCATTTTAGCATCCAGTTCTTCTAATTTGACAGGTTTGGAGAGGTAATCATCCATACCGCAGGCCAGGCACTTCTGCTGTTCACCTTCCACCACGCTGGCCGTCATGGCAATGATTGGAATACGCTCCTCCCCTTCAGCCGCTTCTTGTTCTCTCCAGGCAGTAGTCGTCTCATAACCATCCAGCACCGGCATCATACAATCCATCAGAATCAGGTCGAACTCCTTATCCTCAAGCATGCCCAACGCTTCTTTCCCGTTCACTACGGAGGTCACCAGATAGCCAAGTTTGTTCAGCATACCCTTGGCAACCATCTGGTTGACGGCATTATCTTCCACCAACAGGACCCGACGCCCAACAACCTCTCCCATGCTGGTGTCCTGTTTCTCAATACTGTCAACCGGCTGGTCCAGGCCGAAGCAGTCGATCAACGCGCGGCACACTTTTTCCCTGGTTAAAGGTTTACTCAGCCATTCCACTGCCAGTTTCGCATCAAGCCCCATGCGCATGGCGTCCGCCCGCTGGGCAAGTGACGACAGAACGATTATACGGGGAAGATTTTGCTGTGCCGATTGCTGGATAGAGGTGACACAGTCAAGATCCATAGGGTGTATTACCGGCATATTCACAATCAGTAAATCGTAAGCACGCCCGGCCCTGTCAGCCTCCTGCAATAAGTCCAGGACATTGGAACCATCGACCACCGACTCAACCAACATATCCCAGGCGGACAATTGATACAGCAACCCCTCGAGTACACCACCTTCTGCCCCGACCACCAGGACCCGCTTGTTGAGTAACTCCTTATTCAAAGCCAGCTTCTGGGCTTGTTGAGTGGACAGCGCCATCTGTACAGTAAACCAGAACTCGGTGCCTTCCTCAGCGGAACTGGTAAAGCCGATATCGCCCTGCATGCATTCCGCCAATCCTTTACTGATGGCCAAACCCAAACCGGTACTACCCTGCGCCACATCCTTGGTGGAAAGCGTTTTGCTAAACGCATCGAACAAGTGGTCCTGGATATCCGGATCAATACCGCGGCCATTGTCTTTAACCGCCACGCGCAACTCAGCCAGTCGCTCATTCAACTTTGAAATGTCAACATTGACGACAATATCGGTACCATCACTGTATTTAATCGCATTGGAAACCAGATTGTTAATCAACTGCGCCAGACGGCCCTGGTCCCCCTTGACCCGCACCGGAATATCATCCGCATAGGTGCAACTCAGCTCCATACCTTTTTCATGGGCTCGGGGTCCAAGTAACTCCAACGTCTGGTCAATACAGCGCTTAACGTGGAACACGCTTTCGTTCAATTGAATCTGACCGGAAGTAATTCTAGAGAAATCCACGATATCATCAATCAGGCTGAGCAAGCCCTCCCCGGACTGAACCGCCAGATTTTGCAGCTCCCTTTGCTGGGAACTGAGCTCTGTGTCGTCCAACAGAGCCAACATCCCCAATACATTATTCATTGGTGTCCTGATTTCATGGGTGATATTGGATAAAAATTCCGTTTTGAATTGGCTGGCGTTATTGGCCTCACTGGCCGCATGTGCCAGATCCCTGGCCTTGGTATGAAGTTCATGATGAACGCGCACGTTGTCCCAATGCCTGACGAAGAGAATTCTGGACTGGCGCAGCAGCATCACGAGAATCACCAGCATTCCCACTGAAATAGTTAAGCCATTGATGTCCGCAATAACAGAGTACGCGACGACGATTGGCGCAAGGTTGCAGAACAGCCGAATGGCATTGCGACTGTTATAGGGAGACCATTCCACATTGTTGATGGAGGAATAACCTACCATGTAAAGAGATAACAGGAATCCATTTACCGACAGCTTGTCAAGCAGGATGATCACTGCACAAAACAGCCCCATGCACACGGAATTCGCGATCTGCAGAGTAACAAAGAGCGAGCGCCAGCGGGCAGGCCCTGCGCCATAGGTAGGATCGAAACGCATCGCCAGGTAGAACGCAGGGGCAGACAGAAAAAACAATACTGCCCCCCAAACAGAGGTTATTGTGGAATGGCGAACATAATACTCACCAACTGAAGCCACAAATATGAACACCAGAATGTTCGCAGCAAGAAAAAACCGGCTTTGGAGCGCAAGATTATGATCAATCTTGCGCAGTATTTTGCGATCCTTGAGGAGTTTTTCGTCACGTTCCATGCAGTAACATCAATTTCAGCTATAGATTACTGACAGTATAGCCAGAAATAGACCTAAGCTTCAGAATTCCTTTGGATTCTTTATCACCAAACGCTATGTTGGTCAGTAGTAATAGGTCAGTTTGAACTGAATATAATCGTCACTCTCGATAACGCTAATCTTGCGACTGGTATCAGACATCCTTTGCACTTCCTGCAAAACGTCCAAACCAAAATTCGGGTCAAAGATAAATTCGAGACCTTCTTCTTGTATCAATCCTGCAAGAAAATCCACCACTTCAGCATAAGAGAATGAGTCCTCACCAAACACGGGCGAATTGATTAACGCAGCAATTGCTTGGACATTGGTGTCAGAAACCTGAGGTGTACCCCGCTCCAACACGGATACCGCCTGAATCTCAAGCTTGAGATCAGAATACAGGCGCCGCTCAAACTCCAGTGAGATTACCTTTTCTTCGGTATCCGGATCCCAGAGGAATCCACCCAGCATGTTAGTATCAAATTCATCGTTAAAATTGAAACGCCCTCCCAGTCCAATGTCATGTTCCAGATAGCCAGGCGCTAACTCGTCTCTAGAATCGCGCATGAATTCCGTGATGAAGGTCAGATCGACGTTGCTGCCAAAAATGCCATAGACACTGTATTCAATGCCCGTGACGGCAGCCCAATAACTCTCACGCTCACTGCGCACACCCACACTTTCAAACTTGACCGCCCAGCCCTCGTAGAGGAATTCCAATTCCACTCCGATCTGGTCTTTGTGGTGATAATTGGGAACCAGCATGGGATTGTCCAGATCAAAGTTGAACGAGTACCACGGCTCCCGATCCACCCCTGAAAACAGGGACAGCCCCATCTCCACATAATCATTAACGGGACGTTGCCAGCGCACAGCCCAATCCACATCATTTGGGCCCGTGTCTGAGGAATATCGGGCATTATCGGTGTCCACCGGTAACGGCGTGCGTAAGCGGCCATCGGGACCAGGGAAGGTGCGTTCACGAAACCCCAGCAGCAAATAAAAATCAAATAATCCCCAATCATGAACCAAAGAGAGGTTAATCATGGGTTGGCCGAGCTTCTCATCATCGCCGTCAACCAGATCCTGTTGGTTGATGACGTCCACAAGGTTAATAAACTCGGTCTTTCCCCAAAATACCCGGGTAATACCAGATCTCAACTCCCAATCTTCTCCCACATGAATCCACAGCGCTTCGCGGATATCAAAATGAGTTCGTTCCGAGTCCTGAAAATCCGCCAACAAATAGGGCCGGAAGGTGAAGAGATCCATGTCATCATTCCAACTGGTATAGTATTCGGCACTCAACCGCAAAGCAGCGGCGTGCTGAGACTGACCATAATCACCTGGATCTTTAAAGTATCGATACTCAAGCCCCGTTTCTGCAGTCCATTCCCCCTGCTCAAAAAAAGGTTCAAGTACTGCCTGCGCGTTTGAGCTATAAACCCCGATTATGCTGAGCCATAAAAGGCTTCGTATTGTATTCATGAAACCACTAACCTACTGATCAAACATTGACCAGACCACAGACGAAAAAAAACCGCGCGTAGATTATTTCCAGCGCGGTTTTCAGACTTAACGAGCTCGTTTCAGACTGTTCTTATTAAAATCTGATTCGCTCAAACCAGTTTTGAATTTAATATTGTTCTGCTTTAATACCGTACTACGGCCAGTCTGATGATTTACCATCAGCATTTCGCTGGGTCGCCAGAATTTACCTTCATACTGTTTAAAGCCACTGGCCGTGAGAGTCTTAAGGTGACTCTTCTTGCGATCATAAAACTCAGCCTTTAGAGTGCGGTAATGCTCTTTATCAACCCAGCTCACAACACGGGTGTACCCCGAGTTCTTATCAACTGGGTAGCTTTCGACTACAAAGCAATCTTGTCCTTCGTAATTTTCATCGCGTAAATACTTGTAGGTGTAGTCTTCAATAGACTGTCCACCAATATCTTCAAAAGAAAATTCACTGCCCATGAAAGGACCAGACTTTTTACTGGAAGCAATCTTCTTTACACGCTTCAGGGCAGGCAGATACAACCACTGGTCGTCGTCACGGTCCTTGTGTTGATGGGTCAACAATGCGGTACCTTTCTGGTCCCTGGGCGATAAGAAAACCATCAGAGACATGTCTCCTTCTTCACCTTTGCCTTCCAACCCTTTTACCGACATCTCACGCTCGCTGGTGGCCTCCTGCTTGTTCATCAGAATCATCAGCATCTCAGCCTCGTTGTCGACAAACCCCTCGTCCCGATTCTCAGCTTCTTTAAAAATGTTATAACCCTTTTCTTCGGGGGTTTCAGCATACAAGGGCGCGCCAATCAACAATGAAAGAGAAACCAGAACACCAGCTATCTTGTTGTTTTTTATGAACATATTACCTCGCAATTCGCTATTCAAAATGCCTAGTACGCATATTAACACAGTGTATCCCGCGTACATCAACCAAAGGGACTATATATTTCTACTGTTAAGAGCCCAAGCCAGAGACACAAGCCATCACAATATGTATACACCGGCTGCGCATTCAATATTTGCAACGAAGCTCACTAAATCGACGCTTAAGCTTGGATCTTTTACGGTGCCACTTATCCATCTGCTTAGCGGTACCGCCAGCCTGACGCAGTTTGGTGTATTTCTCAATTTGATTTTCCAACTTGGCACATGCACTTTTACTTTGGGAACCCGCCGATACGGGAGCACCTACCAGGACAAACAAAATGACCGGAACAGTCAAATGCCAACGCCTCCAATCTAATTTAAATCCTTCCATGGAATGCCCTCTATTTCATTTTGTGGATGTAATACGAACCAGGCAAATATTAATCGGGCTCCTTCACAAGAGTCATTTCAATTTCTTTCTGATCCAACTCCCAGGCACCAGGTGATATCAAACCGATAGCGGGAACCAGAAACAAAAACCCTCCAATTGCATCGAGCACTCCGGTTGTGGTTATGTGCGTGCGTACCTTTTTAGTAGACGTAATATAACCCGGCTTCTGACAGGAAATATCAAGGTCCTTGTTGGTGACCACACTGAACGTCGCAGGCGAGTTTTTGTGTTCACCATTGACTGACGCAATGGATTCGTCAGGTTTACAGGAGACTGAAACATCAGTGTAGTGATCGGTCTTTAGGGTGGAACAGCCTGAAACCAGGAATACGGCGAGTACTGCAAGCATTTTATTCAAAGATGATTTCCTTCATTTGATAGTCAATATGTATAACCAGTAGCAAGCCTTGATCTTCCCCAATATCGGAGTTACCTAACGAGGCTGCAGAAAAAACAAGTAATGAAACACCACTTATCCACAAGCTGAGTTAACGGCTAATGCCCTGATCATAACCCAACCAAAGCGTTTAACATAATCCTAAGTTGCACCGATTCAGACAGGCTCAATTGTGGATAAATACCTTCAGTTTACGGCGC
>PAPM01000002.1 GCA_002708905.1 Pseudomonadales bacterium | reverse complement strand
TTATCTTCAATAGCGGTGATGGCAACGACACTCTCTACCTGTATGAAATTTCTGGTAACAAGGATCTGCTGCTGTTTACCGGTTCCATTACCGAGGACGATATCACCTTGTACCGCGATGGTGATAACCTGAAAATGGTGCTCTCTGATACCGACAGTGTTACTGTCTTCAACTGGTTTTCGAACAGTACCTATCAGTTGGGTCAGATCCAGTTCGGCAGTGCTGAGCCTATCGCAGCAGCATCCTGGGTTAGGGATAAGGGGTTTTATTCCTCCAACTACAAATTACTTGGCACTAATGATGCGGAAGTTCTTCTGGGTGGCGTAGAAGATGATATCATCATTGCCGGTAGCGGCGCCGACACTATCATCGGTGGCAAAGGTGACGACAAACTCTCCGACCATATATTGACCGTAAACGACGATGATTCCGTTTCGCGGGAAACCACTTCTTATGATACCTATGTAGATACCTTTATCTTCAATAGCGGCGATGGTAATGACACTCTCTACCTCTATGAAATTTCTGGTCACAAGGATCTGCTGCTGTTTACCGGTTCCATTACCGAGGACGATATCACCTTGTACCGCGATGGTGATAACCTGAAGATGGTGCTCTCTGATACCGACAGTGTCACTGTCTTCAACTGGTTCGTAAGAAGTGAATATAAGTTGGGTCAGATCCAGTTTGGCAACGCTGAGCCTATCGCAGCAGCATCCTGGGTTAAGGATAAGGGGTTTTATTCCTCCAACTACAAATTATTTGGCACTAATGATGCGGAAGTTCTTCTGGGTGGAATAGAAGATGATATCATCATTGCCGGTAGCGGCGCCGACACCATCATCGGTGGCAAAGGCAACGACAAACTCTCCGACCATGTATTGACCGTAAACGACGATGATACCGTCTCACGAGAAGGCTCTTCTTATGATGCACACATAGATACATTTATCTTCAACAGCGGCGATGGTAATGACACTCTCTACCTCTATGAAATTTCTGGTAACAGGGACCTGCTCCAATTTGGTAGCGGCATATCCGCCACGTCGATAACGGCCGAGCAAATCGACAATGACCTTAAACTAACCATCGTTACCATCGAGTCCACTGATACTATAACCATTAAAAACTGGTTTGGGCGTTCCAGCTACAGACTTGGCCAAATCCAATTCGATGGCCAAGACCCACTAAATGCCGAGGAATTTGTCAATGGATTACTGACTCCATAACATCCCCAAAGCAGAAAACGGCGCTTAACGGCGCCGTTTTCCTTCACTTCCGTTCCACAACCACCAACCCAATGCCCCCCAATATGGCCACTGCCGCCAGCACCAGCCGCACGCTGATCGCCTCCCCCAACAACACCACGCCACCAAATGCAGTAATCACCGGCACACTAAGCTGTACCGTTGCCGCGCTAGTGGCTCTTAAGTAAGGCAATACGGTGTACCACAACACATAACCTAATCCGGAAGCGACTGCTCCGGAGGCAATGGCATAGCTTATCCCCCAACCGTCCAACTTCATCTGCTGCAACAGAACGGCACTCAATAACAACGCAAAGGCCACACCCCGCATAAAATTTCCCGCCGTCACACCTATGGGATCAACGGCCCCTTTACCCCGCAGCGAATAAACACCCCAGGCGATGCCAGCTCCCAACATCAATAATGCTCCTACCCAAGGTGGAGCCGTAAGCCCCGGCAGAAACAGACCGACGGTTCCTGAGAGCGCCAGCGCCACCCCCAACCATTGCCATCGCCCCAAGCGCTCACCGGACCAGATGCCATAACCGATCATGGTGGCCTGTACGGCTCCGAATAACAGCAGTGCGCCGGTGGCGGCAGACAGGGTTAGGTACGCGAATGAAAAGCAGGACGCATAGCCAAACAACACTGCGGCCGAAAACCAGGAGCCTTTTTCGTTGCTGTGACGATTATCTCTGGCGTGCCGGCTACCACGCTGCCGCAAATGGACGATCAACCATAACACCACGGCACCGGACACCAACCGTATCGACGTGAAGGAAACAGCATCAATTTCGGTTTCCTTCAACGCCATCCGGCACAATACCGAATTACCGGCAAATGCCGCCATGGTTAACGCAGTCAGCAGGAAAATTCGTACAACCGGCATAACGCTCCACTAGCTTTGTGTTTCCAGGCCTTCTGCGAACTTCGGCAGATCGTCATTAAACTCGTACCAATTCACTTTGTAATTCGTATAGAAGTGGGCCACGGGCCTGGTGTTAAGATCTCCGTCCAGGGTTCCCGCGCGAATCCGCAACACACCTGGCAGCTTGGCGGTTTTGCTGTAAACCGGTGAGCCACAGTTTTTGCAGAAACAACGCTGTTTACCGGGAGAGGATTCAAAGGCGCCGATCAGTTCCTGCCCCTGCGACAATGTGAAATTGGATTCCTGCACCGGAATGTTGGTGACTATCGCACTGCCTTGAGCCTTGCGGCACTGTACGCAATGGCAGATCTGGATAGGTTCCAGTTCCCCTTCAATTTGAAATTTGATCCCGCCACAAAGACAACTACCTGTGTACATATCATTCATCCTTAGTCATCCGCTATTGCATAATTCGTTCTTACCTAACCTGACGTTCACCGAACAGATTGAGCAGATTGCCTGACAAAATCAATCCGGCGCCGACAATAAACAGAAGATCCACCTGCTCGCCATAGAGCAGGAAGCCCAACAGCGCGATCAACGGCAGGCGAATCAGATCCATGGGAATCACCACCGAGGCATCCGCCAGGGCCAGCGCCCTGACCATACAATAATGTGCAGTAAGCCCCGTAAGGCCCACCAGGATCAGCCAGGGCCAATGATGCAATTGTGGCGTAACCCAATCAAATGCCGCCGGTATCAGGCCCAACGGCAATTGCATAGCCATCATAAAAAACAGGATACAGAGCGGACTGTTGTCAGCCGCCAGCTTTTTGGTCAGGGTGTGGGATAACCCGTAGGCCAACGCCCCGCCCAGCATAGCCAGGGCCGCCACATGCACGATTTCCCAACCGGGTCGCAGAATCACCACCACACCTGCAATTCCCAACCCCAAGGCCAACAACCGATGTGCTGTGATACGTTCCCGCAACAGCAAGGCGGCAAAGATCATGGTCCACAGCGGCACGGTAAATTCAATCGCGAACACTGCCGCCAACGGAATATAGGCAATCGCAAAAAACCAACCGAACTGTCCGAGAAAGTGGGCAATGTTTCTCAGCTGGTGGGTCTTGAGCTGATGCAACGAAATATGATGCCAGCCCAAATGCAGCACCACCAGGGTAATCACCAGCAAGCCGATGGCGCTGCGCAACGCCAGAATCTGGAAGGTGGTAAAATCTTTCGATAATTCCCGGGCGGCTATAGCCATGACACTGAATGACAGCAGGGTGCCTGTCATCCAGATTGCCGCCAGGGGAGCGTTATTGTGTGCTGTGTTCATTACTGCGCCGGTACGTTAAGTCTGCCACAGCATACCGTTTATGATCCGGCTAACGAAGATATTGTTTTACATCGGTGTTGAAGTAACGATACAGCGCACTTTTCTGTTCCCGTTCCGTTTGACGCCAGCCATATACCTCCGGTCGCTGGGTCTCGATCGCCAGGGTCCCGAACAAGAGCCAATCAAACAACGCCAGTGAGCCGCACACATTCTTTGCTGAGTTCTTGCCCCGGGCATGGTGATGATGATGCTGGGTAGGGAAGGTAATGATATGCGCCAGTGCCCACATGGTTTGACGCACCCAGGCCCATTTGTGATTGTGAAAGTACAGATCGTAGTTCCAGTTCACATGGGTATGAGCGGCCCACAGGCCCTTTGTCACCGTGCCCCACAGGAACACTTCCGTAAGGCCCAGATACAGGGCCAACAACTGAAACCAGTAGTTGGGCATGACAAACCACCAGAGCCAGCCATTGGTGAAGGTCTGCACCACATTCAATTTGCCCCGCTCGTCGTCGCCACTCATATGATGAGGACGATGGGACAACTTATACACCGCCTGGACCGCCTGCGCCCAACGGGCCTTGGGGCGCCGACAATGGGCAAAGTAATGACCCGCCCCATGTATCAGTTCTTCCAGACAGAAGAACGCAATCAATGTGGGCCAAAAGTAGGCTTCCTCCAACCAGGCCAGTGAGCCGGCGCTGTTGGGGAAGAGCGCCGTCAGGCCCAATCCAATGACCAGCAACACCAACGGCCTCTGCACCGCGACCATCATGCCCACAGTAAGCCCGGCCATCTGCCAGTCACGGGCGGTGCGGGCACCATTCGCACTGCGCCCGCTCAACCACTCTGCCAATGACGCCAGGGCTACAAAGGCCACGATAGAAAGGGAAACCAGATCATTGAGTGTCATTATTCTTCTCCAGTGTGAAACCTGAAGATAAGTCTGATCTGGCCTATAATATTCATCCAATCGATATTAAATATATTAAATATCCATGAAACTGAATTTACGATCTGTGGATCTGAACCTGCTGCCGGTATTCATCGCAGTGGTGGAGGAGGGAAAACTGGGTCAGGCCGCCGCACGACTGGGTATGAGCCAGCCGGCCGTCAGCGCCGCCCTGCAACGCCTGCGCCTCACGGTGAACGATCCCCTGTTCACCCGAACCCGGGGCGGTTTAAACCCAACGCCCCGTGCCCAGGAGCTCTACGCCGCAGTAAGTGAACACTTACAAAAAATTGCCCAAGCCCTGGATCCGGCCAACTGCTTTGATCCCGCCACCAGCGAACGGACCTTTCAGGTGTTGGCCCCGGATTACTTCGAATTCATGGCACTGGGCCCGCTGATGGTGAAGCTGCGCCAATCCAGTCCGCAGACCCGGGTACGCTGCCTGCCGCAGCTGGATCAATGGCAACGGCTGCTGCTGGATGGCAAAGCGGATTTCGCCATCGATTCCCAATTACCCACCGATGACCGTCTGCAGGCCAAAGTCGTGATGGAGGAACAGCTGGCGGTCGTAGCACGTGAACAACACCCTGAGATACAAGGGCAATTGTCACTGCAGGGGTTTCTGGCAGCTGAACACGTGGTACTGCCGCCACGGGAACAACAAATCCTGCCCTTGGATCAGATACTGGGGAAGCCGGGTTGGCGCAGACGGGTGGGGGCTCAGGTGATGCACTACGGGAATTTGCTGGCGGTGGCCGGCAACAGCGACCTGATTGCGACCGTGCCAAGGCGCATGGCCCAGGAGTTGGCGCCAAGCCTGGGCTTACAGATTTTAGCGTTTCCGGTGGCGATACCCGGCATCCCCATTTATCTGCAGTGGCCAAAAGCCCTGGAAAGGGACCCTGCTCACGGGTGGTTTCGAGCGCTGCTGGAGCAACAGCTTGCCGGGCTATGAAGCCGCCGTCGCCATCACCGATCGATTACGGCCTCCGTGCTTCGCCGAATATAACGCATTATCCGCCGCATCCACGAAATCCGTCACGGTCATACCTTGTTTCGGTATCAGGCCCACCACACCCAGGCTTACCGTAATGGGAATAATGGTCCCCTTAAAAGAGAAGCGCATGTCCTCCACTGCCAGGCGTACTTTTTCCGCCACCACAAACGCCGCATCCTGACTGGTTTCCGGAAGCACCAGGGCAAACTCCTCTCCGCCGTAGCGGGCCACAAGATCGGTTTTTCGATTCACCATCCGCGTCAGCAGGTCAGCAAAGTGCTTCAGGCATTCATCCCCGGCAATGTGGCCGTGCTGGTCATTCAATTGCTTAAAGTGATCGATGTCGATCAATATTAAAGAGAGAGGTAACGAGCTCCTCGCCGCACGCTGGATTTCCACGTCCAGCATTTCATCAAAGTGTCGACGGTTGGCGGTTCCGGTTAACGGATCGGTCACGGTGAGTCGTGCCAATTCCTGATTGGCCACCGACAGATTACCCAGCGCATCCTGCAACTCCAGAGTCCGTTCCTGCACCCGTTGTTCCAGCATCTGATTGTTATGTTTTTCCAGTTCCAGCACTTTCTGCTGCGCCTCGATGGTGTTTTCCCGCTCCCGGTTAATATCCAGTTGCAGCTTCAACGCCTGCTTCTGGGCCTTCTCCCGTTGATCCCGTTCCAGATTGATGCGGGCTGCCAAAGCAAAGGACAAAAAGAGCATTTCCGTCACAAAGCCAATCATCTGACCATGTTCTGTTACAGGGTGGTGGGGCAACACACCGATGATCATCAATAGCATCAGCACGGTAAAAAACAGCAGGGTGACCCAGGCCAACAGGTAATACTTTGCCAACGGATTGCCGAGATACCAGAGATAGCATGAGCCCGCCAATGCAAACACACAGGCGATCATACTCATATAAATACTGTTCTGGAAAAAAGTATCCAGGGTGAACAGTGCTGCCAGCGCAATCAACCAATAGACTATGGAAAGATCGACGAGCCGTTGCAACCAGACACTGTAGGCACCGATATTAAGAAACTCCCTGAAAAACAGCGTGCCGGCCAGAAAACTCAGATAAATTCCAAGTCCCAATCCGTTCTTATGCATCCATATGCTGTCTTGCCATACAAATACATTACCCATGCCGTTGAACGCCATTTCATAGATGAGGATGGACACCACATAACAGCAGTAAAACAGATACGCGCGATCCCGGACAAAAACACTGAGAGAAAAATTATAAAGCAGCAACGCCATCAAAGCGCCAAAACCGAGAATATACCAATTGTGAACGGTAACCAGGTGCGCTTCGTAGGCCTGTTGATCCCAGATAAACAGTGGCAGAAAACTGAAGTAACGGGTTTCCACCCGGAACAATAACGTAACCTGTTCCAGCGGTTGCAACGTCAGAGGAAAGTCAAAGCTGGAGTTCTTGGCCGGTACCAGTTCACCCTGTTCATTGATTCCAAGGAAATGATGTTCCTGCCCGTTTGCACGTTGGATGTAATAATCGACCCTATCAATATTCAGCCAACGGACTTCCGCTATATTGGTCAGCGTCGCCTGGGTGACGTTCTGCACCGGAATGCGAAACCAGATCGGTTTGGTCAGCGGGCCAGCCGTGATCGTGGCAAATTCAACCGGTCGCCACACTTCCTCAGCGGGCAGCTGTCCTTTCACCCGGCTGTCATCTTCAATCCAGAAGGATGCGTATTCGGCGGGCACAGGTTGCATTTCCACCCGCTGCAGAGAGAAGGGATCAACTGCACTGGAGGCATAGGCTTGCGGGTTCAGCGCAATAGCCAAAACCATCAACAATCCCCAAATACGCCAATGTATAATTAATCGAGCCACAACAAGACTCACAACCGACCCCGCTTGATAGATTCATTAATTATAGTACTCCGTCCTGTTCAAACAGGGCTGGTAACGAATTCCATACAAAACCGGTTCCCGCTAATATAGGCTTAACGCCTCCATTCACCCGCCATGCATGTGGATTCCAACAATTACAATGACTTCCAACACCTCCAGCCCGGCATCACTCGCCTGGGCCATCGTGTCACCCTATCGACGCCAGATTATCTATGGACTGCTTGCCCTGTTGGTCACCTCGACCGCCATGCTTTCCATCGGCCAGGGTATCCGCCTGCTGATCGACCAGGGCATCGCCACTGCCTCCACCGTCCAGCTGCGTTTTTATGTCTTTCTTTTCATTGGTATTGCTGTGATTCTCGCGGCAGGCACCTTTACCCGTTACTACTGGGTATCCTGGTTGGGGGAGCGGGTGGTGGCAGATCTGCGGGAACGGGTTTTCAATCACCTGATTGACCTGCATCCCGGCTTCTTCGAACACAACCGATCCCTGGAGATTCAATCCCGCATCACAACGGATACCACCCTGATTCAATCCGTGGTGGGCTCCTCCCTGTCGATGGCATTACGCAATCTGATCATGTTTCTGGGTGGATTGATCTGGTTGTTTATCACCAATGCCAAGTTAACCGCCATTGTGCTGGTGTCGGTACCGTTGGTGGTAACACCGATTCTCTTGTTCGGACGCCGGGTTCGCGGTCTATCCAAACACAGTCAGGATAAAGTGGCGGATGTGGGTTCCTATGTTGGAGAAATCCTGGGCAACATCAAGACCGTGCAGGCCTACAATCATCAGGAAGAAGACAAGGCCAAATTCAAAACCTTTGTTGAGACCGCCTTTCGCGTTGCCATTCAGCGCAATGTGCAGCGTGGATTTCTGATTGTTGCTGTCATCATCCTGGTGCTGAGCGCCGTGGGCGTAATGCTGTGGGTGGGGGGAGTGGACGTCATCAATGGCGCCATCAGTGGTGGAGAACTGGCGGCGTTCGTGTTTTACAGCGTCATCGTGGGTTCAGCGGTGGCTTCCATCTCCGAAGTAATCGGCGAGTTGCAGCGTGCTGCAGGCGCCACCCAGCGCCTGTTTGAACTGTTGCAGTCCACGTCAGAAATCATCGAAGCACCGGACACCAAACCCTTAACGCTTCCTCTGCAGGGCGCGATTTCAATTCAATCCCTGAGCTTTCATTACCCCAGCCGTCCCGACGAACCTGCCATCGATCAGTTGTCACTGGAAATACACCCCGGAGAAACACTGGCCTTGGTGGGTCCATCCGGTGCCGGCAAATCCACGTTGTTTGATTTGTTATTACGCTTTTATGAAAGCAACACCGGCGCAATCCTGTTGGATGGGGTCAACATTAAAAACCTGCCGTTGAAAACACTGCGCAAATGCTTTGCCATTGTTACCCAATCACCCAGTTTGTTTTACGGCACCATTCTGGAAAACATTCGCTATGGCAATCCCACAGCGACGCTTCAACAAGTGGAGCAAGTGGCCAAAGCCGCCCACGCCCATGATTTTATTTCAGAATTCCCCCATGGCTATGACACCCGTTTGGGCGATGGTGGTATCGGCTTATCCGGTGGACAAAAGCAACGTATTGCCATTGCCCGCGCATTACTGGCTGACAGCCCCATCCTGTTGCTGGATGAAGCTACCAGTGCACTGGATGCACAAAGTGAGTTTCTGGTGCAACAGGCACTGGATACGCTGATGCAAGGCCGAACCACCCTGGTCATTGCCCATCGCCTGGCCACCGTGAAAAATGCAGACCGGATTGCAGTGTTAAACAAAGGCCACATCGAAGCCATTGGTTCCCACAAGGAACTGTTGGAAAATAATGAACTTTATCGCCGTCTCTCCTCTCTGCAATTCAAAGCTCAGGAAGAGCTGTAGTGCCGTTATAGATAAAACATATGGTTGTAATAAAAATATGCAACTTGTAGGGGGTACAAGCGGAGGTCTATAGTCGGTTAATGGATGTTGCATGCAGTATCAAACATCAACTTAAGCCCCAACCGGAGAGAACAATGGACGACAACAAGACGGCAGGTAAATGCCCGGTAATGCACGGTGCACCGGCCCAAACGGCAAGTCACGGCACATCGAATCAGGACTGGTGGCCCAACCAGCTGAACCTGAAAGTTCTACACCAGAATTCTGCACTCAGCAATCCGATGAGCAGCGATTTCAATTACGCTGACGCCTTCAACAAACTGGATCTGGATGCACTTAAACAAGATCTATACGCACTGATGACCGATTCCCAGGACTGGTGGCCGGCCGATTACGGGCACTACGGTCCCTTATTCATCCGTATGGCCTGGCACAGTGCCGGTACCTATCGAATGCAGGACGGACGTGGCGGCGGCGGTTCCGGCTCGCAGCGTTTTGCGCCGCTCAACAGCTGGCCCGACAACGGCAACCTGGATAAGGCCCGCCGCTTGCTGTGGCCCATCAAGCAGAAATACGGCAACCAGATTTCCTGGGCTGATTTAATGATCCTGGCCGGTAACTGCGCACTGGAATCCATGGGCTTCAAAACCTTCGGCTTCGGCGGCGGACGGGAAGATATCTGGGAACCGGAAGAAGATATCTACTGGGGTTCCGAAAAAGAATGGCTGGCCACCAGTGACAAACCCAATAGCCGCTATAAAGGTGAGCGCGACCTGGACAATCCACTGGCGGCCGTGCAAATGGGTTTGATCTACGTAAACCCGGAAGGCCCCGATGGTAATCCGGACCCGGTGGCCTCCGGTCTCGACGTGCGGGATACCTTTGGCCGTATGGCGATGAATGATGAAGAAACCGTGGCCCTGGTGGCCGGTGGTCACACGTTCGGTAAAGCCCACGGCGCCGGCGATGCGGCTTTAGTAGGTCCGGAACCGGAAGCCGCTCCAATCGAAGCCATGGGTCTGGGCTGGATCAATAAGCACGGTTCCGGTAAAGGTGGTGACACCACCCCCAGCGGTATCGAAGGCGCCTGGAAACCCAACCCAACACAGTGGGACAACGGTTATTTCGATATGCTGTTTGGTTATGAGTGGGAGCTAACCAAGAGTCCCGCCGGGGCCCATCAATGGGTGGCGAAGGATGTTAAACCGGAGCACATGATTGTGGACGCCCACGATCCCTCGAAAAAACACGCGCCTATGATGACTACAGCGGATTTGTCCCTGCGCTTTGATCCCATTTACGAACCCATTGCCCGTCGCTTTCATCAAAACCCGGCGGAGTTTTCAGATGCCTTTGCCCGCGCCTGGTACAAACTGACCCATCGCGATATGGGGCCGGTTTCCCGTTACCTGGGTAAGGAAGTGCCAACCGAAGAATTGATCTGGCAGGATCCGGTTCCTGCTGTCGATCATGAGTTGATTAACGCTGCGGACATTGCCGAGTTGAAAGCGTCTTTACTGGAGAGCGGATTGACCCTTTCCCAGCTGGTGAGCACGGCCTGGGCTTCCGCGTCCACCTTCCGGGGTTCAGACAAGCGGGGCGGCGCCAACGGTGCCCGCATCCGACTGGCACCTCAAAAGGACTGGGAAGTGAACCAACCGGCGCAACTGACTGAGGTTCTTGAGACGTTACAAGGCGTGCAATCCCGGTTCAATGACGCACAAAGCGGCAACAAGAAAGTATCGCTGGCGGACCTGATCGTATTGGGCGGTTGCGCCGCTGTGGAACGGGCTGCCCGCAATGCCGGGGTCAACGTGGAAGTGCCGTACAGCCCGGGCCGCACTGATGCCAGTCAGGAGCAGACCGATGTGGAAGCCATGGCCGTACTGGAACCGGTTGCCGACGGCTTCCGCAATTACCTGAAAGCGGAATTTTCCGTACCGGCAGAAGAACTGTTGGTTGACCGGGCTCAGTTGCTCACCCTGACGGCGCCGGAAATGACGGTACTGATCGGTGGCTTGCGGGTGCTGAACACCAACTTCGGTCAAAGCCAACACGGTGTGTTCACCCACCAGCCGGAAGTGCTGTCCAACGATTTCTTTGTTAACGTGTTGGATATAAGCACTGAATGGAAACCCACTACCGACGCCAACGTGTTTGAAGGTCGGGACCGCAGCAGCGGTGAAGTGAAGTGGACCGGCACCCGGGTGGATTTGATCTTTGGTTCCAACTCCCAATTGCGGGCACTGGCGGAAGTCTATGCCTGCGACGATGCCAAGACGCGCTTTGTTGAGGACTTTGTAGCGGCCTGGAACAAAGTGATGAACGCCGATCGTTTTGATCTGAAATAAAAAACGTGAAAACAGGATAAGGGTGTCGCGCTGCAGCAAGCACGACACCCTTGTTCTATTCCAGCCATAGATCCAGTTTCCTTTCCTTCGCAAAATTTTTGCCCTGATCCTGTCATATCCAAGATGACCTGAGCAGATCCGCTCGGGCTTAACTGCTTATTTAATTTTTGTGACCATTTATTTGCGCAAGGATGTGACCCAATGTCGAAACAAGCCCCTCTCATTTTATCTGTCGTTGCCGGTATTTCACTATTTAGTAACCCAGTTCAATCCGCTCCCTTGAGCCACCTGCAGACCTTGGTCAATGATGCTCCGGGTAGTGAGCATTTCCACTTTACCTACGATAGTGTCAGCACCGCAGACAATCGCTTCGTCTACAGCATTGCCGGTGTTGATGACGCCATTAATATTATGCAACGGAGTCCAGGCTCCAAACTGTTATCCGTTATCGACACTGTGCTGGGTGATGAAGACACCGGTGCAGGTACCCATCGTCCACAGGACATCGAAATGTCGTCGGACGAACGCCACATCTATGTGTTGGGAGGTTCACCCGAAGATACCGATAATTCCATTTTTGTATTTGAGCGCAACGCCGACACCGGGGCTTTGGTGGAAGTCCAGGAGTATTCGCAACGGGGATTGGCATCGCCCGCCCGCTTCACTCTGTCTGACGACGGTCAGTTTTTGTATGTGGCCAGCCTCAACAGCCACTCAGTAACCGTACTGCAACGGGCGGCGAACGGCACCTTGAGGGAAGTACAGTTTATTACCGAAGTAGAGCCTGAATTCACCTCCGGTTATGACTATCCCACATCAGTAATTATCAGCCCGGATCAAAACCACCTTTATGTGGGTATGTGGGTTTCTTCCTCCAGTTCCAACGGTGTTATTGGCCACTTTCAAAGGGACACCACAACCGGAGCGCTATCCTACGTGGATCAGGCGGACTTTACCCAGGATGGACTGGGCGGACTGAATCAACCCACCGACCTTGCCATTAGCCCCGATGGTCGGCATCTGTATGCCACCTGCACCAGTAACTCAGAGATATTCGAATTCCAGATCACCCCCACCGGCTCACTGAGTTTTTCCGGAACGGCCAATGTGGACACCCCGGATGCCGATATGGATCGTCTGATCTGGGTCAACAATCTTCAATTCAGTAACAATGGGCATCTGGCCTATGCCACCGACACCATCCAGGATACCTTGATCCTGTTTCACCGCGACCTGGATAGCGGCGAACTGCATTATGCCGGCGCCGAAGTACATGGACAGGATGGGGTGGTGGAATTACGTCAGAACGAACGGGTGATCCTGTCACCGGATTCCCGCTTTGCCTATGTGGGCAGCGCAGGCGGGTTCGCCGTTTTTGACCTGACCCTGGATCTGGACCTGGCCACCGCAACCCGTGTGCTGGCGAATGGTACCACCACGGTGGAAGCGACCATCACTAACCAGGGACCCGTGGCGGCCCACCATCTGCAGTTTCAGTTTCAAGTGGACGCTGGCGTGCGGATTGACGGTGCCGATCCGTTCAGCCTCAGCACACAATGCTCTGTGGTGGATACCCTGGCAACCTGTCGCCTCGATTCCCTCAATGCCAACGCCAGCGAGATCATTACACTCAGCGTCAGTTCAGACAGCGCCGGTCCTTATATTGTCACCAGCAGTGTAAGCAGTGATGAGATCGACGAACAGCTTGCTAACAATATGGTGGAGGACAGCATTAGTTTTGGTACCGATGATAGTACAGGTGATGATAGCGACGATGACCGCTCCTCGGATGACGATACCACCAGCGATGACAACTCCGGTCAAAGCAGCGGCTCCAGTAGCTCCGGTGGTGGCTCACTGAATTTAGGTTTAATGCTGGTTCTGGCAGGATTGGGCTGGTTCAGAAGGCAAGCTCAATAGAGGAACTAATGGAAGGTAATGCGCGTTACCGGTAACCCGCGGGAGCACTACTCTCCCGCGAGTTTTCAATGCATGCGCTACAACAAATCAATAACCCGCCAGTGTGGCATAACGATCCGTATGAAATACATCATCCCCCAGCAGTTGTTCCAATACACTGGCCCGCTTCAGGAAGAATCCGATTTCATGCTCATCCGTCATGCCGATACCACCGTGCATCTGCACCGACTCCCTGGATACCAGGTTCACCGTTTGACTCAGTTGCATCTTAGCGATGGAAGCCAGTCGCGCCAGCTTGTTCGAACTCGCACCACCATCATCCAGATAACACAAGCCTTCCCGCACGCAGGAGCGGGCCAATTCCAGTTCCACGAACATATTGGCAGCGCGATGCTTTAGCCCCTGGAATGCACCGATGATCACACCGAATTGCTCCCGTTCTTTCAGATACGCCAGGGTGCGCTCAAACGCTTCGCTCGCTAAACCCAACATTTCTGCCGCCAACCCCAGGCGGGCTATATCCAGGCTCTTGTCGAATAATTTTTTGGCATCCTCTGACTGCAACCGGTTTTCAGATTCAACCAAGACGTTGGTAAACGTCACCGTAGCGGAGTTATGGTAATCCTCCATCCAGTTACGCTCCACGCTGACACCAGTCTGCTTTGCGTCGATTAACAACAGGCAAAAATTATTCTGCGGATCAAGTGCAGTAACGATAAACTTGTCCGCCACATGGCCATTGACCACAAAATGTTTTCTGCCATTAAAACGGGAATCCTCACTTAGAGTTGTTTCAATATCAAGCGGGGCATGACGGGCTTTTTCTTCCAGCGCCACTGACACCAGGCATGCGCCTTGCGCCATAGCAGACAATGTCTGCCGTTGGTTTTCACTCTCATCACACTGCATCAACAGGTAACTGGCAAACAGTCCACTGCTCCATAGAGGCGAGGACGTCAACGTGCGGCCGCACTCCTCCAACACCACCCCCAGGTAGCCTGCGGTCAAACCCAAGCCGCCCAACGCTTCCGGAACAATAATACCCGCCCAACCCAATTCAACCATCTGCTGCCACAGGTCAGGGTCGAATCCGTTCTCATCTTTTTCATCTCGCAACTTGCGCAAGGCCGACACCGGCGACTGGGATTGCAGCAGCTTTTTCGCAGCGTCCTGGGTGGCAACCTGTTCTTCATTTAATACCATGCTCATGGTGGTGCTCCTGTCCTGCTGCGTTAATCGGGAAGACCCAATACCTGTTTCGCAATAACGTTCAACTGTACTTCTGAGGTGCCCCCTTCGATGGAGTTGCCTTTGGAACGCAACCAGCGCCGGGTGGAAGTCAGGTCGCGATCGCTAAAACCGCCACCTTCCCAGCCCAATCCGTGATGACCGGCAATTTTCATCATCAGGTCAAATTTGGCTTTGTTGTTTTCCGTTCCATAGTACTTGAACATGGAGGAAGTGGCACCCACCGACTGACCCGCTTTGGCTTCATCGTTGGCCCGTTTGAGCGTGGCCATAAAAGCGTGGGTTTTCATGTCATGACGGGCAATGTCTGCACGCAACACGCGATCCGCAATACGGCCGTGGGATTGGCCCAGATACTCTTTCGCCAGGTCGGCCAACGGCGCCGCCTGACCGGAGGGGTCGGCGAAGCCGATTTCTGAAATCATGGCCCGCTCATGTTGCAACAAACGTTTGGCGATGGCCCAACCCTTATTCAGCTCACCCACCAGATTGGCTTTCGGTACTTTCACCTGATCGAAGAAGGTTTCACAAAACGGCGAGGCGCCACTAATCAATTGAATAGGGCGGGTGGATACCCCTTCACTTTGCATATCGAACAACAAAAAAGAAATACCGCCTTGCTTGTGGGACTTGTCGGTACGCACCAAGCAAAAAATCCAATCGGATTTGTCTGCGTAAGACGTCCAGACTTTGTGCCCGTTCACCACAAAATGATCACCGGCGTCCACAGCGCTGGTCTGCAGGCCCGCCAGGTCCGATCCGGCACCGGGTTCACTATAACCCTGACACCAGCGAATTTCCCCATTGGCGATTTTCGGCAGGTGTTCCTGTTTCTGTTGTTCATTGCCGAATTCCAGCAGAGCTGGCCCCAACATACCCAAACCAAAACTGAACAGCGGCACACGGCAATTCAGACGCCGCATTTCCTGTTTCAAAATGGCAGCTTCGGCATTGGATAACCCACCCCCACCGTATTGTGTGGGCCAGGTGGGTGCAGTCCAGCCCTTGGCCGCCATCCGCTCTTTCCAGATGCGGGCATCTTCGCTGGGGTATTCGAAGTGACGACCACCCCAGATGGTGTCGGCTTCGCTCATGGGTGTACGCATTGAAGGGGGGCAGTTTTGTTCCAGCCAGGCGGCGGTCTCCTGACGGAAAGCGTCCAGTTGTGCGGTAGTGTCCATCGTCCTTTTGCCTTTGTGATTGCTTTTGTGATTGCCGTTGTAATTGTTATCGAGACTCCAGCCACCATAGGAAATGGTGGGCGGTTGCACAATGGCAAAAAGCGCCTGTTTATAGACCGTTTTAGCTACGAGCCTACCCAGCCGGTTTATTGCTTGCTACCTAAAACCATGTTGTTAAGCTGTACCTAAATCAACGCAGTGCATGACCCTGATAAGAAGATTCCCTTGTATGAAATTTCCTTTTGAAAATGCCTATGCCCGTCTGCCGGAGGCCTGCTTTGTACGGTTGGCTCCAACGCCGGTAAAAACCCCCAAATTGATCCGGTTTAATACAAAACTGGCGACCGAGCTGAACATTGATCTGAACGGTGCCACCGAGGCTGACATCGCGGCCATCTTCAGTGGCAACCAGATTCCCGATCAGGCCGATCCCCTGGCCATGGCCTATTGCGGCCACCAGTTCGGACAACTGAATCCGCAATTGGGGGATGGCCGGGCAATATTGCTGGGCGACGTGCGTAATCAACGGGGGGAGCTGCGGGACATTCAATTGAAGGGCAGTGGCCGCACGCCGTTCTCCCGTGGCGGCGACGGACGCTCGCCATTAGGCCCCGCCATCAGAGAATACATTCTGTGCGAAGCCATGCACGCCCTGGGGGTACCCACTACCCGGGCCCTGGCCGTGGTTGCCACCGGCGAAGAGGTGGTGCGGGAGCAAATGGAACCGGGCGCGGTATTCACGCGGGTCGCCGCCAGTCATATCCGGGTGGGTACCTTTCAATTCTTTGCCCTGCGCCAGGATTATGAAGCCTTAACCGCCCTGGCGGACCACGTGCTGGAACGCCATTACCCAGAGATCGACCGCTCCGCAGAGGATCGCTATCTGCAACTGTTTCGGGCCATCTGTATGCGTCAGGCACATTTAATCGCCAAATGGCTGCAGCTGGGATTCATCCACGGCGTCATGAACACCGACAACATGACCGTCAGCGGCGAGACCATCGATTACGGCCCCTGTGCCTTTATGGACGCCTTCAGTGCCAGCAAGGTGTTCAGCTCCATCGACCAGCAGGGCCGTTACGCCTACCAGAACCAGTCCGCCATCGGGCAATGGAATCTGGCGCGATTGGCAGAGGCCATGCTGACCCTGTTCCCCGCGGAAAACGAAGATGACGCGGTGGCCCAGGCCACTGCCGTGTTGAAAGAATTCTCCGAAGTCCACGGCCAGGCCTGGCAATCGGCCATGAACCGGAAGCTGGGCTTCAGCGAGGTACAGGAAGGGGATCTGCAGCGCATTGCCGCGATCATGGAATGGATGGAGCAGGGCGGACTGGATTACACCCAGTTCTTCCGCCGTCTGTGCCATGTGACGCAACCGCAACAGGATCGCAGTGCCGTACTGGGGCTGCTCACCCTGCCGGAATGCCGCAACTCCGCCGCCATGGAACGCAATCTCCACGAATGGCTGGATGAGTGGCAACAACAACTGGCGCAGCGTGAAAGTGACGCCGAGGCAAGTGTTATACGCATGGAAGCATCCAACCCGGCCATCATTCCCCGCAACCACCGTGTAGCAGAGGCCATTAAAGCGGCGGAAGAAGGTGATTACTCTGTGTTCGAAAACCTGCTGGCAGCGTTGGCAGATCCCTATACCGAATACCCGGAGTTTGCGGCATACCAACAGCCACCGCAACCGGAGCAAAAAGTACTGCGAACCTTTTGCGGAACATAGGCAGCTCACTAGAAAGCAGACTGACATAATCTGTCAAAGCGCAACAAAATCATGTTATCGTGTTGGGCTGGTATAGACGGACGCTGCTATAAAAGAATAATTGCCATTACGACGAGGCCTTCGCTCGAATGAGTGTGTTATGGATTTTGTTGTTGCCCATGATGGGCATATTGCTACCCGTGATCTTTGGCAAAGCGGGTCGCACCCCCACCGCCTGGCTCACCGCACTGATGCCCGCCGCCGCCCTTGGCGTTCTGCTACAACTGGCGCCCCAGGTCTTCTCCGGCGAGGTGCCGGTGTTTTCGGTGCCCTGGGTACCGCTGCTGGGGCTCAACCTCTCACTGCATCTTGATGGCCTGGCCTTCCTGTTCTGCCTGCTGATCCTGGGGATCGGCCTGCTGGTCATCCTCTATGCACGCTACTACCTGTCCGACGCCGATAACATGGGGTTGTTCTACGGCTACCTGCTGTTCTTTATGTCTGCCATGGTGGGTGTGGTGCTCTCCAGCAACCTGATTCAATTGTGGCTGTTCTGGGAACTCACCAGCATCAGCTCCTTCCTGTTAATCAGCTTCTGGTGGCACAAGACCGAAGCCCGCAAAGGCGCCCGCATGGCATTGACGGTGACAGGGGCAGGTGGACTGGCGTTACTGGGCGCACTGCTGCTGATTGCCGATGTCACCGGCAGCTATGAACTGCGGGAAGTGCTGGCCATGGGGGACGTGGTGCGCAACAGCGAATACTACCCCTATATTCTGGCGCTGTTCTTATTGGGTGCCTTCACCAAGTCCGCCCAGTTCCCGTTCCAGTTCTGGCTGCCCCACGCCATGGCCGCCCCGACGCCGGTGTCCGCCTACCTGCATTCCGCCACCATGGTAAAGGCCGGAGTGTTCCTGCTGGCCCGTTTTTACCCGGTGCTGGCGGGCACGGAGTTCTGGTTTGTGGTGGTGTCCCTCACCGGCATGGCCACCATGCTAGTGGGCGCTTACATCGCCCTATTCAAGCATGATCTCAAGGGTCTACTGGCCTATTCCACCGTCAGCCACCTGGGTTTGATCACCCTGCTGCTGGGGCTGGGCACCGATCTGGCGGCGGTGGCTGCGGTCTTCCACATCATCAACCACGCGGTGTTCAAGGCCTCACTGTTTATGGCGGCGGGCATCATTGATCACGAATCCGGCACCCGCGACATGCGCAAACTCAACGGTTTGTGGAAGTACATGCCCTGGACCGCCACCCTGGCCATGGTGGCCGCGTCCTCCATGGCAGGCGTACCGCTGTTGAACGGCTTCCTCTCCAAGGAAATGCTGTTCACCGAAACCCTGCACCAATACACCCTGGGGGCACTGTCCTGGTGGATTCCCCTGCTGGCCACTGCCGGTGGCGCCTTCGCCGTGGCCTACTCCCTGCGTTTTATGCACGATGTGTTCTTCAACGGCGAACCCATCGACCTGCCGAAAACACCCCACGAGCCGCCGCGCTACATGCGGGTGCCGGTGGAAGTGTTAGTGGTGCTGTGTCTGCTGGTGGGGATCTTTCCGCAGTTTATGGTGGGGGATCTGTTGAACATTGCCTCGGCGTCAGTATTGCAAGCGTCAGTGCCGGATTACAGCCTGGCGGTATGGCACGGCTTCAACTTCCCGCTGTTGATGAGTGCGTTGGCGGTGGCGGGGGGCCTGACCCTCTACATGAATCGGCGCCATCTGTTCGGTTTTCAGGAACAGTTTGTGGATCACGACGCCAAATACGTGTTTGAAAACCTGATTCAGCAGATGATCGCCAAGGTGACCAAGTTACACGGCTGGATCGATAACGGCTCCCTGCAACGAGCCATGTTTCTAATGATCTTGCTGGCGTTAATAGTGAGCGCCCTGCCTCTGTTCAACCTGGTGGACGCCATCGGCACGCACCCCCAACTGCCCATCAACTGGGTGGTGGGTTTCTGCGCTGCGCTGATGATCGCCGCCACCTTCGTGACCCTGTGGTGGAGTCATCTGCGTTTAGTCGCACTGATTGCCCTGTCGGTGGTGGGCCTGATCGTCTCCATCGCCTTCACCTATTTCTCGGCGCCGGACCTGGCACTGACCCAACTCTCGGTGGAAGTGGTCACCATTCTGCTGTTCCTGCTGGCGCTGTTCTTCCTGCCGCAGAAAAGCCCCACCATCGACAGCCCGCTGACCATCATCGTGCGCGACTTCAGCGTGGCGGCTCTATTCGGCAGCGTCATCGGCACCATCTGTTACGCCATGCTCACCCGCCCGTTGGACAGCATTTCCGATTTCTTTATGGAGAACAGCAAACCCGGTGGCGGCGGCACCAACGTGGTGAACGTGATCCTGGTGGACTTCCGCGGTTTCGATACCCTGGGGGAAATCACCGTGCTGGGCATCGCCGCATTGGGCATCTACAAAGTGCTGGCGCAGATGCTGGTGCACATGCCCTCAGCGGACAGCAAAGGCTATCGCTGGTCCAAGGAAAAGCATCCCTTCCTGTTGGCGGTGGTGTCGCAAAGCCTGTTGCCGTTGGCGCTGTTGGTATCCGCGTTTATCTTCCTGCGGGGGCACAACATGCCCGGCGGTGGTTTTATTGCGGGGCTGATTACCGCTATTGCATTAATTCAACAATACGTCGCCCACGGGGTGGTGTGGATGAAGGAGCGCATGCCCATCAACTATCTGGGATTAATCGCCAGCGGGCTGTTTATCTCCACGCTTTCAGGTTTGGGCAGCTGGGCCTTTGGCCGCAACTTCCTCACCACCTGGTTTGATCATTTCCATTTGCCCTTAGTAGGAGAATTCGAACTGGCCAGCGCCATGGTGTTTGATTTCGGCGTGTATCTCACGGTGATCGGCGCCACGCTCTTGATCCTGGCCAACCTGGGCAAACTCACCACCAGTGAACGCTTGCGGGATGGAGGCAACTGATGGAATTTACCTTTTCACTCTGCGTAGGCGTGCTGACCAGCGCTGGTATTTACCTGATGCTGCGGGCGCAGACGTTTCCAGTGATTCTGGGGCTTACGTTATTGTCCTATGCGGTGAATATGTTCCTGTTCGCCAGCGGCCGTCTCACGGTCAACGGCGCTGCCATCATTGGCCAAAGTGAACAGTACGCGGATCCATTACCCCAAGCCCTGGTGCTCACCGCCATCGTAATCGGCTTCGCCATGACGGCGTTCGTATTGATTCTGTCCCTGCGCGCCCGTTCCGATCTGGGTAATGATCAGGTGGATGGCCGCGAACTGCCACCGGAACGCACGGCGGTGGAAGAAGCGCTCGCCGACAAGATCGAAAAGAACAAAGCGGACCTGAACGAGAAACACAAAAGGAATAAACGCTGATGCTGCAGCATTTACCAGTACTGCCGCTGCTGATACCCCTGCTGGCCGGTGCCTTGCTATTGATGCCACCCCTCACCAACGGACTGCGATGGCAACGGTTGGCGGGCACCCTGTTTTCCATGTTGCTGTTGATCGCCACTGTCGCTTTGTTACTGAAAGTGCATAACGAAGGTACGCTGGTGTACGCCGTGGGAGAATGGAACCCCCCCTTCGGCATTTTATTGGTGGCGGATCGACTCTCCACCATGATGTGTGTGCTCACCGCCTTCCTGCTGTTGTGCGTGCAGCTGTTCAGCAGCGCCACTGAAGATCAACAGGGCAAGTTCCTGCATCCGTTATTGATGTTCCAGGCGCTGGGGATTCAGGGCGCGTTTCTAACCGGCGACATCTTCAACCTGTTTGTATTCTTCGAAGTGTTGTTAATTGCCTCCTACGCATTATTGATTCACGGTGGCGGTCCGCAGAAAACCTTGGCCAACGTGCATTATGTGACACTGAATCTGGCGGGTTCCGCATTGTTCCTGTTTGCGCTGGGCATCATCTACGGCACGTTCGGCACTCTCAACATGGCGGACATGCAACAGCGCGCCGCGCACATTGACGCCAACGATGTGCAACTGGCCAAATCCGGGGCCATGTTGTTGCTGGTGGTGTTCGGTTTGAAATCCGCCATGATGCCGCTGCATTTCTGGTTACCCCGCGCCTATGCCGCCGCGCCCGCGCCGGTGGCGGCGTTGTTCGCCATCATGACCAAAGTGGGCGTGTACAGTTTGTGGCGCGTGCACGGCACCATCTTTGGCGACAACGCCGGTGAACTGGCCAACATCGCCCAGCCCTGGTTATGGCCTTTGGGATGGCTCACCGTTGTGGTGGGCATCATCGCCACCCTGGCCAGCAAAACCCTGCGGGAGCTGACGGCCAACCTGGTGATCGTCTCCATCGGCAGCCTGTTGTTGATGGTAGCGTTGAACACTCACGAAGCGACCTCGGCGGCACTCTATTACCTGGTGCACAGCACGCTGGCCACCGCGCTGATGTTTTTGTTGGCGGGTTTGATCATCCAGCAACGGGGCAAGGCGGAAGACCGCTTTGTGCAATCACGGCCCGTAAATCAACCGGCCTTGTTGGGTGGATTATTTTTTCTGGCGGCATTGGCGTTGATCGGCATGCCGCCCATTTCCGGTTTTATCGGCAAAGCGTTGATGCTGAAAGCCGCCCTGGCCAGTGAACAGGCTGCGTGGATCTGGCCACCGATTTTAATTGCCAGTCTGGCGGCGCTGATCATGTTGTCCCGTTCCGGCGGCACCCTGTTCTGGCGCACCCGGGGTGAAAATTCCGAAGCCACTCGCGCATATCCTTCACAACTCACGGCCGTGATGCTGCTCATGGTCAGCCTGCCGTTGATGGTGGTGTTTGCCGGAACCATTACCGAGTTCACGCAAATGGCCGCCGACGATTTAAAGCAGGGAATCACCCTGATCACAGGAGGTGAAGATGCTTAAAAAAATCTTCCCCATGCCATTGCACAGTGTGCTGCTGGTGATCGTGTGGCTGCTGTTGAATGAATTCACTTTTGGTCATCTGGTGCTGGGCACCATCCTCGCCATCATCATTCCCTGGGTGGCCGCGCCGCTCAGCGATCCCCATGCCCGGGTGAAAAAGCCATTGCACGCATTGCGCTACATCATCATGGTGCTAGGGGATATCGTGGTCTCCAATTTTGAAGTGGCCGGGCGCATTCTGAGTTCCAATAAAAATCTGAAACCGGGTTTGATTGCGTTGCCGCTGGATCTCACCGGGCATTTCCCATTGGCCGTATTGGCCAGCACCATTTCGCTCACCCCCGGCACCGTCAGTGTGGATTTTTCCGAAGACATGCAATGGCTGTATATCCACGCCCTGCACATCGACGACGAGCAAAGCCTGATTGAACGGATCAAAACCCGCTACGAGGCACCGCTAAGGGAGATCTTCGCATGTTGAATACGGTATTGATGATCGTATCGGTGATGGTGGGCGTGGCGCTGGTGTTGAATACCATCCGCCTGTTGGTTGGGCCTTCCACCGCCGACCGCATTCTGGCGCTGGACACCATGTACATCAACAGCATCGCCCTGATTGTGTTGCTGGGTTTGTACTTTGCCTCCGACATGTATTTTGAATCCGCCCTGCTGATTGCCATGCTGGGCTTTGTCAGCACCGCCGCGTTGGCCAAGTATTTGCTGCGCGGCGATATCATAGAATAAACGAGGGAGACAACATGAGTTTCTGGCTGGAAGTGTTTGCGTCTTTCTTACTGGTGATGGGCGGCCTGTTCATCCTGATCGGCGCCCTGGGCATGGTAAAACTGCCGGACTTCTACACCCGCCTGCACGCGCCCACCAAAGCCACCACGTTAGGCATCGGCTGCATTCTGGTGGCGTCGGTGATGCTGCACGCATTAAGGGGAGAGGGCTTAAGCATTCAGGAACTGGTCATCAGTCTGTTCCTGTTTATTACTGCGCCGGTATCCGCCTATATGGTGGCGAAGGCGGCATTGCAGCGACGCACGCCGTTCCAGGAAGGCACCATCAACGAATCCCTGAAGAAAGACATTCTGGTGCGACGCGCGCCCAAGAGCTGATATTCACTGTGCGTGAGACTGACCCATGTGGCTGTTCACCCAACTAAGCTGGTATTTCCGCCGCGAGTGGCGGCGCTACACTGTCGCCATGCTGTTGCTGATCATGGTGGCGTTGCTGAATCTGCTGCCGCCCTGGATCACCGGGCGCATTGTGGACGCCGCAACCAACGATACCCTCACTTCCACACAACTGTTCCAACAACTGGGCTTGATAGCAATAGTCGCGCTACTGGTGTACGTATTCCGCTACCTGTGGCGGCTCTCCCTCTACAGTGCTTCCTATCAACTGGGGGCCATCCTGCGGCAACGCTTTCACGATCACCTGCTGCGTTTACCTGCGAGCTTTTTCCAACGCCATAAAACCGGTGACCTGATGGCGCGCGCCACCAACGACGTCAGCGCGGTGGAAATGTTTGCCGGGGAAGCCATGCTGGCGCTGTTCGATGGCATCCTCACCGGCATTGTGGTGCTGTTGGTGCTGGTGTTCGCCATCCACTGGCAGCTGACTTTAGTAGCCCTGTTGCCCTGGCCGCTGATGGCGTATTGGTTCATGCGCATCAATAAGGAATTGCACGCCGGGTTTGAACAGGCCCAGGCCCGCTTCAGCGACCTCAACGATCGCGCCCAGGAATCCATCAGCGGCATTCGCATGTTGAAAGCCTATGGGCTGGAGCAACTGGCCAGTAACCAGTTCGACCACGCCGCCGAGGCCGCCAGTAACGCCAACATGCAGGTGGCGCGGGCCGAAGCCAAATACGATCCGGTGATTTTTCTCACTACCGGCAGCTCCTTTCTGCTGGCGGTGGCCTATGGCGCCTGGTTGATTCACAACAACCAACTCAGCGTGGGCGAACTCACCTCCTTTACCCTGTATCTGGGCTTTTTGATCTGGCCCATGTTCGCCTATGGCTGGTTGTTGAATCTGATGGAGCGGGGCGTGGTGGCCTGGCAACGGTTGGATGCGATTATGCAGACTGAGCCGGATATAGTTGATGCTGGAACACAAACCCTCACCCCCAACGCCGTACTGGAATGGAACATAAACCGCTTCAGCTATCCGGAACACTCTGACCAAATAACCAGAACCGTACTGCAAAACTTTCACGGCCAACTCCAACCGGGCCAAACCCTGGGCATCGTCGGGCCTACCGGATCAGGCAAATCCACCTTCATCCGCCTGCTGCTGCGCCAATACGAATCGCCCGACGCTAACATCCAATTCGATCTAAACCCCCTGCACCAATTCCCCCTGGCAGAACTACACCGCCACATGGTGGTCGTACCCCAGGAATCGTTTTTGTTTTCCACCAGCATTGCCGCCAACATCGCCTTGGGTAATCCGGAGGCCACCGAACAACAGATCCACCACGCCGCCCAACTGGCCAACGTGCACCACGACATCCTGGCCTTTCCCAACGGCTATCAAACCCTGGTGGGGGAGCGGGGCATTACCCTCTCCGGCGGCCAGAAACAACGGCTGGCCATCGCCCGCGCTCTGCTGATGGATGCGCCGCTGCTGATACTGGACGACGCCCTGTCCGCCGTGGACGTGGCCACCGAACAACAGATCCTGCGGCATCTACGACAGGCCCGCCACAACCGCACCGCCATCATCGTCTGCCACCGGCTCACCGCCGTGGAACAGGCGGACCACATCGTGGTACTGACACAGGGCCAACCCACCGAACAAGGCCGCCATGCCGAACTCATGGCCCACAACGGCTGGTACGCGCAAATGGTGCGCTATCAGCAGATTGAACAGGCGGTGGAGGAAGGGAGATGACGCAAAACACCTTCGTCCGCCTGCTGCGCTACACCCTCGACCATCGCCCCATCCTCACCCGAGCCGTGATCCTGCTGCTACTGGCCACCGCCGCCGACGTGGTGGGCCCCTTGCTGATCAAACATTTTATCGACGGCTACCTGATCCCCAATCACTGGTCCGCGCCGGACATCGGCCTGATGCTGGTTGCCTACCTCACCGCCGCCATCCTGGCCGCCAGCCTCAGCTATCGCCAGACCATCCTCTGGAACCAGATCGCCCAGAACGTCGTGCGCACCCTGCGCCACCAGATCTTTGCCCGCGTGGTATCGCTGCCTCTGCGGCGCTTTGATTACACGCCCACCGGCAGCCTGATCTCCCGCATCACCAACGACACCGAATCCGTCAAAGAACTGTTTGTGGGCGTGCTGGGCATCTACATCCAGAACAGCGTGCGGGTGTTGGGCATCTTCATCGCCATGGCCGTGCTGGACTGGCGCCTGATGCTGGTGTGCTTACTGTTTCTGCCGGCGGTGATCACCGTCATGATCGCCTATCGCCGCCTGAGCACACCGGTGTTCCAGAAAGCGCGGGAACTGCTGTCGGACATCAACGCCCGCATGAACGAAATGATCCAGGGCGTGGCCGTAATCCAACTGTTTCGCCAACAACAATTCTTTGCCCGCCACTACAGCGACACTGTGCAAGCCCATTTCAAAACCCGCCGCCGCACCATGCAGATGGACGCTTTGCTGCTGCGCCCCATGGTGGACATGCTGCAACTGCTCACCCTGGCGGGCCTGCTCTACCTGTTCGGCATCAACCACCTGGAATCCACCGGCGCCGTGATCGAAGTGGGGGTGATCTACGCCTTTCTGAATTACCTGGGGCGCTTCAGCGAACCCCTCATCGAAATGACCCAACGCCTCAACCTGTTCCAACAGGCCATGGTCTCCGCCCAGCGCGTGTTCCACTGGATCGACGAGAAACCTGAAACGCATACCGAAACACAATCAAACCCCATCGAACCCAAACCGGCAGACATCCGCTTTGACCACGTACAATTCAGTTACGACGGCATCAAACCCGTATTGAAAAATGTGAGCTTTCACATCAACAGTGGCGAGTTCATCGGCATCGTCGGCCACACCGGCAGCGGCAAAAGCACCATCGCCAGCTTACTGCTGCGCTTCTACCAACCGGACCAAGGCCACATCCAACTGGGCGAACAAAACCTTGCCAACCTATCTCATGAAACACTGCGCCGCGAATTTGCCATCGTACAACAGGACAGCTTTGTGCTGGCCGCCAGCGTAGCCGACAACATCGACATCGGCCGCAACCTGCCCCGCACAGAAATCGAAGCGGCCGCACGGGCCACCGGCTTCCATCAGCATATTGAACAACTGCCCCAAGGCTACGACACCATTCTGGATGAACAGGGGCGATCGCTTTCTGTAGGCCAACGCCAACTGCTGTCCCTGACCCGCGCCCTGGCAGGCAAACCCAAAATACTGGTACTGGACGAAGCCACCGCCAACGTGGATTCCGCCACCGAAGCACAAATCCAACAATCCCTGCTGCAACTAAAAGGCGACATCACCCTGGTGGTGATCGCCCATCGCCTTTCGACCATTACCCAGGCCGATAGCATTCTGGTAATGCATCAGGGGGAGATTGTGCAGGTGGGTGGGCATCGGGCGTTGTTGGGGGTGGAGGGGTTGTATCGGCATTTGTATCAGTTGCAGGTTGGGGGGTAGCTGTTTACAGCCCCCCATATTGCGTTGCATTAGTTACATTAGTAGTAGACAAGCTTCTACTAAACAAAGACTATTAATGTGGATACTGGAACTTCCGGTGTTGCTTAAGGGGTATACTGAAGGATTTCTGCTTTCATCCTTGGATATCACGTAAGTTCTGGCCAAAGCGGATCTAAGTATTACGAATGCAGCGCTTTTGATAGATTTGTCTACAACATACTGTATTTGGATATTTCGAAGGGCTCAATTCACCTTGCTTACAGTATAAGGAGAACTAAGTGGCTTACAAAGCTACAGTATTACCCGTGATGATTGCCTCGCCAGGAGATGTATCGGAGGAAAGAGACATAACCCGGCAAATAATTCACGACTGGAATGATATTAATTCTGAAAAGTCCAAAATTATGCTTTCTGCAGTTGGCTGGGACTCTCATTCTTCACCTGAGCTTGGGGCTAGACCTCAAGAGCTGATAAATCAAAGAGTACTAAGATATTGCGATATTTTAATAGGCATCTTCTGGACGCGATTGGGGACTCCAACAGGAAAAGCGTTAAGTGGCACTGTTGAAGAAATAGAGGAACACGTGGCTGCAGGGAAACCAGCGATGATCTACTTTTCATCAAAGCCTGTATCTCCTGAGAGCATAGATGCAGAACAATATAAAAGAGTTAGAGAAGCAAGATCAAACTGGCAGCAACGTGGACTAGTGGAAACGTATGACACGCTAGAACAATTTAGGCAAAAACTTTCCAAACAGTTTCAGCTTTGTTTGAATAAAAATCAATATATTAACGATCTTATTGTTGAAGCCGACTATGTTCCAGAAATCCAGAAGATTCCAAATATAACCAGAGCTAATTCTTATAGCTTAACTGAAGATTCTATTTCATTATTGAAGGCTGCCTCATCTGATGAGTATGGTTCAATTATGAAGGTTGAGTATATTGGTGGCCAAGAAATTCAAGCGGGTGGCAAGTCATTTGGTAAAACAAACCGTAAAGAGTTCACTAGGTGGGAGTCGGCTTTGAATACGTTAGTATCTAATAGTCTTGTAACAACGCGTGGCCACAAAGGTGAATTCTTTGAGTTAACTCATGAAGGATGGACCGTGGCAGAGTCCCTGTAACATAGTGGTTCACACAACCTAGTTCACCTATATATGAATAGGCATATTTCTTAATGTCTCGAAAGAAGAAAGAAAAGAAGCACTATGATACAAGAATGGCTTTAGCATCTGCTGATCAATTCAATGCACACGCACAAGTGTATATAAGGCAGGCACTAAAAGACAGTGCAGATTCCTCACGTACATATTCATTATACTCGATCAGTTCAGTTATATCTTCCGCCACAATGCTATCTTTATCGCTGGAACTATATTTGAAGTGTCTACATATGCTCGTGGGAAATGAAGTAAATCAAACACATCATTTATGGACTTTATTTAAAACACTTCCATTAGAGATACAAGAAGGAATACGTTCAGTATATAAAGAGAAAAACGAAGTAGATGACGAAAAGTTAGCAGCAGTTCAGGTTGTTGTTTACGTCGGCAAAGAGAAACCCATTGGCCCAGAGCCAAGTCTCGGGAGTACGGGACCTGTTGATATAAAATCAGTGCTGGTTAGGTCAAGCGATGCATTTGAAACATGGCGGTACTTTTACGAAAAAGGGAAATTAGATGAATATAAAGTGTTCAACTATGAATTCCAGAGGATATTGCTTATTTGTAGCGCTGTTAGGACTTATATATCGGCGATAATGGATATAAAAATGTCCGAACAAAGCGCAGTTGTGCCCAAAGCATAAGAACTTTTTAAGGAAGGTATTTGCGCTACCAACTGTAGTAGGAAAAGCAATCTTGCGAGTATATAGGAGCATCTTTTGTCACTTTTTGAAAAATTAGGATTTCAGTCACATCCATTTCTAAAGACTAACGCAGATGAAGAGGATCTGCTAAAAGAATATTTTGTTCCTCCTCCATACTTTGATGCTGTTTTAGGTGATCCAAATTCGCCGAATTCTTCCATCGTCCTAGCACCAAGAGGGGCAGGAAAAACTGCTCAAAGGCGTATGGTTGAAGCAAATGCATTCAAGTACGGCTTCCTTGCTGTCACTTATGATAGATTTGAATTTGGCTCTGGACAAAATATCGATGACATTTCTCTCCAATATCATCTTAGGAATGTAATTACTAGGATACTTGTTTCTTTTCTGTCTTACTTGAGCGAATGGCCAGACGTCTCAAAGAATTTGTCCAAAGATGAAAAAAGGCAACTGTCAATCTTCATACACACCTACTTGGGTGAATTAACTGGTGATGAAATCCAAGAAGTGCTAAACGAATTAAAAAGCCTCCCAGATAAATTCAAAGACTTTTGGAGGCAAAATGTCGGCTTTATGGAGTCAGCCATTAATTTTCTATTGAAGAACTACGATCTAGAAAGTGTTGACCTTCCTGATGTTAAGCAAGAGGAGAAAAGGCTTGGGGAAACATACAAGTTTCAACTTGAAACACTTCTAAAGCTAGTTAAGAAGATCGGATTTAAATCGATTTATGTTCTCATAGATAGGCCTGACGAAACTGAGAAAACAGGAAACAATCCTGAAGCAACCTATCAGTTAATAAAACCATTGATAAAGGATCTAGAATTGCTTGGCCTTCCAGGCTACGGGTTTAAGTTCTTTCTTTGGGATAAAATTGAACCATTTTTTAGAGAAGACGCGAGACCTGATAGAGTTCCCCAGTACGAGCTAAAATGGACAAGAAAAAATCTAGTAGATGTCCTTTCCAAACGTTTAAAAGCGTTCAGTAATGGTGACATAAAGAGCTTTGACTACCTATTAGAAGTTAAATCAAATATAGACGAAAAGCTATGTCTACTCGCAAATGGATCTCCTAGGAATTTGATCAGACTCTGTGAAAAAATTTTAGCGATACAAGGTGCGAGAGACCCAGACTCTAATAAAATAAGCCAATATTCGATTGACCAAGCCTCTGTAGATCATAGTGAACAACTAAGCATCGAGCATTATGGTGAAGGAGTAATCCGTGAAATTCAGCGAGTTGGAAACGAGTTATTTACAACCAATTATGTTGCTAATAGCATACTAAAAATATCTTCTAACGGTGCTCGCAACAAAATTACTGGCTGGGTAAACGTTGGAATGGTTTCTCAAGTGGGTAGTGTAGTTGTACCCCCGGCAACAAGGCCAACACACTTGTATGCTGTAATCGATCCTTGCGTCGTGCGATTGATGCATAGAGTTGTTCCTTTTGAGAAATTCATTCAGGATCGCTGGCTCCCATGTGAGCACTGTTTAACAGACAATCTTATCAATATCGAATTATACCCTGAAGGCCAAGAGCCTGTATGCCGTCAATGCGGTAGGGACTTGTTGTAAAAAGAGGTCTAACAATTAAACTTCTGTCTTAATGATGCTACTATTTTTCAGGCGATGTGATTTTTAATTTTTTCAAATCTTGACCTAGGCAGATCTCGTTCAACTTTGATATGGATAACTCTGGAACTTCTGGAACTGGAAAATCATACGAAATTTGAAAGCCGTACTCTGATACTTTAAATGTTTTTTTTCGCGGTATACCTTCATTGTTGTGGACAATAGATGACTCCATTATTGCGCTTGAGCCATCCTCCGAGAGATTTCTAACATTAAATAACCGATAACCATCCCTATATTCATCATCCTCACTAATCCAAAGGGGTTTGGTTAGGTCTACCGTGTAATTATATGTGTTTTTATAGACAGTTGTTTTATCTCTAGCCTCTTTTGGTCCTTTAGGTACGGAATAATCTTCAACTTTAATAACGTTTAGCTCGCATGGACTTCCTGCAAGAAAACTAGTTTTTGTTTCAACCCTTTGTATAAATTCAATTTCTCTACCCGTCATAAATCTTCTATCTCCCCCAAAGTTCCCTCCGTCTGGGATAAACATAAAGTACTCTTCGTCATCTAAACTTTTATGGGATCGGCTTTCGACGTCCTCCCTAAGTGATTTTTCTTTATTAAAATCGAAAGATTCAATGTCTTCTAAGCGCTCTACAGATAGAGCTAAGTTTTTAACGGTAGGCTTGGGAATATTATTTCCAAATGTGATTTGGTCGATCAGGGTATCTATTATACTCACGTCTAGTATTTCGACATCTTTGTCGATAAAGAAAAAGCTTCCTTCGCTTTTATTTCCCCTCGGTCTTAAATCGCCTTCTCTTGGGGTTTGAGAGGTTGTTTGTTCCGCAACATTGTTATGGATATATCCAAAGATTTCATTGAAAGTAATGATTCCATCACCACCAATTGGGTAGAAGTCTGCCCCCCCTCTAACGCCGTCTAAAAAGACCTCAAAAAAAAGACTACCTTTTCCGAAAGATGGTATTGAAAACGTTTCCTCATCTGATCCACCTGCGGTGATTGCATGAGCACCGGTTTTTCTTGGTAAATATTGCTTGCTTCCAAAGCTGCTTCCAAAAAATGTTCCAGAATGACATGCATTAATTAGAACAAGCGTGTGGTGTGACTTATTAACAACTTTTTGTATCAGTGGGCGAAGCACGTCCATTCCAATACTGTTGTTGAAATCTCGAAGGTGTGTAGCACTAGATTTTACTAAATAACCTTCATCGCCATCTGAAAAGCCATGGCCACTATACGCAAATAGAAATCTTGATTGTGGATAGTCATTCAATCGGTTCTTGAAATAATATTGCAAAAAGTATTTTAGGTTGTTGTAGTTTACTTCTGAGTTCTTTAGAAAAACAACTTCATCAAAATACTCCTCATTGAGGAGGTAGCTTTTTAGTTCTTCCATGTCGGCCTTTGCCGGAGGAAGGTTTCCGAATTCATAATCCCATACTCCAGCAATAATTGCGAAGCTTCTTCCGACTTTTGCTCCTCCAAATCTCGGAGCTATTTTTTCTGAGAAGATGCTCCTCTCATTGGAGTATTTTATAAAGTACTTTTTATATTCAGGGAGTATTTTTGATTCGTTACCTAAACAAATAGCCGGAAAAAGAAGAAGAAGAAAAGATAAGTCGTTAACCTTCATCTCTAATGGCATCCTCTATTTTCTCAAAAAATATTTTCCAGAAAAAACCGTTTTGATAAGAAATCAAGCATAGTGAGGCTACCTTGATGCTTTCAAATTTAGATGAGCCTTCAACAAGGCTGTATAGGGGCATTAAAAGAATCGGAGAGACTAGAATTGGTTTGACGCATTGTCTAAATGAAAAAGTATCGTTAAAAAAAATGTAGTTGGATATCATGCCTAATACAATTGAAACAAACATTGCAGCTAAAGTGGCTTCAGATGAAGTGCTTCCAAAAGAGATTCTCGGAAATGGAAATCCGGATGACCAAGCCAAAACCAAAAAGACAACAGCAAGCGCGGTGAATTGCAGTAGGTTATATTTATAGTTTCTATATCGCCAAACGTCACCTGCCAAGTGTATAGCATATGCTGTCATACAAAACAGAACTATTGATGTTTGAATTTTATCCAATGTCATGTACTTATAAAGTGGGATATGATTTCTAGTTTATCCTATTTTAAACTAGCATTAAAAATTGCGGTTTCATCTCATTTTATGGACAGATTTATTCGTACCGAACACTCATCAATTTCAGCGAGTGAAGCTGCGGATAGAATTACATTTGTTTTAGGTATGCTAACCGGTTTCAATCCTACTCCATTCAAAATATGTGTAGCACCATTAGGAAAAAATACCAATATAACTGCGCTCTTCCTTAGGTCAGTTGCGACCAAGCCCAATTGAGTGCCATCCGACATAATCTGAACAGGATTTTTTAGTTCACATCTAGACAGATTATCTGGATCTACTCGAAATATTCTAACCGATGTAGAAGTCAGAACAGGTTCAGGAGTCTCGCAACACCACATCCAAATTTCTCTGCCAAAAAAAGTTAAAACACCAGCAATCACTATTATCGCTACTCCCACAGTTATTTGCTTCACAGCACTACTTTCAGCCATATTTATTTCCTCTAATAATCTTCATTATCTTCAGCTTAATCACTCAAATCACCTAACTATCAATAACAAGCGCCAGTACGGGCACGTTAGTATACTTTCAAGTATGAATTCTTAGGGTTCCGTGATATCTGCCTCAATGCGAAGAAAGTCTGCTTTGGCACGGAAGTTAGCTGTGTTTGCAATTACATCCATCGATTGACCAGCGGGTAAACTTATAGTTTGGTTGAACTTCGCATCACGATAGCTTGGTGACTCTGCGGGCACGCCGAGCCTACCGCTGTTCCATGGAGAAATAATGCCAGGAATTTTAACCTCGAGCGAAACCCATGGATCCCCTGGAGTTTCATATATTGCCCTAGCTACTACCCGGACATTTATGTTGCGATCACATTGACTAGCTGGAATGCGCGCTATAGCGAACATGTTAGCGCCTACATCGACAGATATTGTACGGTTCTTACTGTTGCACGGCGGCGGCGGATTAGGTGTCGCAGGGATATAAAGTGTCGTTGTATATGATACTCCATTTACTATCCCGGAAATTGTCCCGCTAACCCCTTTGTTTACTTCGTCACGGCTAATGATTACTGATCGTTGCCCAAGAAGTGTGGTTGGCAGAGTTTGTAACACATAACCACCGTCGAGAAATAGGGAGAGTTCAGTGATTTCCCCCGAGCCTAGCGGCGGATTCCAAGCTACAATAAGGGTTGCAGAACTTTCACTCACATGCTCTATTACATGTGACAGACCTCCAGAATTCGCAAGCACACAACTACGCCATGCACTTACATTCTCGGGAGGCGTAGAAATACTTAGCGTTGCCCTTGCTTCTTCTGTGTTTTGGCTATATGACTCCTTGGAAAAATATTCGCTTCTCTTAACCGAAAAGTCCTTATAGGAACCGTTGAAGTAGCCAGGCACTTGAGCCGAATAATTTTTCTTAGCCTCTTCATAGTTAGAGCTATTAATTAACTGTAGCCATGCGAGTTTTGATTTTGAACTCGATTGCATAACGGTAACAGTCTTTGCTAAGAGAACCGAATCACATGACTCTTGCCCAAAACTTATAGAAGGATGAATGAAAAAATAAGCTGCAATGATGATGTAGGAACATAAAAAACTAACGGTCAATCTATTTTCCACGACTTATCCCCATCGAAGTGAAAATGAAATTATGTATGTGGTTTATAGCATGTCTGTGTCTACAAACTTTCTATTGGCCAATTTGGTCCTTCCCAGTACCTTTCGAGCCTACTCCCCAAATCTTGTGTATACATCGGTCGACCATAGTCGGCTTTCTAGCATACTGTTAAGAATCAACGATAGCATTTTAGTGAAGTATTTTAAGTATGCCTCTTATTCTACGAAAATTGAACTACCGAAATATTCGTCGGATGATGAACGACCGGGTGATGTGGTTGGTGCCCTCAGACCTTATGGCGAGGTAAAACATTTTTATTAGTTGACGTTTGTTGAGCTTTCTAATGTGGTTAGCTGGTCAGATACTGCTCCGCGATGTTAGAAGAGAACCAATCTAAACTGCTCATGTTATGGTCCGCCGGCTGATCAACCAGCGCACAGCCTAAAAATCACACACAAATTTATCGGGACTGTACGCTACTACTCTTACTCCATATGTGATGGCTAGGCGGGGTCATGCCGGAGGCCACCTGCATGACCAGTTGTGGATTAAGTAGCAGCATGATGCCAAGATAAGATTGAGTCGGGCTGGCCTGCATCACGCGGGAGACCACCGGCATGAAATGGTGATACATGAACGTCGGAATCTACATCTACAACAACGCAGAAGTACTGGATTTCTCCGGCCCCTTCGAAGTCTTCTCCACCGCATCCAGAGTCTGCCAGAACAACCAACCATTCAACCCATTCCTGATTGCCGAAAACCTCGATCCCGTCATCGCCAGGGCCGGTTACCGCGTATTACCGGATTTTGATTTATCCAACCATCCCGAGCTGGATGTTTTGATCATTCCCGGTGGCGTTCACACCCAACAGATGAGTAAACAGAACGTTCTCGACTGGATTGCCCTTCAGGCATCCAAGGTATCGCTGATCGCCTCGGTGTGCACCGGCGCCTTTTTACTGGCTCAGGCTCAGGTGTTGTCCAACCAACAAGTGACAACCCACTGGGAGGATATCCCTGATCTGAAAGCTCAGTTCCCCCAGCTTGATGTGAAACAGCAGGTGCGCTGGGTCGATCAGGGAAACATCGTGACATCCGCTGGTATTTCGGCAGGCATTGATATGAGCCTGCACTTGGTCAGTAAACTGCACAGCCTTGAACTGGCCGAGGCGACGGCAAAGCAAATGGATTTTGCCTGGACCAAAAACGCCTGATATTGATCACTGGGAGATCAATTTTGCCACTGGGAAGCCAAATTTTTCCGGGGGAAGCCCTAACTGATCACTGGGAGATCAACTTTGATCACCGGGAAACCAATTTCTCCAGGGGGAAGCCCCCATTGATCATCGGGAAGCCAAATTTCCCGCCGGGAAGCCCCGATTGATCACCGGGAAACCTATTTCTCCACTGGGAAGCCCTCACTGATCAACAGGAAACCAACTTTCCCCAACAGGAAGCTCATAAGCTGAATACCTGCGCGTATTACCTTGGTCGACTACGCCCAGTTTTGAACTCCCGCATCAGCAGCATCAAGCCGGCGAGCAACCCAAGTGCGAGTTCCGTAGCACCAGCGGATAATTCCGGCACGGCATGGGGTCGGCTCCATGAGCCCGCGCTTTCAGAATAGTAATATACGTCCGGCCCATCGCCCCCAATGCGATAGTAATCTCCGTTTTCGCTGCTGATGCCGCCGTCCGGTGGTCCGGCAAGAAAGTCACTTTCCCAGGCGACGATTTGACGGTTTTCGTCGGTAGTGAAATTGAAGTATGCCTGGATGGCAGGAAATTCGTGGATAGTGAACGCCAGCAGCCCATCGACCTGGCTTGCATTATCCAGAATGCCGAACGGCGTATCGATGGTGTATTCCTCGTCGTCAAAATAGGCCGCTATGGCAAGAAAGGATACGGTTGTATTAGCAAGTGTGCCTCCGGGCAAAGCGCTCTCATCAATTGATATGTCCCCGTTGTAACCCGGAAACGTATCTGGAAAACCATCGTAGTCTGTGTTTTCGTCAATCAATAACGGCCCGCCTGAATAGGTGTATTTCCATACTTGCCCGTAGGAAAAACTAGACATTGCCAGCACACTCACCAATAGAAAGATCTTCCCCATGCGAATTTTCATTTCCAGTCCCCCAATTTAATTTGAATGCTAATTAACTCACTTTACTAATAACATGTGAAGAGATTATGTTCGCATCAGGATTATCGGCAAGCCCATTACAAACTAATCCAATTTGCCCATGTTATGATCCATAACGCAGGTTAGCCAGCACACAGATCAAAACTTACGCAACAATTTTATCGGGGCAATACGCTACTACACTCAAACTGAATGTATTAGCTAATGGAATGGTGGGGCATGAACAAAAACATAAATCAGCTCTTGTTGGGGCTTCTTCTTGTATCTTTTTTATTCACTTCAGGCTGTAAAACCCAGGAATACGAGATCGTATTACCGTATAAGAACGCGCGCTTTATCGATCAATTACCAGAACGTTTTTTAATCCGCTGCGCTGAGCTGCCGGAGCGCATTACCCTGAACGGCGTGCCGGTGCAGCATCTGTTCGAGTTCGCCGATGGTCAGGCCATCGCCAGTGGTTTGGATCTCTCCCCTTATCTCACTCAGGGTCAGAACAATCTGTCGGTGAACCCGCAGGAGTTCGGGCCCAGGCGCTTTTTCTTCTTTGATAACCAGGGGCCGCGGGTGGTGATAACCGAGGCGCTGCCCACCGAATCAGAGCTTGGGAATCGGGTGACCATTCATGGCAAGTTGGTGGACCCGTCCGGGGTCTATGCCCTGGAGGTGAACGGCGTACCGGCCACCCTGGGCAGTCGTAATGAGTTCGAGGTTCAGGTCAGCCCCAGTCAGTTTTATCAGTTCAACACCGAGGATGTGTACGCCCAGGTGGACACGCTGCACTACGCCGATCGCGCCACGGTGCTGAATGACATCGTGAAGCTGGATGTGGATCAGGCCACCATCGACGAACTGGTGCCCTTCGCCCAGGAGTTGGTCGAGGAACAGAATCTGGCGGCGTTGCTGGGCAGCGCCAACGCCAATACCTTGTTCAGTGAGTCGGTGTCCATCGGCTTGGGCAAGGTGGTGATTGTGCCCGAGCAGTGCTTCCGGGTGTGCGTGCCGGTTTTCGGTTGTCGTGAGGAATGTACGCCGGAGGTGGCCATCGGCCCCTTGAATGTGGATCTGATTTCCGTCAGCGCCACGTTGACCGATCTGGAATTCGAAGAGCTGGAGATCAGCGAGCTGGATCTGAAGTCCGGTTCCGGTTGGGACGGTATTGGTTTGGACGCGGAGCTGCGCAATACTGATCTGGGTGTGCGCATCAACAGCCGTCTGTTGAGTTTTAACTCTGAAGAAAACGAATTGATGGATTTGCTGGGCATTAACACCTCCGGTTTGACGGTGGGCTTTAACGCAGGCATCAATGTGAATCGTCTGCGCCTGGCGGCGGATTTCGGCTTAGAGGCGGAAAACGGCGATGTGAATGTCAGCGTGCAGTCCATCAATGCCATCGGCCTGGGCAGCGCCGACAGCGATTTCAATCTCAATTTCAATCTGCCTGCTGCGATTCGTAACTTTGGCTTTGGCCTGGCGGGCATGGTGGCCGATCTGATCGAGAGCGGCATCGAAGGCGCCCGCGATCTGATTGTGGATCTGTTGCTGGGCAAGCTGGTGCCGCTGATTGCCAACCTGATCATCGATCCGTTGATCAATGAGCTGCAGGTGCGCCTGGGTGCCACGGTGAACAATGGCGCCCTGCTCACGGCGTTGGTGGGTGTGCAGGATCTGGATGTGGTGGACAGTAACCGCATGACGATTTCCCTGATGGGGCGCATCGGCACCGAGACCACTGAGCTGGAGCCGGGCGACATCGAGTTGGGTGTGAACCTGGGCTTCCCCGAGGTGTTGCAGCTGGACGATCATCTGTTCCCGGATCTGCTGGGCATTCCTGAGCAACTGGGCCCCGCCCCCGGACTGGCCCCCAACATGCTGGGCTTCCGCTTTACTCCCACCACAGTGCCTGCAGCGGATAACACCGCCAACCTGGGGCTGGTGGTGAACAGCAACATCATCAACCAGGCGCTGCTGGCGGTGTATGAGGCGGGTATCCTCTCGCCCACCGTGCCGATTCTGGATGAGCTGTCGGCAACCGGCGGCTACTTTATTACGACCATGGACAATGCCAACACCCGCATCGTGCTGGCACCGAAGAGCGTGCCTGAACTTTCCTTTAGAGGCGGTGATCGTAGTGGAGAGGCTCAGTCTATTGCCTTCCTCACCGTCGATTATTTCGAGATCCATTATGAAGTGCGCAACGAGGCGGGTGACTGGGAGTTGTCCAGCCGCACCAGCTTCAATATGGAAGTTCCGGTGCAGCTTTCCACCGACGGCGAAAGCGGCCTGCAATTGGCCCTGATCAACCCGCAGCTCGACATCAGCCTGAACACGGGCCAGTGGTTCGACTACCGTCTGCAGTTCCCACCCAAGCTGTTCTTTGGCCGCGCCATTGCCGGTTTGATTGTGGATCAGATCAATCGCGGGCTGAGTGTGGTGCAGCTGCCGGATAGTCTGGTGTTGAGTTATGGGGACAGCAGTTTAGCGGTGATGCCGGGGAGCGTGAAGACGGTGGGTAAGCCGAGGCATCATTTTGGGTTGAACGCGAGTTTTGATGCGCTGTGAATTGAATTAGGCAAAGTTTGTTCTTACTCCGGCCGGATCGTTGAAATACGATTCGGTCGGGGATAAACGTACTGAATGATTAACTGGAAGAGTTAAATAGAGCTTTCTACTCAGTAATGCTCTACACTGGGGACTCGCTTTCGAGGAGTTCGATATGTTGAAAAATCCCAAGCGCACCAAAAATCAGCCGAATTCACCCTCACACGAAGAACTAAGAAGCAATATCAGGTCACAAACAGAAGATTTCCTCAGACTGGGTGGTGAGATTCAAAGCATACCCAATGGCGTCAGTGGCAACCCGTGGAAGCCATCCACGTATCCAAAGACGAACAAGAATCAATCATGATGGCTTGCCATCATGTTCTCTCAATTGTAACCGCCCTTCGAATGTAACCACTAAATTGCCTGCTTTTTCGGCTATCAGGCCGAGCAAAAGGAATTTAGCTCGGTGTGCGCATGAGACTTCCTGTTTGATCTTTTGCTGTAGATCGTTAAGTGATTGCCATTCAGTAACGGTCAATTCAATATTGCGCATAGGAACTTCCTTTAATCGCAACCACCGTGTCGGCGCCGCTTTGCATCCCATCATGCGCGCACTGACGCACAAGCTCAAGCGAATACGACAAAATAATCTATAAGCAGGTAATACTGAAGAATAATGAATGAGTTAAAACAAAAGATAGCGCTTTTTATTGACGCTGATAATGCACCGGCCAGCCGTTTCGAGGATGTACTAAGTGAAGTAGCCAAGTACGGCGTGGTTACCATTCGTAAAGCCTATGGTAACTGGAAGTCACCCACCCTGAGACCCTGGGAGGAGATGCTCCATGAATATGCCATTCAACCGGTGCAGCAATATGATTTAACCAAGGGAAAAAACGCCTCCGATATCGCACTGGTTATCGATGCGATGGACATTATGTACACCAAAGATATTGATGTCATGTGTTTCATTTCATCGGATTGCGACTTTACACCAATGGTCACCAGAGCCATCGCCGAAGGTAAGGTGGTCTTGGGTTTTGGAGAGCGCAAAACACCCATGCCATTTGTTAATGCCTGCTCCAAGTTCCTGTTCCTGGATCGGTCAGATGCGAAAGAAGAAAAGAACGTTTCCAAACCTAAAAACATAAAATCCGATACCAAATTGATCGCACTGCTGCGTCACGCTATTGAAGCAACGGAAGACGATGATGGCTGGGCTGATCTACGTGCGGTGGGTGCCAATATATCCAACAGAACATCATTTGATTGCCGGAATTACGGCTTTACCAATCTCAGCAGCATGTTCAAAGCCATCGATTTGTTTGAGATAAAGCGCGGCCAGGGCAGCTCTTATTCGGTACGGGATTGCAGGAAGAGCAAAAAGAGTTAGCAGGGTGATGCCGTCGGAGCTGGTGCCACCCATCTTTGGATAATATAGAGGTACCAAAACCATGTGGTTGAAAACCCATTGTAAGTTGAATTTCGAAATCGAAACGCCCACCCCTTTTATATGGATGCTCCGTCCCAGGAGTGGTGGTCAACAATGGGTAGCCTCTGAAGAGTATCTGATTTATCCGACGGTTCCTGTATTCGAATTCACAGATGATTTTGGCAACCTGTGTCAACGGCTCGTCGCTCCCTCCGGGCAGTTTTCCGTATCCACGTCGGCCAACATCATGATTGCAGACAGTATCGACACGCATGCTGGAGGCGAGTTTGTTGACATTCAAACATTGCCGGACGATGTTTTGAAATACCTTCTTCCCAGTCGATATTGTGAGTCGGATCGTTTTAACAATATGGCGAGGGAAATAACCGCTAATCAGATTCCAGGCTATGATCAAGTGGCGGAAATAGAAAATTGGTTGCGGACAACCATTTATTTTCAACCCGGAAGCAGCATATTGCCATTATCCGCTGTCGAAGTTAATAGAGAGAGAGTTGGTGTGTGTCGCGATCTTGCCCACCTGGGAATTGCACTATGCCGAAGCTTAAGTATTCCCGCACGGATGGTTGTCGGCTACCTGCATCAATTGGAACCGATGGAGCTGCATGCCTGGTTTGAAGCCTTTGTATCAGGGCGCTGGTACATTTTTGACGCAACGCAGGCATCAAAAACCGCCGGTTACGTATCCATAGGATATGGCCGGGATGCCGCCGATGTCGCTATCTATAATCAATTTGGCCCAGCGGTTTTTCCAACACAACAATTCGTTTCCGTCGAACAGATATAACATCATGACTTGCAGTTGTTAGTTTAAGTCATTTTCGATTGACTAGAATGAACAGCTGCATTTTTTGAGGTTATCATGAGCATCAAACATTCAAAAACCGTAATTCTTCATGGATTGTCGGTCTCCCCTGGACTCGCAGATGGAACCATTCATTTGCAGCGTGGGTTATCTGATCCGATTGATTTGCCTGATAACTCGTTAGAATACAGTGCAGAAAATGAGTTAAATCGTCTTGATCAAGCAACCACTAAGATTACAGAAGACCTACTCTTATTGGCTACGCGCGTAGAAAAAGAGATAGATGCAAAGTTAGCCGAAGTATTTGGATTCCACAGTGACATTCTTAGCGATAAACTCTTAAAAGACGAGTTGAAAAAGGAAATCGTTGACAACTTGGTTTCTGCGAGCAGTGCAGTTAAAAGTGTGTTTTTGAAGTGGGAGAATCGGTTTTTATTAATGGAGTCAGTAATTGCTAAAGAAAAAGGCGAAGATATTCGTGATATTTCCATACGTTTACGCAATGCCTTGGCAGGGGTCTCCATAAACCCATTTGAAAGTATTCCATCCGGCTGTGTATTGGTCGCACGGCGCATATTACCATCTGATACCGTTTTCTTAGCCAGCAGAAAAGCCAAGGCTTTGTTATTGGAATTCGGCACAGTTGGATCTCACGCTGCTCTTTTTACGCGACAGATGGGAGTGCCCTGCATTTCAGGCATTCATAATATACTGAGAGTGATACCTGACCGGGGATACGCCCTGATCGATACTCGGAATAGCGAAGTAACGGTAAACCCCAGCCCGGAAAGGCGCACGGCTTTTCTGAAAGAAAAGAACCGATATAACGCACACCTTCTTGAATCACTGGCCAATGCATCCAAGGCCGCAATCACCAGAAGCGGCACCAGAATCCCGGTTAACGCGAATGTTGGTTGCCATGAGGACTCTGACAAGGCAATGAAAAATGGTGCTGACGGCATTGGTCTTTATCGATTGGAGCAGGCTTATATAGGGCGCACGTTTCCTCCAAGTGCCGATGAGCTGCTGGCGGAGATTCATCATACTCTGGCGCCTTATAAAGCCAAATCGGTTTGCGTTAGGCTTCTGGATGTCGGCTCGGACAAACCACTGCCATTTATGGGCTTTCTCGCAGAGAGCAACCCGGCCCTTGGGAGAAGAGGAATCCGCGTGATGCGTGAGTACCCGGAGATACTCCATACTCAACTTACGGCTCTGCTTGCTTTGCATAATAGTTACGATCTTCAGATTCTGGTACCCATGGTGACTTTGCCGGAGGATGTTAAGTTTGTCAGGGATATGTTGGCCAAGCGATGCAGTGAACTTAACATTGCTGAACCCAAACTCGGTGCCATGATCGAAACACCGGCAGCGGCTTTGTCTGCCAGATCCATAGCCCCTTACGTTGATTTCATGAGTTTCGGCACCAACGATTTAACTCAATATGTATTTGCGGCCGACAGGGAGAATGCAGCAGTAGAGCCTTATTTTGATGATGCTTCCGAAGTGATATTTCGACTAATTGAGATTGTTCATAACGATCTGCCAACCATGCCATTATCAGTTTGTGGCGAGTTGGCTGGACGGCCCGAGCATACGGACAGGCTTCTGCAATGTGGCATAAGTGCGCTCAGTGTTGCTGCTCCTTTGGTGGCGATTATCAAAGATACCATCAGGAATATTTCCAGATGATGTGGAAGGCGGGGCTAACAATTTTTAAGCATTCCCATTCCAAACCATATATGAAATATCATCTTTGGCAGAGTTTTTAACTGAGTACATAAGCTCGTCTGCTATCCTCATTGCTTCCTTAGTATCTTCCGGCATTTTTTCGAAGGTGACTAATCCGATACTAAATGTGACCGGCCATCTTCCACTTTTCATACGTTTCTTCAACAAATCAGTTGCTTTCGAAAAAGCAGCTTTTGCTTCATCCTGCCCGGTTTCCCGTAGAAGGCAAGCGAATTCATCACCCCCTAACCTGGCAACAATGTCTGTTTTTCTTAATGATTCAGTCAAACTTTTAGCAACTGCTATCAGCAAATTATCGCCTTCACCATGGCCACGTGAATCGTTGATTAATTTGAAGTTATCAATATCCAGATAAACCAGTGATAATCTATGTTTGTATCGTAATGAACGCACCATCTCATTAGACAGTTCATGATAAAAGCACCTTGAATTATTGATGTGTGTTAGGGTATCCGTATAGGCAGCTGCGGATTCAACCCGATGTACATTACGAAAGTTAGTGATAAGGATGGCGAGGATGGAAAAGCTAAGCAAACAAGGGAGGCCGTAGCTTAACAAAGCCAAAGGAGTGAGCTCAGCATCAATTGCCCGTATCGAAAGCAACAATATCGTTGAAACTGTCGCCAGAATCAGCCCCGATTTTTTAGATCCATACCAACTCACAATAGTGATGGGAAAAATATAAAACGGTTCCAGAAAAATGACATTCCCAAACAAGATGGAAAGAATAAGCAGAATCAACACCATCAACAAGCTTAAACGCCAAACGTATCTGAACGATTGTTCATCTAAAACGTTGAATATTGTTTTCATCGTATGGGGCATTCCAAATGGCGCTTCGTGTTAAGACACTAGATAGATTATAGCTCCTATCCATAAGCACCTGAGGATAATGCAATAACTCTTGATTGGAGGGCATTCTCCTGAGCCCGACCTCAGTAGTGATCGAACAAGCGCACCCAACCCAACAAAAACTGCTTATATTATGAACAGCAACATCATCGCCGGTGTATGAGGCGGGGGACTGGGAATCGGCCACCATTCAGGGCATGTTGGTGGCCCTTAAGCTTCTTCACGCAAAGCCAGTTCTTTCTGTTCCAGCTCTTCTGCAAAGTGCGATATTAACGCTTTCACTGTCGGGTATCGCAGCAATTCGGTGGCAGGTATGACGCGGCCGATTCGATCCTGTAGGCGATCAACCAGCTCAACCGTCTCTATCGAATTCACACCCAGGTCGGAAAAGGTAACATCCAGATCAATATGGTGGTTTTCTATATCCAACTTGTCGGCAACCCAATGTTGCACCTCTCTATGCAGCTCTGAATACCAATCGTCTACGAATTCGTTATCCAGCTCTGTTTCGGTGGTTGCTGGTTTAGTAGATGGTTTGTTGGCTTGCCAAACATAAACCGGCACCACATTGCCTTCTTGATAGTGTTGTTTGGCGGCTGCACGCTGTATTTTGCCACTGGATGTTTTGGGAATGGTGCTACCGGACACCAGCACCAAGGCATGGGGCGTAATGCCATGACGTGATGAAATGGCTTTCACTCCCTCGGCAGCCAGCATTTTATAATCGGCCTGATTGCCCGCTGCTCGACTAATTTCCTGCATTATCACCAGCTCTTCTTCACCCTCGCGGGTTATTGAAAATGCCGCGCCGCCACCGCCTTTGAAGCTTGGATTAGCCGATTGCAGGGTTTGTTCAATATCTTGAGGGTAATGGTTGCGACCGGCGATGATGATCATCTCTTTGATGCGGCCGGTTACGTATAGCTCGCCATCTTGAACAAAGCCCAGGTCACCACTGCGCAGGAACGCTTTCCTGTTTGCATCGCCCTTGATGGTGGCCTGGAAAACGCTCTTGGAAAACTGTGGTTTATTCCAATAGCCACGGGCGACCGATGGGCTGTTGATCCAGATTTCACCCACTTCGCCTTCTTTGCAGAGGTGCAACGTTTGTGGGTTTACAATTCGGACATCCGTATCCAGGGCAAAGGTGCCGGAGCTCACCAGCGTGTTGTTTCCGCTTACGTTATCTGTATTTTTGTAGCGCCCTTGTGCCAGTTGGGATAAATCGGCGTTAAGGGTGTGTGCGCCTCTTCCTGATGGTGAGCCGGCAACGAACAAGCTGGCTTCGGCTAATCCATAGCACGGCAGGAACGCACTGGATTTGAAACCACTGGTTTTGAAGCGTTCAGCGAAATTGTGTAAGGCTTGCGCCTGGATAGGTTCGGCGCCATTGAAGGCGATATGCCAATTGGAGAGATCCAATTGTTCTGCCTGGTCTTCTGATATCTTTTGTACGCAGTATTGATAACCAAAATTAGGGCCACCGCTGACATGGGCTTTTTGTTCGGCAATGGTTTTCAACCAAACCATGGGACGTTTCAAAAACGTGAGTGGAGCCATCAAGGAGACCTGAGCCCCAATGTAAACCGGTGTGAGTACGCCGCCAATTAATCCCATGTCGTGGAAAGGCGGCAACCATATCACCAGCCGTAATTGGTCTATCTCTGACAGTTGTTCATTACCATGCAGAAAGCCATGTTCAATTTGTTGAAAGTTGGCCAGCAGGTTGCCGTGGGTGATTTCAACCCCTTTGGGATGTCCGGTCGAACCGGATGTGTACTGTAAAAAGGCGAGTTCGTTGGGATCGGCTTGATAAGGTTCAAACCCTGCATCAAGGTTTCCCGCGAGCATATCTTCCACCGCCAGGGATGGCACTGAATTGTGATGACCTAAATTGCTCGTCCAGTTTTCAATGGTGGGTGCCAGGACCTGATTGGAAAGTATGGCACCGGCATTACAATCGTTAGCAATGTTCTGCAGACGGGTTAAATCTTTGGCGCCCATGGGGGGATAGGCTGGCACCGGGGTAGCCCCCGCATAAAGACAGCCAAAAAAGGTACGGACGTAATCAATACCGGAGGGGAACAGCAATAAAACGTTCCGCCCTTTTAAGCCTTTTGCCTGCAGGTAGGCGGCGATTCGCTGTGCATCTTCATGCAGCGATAGAAAGGTACTGGTATCGTCGCAGGCGCCGTTGTCCTTAATGAAGTTCACATAGGTGGTGTGTGGTTGGGTATTGGCTCGATAGGTAGCCATTTCAACCAGGTTCTTGAATTCCGGAATCGGGTGCATGTGAGAACTGCCTGCGCCTAGTTAGTTTTTGTTTTGAACCATTAAAACAGGGATACCGGAGATAGGTTAGAGTTGAATGGTGTAATTGTGTTGCAAAATGTTCGGCAGAGTAATGTGGAGAGGCATGTAGAAGGGGTATGTAGGCGCATAAGGGTAACTCAGTTAGGTTAGTAGCAATATGTATGCGAGGGTAGCCATACGTAACAATTGGTTTTATACAGTTGCCAGTTCTGGAGCTATATACTGATTTGTGCAAAATGAATACAGCACGCCCTATGAGAATAAAAATAAGAAGGTACCGCGCATATGCTGGGCGCAATTAATACCTATTTAAGCTCCGCCACGCCCACCCAAAGGGTCATTGTCAGCATCTGGCTTAATTTGCCTTTTCTGTTTGTTTTCATCATTGGTTTGGCTGCCAGCCTGTTGATAGAAGAGTGGCGCGCGTTACTAAACCCGTTCTATATCTCCTCAGGTTGTGTGATTTTAACCGTTTGCGCATGCATACAGATCCTGATGCTTATTCGGCTATGGCCCCGTCGCAGGGAGCTGCGGGAGATTCCTGTCAGTGTGTCGCTGCTTGCGTTTCTGGTGGCCACCGCGCTTGGATGTGTTGCGATCCTGGGGGGAAACCTCACCTATCCCACTAATCTGGTGATGATTACTGTTGTGCCCATCGGCTTGCTCCTGCTGGGTTTGAAGGCTGTGTTTCAAGGGGCAGCCTTGGGCGCTCTTTATCTGCTGACAAATGATTATCTTCTCTATCATGACCTGGTTCCCTATGCGCCGGCGTATTCGCCCCAGGCGTTTGAGACCGATCAATATTTGCTTTTAGCGGAAATGGTTCGTACCGGCATTCTCTACACCAGTGTGATCGGCTATGGCGTGATTATCGCGATATTGGCCAACCAGGCAGACTACCAGCGCGAGGGGTTGATTCATATGGTACGTAGCGACAGCCTTACCGGTATTGCAAATCGGCGCCACTTTATCGCCCGGCTTGAGCAGGAATGTGCGCGTCAATCCCGAACCGATCAGCCCTTGTGCCTGGCCATGATCGATGCGGATCATTTCAAGAAAATCAACGACCGGTACGGTCACGCCATGGGGGATGAGGTCCTCGTGGCCATCGCAGAGATACTGCGCAGCCATATGCGGGTCCCCGAGGATCTACCCGCCAGGTTAGGGGGGGAGGAGTTTGCCATTCTGTTTATCGACACCGATCTGGAAGGCGCGAAAACGGTCTGCCGCAGAATTCAGGAAACCCTTGCTCAAACACCGTTCTTAAGTGACGGTGAGGTATTTCATGTCACGTTAAGTATTGGCTTGGTTGAAGCAAGGGGCAATGAAGGCTGGGGGGTTGCCGCTGATGAGCTGCTTTCCATGGCGGACGATAAATTATATCAAGCGAAAGCATTAGGTCGAGACACCGTGGTTAGTACGAAGGTAGCTGGTGATGAAAAATTTGCTTCCTCAACTTGAGCTGTGGTTGCGTGAACAACGGGATATCACCGGATGCCTGCTATTGTCCGCACTTCCCATACCACTGTATTGCATATTTGTTTTATTACCTTCGATTGCAAAATCTCAAAATCAGGACATATTTCATGATGATATGGCGCTCATATCGGAGTGGTTTATGTCCGGCGTCATTATCATTTCCTTCGCTATTGCGAGTTATTGCTGGCGCAATCGTCTGAGCACAAAGGATTATCCCTGGTTGTCTGCAATAACAGTGTACGTGGTATTCAGTGGCGCCATTGTTGTGTCATTTGGTTATGGCTACCGCGACTCACCTTTGATGTTATTGTGTTTGGGATTGCTCATCATGGTGCGTTTGCTGTTTAAACCGAAATTGTATAAATCCGCGTTTGTGATTGCCGCCGTATTGTTTGTGGGAAATGAGATCGGTTTCTGGAGTGGTGCAACGACTTATGCGCCCTTGTTAAAAGTCTCATTGTTTGAAGGTGGCATTCTGACGTCGTTCTGGGCTGTTTGGTTGCGGGTAATTTATGCAATGATTGCGGTACCCATGGTCTTGCTGTTCCTGTTACTGGGTTATTTGATGCAGGCGGAAAAAAATGAATTGAACCGTCTGTTGGTGACGGATGAGTTAACCGGTCTCGCCAGCCGGGCGTTTGTTATGCAGCAGCTGAATGCAGAATGCAGGCGCCAGCGTCGTAGTGGTGGTGCATTGTGTATTTTGATGTGTGATGTGGATTATTTTAAGCGTATCAATGATAGCTGGGGGCATGGGGCTGGTGATGAGGTTTTGAAAGCTTTGGGTAAGGTATTGAAGCAAACGACCCGCAATGATTGCGATCTTCCTGGCAGGTTTGGCGGAGAGGAGTTCGTCGTTTTGCTGCCTCAAGCCAATCTGGATCAAGCCAAAAATATTGCGGAGAAAATCCGTAAGCATCTCAGTCATCATATTTTTGGTGAAGGTGAAAACAGTTACCAGGTCACGATAAGTATTGGTGTCGCTGAAGTAACGGATGGACAGGGTGAAAAGGCCTTGAAACAGGCAGATAAAAACCTTTATCTGGCCAAGGAGCAAGGCCGTGACCGGGTTGTGGGAGGGCCTCTCACTGCGTGTGCCTGCGGTCGCCGTTAATGGTTAATTCGCTTTAGCGTGCGCCCTTCGCTTTGCTAACGTAAGTCATTTTGAATGCTTTCAGCGTGCTATCAATCGTGTTCAGTGTCACGTCGCCGGCGCTTTGTGTATCGGGTAGGTCAAAGCGATAGGCAATGGTGTCTAGGGTCAACGTTAACGCGCCGTTCTTATTTTGCCAGCGATTAACCGGCAGGTAGACATAAGGCCCGGGCTGATCCGCATTAAAGCCAAAATTACCGCCTGGTTTCAAATGCAAATAAAAACCTTTGGCCCACATCGCTTTGACTTCCGGCGCAATAGGGGAATTGGGATCAACGGGAACCACATGGATATGGGCATAATCAGACAGAACAAAAGGTGCTGTTACCGCAGGTTGTGGCGTTACCGGCTTTGCAATGAGTGTGGGTGTGGTTGCGCGCACTGCAACCTTAGGCTGCTTCGGCTCGTTCCCGGCATGGGACACAAAGTCACACAACGTGCGCCCCGCTGGCGGTACTTTCACCGCCACTCCCGGTGACGGGCTCACACCCGCAAGATCCCCCGGATTGTCGCTGCGTATAAAATGGATATCCCAATGGAAAATTCGTTCGCTCTCTGGCCCGGAATTCTGGACACCCGGCGACAGGTACAGTGTTTTACCGGTATATAGCGTTCGCTTGACCTTGCCCCCTGCCAAACTAAGTTCGATTTTATTATCAGCATAGCGCCAGGTGTTTGCGGGATCATAATACATGGCGCCGGTTTTCCTGGGGCGGTACTCTTTTACTTTTTCAGGAATATAGATACCGATTACACCATCCCTGCGCAGATAAACCAGTGGTGAACTGAAGTTCAGTGATCGATAGGTTTGGAACTCTTCATCGGACCAGTTTTTTTGGTTTACCTCAAACAGGGGGGAGTAGTTCATGGTAAAAGCCGCACCGGAAAATCCGTTGGATTCCAAGGCAGCATACATCTCATCATCTTGAGGTGTATAACTAAAGCAGTATCCCAGAAACGGGATCGGTTCCGGTTTTACCGCAGCACCAACCGGAGCCTGAGTGAACTGTTGCAAACCAGCGACGGTGTCTCTGGGAAAGCTGCCGGGAAGCTTGGGCTGAACAAACGGGTACACATAATCTTTCTGTCTTTCCACACCCACAGCCAGCAACGCATCACGCTGTGTTTTGCAATCCGTAACGGCATTTTGCGGCAGTGCTGATTCGATCACTTTCCAGTAACCACACAATTTGTTCCATCCGGAATAAATCGAACTGGCACGAGCCTTTACTTCTCCAGCGAGCTTATCATTGTAGTAGGAAGCGATTTCCGGCGGAAAATCTCTGTCACTTACCGGGGGCTTTACAAAGGCAATCATACTTTGGCCCTCCCGTCGCAAATCTTTGATATAAAACCGATTGGCGGATAGATAAACCAGAACATCACTTTTGGTGTGCAGTTTCTCATAGTCGTCTTTTGAATCATAAAGTTCACGAGTAGGCGTGATTTCTTCTGAAAACCGTGTTTTTACGCTGCCAAAGTATAAAACTTTCTGATTGCTGTTCACGGCTGCTGATATCAGCGGAAGCAGACTTTGCGCTCTGGCCAGTCCCTGTGTAGACAGTGACTTATCCTCAAGAATGTCTTTGAGCTCACTCCTATGCTGTTTAATAAAGCGGCGCCCTTGTTCCACGCTCATTTTTTCGAGTTCGGGGAAACGCTCAATTAACTTGGCCTCTTTTTTCTCCAGCCTGCTTTTCCTTTCCGAAACATAGTTCTGCGCCTGTCGCTCTACATCCTTGGAGAGGTAGAGCACGGATGAAATATCGAGCTCCCATGTTCCAAAGGAAGCCTTCTCCGGCCTTTTAAACCAGTTATCATTTTTACCTGCCTGCCGGTTTAAGCTTATAAACAGATAGTGGCTGTCCAGTACATGAAAGAAACCCGGCTTCAGCGGAAATTGCTTACCTCCCAGACTATTCTCAGCCAGCACCCATGTGCCGATAAAATTGCTTTCGGCTTTCTTTTTGTCTGCTGCAGATGCCGGAGACTTACCCTCAAGAAATTTTTCAAATTCACCTGAAGCATAAACCTGGCCACAGTACAAAGCGCATAAAATGTGAAGCGCACACCACAAATAAATCTTGCTCATGAATCAACTCCTTTCGCCATTTCCCCACAGGGTTATTGGTTAAGCCGACAACTACTGCCGATAACCACTCCGGCATCGCTGCCCAATTGCCAACTACCCCAAAACCCTGGCAACCCAAACAGGCCAACATCATGGTTGTCCCCATGAGTGCCGCTTGCATCAAACACCAGACTGAGCGCCATGCCGGTGGAACTGATGACGCTGATGGCGTCGCCCTGCAGCTCGCCCGCCACGGGATAACGGTCACCACGGGAGGTAACCATCTCACCTGCCACCCGGTTATCGGCAAACACATCCAGGGCTATGGCGCCCGTACTATCTGCGCTGATCTCCACCGGATTGAGTACGCCCACCGCTCCGCTGAGTCGATAGACTGCTGTGGTATCACCTGCCACCCGTGTGCCGGAGAAAGCGCCTTGGCCGCCCTCTACATCGTTACGCCATGTACCGTCGTTAATGGCGTTGTAATTAGTAAGACTACCGGAAAATTCCGCACCATTGTTCGCGCGACCTGCCACAAAACCGTTACTTGAATTGAAAGACAGTCCTTCTTGGGGTGAAACCCCGATCAAGCGGTTCTGGACTGAGCTGTAGACATAGGCACTGGTGACACCCAGGTGCGGCTCAGTATCGCCAAAACTGGCCGGGTCAACGCGCTGGTGCTGAATCCAGAGCACGAAGTGGCCGGCATCAGCGCCCGAAAAATGGCCGGAGAATATCCCTGAGCTGTGGCAGGCAACGGTTTGCTTCAGGTGCTGGGTTGCCTCGGCGGCACTGGGCAGGATATGGGGCTGGGTATCGACGCTGCTCACATCGGCAATGATTTGGGTGACAGCGGACTGGTTCGAAAAGTCAGCGTCGTAGAAATCCACCGGGTTCCAGCTAAAGGCAAGTACTGCGCTCATCAAATCCATTGAAGGGGAAATTCCATTGCTGGGGTTCGCGTCAGTATCCAGCATCTGTAGGAAGCGCGCAATGTTCTGAACTTCCAATGCGTTGATACTACTATCAGTCACCAGATCCAGTGGCGTCACGATATCTCGCCCCTGCGTCGCTCCGATCTCCACATTGTTGAAAGCAAAAAGCACCAGTTGTGGCACGCCACCGAGCACTTCATATTCGAACGTCCCCAGTGCATCGGTCACGCCGGCAACCGAGCCTGAGCGGTAGCTCAGCCCGGCCACCGCGCTATCCACAAATCGGCCGGATGCAATGGTAACCTCGGGCTCCGATGAAGACCCGCCGCCTTCCCCTGATCCGCCGCACCCGGTAATGATTAATGCGAGCATCAACGCCTGCGAACGGGTAGTATTCCAAAATAATGATTTCATCGTGTCGTCCTCCACAATCCTGTCAGTGATCACCAGGCGTCCAATTGAACACCGGCGCTTGAGGACATCTTTGAGGACCAGTGGGAGTCCGCACAAACCTTCATTGACCTTTATTAATCGTTATTAATAAATACCATTAAAGATCAGTAAAAACCGGTGGTTACAGGCAAGCTATGGAAGACTTACAGCCTAATGATTTCTACGCCGTAAGGCCTGAACTGGTGTTGACCGCAGCCCGTTGCTTTGGGGTCCGCGCCAGTATTCTGGATGGTGGAGCCCGTAGCCTGTACAACAAAGCAGTGGCACTCAACTCCGGTAAAGCAGAAGGACGCTGGGGGCGTCACCAGTGCGCAGTAATCAAACAGTTTTGCCAATATACTGTGGCCACCGGTTCCGACGCATGCTTGCCCTGGCAGGAGTTGGTCGAGGATGAAATGAACTATGACGGCAAGGAAGGTATCGCTGCCCGCACCGGAAACCGTCCTCTCGCCACAGTGCAGCGGGTCCGTGTCAAGCAGGATGCGTTGCAACACATTATGGAAGAACGGTCGGTTGACCTGCACTGGCTTGCAGATCAAAGCGGGTTACCCTTACGGTTTCTCCAAGCCATCCACCAGGGTGAGTGGCTGGATGTTGCGACTTCAACGGCCGAACTGATTTCTGCTGCACTCGACGCCGCACCAGAACATTTGTTTGACTATCCACCAACTGAAGCACGGCCTCAGGCAACTTCCTCACCATCTCCCCAATTGGTGACGGCCGCTGGCGACGCGCGTGAGACTCGCCCGCTGCTTAATTTTCGCTTCAAGATGATTTTCATTTTCTTGGTTGCCGTCCTGCTCTGCGGCGGATTCTGGGGTTGGCTAATCAGCTCTCGCTATCAACAGGATGACTTGGCATCGAGCGTCTGGCATATGTCGGTAGAGCTTATTCACAAGAATATACCCCTCTCAGAAGAGGACCTCACCATGTGGCGCAACGGCGGCTACCTGGAATTGCGTAGCAACGGCGCGATTGGCTTCAATTGGGTGGACCCCAACGCCCTGGTAGAACTGCCCTACCCGGAGAGCAACTGGTCGTTCAATGACAACACCCTGACCATTAAACTGAGCGATGTGATTTACCCGTTCTATCTTGACGAAGTCAGCGAGCAACTGGTCACTCTCAACTCGACCAAATCATTCGAAATGACACTGCAACGAATATCAAACTGATTAACGTGTTTCATGCTTAACTGAATGAAGTCTGCATTGCAGGACGCATTACTTAGTCCGCATACCCTGCATAGGATGCCTTCAACGTAGCGTGATTCAATAACATCTCTGCTTTCAAATTCTCCCCGTCGGCATCATAGATCTTGGTACGAATCCAATAGGATTCCGTGCGCTTGCTTTCCGCCAGCGCCACCACTTCTCGGCGGATAAGATAGTCTTCCCCCACCAACAGAGGTCCATCGACCATGCGAATCTCCTGGTCCGCAAACAGACCCACTACCGGCTGCTTCACCGGGAACGCCGCCAGATCGCTGCTGTATTCCGCCAGCACGCTCACCATTTCCAGCGGAATGACGGCGCGGCCCCAGGGGGACGCGGCGGCGTCGGAAAACCAGGGTGAGTTCTCCGTAATGCGCTCCAGTTTCTGGTTAAGGGAAAAAGGATACAGGTTACCCATGTGCTGATCGGCGTCCATGCGTACCGGCTCCTCCACAGCGCCGGTCATGCCCACGTGCAAGTCCGCCAGGATCAACAGTTGCTCCGGGGGCCTCAGTTTGGCCATGCGTTCGTCCAGCAAGGTGGAGCCATCACCAAGGCTGGCACTGGCTTCCAACACCGGGGTTCCATCGGCCTTTTCCGCCCAAGCGCGCACACGAGAGGCGCCGGGGGCGGGGCGCTCCACGAACGCCCGCACCTGTTCGCCTTCCACCACCATGTTTTGAAAATGCGCCGAGAAGCAGCCCCGCTCAAACCAGGCATTGCCCCAGATCTCCGCCAGCAGGGGAGTGAACTGACTGAAATGAGTGGGGCCTTCAATGGGACCCGCCTGAAACCCAGTTTTTCCGCCATGCTGTCGTCATGAATGGAGCTGTGGCCGCTGTATTCCTGATCCGCCAGCATTTGCTTGGGTTCGCGAAGGGGGCCACAGAGGTATAGGGGGGGATCAAATGAAGTATCAGAGTTCATGATATAGATCCTGGCGTGTAACGGAAGGCAATAGCCTGATTCTAGCCCAGGATGTGGGGTCAAGCGGCCAGGGGGATTGGGATTGTGCCGGGATGGCTCCCTAATTGGCCAAACTTTCTGCAAACAGACTTAATATTTCGATGGCATTTGTGACTTATTGACGCACAGCTATCACTGAGCTGGAGGAAAATGACTTCTCGCCAACAGGCCATTATGGTTGCGGAGCATCATGAAATTGACCTGTCTATGCGATTCAATGCGTATTACAACTATGGAGCGTATATCGCTGAGTTACGAAACTGATCTGGATAGGTTAGGAGAGTAACTAACACAACCCAGCGAAACACGCCCCTGTCAGACACTTACTGATACTCATATGCACCGATATCAATATCCATAAAACCATCGCCATCACCATCCAACGGCCTCATCAAACCTCTAAAATCCGATACTGGAGCCAACTCAGACCTACCCGCATCAATTGCCGGTGACTCAGGTGATTGCTCGTAGTCAGAGGCGGCTTCATCTACAAAGAGTGGTGACAAATAAATATTGGTGCCATCTTCCTGAAATTCAAGATTCAAACTGCTATCCACTAAAACATTATCTAAATTATCAAAAAAGATATTATTTCTAATGGGTTGTAGTGTATCTGGCAGTACATCGTCAATCCGCGGATATGGGTCACGAATCCGAATTCCGATTATGTTGCCCGCAAGAATGTTGTTCTGATATACAAAATTACTGCCTTCATATGCAATAGTATCTACTATCCCCGCCTGGTTATTCACGATTGTGTTATTCGTAACCACATGTGTGACTTCAACTTCAGAATTATTTCCATAGCGTGAAACATCCATCGCAACACATTCAGTGTTCAATATTAAATTGTTTTCGATGAGATATGAGCCGTCACCACCAAGACTGATCGCTATGCAACCGTAATCATGCGCTTTAGCGTTCCTAAAGATATTATTACGTATGGTAATGTTGTGGATGCCCCACGATTCAACTCCACCACCACTACCATTATGTTCGAATATATTATTTTCTATTAGGACATCCGAACCATATATTCTCAAAGGATGTCCATCTGCTCCAAAATAGTCACGTCCAACAAAGGTAATATTACGAACCACACCGTTGTCACCAACATTGAACCAGTCGTCCAATCCTACTATTGGTGACCTTGCGCGGATAATTGTCGCTTCTCGACCAGAGCCACCGTTTAATGTAACTTCCTTGTCACTGAAATTCAAAGCGCCTACATACATACCAGGCTCCAGGTCAATTGTCAGCGGGCTGTCTGCATTATCAATTAGCGTCTGATAAGGAAGCATTGATTTACCAACAAAAATTCTTTGAGTGAAGCTATTATCATTCGGCTGTAACTCTATCGAATCAGACGTGATACTTGCAGTGTATTCACCAAAGCCCTCTGATATTCCAATCAAATCCAACTCAACATATCCCTTATAAGTACCCCCATTAGACGGCACAATTCCGAGTTCACAAACAACTTCGGTAACAATATCGCAATCACCCGATTGATCCCCAATGAAGTATCTCGCTGCAACTACGTCCACGTGCTCAGGTAAACTCATTCTGAATACGCTATTGTGTGCATCTCCACCCCACTGGCTAATCATCAGGTGCATTTGAGATTGGTAATCTATAACCGCAACATCGAACTGATCCGAATTAAATAATGAACTTAACTTCCTAACCAACCCAAGATCGGATTCACGCTGAAGAAATTCAGCGGTTAATTGATCGGAATTATTTGACGAGTCAAAATCAGAGGCACTTGAAAGCGTTGCTGTTACCGTAAACTCTCCCGGTTCACCTGTTAGCCCGACTGAAAAGCTGCTTCCAAAGTCAGGTCTAATTGAAGAAATTGGACATGTAACCTCGTTTGGATTCGTATTCGATAGTTTACATCGACCGAGATCTCCCCATTCTACATTCGACGACTTGGCAATCGTTACCGTGATATCCAATGCACCATAAGTAATGTTTGGATTGCGCACTCGAGCAATAATTGAATGGGTCTCATCCGCCTTAACCTGATCTCGAAACAGCGACAGATCCATGGATAGGTTCGACACTACTGGCAAAATCGTTTCGTCTATAGGATTACCGTACTTTATATATTCAACACGATTCTGATAACCATCTTGATCGCTATCCAATTCCGCATCGCTGCTGTCAGTCTCATCGAATCCAAACAACCTTTCCCAGCCATCGGGCATTTCATCGCCATCGGAGTCGGAAATGTCGTAAATCTCATAATTATCAGAAATCGCGATGGGGAAATAGGCCTGGTGCTCAACCACTCCGTCATTGTTTTCGTCCAGTTCAACGTGGACCAGGTATTCTCTTACGTTGATCGTGGAATCCCTATAAACCTCAATATATTCGTATGTAACCAAGAACACTTGTCCTTGACTGCTTTGGAATCTCAATTGACCACTGGAAGGGTCATTGATTGGATCATCATTATCACTGATCAGTACCTCCGGTGTGGTAACGTCTACATAACCGTATTCTGAATGATATATCCGACCTTCATACGTTCTTTCTCTACCGTTATTACAGTATTGGCATTCATAGGTTCTAAAGTTCTGCAATTTGATTTGAGCACCAGAATCCGTATCTACCAAAACCAAATTTGCGGTCTGCCTTTCAGTGGTATTTTCATCGTCGTCAAAAGAATATAGCTGCCCAGATAGACTGACCGTATGTCCATTTTCGGTAATTAACAGCTTTTTGAAAAAGCTGTTTGTCTCTAAGTTATATAAGTCATAGCTTAAGATGTTCACTACAACATCACCATGCAATATGGACGCTCCATCATTACATTGTTCATAGTGGATCGTTAAAGAGCCCGTCAATTCCCCGACATCTCCAGTCGTTGTTTCCGTTCCACCTTCTTTGCACAAAATGGTTTCATTGACACGAGAGAACCTGGCCGCCAAATTTGTTTCACCTTCTGGCTCCGAATCACCTCCTACATTCAAAGCGTTGACTGTCATCGCACTGGCTTGTTCACCATCGAGAAATGACAAGGTGTCAGACAGAACAACGGATACGTACGTATCCATTATTCGAGGAACGAGTATAGCTGCCGAAGTTGAGCCACTGTATTGATCAAACTCGGGACCGCTCAGGTCAACTTCAGGAAAATTATCACCACCAGTGTTACCACCGCTGCCATCGCCACCCCCACCTCCACAGGCAGATAGAAGCAACAAACACATAGCTAATAAGGATATGCCTTTAAAAGAAAAAATATTCACAGCTAGATCTCGTGTGGATACAAATATATTTGGGCACCAAATCGCTCTGAAAGCCAACTCAAGTGTAATAAATGTCTTATATATTTATAATCGAAATTAATCCTAGACTACACTTCAGTTACGGTAACTGAATACTAAAGCTACCGGTGTAGCTTTCCATATCTTGACCAACGAAGCTGAAATTTCCTTCCAGATATTTTGGCTCAACCACAGTAATTTCCACCGTAGCTGAATCCGGCGCAAGGATATTCGATCCGACTGAATCCCAAAAATCTCTTGCACTCGAGTGTACATTCATATCAGTGATTTGATTTTGATAGTTGTATTCATCGAACTCATATTCACCCACTTCAAGATTACCACGAAACTGAATTGAAAAACTTAAATCTTCTTCTAAGTAGGGAATCATTATTTCTAAATTTTGCGTTACACCCAAGGTCGATGTGACATACCAATAACATACGTTGTCGGTTTCATTGACATTGACATTGGCCCCGGAAATCATCAAATATCCGTCATCCACCAAAGTGTCTTTGCTAATCCGCTCCAGTTTTTCCTCTACCCTAAATACAAAGCCTGGACTGTATTCATCCTTGGACTCAGATCGACGAATTAAGGTGTTCATGTCCTGCAGTTTGAATCCGTCCTCGTACACGTACATATAATAATGTTCCAGCGTTTTCACTCCGTATCCAGCAGCACCACCGAGCTCCCAACACCTTTCATTTTTTACCCCGTTGGGAGTATCTTCTAAAACGTATTTATACTTGACGTACGTGGTGTACAGATACTCGCCTGTTTCTTCCTTGTACGTCTCGGTCGCTCTTGTAACGAGCCACGTACCAGTCAGATCCACATCAGACACTGCTATAAATTCCTGATCTTCGGGTTCACCGGCGTTGGAGGATGATTTATCGGAACCACCGCAACCAAATGCAAAAAGGGACAAAGCGAGAAGGGTTAAAAGTCTAAAACACTGAAAATTCATTGAATGACCACAGCAAGTTCACTCTAAGACATCCAGTTCACTACGAATTGGAATGTGATTGTTTTGTAATCAGAGCCTAGAATAGTAATATTTGATGGCAAGATCAATGGCCACGCTCCACAGCGTTGCCTGATTCATCAAACAGGTAACATCTACCGGGTTCAACAGTGACTGTGGCTTGCTGTCCGGTTTCCCAGCCGGTGTCACCAATGGCTTTGAACACCAGTGGTTCATCTGCGGCATTGGTATTCAATTTCAAGTGGATATAAGCCTCTGACCCCAAGTGCTCAACCGCTATAACCGTCCCTTCTACATGAGATGTTTGTTCACTCCCTTCCGACGGGTCGGCATCGGACAGGTGTTCCGGCCTCACGCCGATGGTGATGGGCACACCAGGTTTTAGTGAACTGCTTTCAGGAACTTCAGCTGATATCGGATGGCTTGTGCCAATATCCACCTGTACAAGGTTACCGTTGCACCCAGCAATTTTACCCGCAATAAAATTCATCTTCGGCGACCCAATAAACCCCGCCACAAACAGATTAGCCGGATGATGATACAGCTCCAGCGGTGTGCCGACCTGCTCCACCCTGCCACCGTTCAATACCACAATGCGATCCGCCAGGGTCATGGCTTCCACCTGGTCGTGGGTCACGTAAATCATGGTGGTGCCCAACTCCCGATGCAGGCGCTTCAGCTCCAATCGCATCTGCACCCTTAACGCCGCATCCAGGTTTGATAAGGGTTCATCAAACAAAAAAACCCGGGGCTTGCGCACAATAGCACGACCGATCGCCACCCGTTGCCGTTGGCCGCCCGACAGTTCCTTGGGTTTGCGATCCAGCAGGTGTTCGATCTGCAGAATACGCGCTGACTCCTGCACCCGTTCCCTGATGGTTTTAGCGTCGGTTTTTTTCAGTTTCAAACCAAACGCCATGTTGTCATACACACTCATGTGAGGATAGAGCGCATAAGACTGAAACACCATGGCCACGCCACGCTCACTGGGCTCAAGGTTAGTGACGTCCTGGTTATCAAATTGAATAGTGCCGCCGCTGACCTCTTCCAAACCGGCAATCAGTCGTAGCAATGTGGACTTGCCACAACCGGATGGCCCCACAAACACGGCAAACTCGCCATCGTTGATAGCCAGGTCAACCTGTTGAATTACCTCGGTTTTGCCAAAGCGTTTATCGACTGTCTGCATGGAGATGCCGGCCATAGGTTAGATTCTCCTCATCCTTTCACTGCGCCTGCGGTTAGGCCCGAAACAATGCGTTTCTGGAATACCAGCACCAGAATAATCAGCGGCACGGTGACAATGACCGATGCCGCCATGATATTACCCCAGGGCAGTTCGTGGGCACTGGCACCGGAGGTTAATGCAATGGCCACCGGCACCGTGCGCATCTCGCTGGACAGGGTAAAGGTCAGCGCAAATAAGAATTCGTTCCAGGCGGCAATGAACGCCAGCAATCCGGTGGTGACCAGGGCGGGCCCCATTAATGGCATAAAAACCTGGGTGACGATGGTAAAGGGCGTAGCACCATCCACGATGGCGGCTTCTTCCAGTTCTTTCGGCAATTCGCGCATAAAGGTGGTCAGCACCCATACGGTAAACGGCAGAGTAAAAATCAGATAGGAGAACGACAACGCCAACAGGTTGTTGTACAGGCCCAGTGAATTGATCAGTTCAAACATACCTGAGAGCACCGCAATCTGCGGGAACATGGACACCCCCAAAATGACAAACAGCAACAGCATGCGGCCCCGGAACTGGATACGGCCAATGGCATAGGCCGCTGCCAGCGCTAATGCCAGGGATAGCGCCACCGTGGAAACTGATACGAACAATGAGTTCAGAATATTGCGGCCGAAAGGTTGTTCCTGAAACACCGACACATAGTTCTGCCAATAGGGGTTGGACACCCAGTATTCCACTTCAAACAGGGTAGAGCCGGTTTTTAATGAGGACACAATTGCCCAATAGAAAGGGAACACGGTGTACAAACCGATAACGGCAAGCAGTAAATAGAACGCCGTGCGAGAGATAATTTTTTTCATCTGCTTTGCGTTCATATCAGTTCTCACGCCCCACCCGTGCCGCCATCAGATACACCACCGTAAACAAGGCAATGATGGCAAAGATCAGGGTTGCGGCAGCAGAACCAAAACCCAGGCCACCAAAATCAATCAATTGTTGCCGCGCATACACGGACATGGACATGGTGCTACGGTTGTTGCCACTCATAACATACACCAGGTCGAACACCCGCAACGCATCCAACAGGCGGAAGATAATGGCCACCATCAGCGCCGGCTTCAGTAACGGCAGGGTCACTTTGAAAAACACTTTTACCGGATGCACGCCGTCCACCCGGGCGGATTCATAACACTCCTTGGGTAACATCTGCAGACCTGCCAACAGCAGCAACGCCATGAAGGGTGTGGTTTTCCAAACGTCCACCAAAATAATGGAAAGCAAAGCCGTATCCGGCGAGGCGGTCCAGGCAATGGGCTCCTGGATCAGGCCCACACCCAACAACATGTGATTGATGACACCGAACACATCGTTGAACATCCAGTTCCACATTTGCGCCGATACCACCGTGGGAATGGCCCAGGGAATCAGAATTGCGGCCCGCAATCCACCGCGTCCACGAAACTGGGCATTCAATGCCAGGGCGATAATCAGACCCAACACCGTTTCCAGAAACACGGAGCTGACCGCAAACACCACCGTGTTCCACACCGACGCCCACCAGTACGGGTCCTGCAGCAAAAAGGCGAAGTTATCAAAACCGACGAACTGGGCGGATTCCGGGTTGATCAGGCTGGCATCGGTAAACCCGTAGGCCATGGTTTTCAACAATGGCCAGCCAGCCACAAAGGCGAGCACCAACAGCATGGGGGCCAAAAAGATCCAGGCCCAGCGCACGCGCTGTTTTTGTAGCGTCACCACTGCTCCCCCCGCGACAAGCGCACCAGTTTTTTGTGTAACGATTCCAATGCCGGGGCCGCTGCAACCTTGCCACTCAGGATATCGTGTACTGCGTAATAGAATTCAGCACTCACCCGTGCGTATTGACTACCTGTCACTCTGGAGGGCCGGGCCACGGCATTTTCAAAGCTTTGATACAACGTGCCGAAGAACGGCACCGCCTCCAGCACCTCTTCATCCTGATACAGGGATTTGATAGTAGGGTTATAGGACGCCGCAATGGCGCGCCGTTTCTGCTCAGCATAACTTGTCAGGTAACGCACCAGATCCGCTGCCAGCTTGGGATGTTTGGAGTAGCGGGACACCGCCAACTGCCAACCGCCCAGAGTGCCGCTGTGATGACCTTGCTCGCCCCCTTTGGGCAACGCGATCACTCCGATCTTGCCTTTGATGGGGCTGTCCGGCGCATTACCCAGGGACCAGGCGTAAGGCCAGTTACGCATAAACACCGCGTTACCCGATTGGAACACACCGCGGCTGGCTTCCTCGTCATAATTGAGTACACCCTGCGGTGCGATATCGCCAATCCAGCTGGCCGCCAGCTCCAGAGCGGCAATGGACTGCGGATTATGGATGGTAACTTTGCCTGCGCTGCTGACAATGGTGCCGCCCCCAAAACTGTCAATCCACTCCAGCCCATCACAGGTGAGCCCTTCATAACCCTTGGCCTGGAACACAAATCCCTGCATCCGGGGGTTGCCCGCATCCCGCTCAGCCTGTTGGATCTTGCGGGCAATCGTTGTGAGTTGTTGCCAGTTTTTTGGGGGGGCTTCACCGTATTTTTCCAACAGATCAGACCGGTAGTAGAGCACACCGGCATCGGTGTACCAGGGCATGGCCACCAGGGCACCGTCGATGGTGTTGTTGTGAATCATGGTGGGGAAGAACTGTTTGGTGAAGTCATTGCCTATATATTGGGATAGATCCACCAGATGGGGCGCAAAGGTACCGGGCCACACCACATCAATCTGGAAAATATCAATATCAGGAGAGTGGGAGGCGAGAATCTGCTGGTACAGCGCAAAGCGTTCGGTGGAGGAGTTGGGTGTGGCCACGACTTTTACGTCGGTGCCTGTGCGGCGGGACCAGGCCTCCACACCCTCCTGACAGAGCGTGAGCTGTATCCCCAGCGCACCGCAGGAGATGGCCAGTTGGGCGGATTGTGCTGCTATTGCACTGCAACACAACCACCATAAACCGAGCACACAGGACCACTTTGAAATCAATTCAAAACACCTCATAACCAAAAACCTACCACAATTCGCGGGTGCTTTGAAAATCCGGTTGACGCGGCAACGTTATATTCCCCGGAACAGCTCCGACATCATGTCGATCTGCTTAACCGTCCAGCCCTTCAGTTTGTGCTTGGCAAAATCAGCGAATCCCACCATAGAATCCTGATATAGCTGCTGCCCGGTGGCGGTGAGTTTGACCAGACTCTGGCGGGCATCCCGCGGGTTTTTTTCCTTTTCCACAATACGGTTCTTCTCCATGGGCGCCAGCAGGCGGGTAACGCCGGACGCGGTAATGCCCACACTGTCGGCCAGGTCTGTGCGCCGCATCATGTGCTGCGGTGAAGCATACAAATAGTGCATGATCAGGAACTCGGTAAAGCTGATGCCCTGATAGGACAGGCTCAGGTCAATCTGTTTGTGCAGCTTGGTGGTAATCGTCGCATGATCAATCAGGAACCGCACTTGTGGTGAAATTTTGTTCATTCCTATTTCCTTGATTATTACTTGAGTAGTCAAGCATATGCCGAAATAGTTGAGTAGTCAAGCAATTGGTTGGATTGGGGTGAGGGGCTGGTGCTTTGAGTTGAATCACACTACTATCATCAAAGCAGTGTACTCTCTACAGCACTTATTAATGCCAGGGGAAATATCATGCTAAAAGTTGCGATTAATGGTTTCGGTAGAATAGGCAAACTCACGTTCCGCAAAATTTTCTCCGATGATCGTTTCGAAGTGGTGGCCATCAACGATCTGACGGAACCTAAGATGCTGGCCCAGCTCCTCAAGTACGACAGTGTGCAGGGCCCGTTTACCGGGCATACTGTGGAAAGCGACGAAGAATCCCTGATCGTGGATGGCAAGCGGATCAGAGTGCATAAAGAGCCCGACCCACGCAACCTGCCTTGGGGTGATCACGGCGTCGATATCGTACTGGAGTGTACCGGCTTTTTCTGTTCCAAGGCCAAGAGTCAGGCCCATATTGATGCCGGTGCCAAGAAAGTGCTTATCTCCGCCCCGGCGGGCAATGATCTCCCTACTATCGTCTATGGTGTCAATCACGACACGCTGAAAGTGGATGATCTGATCGTGTCCGGCGCGTCCTGTACCACTAATTGTCTTGCCCCCATGGCCAAGGTACTGAATGATTATCGTGAACTCAGAACCGGATTTATGACCACCATTCATGCCTACACCGGTGACCAGATGATTATTGACGGCCCCCATCGCAAAGGTGATTTCCGTCGCGCCCGGGCCGGTGCCATCAACATCGTACCCAATTCCACCGGCGCCGCGAAAGCCATCGGCCTGGTGATTCCTGAACTGGCCGGCAAGCTGATTGGTTCTGCCCAGCGGGTGCCGGTTCCCTCCGGCTCCATCACCATTCTGGATGCGACCCTGAAAGATGATACCGAGACTGTCAGCGTCGAGGGCATCAATGAAGCCATGAAGAAGGCGGCTGACGAGTCATTCGGCTACACCGACGAGGAACTGGTCTCCAGCGATATTATCGGTATCAGTTATGGTTCGTTGTTCGATGCGACCCAAACACTGGCACAACGTTGCGGTACCAAGATTTATGAAGTGCGGGTGGTGTCCTGGTATGACAATGAAATGAGTTATGTGAATCAGTTGATTCGGACGTTGAATCATATGGGAAATCTGATGCAGTAAGATTTCAGCTAAAAAGGGTTACCAACACGGTAACCCTTTTTACTCAAGCGTACTGAAGAACCCATCAAATCTCATCCATCGCATTGATGGCAATCAGTCGATCCAGGCGATCAAAATCATTCACTACCCGCCAATTACCACCGCCATCCATCACCCGTTTCTGCCATTGCGCCAGGCGGTTCAGATAATCCCGCGGATCAATGTTGTCAGAGCGCAGTTTGGTTACGTTCAAAGCGATGACCTGAATGCCATCCAGCTCCAGGGGAAAGTCCCGGATATGACCTTTTTGCAGATCTTCCGCCAAGTCTGAAAACACCAGCACATACTTTTCACCGGCGCCGGTTTCATGCAGGAATTCAGCGGCCTGCAAAATCGCTCCGGTGATATCCGTGTGAGCGCTGCCACTTTTGATAGTAGCCACAAACTGGTCCATATCGTTTTTGAACATACGCTTCTGGTCATTGGCCATACTGGGGCGTTCATCGAAGGTGGCCTTGGCGATCACATCCTTCTCGCTGAAGCTGCCGCTGTCGATACGGGCCACGGCGATGGAGTCGCCGCTGTCCAGTGTCGCCAACAGGTAATTTAAAATACCCTGGGCTTTGTTCAGTTCCTCGGTGTAGGTACCGGAGGTATCCACCAGCAGGAAGACCGCTTTGTTGGTGGGTTGAGGCTGCCCGCAAGCGGACAGCGTCAGAGCCAATGTGGTTAGTACTAATGAGACCAATAATGTTTTCATGATCGTTACTCCTCAATTCTATTCGTTCAACTTTTTTCCAGTGCCAGATCCGCATCCAGATCCGACGTTTTGCGTTTGCGCGTGCGCTTGGGTTTTTCAGCAACGGTTATGGATTCTTCTTCAACATCATCCGCATCCTCTAAAGGCAGATAGGGTTCCACCAAATGTTGACGAGCGGTTTCCATCTCACTGTCACGACGGGCTTTCACACCTTGGCGTACCCACTTTTCGATAGAAAGTGGCACCGTAATCAGCATGTCGTAACCGAACACCAGCATCTTGCTCAACTGGTTGGCAACGCCACCCACCAGGCGCAGGCTGATGATCACTGAGCGCAGTACCGCCACGGTGAGCACACCCAGCACAGTGCGTGACGCATGGATGAACGACTCCAGCGGAATCGCCACAAACGCCAGGGCAAAGGGCAGAATGAAACCCATCACCATTTGTCCGATGGAGGGAATCCAGCGAAACTCCGCATTCAGTGCCGACACACCCGCTAACGATTGCTTCAGTGCTTCACGATCCAGCGCCAACAGATCCCGCATGTAGGCCAATGAGGCTTCGATGCCCGCCAATATGAACAGAATGCTGAAAGTAATCACCATCATGCGCTTGCGCATTTTGTCGTCCATATGTGCGATGACCGGGAACAGCTTGGTAATGCGCAGACTTTCCAATAGGAACAACCCCATCGCAATCTCCACCATAATGATCACCAGGGCCGCGATGTCGGAGGTTTTGAATCCACCGGTGTAGCTGTTACCGCCCACCATTTCCGCCATGGGCATGGCGATTAACTGGAAGTTGATCAGGCCACCCATCACCGCCACAAAGAGCACCAGTCCGGCAATGAAGAACTGAGTCATGGACGACGCCGTCAAGGAACGGGCAATGTGATCCTCGTTATCCCGAATGGCTTCGTAGTTCGCCATGTGCTTGTCCACCGCGTCGGCCCGTTCCTGGGTGATCGCCACCACATCCTTGGTTTTGCTCAGCTTGTTGGCCAAGGCACGCCATTGGGGTTGCAAGGCACCCAGCAAACGATGCCGCTCGGCACTGGACTTCTGATACGCCTTCAACGTTTCCTCGTGTGCGGTCACCACTTCGTCCTGAATGTTCTCCAATATCGAGGACACCACGGGATCACCTTGCCGAGGCAACTCGGAAATAGTCTGCACCACACTCAACCATTCCGGCGGTAACGGCGGCGCATCGGTGGCGGCCTGGTAATCGTTTTCCAGGCGCTCAATGGCATCCGTTAATTCCCGATGCAGGTTCGGGTAATGACTCAGGTCCCGAGCCACGATTTCATTGATACGGGTGAATTCGCGCTCAATGAATTTCTCGGTGGCTTCCCTTCCCTGGGCCAATATGATTTCCTTGTTACGGTTAATGGCCCGTTGTCCAATGTGGGAGACCGCACGGGCGGCACTGCGCATAAAGCGGTAGATGGCGCGCCCGGTGCTCTTAATCAGCATGTGGGCCGGTTCACGGGCCAGATACAGCACGGTGACCAGCACTAAAAGCCAGATGGCCAGGGAGATGGCCGGTTGCTCCGACCAGAGCAATAACAACTCGTTTAACATGACGTACTCCTCAAGTTTTTGTGATCAGTGGCGCACTCATTGGTATTCAGCGCCCTTGAGAAGAGATTCTTGGCTAAGCTGGTGAATAATCGGTGAGTTTTTATTGATCAGTTCGCAATGGGGCGAATTATTCATGGCTAAACTGTTTTGGGTAGAAGACCAATCCCATTGGATCGACCGTTTTTCTGCAGTGTTGGAACAGGCGGATCTGGACGGCGAGCCCAATCATTTGGAGGTCTATAAGTTCCCGGAAGCCGCCAAGCAACGTATCGCGGTGATGACGGATCAGCACAAGCCTGATCTGGCGTTACTGGATGCGCATATGAATGGTTCGGATCAGGCGGGCTTCAGTGTCTCCCGTGCTTTACTGAAGAAATGGCCGGACCTGCCCATCCTGTATTTGTCGGAACACAGCGGTACCGAAATTGAAGAGCAAGCCATTACTCAGAATGACGCCCAGGATTTTATTGCCAAACATCAACGCAATATTGAAGCGGTGTTGTGTTGGCGTATTAAAGCCGCGTTGAAAAAACGCCAGTCGCAAGAACAGGGCGACAGCTCAATCTTGCGCAGTGGACAGCTGGAAATCAACACCGACAGTTGGGAGGTGTTCTGGAAGGGCGTCAAACTGATGAACCCCCATAATCCGAAACGTCCACTGGCACCTACGCCACGCAAAATTTTACGTTTCCTGGTGGAGCGTAGCCCACGGCCATTAAGTACTGAGCAGATTGCCGATTTACTGGAAGCGGATCTGGAACGCTTTTCCTACGCCAATTACCGCCAGCACATCAAAACGCTGCGCTCGGCATTTGACGCGGCCGAAAACCATTCCGGCGATTTCGCCGAACTCTGCCAGCAGGGACGCGGCATTGTCACCTTTGGCGATGCCCACGCCTATTTCTGGAAGAGCGACCAATGAATCCCAGTCGGATGAAAACGCCTTATCCCTTACTGAGCATTCTGCTGGCGTTTGCGTTGCTGAGTTATTTTTATCTGCTTATCCATCCGGATCTGGTGCAGTTTTATCGCATACCGCCATATATATTTGAGCAGCCGATTCCTGAGGCCTTGCTGGCGGCCTTCGCCCTGGTGGTATTGCTAGAACTACGCAATGTACAGATGCAAAGGCGCCATCAACAGGAAATAATGCAGAGAGTTGAGGAGCAGATCGAAGAACTGCTGGACAATAAAAAGCAGCTGCACGCCAAGGCCCATGTCTATGCCAATCATGCCGAGAAACTGAAACTGTTCATCAGCGATAAACTGCTGGAATACATTGAGTACGACGAGAAGTTTCTGCACTTCAAAAGCATCGCCAGTGAGGTGCGCCATAACGGCGTGATCAGTTACGATAAAATTTCCACGTTGCTGGATCGGCAGATGGCCGAAATCGGTATCGCCGACCTGGACGAAGTGCAACGTCTGCAGGAGGCCCGGGACAGTCTGCGTTATCTGTGGGATCTGCTGGATCTTTCCACCGCCGACAATATCGCACTGCACATTGCCAACCAGGTGTGCGAAGCAGAGGAAGTGATTTTTCAATCGGAATTGGATAACGGGGAGGATGCCAATCCGGAGCGCCCTGTATTTGATTCCCGTGGTGCTCTGGTGAAAGCGCTGCACCGCTGTTTTGGCAGTGCACCCCAATGGTGGGATGATGTTACTTTGCAAGTGAATGATCACGATTGGGTGTGGATACAAGCGGCGGTTACCGATTCATTACTCGGCAACGAAAACCATGTGGTACTGGCGCTGGAAAACCTGATCAGCAACGCCCAGTTTTTTACCGGTCGGATCAAGTCCCGCAAGGTGGAGAAACTCGCCCGAATTGCGATTCAGCTGGATGAACAGCAGGGTTACGTGCGCTATCGGATTTACAATCGTGGCCCCCATATCGATGAAGATACCGCCACCAAGCTATTTCAGTTGGGTTATTCCACCCGCCGGGTCAAGGAGCATCATGGCAAAGGTTTGGGCTTGTACTTCGTCAACGAAATCATCAAAGGCTATGACGGCAAAATTTCGTTCCACAATGTGGATAACAACACGGATGTATTGTCTCTACGGCTTGAAACCGACGGTGGTGAAGTGATTACCGAAGTCATCGAGTTGGTGATCGAGGACGGCGGCAAACTGGAATCCATTGAGATCACCCACCAGAGTGACCAGAAAACCCATCGCCGACTGCATGAGGATTTTTCTGAAGGCGCTATGACCGACCCTAGTCAACCGGCACAACCTCGCTGGCACCTGGAGGTGGATTCAAAACGCAAGAAAACCACGTCTCTTAGCTTTAAACCTCTGGACGTGGCCGGAGTGGTGTTCGAAATCAAGCTGCCGAGCCTGAGCGCCCGCCTGGAAGGAGATCTGCTTAATGCTGACGAGGAAGACATGGAGCGGCAGGTGGAAATGATCTCCCGCCGCTTCACCGGTCTGGAAGAATAGCGTTATTGAGCCTGGGCCTCAAGGACCGCCTCAGTTTGCCAGCCCCCCTGTGCAATTGTTTTGCGCACATACTCGCGGAACGATTTGGCGGGCCGCCCCAACGCCTGCTCAACTCCGGTTTCTATTCGGCTGTTGCAGCCATCCATCACCACCGTGAACAATTCATTCATCAGCCAAAGCACGGATTCCGGTAGTCCTTCCGCTTTCAACCCTTGCAGTAACTGTTCGGCACTGATGTCTAAAAATTCAATCGGTTGCTGCAATTCTTCAGCAATGATGTCTACGCACTCCTGGAAGGTCAGTAACTCAGGACCGGTAACCTCGAACAACTGGTTGGCTAATGCTGGCTGTGTTAAACAGGCCACCACCACCTCAGCAATGTCGTCAGCATCAATAAACGGTTCAGGGATATTGCCAGCGGGCAACGCCACCTCACCGGCCAGGATGCCTTCAATCAGAAACCCTTCGCTGAAGTTCTGGTTGAACCAACTGGCCCGCACTACGTTCCAGGTTAAACCGCTGTTCATTAATTCCTGCTCCGCCTGTTGCGCGCCGGCTTCACCCCGGCCCGACAGCAGCACCAGATGTTCGATACCCGCCTGGCGGGCGGTTGCTATAAAGCGGGCAATGGTTTCCCGGGCACCAGGTACCGCCAGGTCCGGCTGAAAGGTGACATAGGCAGCCCGGCAACCGGCCATGGCTTGGGCCCAACCAGTGGGGTCCTCCCAGTCAAACGCCGGGGTGGTGGAGCGGGAAACGGCCCGGGTGGGGTGGCCCATCCGCGTGAGCAGGGCATCTACACGGGAGCCGGTTTTGGCGTTTTTACCGATGATCAGGGTAGTGGGTGTCGACATTGCTTCATCCTCCAGGAGAAATTATTTGGCTTGCGTTTATATCAGCGAAGCCAGTATCCTGTTTCCAAACTGGATACTTAATACCTATTTCGCCATGAAATATGATTATTCGTCTAACAGCGTGCCCGACTTCCCCTTGACCAATGATCCGTTGGGGGAAACCCTGCATCAGCTCAGGTTAGACGGCAGCCTTTACTGCCGTTCTGTATTGAGTGGTGACTGGTCCCTGGCCATGCCGGTGATGGCGGATAAGCTGATGTTTCATATCATCACCCACGGGGAATGCTGGCTGCAGTTGGAAGGCGAAGCTCCACGCCGACTCAGCCAGGGATCACTGGCCCTGGTGCCCCACGGTCGGGGGCACACCCTCAGCAGCAATCCCACGTTAACTCCCACTCCCTTGTTTGACGCAGGCATCCAACGTATCAGCGAACGCTATGAAGTGCTGGAAATAACAGGAGACGGGGAGATCACCGAACTCACCTGTGGCGTCATGGGATTTGACCAGGCCTTGGGCCGCCAGTTGATTCAACAACTACCTACGTTGCTGGTGATGGACCAATTGGATGAGTGCGGTGAACAATGGCTGCAAAGCACTTTGGAGTTCATCGCTTGCGAAGCCCGAGATCTGAAACCCGGCGGCGAAACCATCATCACCCATCTGGCGGACATTCTGGTGATTCAATTGATTCGCCATTGGCTGGAACAGTCGGCGACAGAGAAACAGGGTTGGCTGGCGGCGTTACGTGACAGGCATATCGGCATTGCCCTGCGCGCTATTCACCATCAGCCGCAAAGGAACTGGACGGTAGAGAGTCTGGCACAGGAGTGTGGTCTATCCCGTTCCGGTTTTTCTGCCCGCTTTACTCACTTGATGGGTAACAGCGTCAAGCGCTATCTCACAGAATGGCGTATGCGGCTGGCACATCAGCGCTTACGCCAGCACCCTGTGCCGTTGATCGTATTGGCGGAAGAGTTGGGATACCAATCGGAGGCCGCTTTCTCCCGGGCCTTTAAACGTATCATCGGTGTGTCACCGGGGCGTGTATAACGCCTTCATTCAACTGCCTGTTAGAAACCAAACTCAGCACCGATAATGAATCTGTCCGTGTCATTGAACTGACCAAATTGACCGTCCACATCACCATAGAAAATATCCACACCGGACCATACCCTTAGTTCATCATTCACTTGATAAGCCACTTGAGCACGTACCTGGCCGTCATCGTCCTCATCACTGTAGAGCGCAAACAGCTCCAGCTCGAGATTGTCGTTCATCAACAATCTCCGTACCAGGAACGTGTGCTGCATCCGTTGTTGATTGCGCACGATGTCATCATTGAATTCATCGTAGTCGGTCAATCGACTTTGAAACCATTGATAGCTGAGAAACCAGTCGGTGAAGCCCTGATAATCCAGGCCCACCACCGAACTCCATTCCGGCGTGTCGGCGATACCGCCTTCCTGCAAACTGTGCCGCAGCTGATAAGTGTGGGTACTGTAGCCCAGCTCCATTCTTACCACCCAATCGCCAAACGCATTGCTGGCGCTGGCTCCCACCAGTTCGCTCGGCTCATAGACAGGCGTTACATTCACCTGATTGGAATCTAGGTAACGATAGATGGCAGGAATATCCTGACGGTGGTTGAGGTAGTTCAATGTCAGATCCCAACCGGAATAAAACAGGCGATAGCGGGCACCGAATTCCACTGCATGATCCGGACGTTCCGCATCGTAAATGACAACAGGCCAGGGCGATGCTGCCGGTTTGGGTACATACTTGGAGCTGGTGACAAAATACGGCGTACCGGCATCGGCCAGCTTGCTGTAGGTTGCATCAGGAATCACCAGCAATTGCAGCGTCGAATCCTCACTGAGGTTGAACTCCACGTTCACTGTCCAGAGGGGAATACGGGAATCTTCAAACTCGTCCAGATTGAACTCCCGATAGTCCTGTGGATTCACCACATCCAACACTTTTAATCCATCGGCCTGGCCCCATACCGTCTGTTGCTTGCCTACGCGCCAATAGCCCTGCCAGGCTGCAAAATCCACATAGGCTTCGGCTATTTCGAACAGACCGTGTTGGTTCGACACCCAGGGACTATTCAGCGACGAGTAGTTACTCTCCACCGGTTCCTTCACATAGAGTTCACTGTCCGCCGCGATCACCAGTTTCGGTATCAGCGTATAACGGATGGATTCCGATACATCACCAGTGATTTCCGCTTTGAAAATAGTATCGGCCTTTTGCATGCCGGAGTCGGTCAGTCCAAACCCCAACTCCGTTTCAATATCCAGGGTGAATTCAATGCTGCATAATCCGGGGCGGGGCAACAATGCTGCACCCGCCGCAAACACCAGGGCTAATACGGGACGTTTCATTACAGGCCACGCTCCAGGGTACGGCGGCTGAACACATCGTCCGGCACCGGTTTCTGGTAATCCACATTGGAGAAAACAAAGCGACTGTGATGTCCGGTTTTATGATTCTGCACTTCCAGCTGATGCTTGGTCCAGATACCGTCCACCTGGCTGATGCGACTGGCGGTGTAGGTTTTTAGCGGACGATCTTTCAGGTCCCAGTAATCGGTTTTAACAATGATCCAGTTTTCGGGATTAACCCAGATCAGGCTGCGGGAAAAACCCAGCTCTTCCGCCACCTGTTGGGATTTGGTTTTAGCCTGGACTTTGTAGGTGGTGATCTGCTCTCCACCTACGCTGATGGTTTCCCGCCCCAGGGTTTCAAACTCGTAATCCTGTTTTTCGATCTTGCCGGATTTTTTGATGTCTTCGTAGGTGAAGTCGGTCCCCAGAAAATAGTCACCACGGTCAGAGGCCGATATGCGGCGAACCTTGCGCAAGGCGGGCAGATACAACCACTGATCGTCTTCTGCATTCAGGTCAGGATAGTCATAAGTGAGGAACCCCGTATCCTTCACATTGCTGGGTCGCTGATACACCAACAGCGTTCGTTTTTCTTCGCCGAAGTATTTGCGATAGCTCACAGCCTGACGCTCCCGTACCTTGCCGGATTTATCGGTCAGGGTCATGTGCAGATCGCTCATGGCATGATTCCCTTCCGCCACCTGGTTAATGTGATCCACAATGGTGGCGCCATCCGGCAAGTCATTCATATCCGTTTGTGCCAGTACCGGCCCGGGTAATGCTGAAAAAACCACGCCCGTTACCGCGGCTACCACCAGCATGGTCTTCGCCATGTTCTTCGCAAGCGCCACCGATGGTGTTTGGCCACGCTCTGCCGTGTGCTTGCCATAGAGGAAGCCCGGCTTAAATACCAAGACCAACGCCGGCAACAATAGCAGCGATGCAATAAAACTCATGGTGACCGACAGCACAACAATGGTTCCAAAGTTATTCAGCGGCACCACCTTGGAGATAATCAACACACCAAAGCCACAGGCTACCGCTAAATAGTTAAACAACAACGCTCGACCGGTACTGGCGTAAAGCTTATCCACCAGCTCTTTCCTGGAAGGCACCGAATCCGCAAACAGCGCTTTCATACGATCGATGGTATGAATGGCGAAATCAATTCCCAAGCCGATGGCCACGGATGCAAACATGGAGGTCCCGATGCCCAGATCAATTTTGAACAGCACCATGGTGGCATACACCATCAGGATAGAAGTCATGACTGGCAACACCGCCAACACGCCGGCAATAAAGGAGCGGAACAACAGCACCGACACCAGCAAAACAAACAGCAATGAAATACCAACGCTGAGGAAGTGGCTGTTGCCGATGTCCTTCAACCAGTGGTAATTTAGGTTCACCCGACCGGTTAATGTGGCGGTAACCGAGCGACCGGAGAACTGATCCGCCACGTAGGTTTCCAGTGCCTGCACCAAGGGTGCGGTTTCCACAAACTCAGCCGTGTCCAGATAAAATCGTATATTGGCCAGGCGGTAGTCGTAATCCACCACATTCTCAAAATCCGTTGGATCACCATTGGCGGAATACAGCAGCAGATACTGTGCAGCCATTTCCTTCGACTGTGGTAATGCATAAAACTCGTCACGATCTTCGTTCAAAGACTTATTCATCTGCTTCAGAAAATCCACCAACGACATGGAACCATTGATGTGGGGCAGGGATTCACCATAGGCCTGCAGCGCCTCGATCTTGGCCAGCACTTGCGGATCAAACAGTCCTTCCTTGTGATCAGTCTCAATCACCACATCCAGTGTATTGGTGCCCTGCATATGACGATTGATAGCCTGATCCGCCTGGTAGATGGCTTCACTGGGATGGAAGGTATTAATGCGGTTATCGTTAACCCGTAACTGCACACTTAACGCCAAACCGGTAACCGACACCATCAGGAACGCAATCACAGTGGCTTTGGCATGACGGGTGGTAATACCCCCTATCGCCATCATAAAACGGGCGAACAGATCCTTGTTACTGGATTGCTCCAGTTGCACCCAGCGCTTACTGACTTTGGGTTTGATCAAGGTGATGGCAGCCGGCAATACAAACAGGGAATAAAACCAGGCCACCAATACGCCAAACGCGGTGAACAGTCCAAAAAACTCAAACGGCGGCATATAAGCGGAGGCAAACAGACCGATAAAACCGGCCATGGTGGTGAGTGTGGTGAGCGTCACCGGGCCCGCCATGGTAAGCACAGCTTCTTCAATCGCCTGACGGGGTGTGTAGTCAGGATTTTTTGCCAACAATTCGTAGTAGCAACTAAAGATGTGAATAGAGTCGGCCACCGCCATGCCAATCAGAATGACCGGCATGGCATTGGTGATTACATAAAACGGCACGCCGCTGTAACCCATCAGACCCACTGTCATCAGCACCGCCGCGGCGATCACCATATTACCCAACAGTGCAGGGGCAAAACGCCGGAACGCCACCACCAGCATGATGGTGATGATCAAACCCGCCAGGGGATTGAGTCGACCGGCGTCCTGATCAATGTAATGGCCCAGATAACCCAGTACGGCGCCTTCGCCGGCGGTGTAGACGGCTACCGCTTCCGGCAGCTCGTGCGAGGCAACCAGGTCGCCCAACGCCTTATAGGTTTCCTCCGCTTTGGCATCGTCGTACAACTCAGCGATGATCAGAGTCATGGCGCCATCTTCCGCCACCAGCAGTCCGTTATAGAGCGGGAATCCCTGCACCGCTTCCCGCACCGCAGCCGGACCACCCTCAGCCAACAACTCCAGAAACGGGAACACATCCATACCGCTGCTGTTGCCGACGATGTTGTTTTCCGTCGCCAGGCTCATGGTACGGTCTTCATTGATATTGGGCAGGGCATTCACCGCAGCGGTCAGCTCTGTCACCAGGGTCAACGTGGCCAAGTCATAGATTCCGTGCTCTCCCGGATTCTCTATGGCGATCACCACCGGGTCACTGATACCGAACAGCGCACGGGCCTTGTTTTTGTAGACCAGGGCAGGGTTGTCCGGGGACAGGAAGGCATCGGCGCGGGTGTCTTTAAAGACTTTACCCAACCCGGACGCCAGCAAGCCCAGGCACAGCAAACCGATTAACAGGGTGGATTTCGGATATCGGACTCCGAACAGAATGATCTTGTTCATATTCGCTCCCACTTTATATGCATATACATGTATTTATTCCAAATAAAGCGCGGGGTGAGCCGCGCGGTGTATGAACGTCCAGGTTGTACGCTTGGATCAGGATTTCAATTCGATCAGGGCAGAAGAAGCCCCCAATAACTGTGCAATCATATCCGGCCCCAGCTTTTGCTCCACACTGTGCTGAGCCCGCTGCCACTGCTTTTCGGCCTGCCGGTACAGGGTTTTGCCCGAGTCCGTGAGGGAACACAACATAACCCGCCGGTCAGCGGGGTCCGGCATACGCTCCACATAACCCTCCCGTATCAACGGCTTCAGGCTACGGGTCAGGGTGGCCTGGTCCACCAGCAGCGCCTGCTCCAGTTGCTGTTGTGAACACGGCTGCAGATACCATAACGAACGCAACACGCTGAACTGGGTCACTTTGATGCCACAGTCACTGAGATAGGCGTTGTAGTGGCTGGTTAGTACTCGGTCCGCCTGGCGCAGCATCAGATTGAAACAGGGTTCAACTTTCGTAGTTCGGGTCATGATCTGGTCCTGATAGTAACAACCTCAATTTAATATGCATATACATGTATTGTCAATACCAGATTCACCTACCGTCATGGCTCCTGACACTTCTCATGACTTCCTGGTCACGTTGACCTGGGTCAGGCAAAAGCTACATCATCTTATGTGCCACTTTTCAATGTCACATAACTCACGCACAATCCCTGCTAATAAGAACAACACCTGCAATACACCTCACTACTCGAACGAAGTGGAGCCGCCCAATGACCAGTCTGATTGATCCCATTCGCCGTAATCTGAAATTTGGCCTGCCCAAGGACAAAGCCTTAAGTTGGAATCCGTCAGGCCTGCACGTGGCCCAGTTCTACAACACGCTGTCGATCTTTTTTCCAGCGGGTGAACGCTTTTTCATCCAAAGCGTGCGCAATTACCGCAACGAAATTACCGACGAAAAGCTGAAGGCCCAGGTCTCCGCCTTTATTGGCCAGGAAGGATTCCATACCCGGGAACACGAAGAATACAACGATGCCCTGGCTCAGGCCGGGATGCCCATTGAGGAATTAGACAAGCTGGTGGTGATCGTGCTGGACACGGTTAAAAAGCTGCCCCCTGCGGCACAGTTGTCCGTGACCGTGGCACTTGAGCATCTTACCGCCGTATTGGGAGACACATTGCTGCGGGACGATGATCTGCTGGAAGGCGCCGATCCCCATTTCGCTGCCATCTGGCAGTGGCATGCACTGGAGGAAACCGAACACAAGGCGGTTTGTTTCGATGCCTATGAGCAGGTGGTGGGCACGGGTGTCAGCGCCTATGCCCTGAGGGTCTTCGCTTTCTCAATGGCCAATATCATTTTCTGGAGTCTGTACGCGCCGTTCTATGTACGCATGCTGTCCCGCAGTGGGGGATTGTTCAATCTCAAAGGCTGGGGAAAACTGGCCAACTTTGTCGCCGGTAAGCCTGGTGTGCTGCGTCGCATTGCACCGGAGTGGCTGGACTTTTTCCGCCCCGGCTTCCATCCCTGGATGCACGATAACAAGCATTACCTGGAGCGGGCGGATGCCCTGGTCAAAGAAGTCAAAGGGTTTCAGATCAAAGCGGTGGAAGCGGCCTGATCTTTTCAGTTTTCTCGCTTCCCGGCGTCCTCCAACGATGGTGGTGCGCAGCATTCTATAGCGCACCACCACCGACAGCGCCACTGATCAAAAAATCCTGAACAGCGGCATATCAATGACCACGAAAGCCGAATACTGGGTGACTTTGTCATCTACATCCGTTCTGAGAGCACGACCCTTGCTCACACCTAATCCAAAAGAAATCGGATAGTCTTTCATGCCATAGGAAAAATAGGCGCCCGGCCGGACGATATCATCAAAACTCACCGAATCCTGCTTGTCCTCGATCTCCAGGTTTACCGGGTGTGCAAAATCGAAGGGTGCAAGCATAATGCTGAGCGATCCGAAATTGGCGATACCACGGCTGTACTCAAAACCCACGGGCACAAACAGCCCCGAATAAGATCCGCTCTCTTCCGAGGCTCTATCCTCAACACCACCTGCCAATCCCAGGTACGCAGAGATAAACACACCATTTTCTCCCGCTTCCCTTTTAAGGCCAAAGCTCACCGGGGGCAGGGCCAGTTCTTCCATGACCAGTTTTACGGTTTGTTCACTTTCGGCATCAGCTAACGTTGCGAATGATATGATGTAGCGACGAAAACGCGCATATTCCTTGGATTCGATATCAATTCCCAGAGGGTTGATATCCTTTTCGATTGAAAGACGTATAATCTTTTCAATTTCCAGTACCTGTGAAAGATAACTCTCTCCCTCTAATACAACCTCATTATTTTTATCTGTATTTGACAGCGCATAGATACCCATCAATGGCAGTAGTACTTTATCGGTGGCAGCCAACTTTTGCTTAAACTGAGCGTCAACCACCAATTTGGATTTTTGATCCGCAAGCACTTTTAGCTGCTCCTTGTTCAGTTCCAAAGCTTGCTTCAGTTTGTCCATCGACTCCTTGAATTCTTCAAAGGAACTGTCCGCCGTCACACAACCGGTGTTTTCGGTTTGTGCCGCTATGCTGACTGCCTGTATCAGCTGTGTTGCCTGATTGGCCTGCGTGTAAAACTGGTTGATCTGATTACGCAGTTCTAGCGGGGCTGAGATCGGGATGGAGTCCAGTGGGTACAGCTCACCTTCATACTCAAGTCTGAGGGTCTGGAGCAACTCAATATATTCATCTGTGAACTTGCGATTGATGTGGTCTATCTTGCCACTGGAGACAATATGGTAGAGTTCCCGCACAGCGAGCGCCTCAAGATCTTCTTTAACGGATTTCTCCCACAGGCTTTTGCTGGTTAACAGCAACTTGAAACTTTCCCTGCCACTGGTTGCATAAGCATAGGTATTCGGGAAATAACATTTGAACGCGTCATTCTCCTCTATCTGGGTCATCAGCATAAACAGATAATTGTCGTTGGCTCGCTCCAATAGAAATTCAGAAACCCCTTTGATTCGATTGGATGTCGCATCTGATGCGAATACGGAGCTTACCGCTAAACTCAGACCGATGGTGATCCCCACCAGCTTCACAAAATTTTTCATTGCATCCCCCCCCCAACAAGAATTTACAGCTTCATTTTTTTAACCCTCCTAATCACATAAGTCAAATGGATATACCACCTTCAATCAACAGAACCCTGCCGGAGATCATGGCAGACCCGGATCTATGCGTTATTCTGACCAACTTTATCGTGCTTGTGGGTATCTCCGTGGTTGTACGTAACAGTCTCTCCCATCCCCTGCAAATTGCCGAGGTCCGTGCTACGCCATCCCACGGCAGAATCGGAATCACCTTCTGCCCGGGAAAACATGACAGGATGGCTCACACCGGTGCTTGGGCGAGGGATCTCAATTTAGATCTTGATGCCATCAACAAATGGGGCGCGACGTTGGTGCTGACCCTCGTGGAAGCCGCCGAACTGATCGCCCTTAAAGTACCCCAATTGGGGGAGGAAGTACGAAAGCGGGGCCTTCTGTGGCACCATCTGCCCATCGCTGATTTTTCAGTTCCGGATGACGATTTTGAAAAGCAATGGTTGACGCAAGGCAAGGAGATTCGTGCACGCTTGCGGGCCGGTGAAGACATAGTGGTCCATTGCAAAGGTGGTTTGGGACGGGCGGGCATGATCGCCGCCCGTTTACTGGTGGAGCTGGGAATGGACCCGGACGAGGCCATCCGCGCTGTACGCGCCGCACGCAAGGGCGCCATAGAAACACCCTCCCAACTGGCGCTGGTTAGGCAGACAAAGGCCATTCAGGATGATTGATACCGCTACCACGGAACGGGTTGCCGGGCAGATAGGCAGCAATCCGGCAGGTGTGTACATGGACGCGCAGGGTAAGCGCTATTATGTCAAGACGCTGGAAACTTCAGCCCATGCCCGCAATGAATGGATTGCGGCCATGCTCTACCGATTGGCCGGTGCCCCCACACTCACGTACCTACCCACTGCAGCGCCGGATCAGATTGCAACCGAATGGGTGGAGCTGGATAAACGCTACATCAGCCATTTCACCGCAGCAGAACGTAAGCAGGCCCAACAATGGTTTGGGGTTCATGCCTGGACCGCCAACTGGGATGCGGCCGGTTTGGAAGGGGATAACCAGGGTGTGCTTGGTAAGACCGTGTTAACCCTGGACGTAGGTGGCGCACTGGCTTATCGGGCTCACGGTGATCCAAAGGGCAACGCTTTCGGCACCGAGGTGACGGAACTTGAGTTGCTGCGCACAGACACCAACAATCCCTACGCAATTAGGTTGTTCGGCGATATGACAGCAGGTGAAATCCTGCGGTCTGTTGGCATAGTCACCCGGATTCCAGACGCCATGATTCGCTCTACCATCCACCAACATGGCGGCAGCGAAAAGCTGGTAGAGAAGATGCTGGCACGCAAAGCCACTATGGCACACTTTTGAGAGTGCCGATCACGCCACTTCATCTTCCTGCCGAACCCTGGCTGCAAATACCTGTACGTCGGCCGGTTTAGCCAGTAAGTAACCCTGCACACTGTGGCAATTGAGTTTACTCAGATATTCCAACTGGTGCGTTGTTTCCACGCCTTCAGCCACCACGTCGATGCCCAGTTTCTCCGCCATTACGAGGATGGTTTCAATCAGTGTTTCACTGGTTTTGTTGAGTCCGATACAACTGATAAACGATCGGTCAATCTTCAGTTTGCTCACCGGGAACCGGGTCAGGTAGCTGAGAGAAGAGTAACCTGTACCAAAATCATCAATGGATATACCAATACCCATATCCGCCAGCTGGTGCAGCGTGCTTTCGGTGCGATTGGATTCAGCCGTGAGTAAGCGTTCCGTGATTTCCACCACGATCGGCAGGGATTGGCTGGCAGAACGCATTAAGCCCAACCATCGATCCAAAGCCTGATCTTTGGTTTGAAACAATCTGGGGGACACGTTGACTGACAATGCAACGGGGTGCTTTCGGTTGGCATTTATCTGTTGCAATGCGGCAATGGATTTTTCCGTGATCAGATAATCCACCTGATTAATCAGCCCGGTCTCTTCTGCCAAGGGGACAAACTCCACCGGTGAAATCCAGCTGCCGTCGCGCCGCTGCCATCGGGCCAGTGCTTCACAAGCAATGGTTTTTCCGCTACGCGTGGACACAATGGGCTGCAGGTGAAAGGTCAATTCGTCTTCATGAATGGCGGTTACCAGCGCGTTATACAGTTGGTGGCGATACTCGGATTTACGTTGCATCTCTTCGGTATAAAAATGCCAGCCATTGCGCCCGCTTTTTTTCACCTCATACATGGCCTGATCGGCATTGATAATCAGTTCTTCCGCCGTTTCAGCGTCGCCGGGGTATAACGCGATGCCGATACTGGCTCCGCTATACACTTCCACACCACGGATACGGAATGCCTTGCTCAGGTCTCCCACCATCATTTCCGCAATGTTGGCTGCTGTCGTCTCGTTTTCCAGATCATGGAGTATAACGGTAAACTCGTCACCGCTATGGCGACCTACCGTATCCGATGCCCGGACACAGCGTTGTACCCGCGCTGCCGCTTCACACAACACCAGATCCCCTTCCCGGTGACCGTAGTTATCGTTGATGGTTTTGAAGTTATCCAGATCCACAAACAACAACGCCACTTTTTTTCCACTGCGTGTTGTTCTCGCCATCGCCGAATGCAGGCGATCACGAAACAGCAGACGATTGGGCAGGTTGGTCAGACCATCATAATTGGCCTGATGTTCGATCTTGGCGTCTGCCCGTTTCTGCTCTGTTATGTCCTGGATGGCACCGACAATTTCGACCACACCATGCTCGTCGCGAACCGGATCTGCGATCACTCGCAACCAGACATCCTCATTACAGGTTTGCAGTTCCAAATCCAATTCGACATTCTTATCCAAGACATCGCGCAGCGCCTGCACCAGATTCACCCCTGATGGACACATGAAGTAAGCAACAAAGTCTTCCAGCGATATTTGTTCTGCAGCGGACTCCACATTCAGCAGCTGTTGCGCCTGACGCGATAACTCGTAAACGATACCATCGCTATTCATTCGCCATCCGCCCACTTTGGCCACCGTTTCCACCTCGTGGAGAAACTGGGCATGGCGCTTGCTCACTTTCTGAAAATGGCGACGACTGTTAATGCGCTGGGTCTGTGAAAACAATAACAGCATGATCAACAGGGTCACCAACGCGAATACCACGCGCAGGCCGATCAGCCGGGCAGACACACCCTCACCGGTGGATTCTGCGACAGCACCGATTTGCCAGGACCCGCCACTGAAACTCACCGGCTGCGTGACCACCCCGGGTTCGTCGAACAGTTCCGGTCTGCCGAAAAAGGTCTCCCCATCCTTGCCCAGACCGTCTTTACCTCGAATGGATACTCTGAGCCCCAGGGCCGGATCCAGCAACCCTGCCTCCCGATACACCGACGCCACATCAACCGGGGCCGATACTATGCCCCACAATTGATGCTCTCCTTCCGTATTCAAAACGCGTACCGGTGCCCTGCCGATCAGAGCTTGGCCACCTTGTACCAGGTTCACCGGGCCCGCCACCAGGGGCTCATTGAACTCAATGGCCCGCAGAATTGCAGGCAATTGCTGTTCGTTCAAGCGATAGTTAAGACCCAGCGCAGCCTCATTGCCCGGCAGTGGGTAAATGTATTTGATCACCAGATCCGGAGCGGCAGCCAGGTTAATCAGCTGCGGATCCAGTTTGAGCACGTTTTTGGCGTAGTCGTTGAACTGTGCCTGGGTCAGATCCGGATTGGCAGCAATGAACGCGGCGGCGCCAGTCAACTCCGCAAGGTTGCGGGAGATGACCTGTTCCAATCTGTATCGAACCTTGGCCAGGGTTTCCAATGCACTGACCGATTGCTGAATCTGATAATCCCGCTTCACCCAGGCTTCCAGCCCCTGCTCCACAAAGATCAGCAAAACCAGTACCGCAATCTGCAAACCGTAGGCGGGTTTGCCGTTAAGGAAGGCAACGCCCAGCAATACCACCGCCCCAACCACCGCCAACACCAGCCACTGGGTGTCCATCCAGGGTTGCTGTGATTCACGGGGTTTGCTGAACAGTAAGGACGCCGGATCATAGGGTTGCTCAATTTCCCCCAACCGTTCCAGGATGTCGTAGGTACGCTTCCAACGCTTCAGATTGACGTGGCCCAGCTCCACCACCGGATAAAAGGTGTAATTATCTATGATCTGCGCAAAGGCCCGATTGTAGGCAGTAAAATCGTCGTAATGATAGATGTAGCGGGGCAGGGTTGCTGAGATACGGTCAGCGACCTCTTGCTTGTGATCCAGTGCATAGCGCCAGCCATCCAGCGTTGCCCGTCGAAAGCGTTCCACCAACTCCGGGTGCTGGTGGGCAAACTCGCTAGTGGTATAAAGCGTATCACCGTAGAACTGGACACCATAATCACTCGGGCTGATGATATTCAGCTCCAATCCCAGTTCTTTGGCGCGGGTTTCTGCCGAGATTCGAAAGGTAACCAGGACATCCGCTTTGTCCTGCAGCAGGGTTTCCATGGTGAGAGGTTCCTGCACAAAGGTCAGGCGCCCGGCGTCCACCCCATTCATCATAAACATGGCCCGTGCATCCAGCGCTGTATCATCATCCGGCACGGCGGCAAGACGCAATTTGGCCACTTGATCCACATTTTGCATCGGAGTGGATTTCAGGCTTACCAGGGCCACCGGTGAACGCTGAAAGATCGGCGCCACCACCTTAAGATCAAAACCATGGCCCTGGTTCAACAGGATGTCGTTTCCGCCTATGGCAAACTGGGCCCGCCCACTGAGCAGCTCCTCCAGCGGGAGTTTTACCTTACCCTCAGGAGTGGCCCAGGACCGGATGTCCACCTCCAGTCCCTCGCGCTCATAGTAGCCCTGCCATAATGCCGCATAATAGCCGGCAAATTGAAATTCGTGCTCCCACTTGAGCTGCAACACCACCCGGTCCAGGGCCTGTACATGGGTGCACCACAGAAGGAAAAAGATCTTCATAAACCAAGTGGGCCACTTGGTAAAATAAACCATCGGTAAACTAAGCTCGGTGAATTGGCGTCTGACTTCAGAAAATATAGTCTATCAGGCGAAAAGTCACACGTTCTTTCCTTTCAGATTGCTTTTTGATCGGGCCGATTGGCCTTTGCAAATCGCAAGTAAAGACTCCTTATTGCAGCAACAAAGTACAGAATCGCCAGCGAAGCATAAAAGGGAAAGCAGAACTCCAATACGCTGAGGTAGTTGCTGGTGTTTGCTGTGTTATGGCCAATGCTCGCCACCGTCGCACACAGATAGATACCCCCGGGAATCAGTATCACCACCCCGAAGGTAACGAAGAGCGCTGGCACAGGATGCCGCTTACGTCCGAAGACATAGCACACCGCGCCAATAACCGCCGCCAGCCAGACCATTTTGTAACGCTCATTGTAGATGTCTATCAAAGCATCCGTACGCCATAGTCCCAGGGTCAGCGCCTCCTCTCTCGGCAGCTGATCACCATAGCCTTTTATTCGGATAATCCAGGCATACTCTCGAATCGAGACCCCACGATTCTTGAAGGACCCGGGCAGCTCGTCCCCCGATAACATCACCAATTTATCATGGGCAGCCTCGGGCCAAACCCTGTTTAAATCCCAATTACCGTAACTAACGCAATCATTAAGTGCAGAAAGTAACGTGGCAAGTTGTACCAGATTATCACCCGCGATGCTTTCCGAGTTCATAAGCAAACCATAGGCCGCATGCGTAAGTTCCCGCCTTCGGATCAGCAGGAGTATTGAATGCCAGAATGCCTGATATCGCATGGTCGCCTGTTCGGAATCTCTGAACTTTCCCAGACTGATTGGGAGCAAGCCCCGAGCGGTCCAATTCGACAGCAGTTGCTCCAGTGCATCAGGGTTGGCCTTCTCTTTTATGAGCCAGGTGCCGATTAGATACCCAGTGAGTTCACGCTTGGAATTCTCCAAAGAGGATGCATCCGCCATGGCCAGTTGAGACAGGATTTGGTTAATCCAGGATAACAGTGGATCTGCAATGGCCAGATCATTTTCCACGGCGGCACGAACCAGATACCCCCAATGCCAGGCGGCAACCATTTCCTCCCACGAAGCCAATTGCTGCGGAAATGGAATGCTGAAATTATCCAGATCCGATTGCAGTACGCCGGTTGTTACCCAATCCCTGTAATCCTGTTCAATGGCAGTGGAGTGTTCCAGCTGGCTGACCGCGTGGTTGATGCTGGCGTTGAAACTACGGCGTGGTATCTCCAATGGGTGAAGCGGATAGGGCAGAGACAGTTTACCCAGGTGAATATAGAGCGCCCCCATCGCTGGAGAATTGTTTAGTACCGTCGAGTGCCTACGCACATCAAGCCAAACGGCGTCGAACAACGGCGGCGAATACGACCGCATTCGATGCAGGTAATCAAAGTACCAGGGTAGCTCTGCCAGTATATTCTGTTCCTGTTGTTGTGCCTGCAGCAACCGGGATTCAAGCAGCAACAGAGCAATATCCCCGCTCCAGCGTAGATAATTTTTTATTTCTGGCAGCACCTTGCTTTTATCCAGGATCAGATTCATCCATCGATCCAGGGGCAGGTCCACTGTTTTACCTGACGTGCTTAGGCTCCAGATCAGGAATGCAGTATGCAGCGCCTGCGCATAATCTTCCTCCCAAAAGAAGGTTTCAGGAAACACGAGTGAACCGGCATCCAGCTGAAACTCAGGTCTGGATGCCAATTCAAGGTAGCGTTTTCTGAAATTGGTGCGGGATTGCGAGCTTAAGAAATAATGTTTCTGTGCAATGGACAGCAGCTTGGATTCGAGTTCAGCCAACTGATCATCCACACTGTCAGACTTGGTTTTGACATTAGCATTAGCATTGGCGAATCCAGTTACAGTTAAAACAACGATCAAAATAATTCTTTGTATCAAATGGAAAATCCTTTTACTCACCATTGATATAAATTGGCATGCCTGCCGGGTGCAACTCTGGCAGAAATGCTTTCCCTTAATTAGAGTACTGCTGGAGAGGGTGGTTGATCATCTCGATTTAATTGTCCACCACCATGGTTTTGGCAGCCAGGTCATGTAGGCAACGTTTGTCCTTTCTGAAAATAAACAGGACATTCACAATGGAAAGCAGACCGCCTATAAAAGGGACATATCCAATGCCAAAATAGATCGCATAACGCGGTAGCAGATGACGGATCATACTGGGCGGGTTCCTGACCCTAAAAAATTTTGTCATACCTCCCGGTTGCATACATAAACGGGCCGATAATCAGCAACATAATGATGGTATCGACAATTGACGCGATCAGTCGATGGAATCTGGAGGCTAACTGCAGATCTTCATCGGTTTCAACGATCAGGTTGGAATCAGGGGTTTCGTAGTTATTTTCAGGCATTTGCTTGAGTCTGCAAAAAGATGTTCAAAATGAGGGAGGAAGCAGGCGGCGGACTGAGCCCACCGCCTGAACGAACGCTATATCAATCGCTGCGTAGTTTGGACAACAGTCGCAGCATTTCCAGGTACAGCCACACCAGGGTCACCATCAAACCAAAAGCGGCGTACCATTCCATATATTTGGGAGCACCGTATTCCACACCGTTTTCAATAAAATCGAAATCCAGCACCAGGTTCAGGGCCGCAATACCCACCACAACCACGCTGAAGCCGATACCAATCGGACCACTGTCATGGATAAAGCCCATGCCCTCAAAACCAAACAGACGCATGCCGATGTTCACCAGGTAAATCAGCGCGATGGCTCCGGTGGCAGCGAATACACCCAGTTTAAAGTTTTCCGTGGCTTTGATCAGACCGCTGCGATAGGCCATCAACAGAGCCATCAGGGTACAGAAGGTCAAACCCACCGCCTGCATGACGATACCCGGAAAACGAATCTCGAAGAAGGCGGATACTGCACCCAGAAACAGCCCCTCAGCCAAGGCGTATAACGGCGCCACTATGGGCGCAGCGGTCTTCTTGAAGATGCAAATCAGCGCCAGCACAAACCCGCCGACAGCGCCGCCGATCATCAACGGCATCAGCATTGGATTCATCTCACCGCCATTTTCTGCAGCCTGGATAGACTCCCAGGCCATACCCCAGGTCACCATGGCGGTGATGAGGCTCAGTGCCAGCAGCATAGCGGTCTTATTCACCGTCCCCGACAGGGTCATTGGTGGGCCACTGCGTTCAACGTTCGAGAATGCCTTGTCGCTCAAAGCGGGATTAGCGGTTCGCATATATACTCCAATCAGGATAATCAGGAAGAGTAACCACAGCCGGACGGGCCGCTGGTTAGCTTAAGCATAAGCGCTGACGCTCGAATGGGCAAATCCGGGCCCTCCAGGGCCACAATCCGTGTTATTGCACCATCTGACGATAGATTGCGCTGTACTCTTCAGGGATCTCGACGTCATAGAACACTCCGCAGAAGGCATCCATCAAAATATTCGAGACCAGCACTCCCAGTACAATCACCAGGACAGAAAGCCACTTTCTTGCTTTTTCCCCCAATGTGTTGCGGGTTAGCCAGTGCAAAGCCGCAGCGATGTGGACAAACACGGCGACCACGGCAAAAAAATAGTAGGGAACAAAATAGAACTGAAAAGGATCTGTATGAAATCCGGCAATGCCATAATAGATATTCGTATCCAGCCCAAGCCACCAGCGGCCATAAATAACCGCACCCACGTGGTTCAGGAAAAAATACGCCAGGTAGAGACCGGAGATGACCTGTGCTTTCTCGAAGAAGCCACGTCGCTGGCCCCTGCGCTTCCAGGCGAAATAAACTCCGCTTCCCACCTGGAAGAGCACACAGAGTAACAGCAGGGACTCCGCCACCGCGTTCCGATAAATTACCCTGAGCTTATCCATAAACTGGATATGTTCAGAAATGCCCTGCAGAGCAAACAGATGGTTCAACAGATGAAGCAGAATGAATGCCACAATCACAACTGCTGACATTTTGTGGAATCGATGTAGCACCGGTAGATCCTTGTATTCCAAACCTTGCAATCAGTCAGCCAATACCCGATCCAGTTCAGCGTAGGCTTTGCCCAACCAAACCCTGACCCTCTGGCGCTCCAACATGCCCAGTGTGGGCCCCAAGGTTTCATCCTTGTTGTTCGCTGCAGCCCACAGGCTTGCACCGATACGATCGATCTTGCGCATGGATGCACCGTGTAGCTCCGGAAGATCGATTATGTTCGCCCCATAAGATTCTGCTTTGGCTTTGGCATCGGATTCATCGAAATAGGAAAAATCGTTACCACGCCCATGATTACGTACAATCACATAAGCGGGCCCCGAACCATAGGTTTCCAGAGTTTTTTCCAACAAACGAACCGAGTCGGTACCGTCATCCATTACATGCCACAACGTCACTACCAGTCCCATTTCATCTGCGAACTCCACCAAACCACTTTCCGCAATCCAGCGGTCCACATTACGCGCCGATTGCGCAGCCAGGTCCACCAATACATCACATTGTTTTTCAGCACAGGCCTCGGCAATTTGGTCCGCGCTTTCAAACTTGCTGATGTCCACCGCCTGTGAAAATTCACCGTAGTAACGCACCAGAGCCCCGTGGGAGAGGTCCGCATCAAAGGCACAGAATGGTTTGTTGCGATCAATGTAGTATTGGGCCAACACCCGGGACAGCACGGACTTGCCCACGCCCCCCTTTTCTCCACCTACAAAATGGATTCGATTCATTCTGGTATGCCCTCTAATTGGTCGTTTAACAGCAGGAGTGACCCGGCAGATTGTGCGCCGGCAATGTGGGAATAATATGAACCCTAAACCATTATGCTGTACTCAATCAACAGGCTTTCCACGCAACGCCTTGATCTTGCCGCGGTGAGTTTTGGTGTCCACCCGGCGTTTTTGCGAAGCGCGGGTTGCCTTGGTAGGGCGACGCGCTTTTTTCACCACCGTCGCTTTGCGAACCAGCTCAATCAGGCGAGCAATAGCGTCCTCCCGGTTTTTTTCCTGGGTACGAAAACCCTGGGCCTTTATCACTACCACACCGTCTTTACTGATCCGTTGATCCTGGAGGGCGAGCAATTTTTCTTTGCAGTAATCCGGTAATGACGAAGCCTTAATGTCGAACCGTAGATGAATGGCCGTAGACACCTTGTTGACATTCTGCCCGCCGGAGCCTTGCGCCCGGATTGCGCTGATTTCGATCTCATCTTCAGGTATGGCCAGGGAGTTGGAGACAACAATCATCATGCAGACCGTAAATCAGGCTTCAAAGGCCATGGTTCCCTCATCATCATGGGTATACACCTTCACGCCAAAGCGACGGCGGTATTCACTCATGGTCAATCCGGTATGCCGTTTGAACAAGCGCTGGAACGAACTTAGGTCTTCGTAACCGGCTTCCCACACAATTTTATTCACCGGCTCCGGGGTAAGCTGTAACGAGTGCATAACCGATTCAATGCGAACCCGTTGCACAAACTGCATGGGGGTCATGCCCAGCTCGCGCTGACAGGTTCGGTTAAGCGTGCGCTCGGACAGGGCGGTGGCGCCTGCCAAATCAGAAAGGGTCAGTGCATGGCGGAAATGCTGGGCCACATACTGCTTCATTAATTCAATTTTCGGATGCTCATAACGCATGTCCAGGGCGCCGCGAAAATACACCGCCTGGCGCTCGCCGTGAATGTCCAACAACAGCATACGGGAGGTTTCCATAGCCACATCACTGCCTTGAAACCGCTGAATCAGTTGCTGCAGCAGTACTGTATAGATGTTGCCGCCGCCCGCTGTCGTGACCGGACCGTGCTCCACCATGGATTCATCCACCCGCCACTGTACCTGGGGAAACTGCTGTTGTGCCACCTGCTCAATGGCCCAATGGGTGGTCGCCGGTACACCGTCGAGCAAGCCTGCGTCCGCCAGCAACAGACTGCCGGTGCAGGTTGAAGCGATTTGCGCGCCCTGATCATAGGCTTTACGCACCCAATCCGAGATGGGCCGACAGGCCTGTAACCAGGCCTGCAGGCTTTCCTGATCGATGACCGGTGGCGGCCCTGCCGGTACCAGCACCAGATCCACCTGATCCGGTTCCGGTAGCGGCTGAATCTGTTCCACCCTGGCACCGCAATAGGACTGCGAACCCAGTTCACTGGATCCCACCAGTTGGGCGTTGAAGTACTTTTTACGTACGCCGAACTGAGATGCGCAGTAATTGGCCACCATCAGGCTTTCCTGCATGGAAAACACACAGGACAGTAAACCCATGGGGAATGTGAGGATAGCAACACGGATTTCACCGCTGTCCATTTTACCTGTCATCTTGTCAATCCTGCCAATTCTGAACCGGGTTCGCTGAGCTTAGCCTAGCTCTGTCGATCGAAACAACCCCACCGGAATACTTTATCGACGACTTTTTATTTTGAGTGTGTGACGGCACTTGAAAGGATTTCACACTGCCTGAAACAGGCAAAAGGAGGACATCATGGGATACGTACTCGTCATTTTTGGCTCACTGATCGCGCTCAATTTTGGTGTAGGCGTGAAGATGTCAGATGCCACCTATTCTGCGTGGGAAGATGAACACAGCGTGGAAGTGGAGTCCGTGGACAAGACAGCGCCGGAATTCGATCGCGCTCACTAATGGAGGCACCGAGCCAGTCTGCGGCAGCGGGATTGCATTTTGGCAACACCATTCATTTCTGTTAGTTTGAATACAAACTCATCAGTCAGTACGAGCAGAATCCTATGGTCTCGATACCAAAACGCTCCCGTTGGGCGTTGCTCTATCCGATCTGCCTCATCTGCCTGGGGTGGCTAGTGGGTGGAAATCCCGCTTTCTCAAGGGATTTCCACACCATTCAGGAGCAGGGCAACCTGCGGGTACTCTATTGGAGCGGATTTGAGAGTTACTTACCCCGTGCCGGTTTTCCACTGGAACAGGAAAAAACGTCTGTTTCCCGCTTCGCTGCAGCACACAAACTCGACGTTGAGTTTGTTGCCATCGAGAATTTCGATGGTCTGCTTGCCGCCCTCGCAGACGACAAGGGCGATGTGATCGCCACCAATCTCACCGTTACCAGAACGCGCGCCGCCACCGTTGATTTCACCCACCCCGTGGCCTATACCACAGAATTCCTGGTTACCAAGCGCGGCAATGACCTTGCCAAAGTGGAGCAACTCAACGATTACGAATTAGCGGTGCCCAAGGGTACTTCATTTGTTAACACCGCCAAGGGACTAAAGAAGGCCTACCCCGGAATGAAACTCCGCTATCTGGAATCCAACCTGTCCACTGATCAGGTACTGGATCGCCTGGTGGCCGGAGAGATTCAACTCACCATACTGGACGGCAACACCCTCAGTGCAGTGCAAACCTATCGTGACGATGTGCAACGCAGTTTTCAGGCCAGCGGCCGACGCGCCATTGCCTGGGCAGTCCAAAAAGGCAATAAAACCCTGCTGGAAAAGCTCAATCAATTCCTGGTGCAGGAAAACCTCGCCGTTAATAGCCAACCGAAAACGGCACCAAATAACCGCTGGGACAAAATCAAACAGGACAAAGTGATTCGCTTTGTCATGCGCAACAATATGGCTTCTTATTTTATCTGGCGCGGTGAACTGCACGGATTCAATTATGAAATGGCCCGTCATTTTGCGGCCAAGCACGATATTCGCTACCAGATTATCGTGGCGCCGGATCATGAAGACATGCTGAATTATCTGGTCGAAGACAAAGCGGATATTGCCCTTGGTTTTCTAACTCCAACAAAAGCCCGACGGGCAATGGGCATCGCATTTTCCCGCCCGTATCACTACGCTTCGGAACTGGTAGTGGCCAGGGCAAGCGAGCAACCGATACAGGATATTAGTGAACTCAGCGGACGCAAAATCTATGCGCGACCTTCCAGTTCTTACTGGGCAACCGTCACCGACCTTAAGCGCAAGGTACCCGGTATAGAATTGATCCCGGTCGCCGAGACGCTGGAAACCGAAGAGTTGATCGAAGGTGTAGCAGCAAAGCAGTATGACCTTACCATTGCAGACAGCCACATCCTGGATCTGGAACTGACCTGGCGCGACGATGTACAGTCGCTGATGTCTCTCGGCGAGCCCAAAGAACAATCCTGGGCCGTGAACGGCAAGCACAAGGAGTTACTGAAGGTCGCCAACAACTACATAAAAAAACAGTATCGCGGCCTGCACTACAACGTAACCTATAAAAAGTATTTCAAAAACGAGCACCGTCTTCTAAAAGTACGCAAAGACTATGAAGCGCTAAAACAACAGGGCCGGCTTTCCCCCTATGATGATCTGGTAAAGCAGTATGCGCAGCAATACAACTTCGATTGGCGCCTGCTGGTTTCCCAAATGTATCAGGAAAGCCGGTTTGACCCTGACGCGGAATCCTGGGCCGGGGCGCAGGGTTTATTCCAGGTTATGCCGAAAACAGCAAAAGAACTGGGGGTCGAAAACCTGGAACAGCCTGAAAACGGCATACGGGCCGGTGTTGCCTATCTGGATTGGGTACGGCAACGGGCGCAGTACATGAATCCAAAGAACGACGAGGAACTGGTTTGGTTTTCCCTGGCATCCTACAACGCCGGAGCCGGTCATGTTCGCGATGCGGTCAGGCTGGCAGATCAAAAAGGCTGGCAGAGCGGTGTGTGGTTCGACAACGTGGAAAAGGCCATGCTATTACTGTCAAAGCGCGAGTACGCCAGCAAAGCCCGCTATGGTTACGTTCGGGGAGAAGAGCCGGTAAAGTATCTGCGCAATATCCGCAAGCGCTATCGGGCTTATCAGGAGGTGACTGAGTTGTGATTACTCATTACAACTCTACCGGCAACAGATCCACCCGGCGGTTACGCGCACGACCATCCACTGTATCGTTGGGCGCAACCGGTGTTGTATCACCAAGCCCTTTCGCAACCAAGCGACCCTGGGGTATCGCATGGTTTGTCGTCAAATAGTCTACCACCGACTGGGCCCGCTGTTCTGAAAGGGTTTGGTTATATCCGCTCTTTCCGGTGTTATCAGTATGGCCCTGTACCTCGATTATCAATCCCGGATGGTTTCGAAGATAATCAGCAACCGCTTGCAAAGTGGGTTCCGAAGCGGAGTGAATTTCACTTTTATCGTGGTCAAAATAAATTCCATATAAGGATACTTTTCCCATTTCTTTTATCTGTCTCTCAACATAATCAGCATCCAGGGATTCCGTCACCACAAATGCCTTGCTCGCTACCCATTCCCCATAGTTGGAACTAAACAGGCGCAACTCATAATCACCTTTCTGCTCTGGAGCTGAAAAAGCGACGCTCCCTTTCAAAGGGGCAGGCAGATATTGATAGGTCGTATAACCTTGATGTGGATTGTCTGTACGCACTTTATTGAGATCAAACACACCGATCCAGGCTGATGTGGCGAAGTCTTTGTGACCACTGTAGTCTACAGCTATAGTTTCGCCAGGTTTGAATGAGTCTGTTGCGGTATTCAGTGACGCATTGATATTGGAAAAGCCACGGACCTTGAAAGCAATTGATGCCACTTCGTTCCCATAGGAATCATCAAACAGCCTCAATTCATAATTACCGGAAGATTCTGGCGCCTGAAACTGGAATTTCCTCTGGTCCTGCAGGTATTGATAGGTCTCATAGCCTGATCGACTTTGATGAGGAATACCCTGTTTAAACACGCCTATCCAACCTTGAGTTGATAGTGGAACCTCCGATTGAACTTCGATATTCATGATCTGTAGCGGCTTGACCTGAGGAGAATCAATCTTTAAGACTATCTGGCCTATTGCAGCTACTGCGACCTTGAAGGAAGCTGTCTTAACAACAAACTCAGAGCCATCATTATTAGTGGCCAGACGAACTTCATAGTCACCTGGCTCATTCGGTAGCTTCAATGTGTAGTTGGATGCATCAGGGTTCCAGTAAACATAGTTATAGTATTTCCCGTTTCCATCAAACACACCGATCCAGGCCCCTTTCTGGACCTCCCCGGATTCCCATTCCAACGATATACTCACTTCTGCACCTGAATAATAAACGTCTCTGGCCTCATTGAGTTTGATGTCAGCGGCCTTTAATACAGTGCTCATCGCGAGCAAAAACGTGCCAATAATGAATCGCATAAAAACCTCTTAATGCAACTTCAAGCCTGATTGTTTGTTCTGAATCGCTGCGCTGCCTCGGAGCGAGAGGCATTAAACCAGCGTCGTACCGCATCATAGAATGCCCGCTCATCCCGGTAGCCGATCAGAAAGCTGATCTGTTGAAACGTATAGGTTCCATCCATCATCAAACGTTGCGCTTTGTCACGCCGAAATTCATCCAGGATGGACTGGAAAGTATTGCCTTCGAGCTTCAATCTTCGTTGCAGTGTTCTCGAACTGATATGCAATTGTTCGGCAACGCTTTCCAGCTCTGTAATATCATGCTGAATATAAGCTCTTACTTTCTCAGAAAGAGTCGTTGCGCTATTCAGCTCATCCAGTTTCTTGGCTGCCAACTGATCGACAATCAATCTTATCTGGGAGTTGCTGCCTACAATAGGGCGATCCAGAATATCCTCTGCAAACACAACCGCATTCTCGGATTGCCCAAAGTAGACCGGTGCCTGGAAATAAGGCTGATAGTCGCTTTCACTTAGCTGACCGGGAATGGCATGGGTTAAATGTACCTCCTGCAGAGTTACATCCTGACCCAGGATCAACTTCAGCAGTCGTATCAGATAGGCAATATCCGATTCATTTGCATACGAAAAATCGTAGTACGCTGAGATGAATGACAATCTGGCTTGACCGTTTAATCTCTCAAGTTTGAACTGTTTGCCTGTATCGGTAACCAATCTCCAGTATTTCAGCGCCGTCTTAAATGCCTGACCCAAATTCTCTGAGTTCTGAGCCATCGTCTCAATCAGGCCCCAATGACCAGCCGGCATATTCTGGCCAATCTTCATGCCTATGCAAGGATCAGAGGATATTTCGACGATATAATTCCACAGGTCCCTCAGCTCCGCCAGAAAATAGCGGGCTTCCGGATTCTCTAATTTCGTTCTGGAAAGATTTGATAGGACGATTAGTTGCTCGGCATCCAATCCACAATTCCGGCACGAACTCAATAAACATTGAACATAAAAAGAAGCTACGGAATGGCTAGCCAGTTGCGTTTTAAATAGTGTATCCATTTTTTGTCGCTTGTACTCGTCTTGCTGTCGTCCAACTTCATGATACTGGAAGTACCAAGTCGTTATACTGGCGTTTCAACAATGCTTTTCAGGACATTTCCATGTATCAAGCCATAACATTGATTATTAGTTCTGCAATACTCTGTTTTCCGATGAGTATATTGGCAACCCCCCTACCAAGTGAAGCAGTGAATTTATGGCAGGCTGAAGGAAAGTATTTCGAATTTAATCATCACCGGATTTTCTATCGGGACTCTCAGGATTCCGCGCTTCAAGATGCATTTTCAGAATCCGGGAAACCCACTCTTGTCATGCTGCATGGGTTTCCCACCTCTTCATGGGACTGGCATAAACTTTGGGAAAGCCTCGGCGATGATTATCGCCTTATCGCGTTGGATTTCCTCGGTTTTGGTTTTTCGGACAAGCCCAACATCAATTACTCCATCTCAAGTCAAGCCGATTTGGTAGAACAACTGCTTGCCCGACTGAAGGTCGAACAGGCACATCTGATTGTACATGACTATGGAACCTATGTGTCACAGGAGCTGCTGGCACGTCAGCAAACGTCATCCCGCCAGAATAAAAAAGGTTTCCAAATTCAATCTCTAACCATGTTAAACGGTGTAGTGAGTCCGCAGGATTTAAAACTGCGCCCCATACAGAAAGCGCTGAACAGCCCCTTCGGCTGGATCGTGTCCCGATTTGTATCCGCCAATCGCTTCGGCAAGAATTTTTCCGCCGTCTTTGGCGAACGCTCGCAACCCGGCGAGACAGTGTTGCAGGATTATTGGTATCTGATTTCCTTGAACAACGGCCATCGGCTCAGCCATAAACTGATTCATTACTATGACGAAAGCCTGAAACACTCTACAAGATGGGTAGAAGCACTTCAGCACACCGATGTGCCTTTGATGCTGGTAACGGGATTGGCAGATCCCGTCGCCGGCCAACCAATGGTGGATAAGTTTGAATCACTGATGCCGAACCAGACGACGCATGTTCTTCCTGATATAGGGCATTATCCACACCTCGAAGACCATCAGACCGTTGCAAAATTTTATCGTGCATTTATCCGCAGATGACTTGCTTCATGTTAATGCGATACAAAGATCCCGAGGGATACCGGTAAAAGGATTGGCGAACCAATCCCTCTACCGACTCATTAGGGGCTTTATTGCAAAACCGGATAGTACTTTTTGAACACCATTTCCTGGCCGGCGTTGGAGGCATGGCAACCGGAGCAGCTGTCCGCCGATGCCGCTTCTGCGGAGGCCACATAGGGTGGTGCATGATGGCCGAAGTTAAAAAAACCCCAGCCATTTCCGGAAGGAAAACGCCGGGTGTCTTTCACCATCACATCCATACCCTGGAACTCACCACCGAAGTAGCCCCGTCCGGAAGGCGCCAGTTTGGAACCGTCGGGATAATCTCCCTTCTGCAGCAACACCAGCTCCTTCACGATGACGGTTCCCTCCGGGAAAACACCCGTCTGTTGGTAAACCCGAAAGGCATCAGGGTTCACATACACATGGTGGAACTCCGGAAACCCGGCCTTGCCGTTATTCAATCCATGGGGCGTCAGGGGTGCACCTATAAACACCCATTCACGAAATCCTTCCGGCAATATCAGGTTTCCTTTTTTATTGAACACCGCCGCACCAATATTTTCCTTTGATGGTGGTTGCGCCAGGGTCTGCAAACTCACGCCCATTCCGACCGCCATCACACAGGCCAGCGCTCCGGCTTTTAGCAACATCTTCATGTTTGTTCTCCTTTATCTGAAATCGTGCTCATCCTTTCATCGGGCACTACAGGCTCAGGCGACCGAGTCCAGCTTCAGCAGGGGAAAATCCACCGCTGTGCCGGCCACGCGGTTCACGTAATTGGTCAGGACGTTCAATGCCACCTGACCCACCACTTCCAGAATCAGCCCGTCGTCCAACCCGGCCTGACGGGACACCGCCAGCTCCTCATCGGTGATGCCGCCGCGGGAGGTGGTAATGCGCAACGCCAGCTGCACGATGGCATCGTCCAGTTCATCCGTGGCAACACCGTCACGGGCACGCTCGATATCGCCGTCGGTAAGGCCCGCCCCCTTACCCAGCACCGCATGGGCACTCAGGCAGTATTCACAGTGGTTTTGTTGGGCCACGGCAATGGCCACCATCTCCCGCTGGCGCGCGTTCAGGCGCCCCTGACCCAGGGTTTCTGAGAGTTGCAGATAACCCGTGAGCACCGTAGGGGCGTGGGCGAGGGTTGTGAACATGTTGGGTAGAACGCCCAGTTTTGATTGCACCGCCTTCAGGGTGGCGGCGGTTTTGGCGTCGGTGTTGTCCGTTACTACAGGTTGAATACGAGGCATCTTGGCTCTCCTTGATCAGTCATTAAGTCGTTGCATCCTTGGGAATGCAGAGCCATATTGACAGCCAGCGCAATACTTGTGGTATCTTATCGTCTCTATTTAGATACTAATCGTATCAATCTATGGAAAGAGTCCGGCATGGAAGACAGGCTGGTTGAATTACTGAAGTGTTTTAAACTGCACGCCCGCGTATTTCAGGCCGGGGCGTTGTGCAACAACGCCGAGTTTTATGACAGTGATGAACTCGGCTACATTCATGTGGTAAAGCAGGGCCCCCTTCGGGTTGAATCACCCCACCATCCAGCTTTGCTGATCGATGAGCCCAGTGTCTTTTTCTACATGAATCCCACCCGCCACCGCTTGATACCGGTTGACGAGACCGTCGAGACCGTTTGCGCCTCACTGGAATTCGGTGCCGGCCTGGGCAACCCACTGACCCGGGCCCTGCCAGAGATCATGGTGATCCGGTTGCAGGATATGCCCGATCTGGCGCAGGCACTGCAACTGCTGTTTCTGGAGGCGGATCAGCATCACTGCGGACGCCAGGCGGTGCTCGACCGGCTGATGGAGGTGGTGTTCATACAGGTGCTGCGGGACGCCATGGATCAACAACGACTGCAGGTGGGTTTGCTGGCCGGTCTTGCAGACGCACGCTTGGCAAAGGCCATCAACGCCATGCACAGCGCCCCGGCACAAGCATGGACGCTGGAGCAACTGGCGGAGCAGTGTGGAATGTCGCGGGCGCGGTTTGCCACCCACTTTCACGATGTCGTAGGCATCACCCCGGGCAACTACCTGACACAATGGCGTCTGGCCATTGCCCAATCCCTGTTGCGGCAGGGCAAACCGGTGCAATGGATTTCAGACACCGTGGGCTATGGCAGCCCCAGTGCCCTGTCCCGGGCGTTTCGTGCCCAGCTGGGGATGTCACCTACGGAATGGTTGAGCCGGTATGGGTGACAACTCATAAAGAACAATACCGGATTAATTCACAACCTGTTAACTGCCAAACTCATGTTGCTTCGCCCCTTCCTGATCCATTGCCGGGGTCGCACCCATGGTAAAGAGCGCTATTGCACTGATACCCGTCAGCACCATCGTCAGAATCAGAAAATGGTCATAGGTACCAAAGGTATCGAATGCAATGCCGGCACTAAGCGGACCAAGTGCCACCCCTAAGGCCAACGACATCACCATCGCTCCGTAGACCGATCCATAATATTTTAAGCCGAAATATTTTGCTGTCAGGAATGCAACCACGTCCACTTCCGCACCCAGGGTAAGGCCAAAGATGCAGGCGGCGATGGATTGATAGAGTGGGTTGCCACCGTCAATCAAGAGGACGGCGCAGGCTGAAATGGGAATGACAAAAGCGATCCCGCCAATTATGTGGGCAGAGAATTTATCCAACAGAAAACCAGTACCGAAGCGACCGACAATGGAAAAGATGCCAATTAAGCCGGCAATTCCGGCGGCGGCCAATCTTTCCGTACCGTGACTTTGCAGGATCGGGACGAAGTGAACATTGATACCCACTACTGTGAGCGCAAAGAAACCCGCAGAGAAAAACAGCTTGTAAAACGCCATCAAACGTAAGCTTTCCGGTAAGGTAATACCGGTTAGCACGGGTTCGCTGTTGTCTTCCGCTGAAGCAGTGTCCTCCGGTTTGCGTTTCTCATCCGTAGCGCCACGGAAGAACAGCAGCAACATTGGGAAAACGATGATCAGCCAGATGCCGCTCATGCCCATGTACGCAATTTTCCAACCATAGGATTCAATCAACCAGGTGGCCAATACCGGGAAGATAGCGGCACCCACTGAGGCTCCCGACAAGGTTACCGCCAACGCCAGGCCACGGGATTTTTTAAAGCGGCTGGTGACGGCTGCAGCCCAGACCGTCGCCTGCACCGGCAAGGTCGCCAGGGCAACCAGGGACCACAGGATATACCAGTTTAATTCTGTACCGGTTGCCGTGCCCAACAGGGCCACCGCCGCCGCCATCATCGGTACACCGATTAATCCCACCAGACGCGGACCAACCTTATCCACGGCAATACCCACTGGAATTGCACAGACTGCGGCAACGCCCGCTGCAATGGTAATGCCGGAAGAGATGAAGCCATAGGACCAGCCAAATTCCTGGTGAATCGGCTCAATGAAAGGCCCCATGGAATATACGTATAAGACGGCTGTGGCATAACCCAACCCAGCGGCAATTGCGAGATGCCAGTAATTTCGCCATTCATTGAGGACCGATGGAGTCGTTGTCATTATTATTTTCCTGTTCTGCATATTGAACGCGACACCATAGCCGCGCCATTAGTCTGTTCCTGAAATCAACCCAACATTCTAATGGCTACACTGTCATTGTCTCAATATGGAATTTATTACTGGGATTACTAATCCTTTTGCTTCGGATTCGGTCCACTCATCAAATTTCCCTTATTGCCTGTTAAAGCTCATTCCAGCTGATCTTCTAAATTCTCAACTACATGGCATTACGTATCATCTTATTTGTGCAATTGTGACTTATAAGCGACTGGAAATAGGAACACACTCAATGTTGGGTTGCGGATGCATGGGATGACTAATGGAGGAGGCACATCATGAGAACCAACCGGACTAGAGTACTTTTCACCATAGTAACCAGCTTCTTGCTGAATGTGTCACTGGCAGAAACTCAAAACACCGTGCTCAACTGGAGTGTTTTCTACCCCAGTGCAAACTACTCCGCTGACGAACCTGCAAAGGAGGAAGCTGACGGTGAGACAGCAATTAATTGCTATTCTCCAGATACCAATTGGTGCTCAAACGGTTATGCAAGTGCCTGTGACGGGCTCCATGGCGGTTTAAGCACCGAGCCGGATGGCAGCATCACTTGCTCCATACCGACTTCTGCTGAGCTTAGTCTTAATGCCGGGGGCTCTTTTACCAGTGATCGTAGTAGTTCCAGTGCGACTGTGTGGACCTATTTTAACTGTCATGGTCGGTGTGATGAGATGATATCAACCTGCCCTGGTGGCCTGAGCAGTGAGCCGGACGGTAGTGTTACCTGTGCTGTACCTCATGACCATGATTGCACAGGATGTCGATAATGGCATAGTTCAAATTGCATTAAGACCATCTTTACAAGAGAAAGCGGCTGACAGTCCCCGCCGTCAGCCGCTTTTCTTTTAAACTCTATATCGAAATGATTAACCTAAATCACGCTTCCATGAAGCCCTTCTTCACCAACCACTCCAGACACTTACCAGTGGCTTCATCCAATTTATCTTTTTGTCCGAAGTAATAGTCGTTGGCACCTTTCACTTCGTAGATTTCCTTATCATCATGCCCAACGGCTTCGTACAGCCGGTGGGTATGGCTCGGCGTACAGGCATCATCGCCGGTATTACCAATCACCAATGTAGGCACGGTGATCTGCTCGGCACAGGTCAAACCATTGGCATTGGAATCGTCATAGCTCCACTGCGACATCCAACCGCGCAGGGTACAGAAGCGCGCCAGGCCTACAGGGCCGTTGTTCACCACTTTGGGATCACCCAGGTAACACCAACCGGGCATGCGGTCGTTGGGGTCTTGCGTTGGGTCAAGCCAACGGGGGTCGGCCATGGTGCCGTGGACCACGAAAGCAAATTCTTCCGTGGTGAGGCCGTCCTTGCGGAAATCTTCCAGCTTTTGTTTTACCCAGGCGGTGATTTTGCGGTTACGGGCAATCTGGGCTGCGCGATACTTTTCCACAAACTCAGCAGAGTAAGGTGGCTGGTTGGGGTTGTTGGGATCGTACAGGTCCAGTTCGGGATCTCGCTTGGTGGGATCGTTTTCATCCAGGATGGAAGCGTCCATCCACTCGGTCATGGTGCCGGCGCGACTGATGTGGGCCGCCAGCAGCATCATACCATCGGCGGGGATCAGGTTGGCGCCAACCAAGTCCACCGGATCGCCGGCGGGGGTTTCGGTAATGGTGGGGTTTTCCGCCTGGGCTTGATAGAACAGGGAGAGGGAACCGCCGCCACTCCAGCCGGCTAATACGACTTTCTTATAGCCTTTCTTCTCTTTCGCATCCCGTACGCAGGCCGCCATATCCAGGGCTACCTTTTCCATGATCAGGGCGCTGTCAGTACCGCGGTAACGGCTATTGCAATAAATAACATGACAGCCTTTTTTGGCCAGGGCAGACACCATGGGCAGGTAAGCACCACCACCGATGGGGTGCATAAAAATAATAACGGTGTCGCTGGGTTTGTCTTTGGGTTTCAGCCAATAGGATTCCAGGGCGACGATATCCGCCGTGCCGCCATAGGTATCCTTGAATTTGGATTGTTCAGCAAACGCCAACAGGTAAGGGATGCGATCGTATTCGTACTTTGTTGTCATTATTGTGCTCCCTCTTTTTTCACTTTGGAGAAATCCGCTTTGCTCATATCAATGCCGCGCTGGTCGATCATGGCCGCGTCCAGGCGTTTCAATTTTTCAGGTCGGGTGCGCTCGGTCCACTCTTTCAAAACATCGTGCGCCTTGGCACTGTCTTCCGCCAGAATGGCATCGTAGTTTTGGTCTTTCAGGGTGAGTTCCACCTGTACGCCATTGGGATCGTACATATAGATGGAGTGCACAAAGCCATGGTCGATGGGGCCAAAGCAGGGACGACCCATTTTGTTGATGTGACGACGCCAGGCTTTCAGTTGTTCCATGCTCTCTACTTCAAAGGCAATGTGCTGGTCAAAGCCATGACGGGCGATAAACATTTTTTCTTCCACGTCGTCGGGCACATCAAAGAAGGCGATGAAGTTGCCGTCGGTGGTTTGGAAGAACAGGTGCATATATTCGCGCTTCTTGGAGGCACCGGGTTCTTCGTCGAACACCATGGCGGCAGCCAGTTTGAAGCCCAGTACATCTTCATAGAACCAACGGGTTTGTTCCGCATCACGGCAGCGGAAGGCGGTGTGATGCATGTTGTGCACGGCTTTGCGCGCGATGGTTGGCCTGCTTTCTGGCTGGCCCTTATTGTCCTGGTTCTTGTCCTGAGTAGTTGGCTCGCTCATGGCACTTCTCTCTGCGGTCTCTTCTTGTCAAAAATGAGGCGTGAATTTTGTGATTGACTTATGGGTCATGTTTGTAGATTGTATACAATCATAATGATCGAGCAGTTTCAACTACTATTTTTGGCCCTGTTAAGGCTCGATTGGGTATCAATTGCATACAAATTATTGAAAAAGAAGGTTTGCCCATGAGTGCGCTGTCCCATATTACGATTCTGGATCTGACTCACATGTTGTCCGGCCCCTATTCCAGCCAGTTGCTGGCGGATATGGGTGCCAACTGCATCAAGGTGGAACCGCCGGGCCAGGGGGAAGGTACACGCAAACTACTGGCTAACGATGAGATGTATTCCATAGACGGTGTAGGCGCTTACTTTCTTACCCTGTCCCGCAATAAGAAGAGTGTGGCCATCGACCTGAAAAAACCGGAGGGACTGGCCCTGTTCTATGAATTGGTGAAAAAAGCGGATGTGGTGATCAACAACTTTGGCGAGGGGGTACCCAAGCGCCTGGGGATCGATTACGAAGTGTTGAAGCAGCATAACCCCCGCATCATCACCTGTTCCATTACCGGCTTCGGCGAGACCGGTCCCGACCGTAACCGGGCAGCGTTCGATCTGGTGGCCCAGGGCATGGGGGGCGGCATGTCCATCACCGGGGAGGAAGGAGCGCCGCCCCTGCGGGCGGGGATTCCCATTGGCGATCTGGGGGGCGGCCTGTTTGCCACCATTGGTATTCTGGCAGCACTGAACCAGCGGGATCAAAACGGAGAAGGCCAGCATGTGGATATCTCCATGCAGGATTGCCAGGTGTCCATGCTCAACTACATGGCCACCATGTACCTGATGAGCGGTGTGCAACCACCGGCGGTGGGCAACAGTCACTTTGTGCACGTGCCCTATGGCACCTTTAAAACCAAGACCCGCTACCTGATTCTGGCCTGTATGGGTGACGCTTTCTTCGGCAAACTGGCAGCGATGTTCAACGACCCGGAGCTAATGGACCCAAAATTCGCCACGCAGCCCATACGCTGGGAGCATCGCCATTTCATCAACGCCCGGGTGCAGGAACACATTGAGAAAGAAACCTGCGAATACTGGTTGGAGCAATTGAAAGAACACCGCATTCCCGCCGCCCCGGTGAATGATTTTGAGCATGCCCTGAATGACACCCAGATTGTGGCGCGAGACATGGTGGTTGAAGTGCCTCTTGGAAATGGTAAGATTGTCCGACAACCTGGAAACCCTGTAAAACTGTCTGCAAGTGGTGAGCAAGTATTCACTCCCCCTCCGGCATTGGGCCAGCATACAGACACAGTTCTTAACGAGTTACTGCAAATGAGTGATTCACAAATCGCTGAATTACGTCAAAATGGGGTGATCAGCTGATGACTGCATCGTCAGTTACTTTATAATCGACACTGTTGATCACCTCTATCGATTATAATTACGGACCAGAAGAACAATGACCATGCGCGAACGTATCTTTATAAATGAAGTGGGCCTGCGCGACGGCCTGCAGAACCAGCCCAACCCTGTTTCCACCGCCGCCAAACTGGAGATGGCAAAAGCCCTGCTGGACGCCGGCGTTACCTGCCTTGAAGCGGTGGCCTTTGTGCACCCCAAAGCGGTACCCCAGATGGCTGACGCTGCCGAGGTGCTGGCCGGCCTGGCCCAATTCAGTCTAAAGGATGATGTCGAGATCTCCGCATTGGTGCCTAATATGAAGGGCTACCAGCGAGCCAGGGAAAACGGCGTAAACTCTGTGGCGGTGGTGGTGTCCTCCACCGATACGTTCAATCTGCGCAACCTTAATATGACCACGCAGCAGGCCACTGAAGTCTGCCGCGAAGTGATCCAGCAGGCCAAAGCCGATGGGGTGAAAATCCGCGGTTATGTGTCCGGCGCGTTGTCCTGTCCTTACGATGGGAAAACACCGGTGGACGTGGTGCATCGCATGGCCGCTGAGATGATCGAGTTCGGGGCAGATGAAATCTCCATTGGCGACACCATAGGTGCCGGAAACCCGCAGCAGATCAATGATATTCTCGGCCCACTTGTGCAACAATTCGGCGCAGACCGGTTCAACCTGCATCTGCACGATACCCGCGGTCAGGCCTTGGCCATGGCGTGGGCCGGCATCACCCAGGGCGTGCGTCGTTTCGACAGCTCCGTGGGCGGTCTGGGTGGTTGCCCGTTCGCACCGGGGGCATCAGGGAACGTTGCCACGGAAGATCTGGTCTATATGTTGGAAGAAGCCGGTTTTGATACCGGTATTGACGTTGCCAAGCTGCGCATTGCCGTGGAGGCCGCTGAGCGGGCTACCGGTCAGCAGCTAGGTGGACGGATTCTGCAATGGATGAAATCCCAGGAAATCAGGGAACAAAATAAACAAAACCCCTGTATATAAATAGAACCAAAACAGGGTAATAACGAGAAAGGTCCAACTACACATTATGCTTATACGAAGCAATCGATGGGTGGTGGCCTGCCTTTTCGCGTTGACGGGCATCATGACGCCAGGGGTTACCCTGGCGGACAAGGTTGATCGCATCATTGAAGGGGAACAGGCCAACGTCAAATCCGCCGTGCAGTCTCAGGAACGGGTCAACAAGATCGCCGACAAGACTCAGCAGTTGTTCCAGGATTTTCAACTGGAGCTCAAGCGCATTGAGGATTTAACCTCCTATAACACCCAACTCACCCAGCAGATCCGGCGTCAGCAGCAGGGCATGCTGGAAACGGAAAAAGCCATCGAGGATGTCGCCATTATTGAGCGGCAGCTTACTCCGTTGCTGGATCGCATGGTGCTGTCCCTGGAAACCTTCATCCGCTTGGACGCCCCCTTTCTGTTGGAGGAGCGCTTTGGCCGTATCGCCTTCCTGAAACACACACTGGCCCGTGCCGACGTCACCATTGCGGAAAAGTTTCGTCAGGTGGTGGACGCCTACAAAGTGGAAATGGAGTATGGCAATACCATCGAAAGCTATCGTGGCACCCTGACCCGGGATGAACGTTCCAGTGAAGTGGAATTTCTACGGGTAGGCCGCATTGGTTTGATGTACCAGACCCTGGACGGCAGTGAACGCGGCGCCTGGAATAAAGAAACCAAATCCTGGCAAGAGCTGGGCAGCCTGTATGCCCGTGATATTCGCCTGGGATTAAAAGTAGCCAAGAAGCAGGCGGCACCCGAAATGTTGACGTTGCCCATGCCGGCACCGGAGCCTGCCCCATGATGTGGTTTAATCGAATTCCCGCAATGCTGGTGATGCTGCTGTGTCTGGCAATAATGCCGACGGCCAATGCCGTATGGCAGCCCAAGGAGGAAATAGAATCCCTGGATGAATTGCTGAAGCTGGTGAAACAGGGCCGTATTGAACAATCCCGTGAAAACAAACAGCGGGAGCAACGCTTCCTGGCAGAGAAATCCAAACAGGAAGGTATGCTTAATGACACAGTTAGCGAGCGTAAAAAGCTGGAGCGACGCAGCGAGCTGTTAGAGACCACTTACGCCGAAAACAAGGAACAACTGGATGAGCTGACCCGCCGTCTGGACAAACGCATGGGGTCATTGAAAGAGCTGTTCATTCAGTTGCAGAGCGATACCGCCGAAGCCTCCAACCTGTTGCAACAATCCATCACCTCTGTGGAATTTCCATCGCGCAACCTGGAGATGGAAGATCTTGCGGACCGCCTGGGCGGCAGCCGCAGTCTGCCCAATATCAACAACATCGAACAGCTCTGGTATCAAATGCAGCGTGAGATGGTGGAATCCGGCAAGATCAAACACCTGAACCTGGAGGTGATCACCACTGACGGTGAACCGGTACAGGCCGATGTGGTGCGACTGGGTTCGTTTAACCTGCTCTCCGGTAACCGCTATCTGCAGTTCATTCCGGAAACCGGAAAGATCATCGATCTGAATCGTCAGCCGCCGCGCTACATGCTGAGTTATGTGGAAGACTACACGCAAAGTAGCGAAGGCTTTAACGCCGTGGCGATCGATCCCACTCAGGGTACCTTGCTGAATATGTTGCTGGATGCGCCGGATTTTGCAGACCGGGTGGAGCAGGGTGGCTTTATCGGCTACGTCATTATTGTTGTGGGTATAATTGGTACGATCCTGGCGCTGGAGCGCATCATGTACCTGATCGTGGTCACCCGTAAGGTGTCCGATCAGATTCGTCTGAAGGAAACCCGTCGCGACAATCCGCTGGGCCGCATCATTCTGACCTATGAACAACATAAAAGCCTGCCGCTGGAATCCCTGGAACTGAAACTGGGCGAAGCGATTTTACGGGAGCGTGGCCCACTGGAAAAACATTTGGCGATCATCAAGATCGTCGCCGTTGTGGCTCCGCTGTTGGGTCTGCTGGGCACGGTCACCGGCATGATCAATACCTTCCAAACCATTACGTTGTTCGGCACCGGCGATCCAAAACTGATGGCCGGTGGTATTTCCCAGGCACTGGTGACCACTGTATTAGGTTTATCCGTTGCTATTCCGGTTGTGTTTTTCCATGCCTTGGCCAGTACCCGCAGTAAAGCCGTTATCTCGATACTGGAAGAACAGAGTACCGGCCTGGTGGCGGAAAAAGCGGAGCAGGAGCACAGCTGATGTGGGCGGTGATGGAAGCCTTCGCAATTGTGCGGGATTTCCACTTTGCCGGTGGCGTGGTGCTGTGGACCATCGGCATGAATACGCTGTTGATGTGGACGCTGGTGATTGAACGGGTACTGTTTTATCGCTTTGCGCTGCCCAAGGAAGTTAACCGCGTCACGCACTCCTGGTTCTCCCGCAATGATCGCCGCTCCTGGTATGCACGCCAGATTCGCCAAAAACTGGTGGCAGAGATCAGTCATAAAGCGCACTTTTCCCTGCCGGTTATCAAGACCCTGGTGACCCTGTGCCCGTTGTTTGGTTTGCTGGGTACCGTGACCGGCATGATCGAAATCTTCGACGTAATGAATGCCTTCGGCATGAACAATACCCGGTCGATGGCTTCAGGAATTTCCCGCGCCACTCTGCCCACCATGGCCGGAATGGGTGCCGCCATCTTTGGACTGATGGCCTACCGCGCCCTGCTCCGTTATTACGAAGTGCAGGTACAAAGCGTTGCGGATCAACTGTCGCTTTCTACCCGCGCCGCTGCACGCAGCACAACAGGAGGTACTCCCGCATGAGACGGCCGTTTGCCCACGTGACTGAGGATGATGAAGCCAATATCGACATGACGCCCATGTTGGACATTGTGTTCATCATGTTGATCTTTTTTGTGGTGACGGCGTCCTTCGTGAAGGAAACCGGCATTGATATCAATCGTCCCCAGGCCAAGACCGCCACCACCAAGGAAACCGCCAATATTAAAATCGCCATCGACGGCACCGACACCATCTGGATTGACCGACACCGGGTGGACGAACGCAGTGTGCGACCCCTGCTGGAACGTATGCATATGGAAAACCCGCAAGGCGGCCTGATCGTGCAGGCGGACCGGCGCTCCACCAACGAAAAGCTGGTGCAGGTGATGGATGCAGCCCGCCAAGCCGGCATTTCATCCATTTCCATCGCGGCCAGTGAAGAGTAATCATGCTCCGGCGCTATCTCATTGCATTTGTGCTGGCCTTCTGGATGGTCACCTTTCTGTTTGCATTGATGATCGCGCTGATTAAAACCAGTGAAGTACCCGTCGCCAACAATAACACGCTGAATATGGTGAACTTCATCCGCGAGAAGCGTGATCGCAATCTGCGGCTGGAAGACATCAAACCGGAGCCGCCACCCAAACCTGCTGAACCACCACCACCGGCCGCGTTACAAATCGAGTCAATGGACCTTACCGGAGAAAGCTTTGCCATTTCAGAGCAACCGGTAATGGAGAGCTTTGCATTGGAACCCGGTTTGGGTATCGGAGAAGGGGACGGTGAATACCTGCCGGTCTACCGCGTGCCACCCCAATATCCCCGCAAGGCCCTGTTCGATCGGGTGGAAGGTTGGGTGGTGGTGGAGTTCACCATCGGTACCCAGGGTGAAGTGAAGAATCCCCGCGTGGTGGACGCCAACCCCCGTGGCACATTTGACCAGGCAGCACTGGATGCCGTTCGCCGTTTTCGTTTCAAACCCCGCAGCATTGCCGGTACACCGGTTGAAGTGCAGGGTGTGCAAAACCGTATTCGGTTCAAGTTGAAGAAATGATGAAGTGCCTGCGCGTTTTAATTTCCATAATGATGTTTCTGAGCCCGGGCTTGGCCAACATCGCGCATGCCGACAGTCCCTCTCTCACCGCCCGTGTTTATAAAGTCATTGTCGCATCACAAACGGCTTTACAGAAAAATAACACGGACTCAGCGCAGAAGATGTTGGAAGACATCGTTGATAGCAAGAGTAATTCTCCCTACGACAACGCCATGATCTGGCATATGCTGGGTTACGTTTATTACCAGCAGGGCACGCTGGGTAAATCAGTGGACGCACTGGAAAAAGTGTTCGAGTTCGATATTCCCGTAACGCTCAGCAACAGCAATCACAAAATGCTCGGGCAAGTGTATATGGCGCGCAACCATTACAGTGACGCATTACCCCACCTGCGCCGTTGGTTGGAAAACGAATCCGACAACAAGGAGGAGGTGTACGCGCTGATTGCACATTGTCATTACGAATTAAAGCAATTCAAATCCGCCGCTTCCAATCTGCAATCCGCCATCGACAGTTACATCGCCCAGAACAAAAAACCAAAGGAAGCCTGGCTTAATTTATTGCAGGCCAGCCTGGCGCAAATGAACGATATGAAACACCGCATTGAAACCATCAAAATGCTGTTGGCCTGGTTCCCGAAAAAAGAGTATTGGCTGGCCCTGGCCAGTGCTTATGCGCAGTTGGAAAAAATGGATAAATACCTGGCGATTCTGGCGTTGTCTGAACGCAAGGATCTACTGAGTACGGAATCCCAGTTTGTATCACTGGCCAGTGTGTACTTTGCCGAGGGTGCGCCCCAGAAAGCTTCCCAGATACTGGAAGAGGGCATGAAGAAAGGCGTGGTGCAACGCAACATTCGCAACCTGCGCTTCCTGGCCTCTGCTTACACCATGGCCCGGGAGTACGAAGCCGCTTTGAGCCCCCTGCGGGCTGCGGCTGAACAAGCCGAAGACGGTGAGCTGGATATTATGCTGGGCAATGCGCTTTACCAGTTGGCTCGCTGGGAGGAAGCCAGCACAGCCCTGGTGCAAGGCCTGAATAAAGGCGGCGTAAAGCAAACCACCACCGCCTGGCTGATGTTGGGACAATGCCTGGTAAATCTGAAACAATATGACGAAGCCATCGCTGCATTTGAGCAAGCTGCCCTGGACGAAGAACGCAGCACTCAGGCTCAACAGTGGATTAAATACGCCCGTTATGAGAAAGAACGGCAGGAAAAGCTGATGTTGGAGGCCGACCCGTCATGAAAGCCATTGTGATTGAATCAGATAAAAGCCTGAGCTGGCAGGAACAACCGGAGCCCCCATTGGGAGCGGATCAGGTCGCCATTGCCGTACGTACCACCGCCGTGAATCGGGCCGACCTGATGCAGCGGGCCGGACTCTACCCACCGCCGCCGGGCGCCAGCGAGATTCTGGGCCTGGAATGTGCCGGTGAAATCAAGGCGGTGGGAACCAGTGTAAGCCAGTGGCAGGTGGGGGACAGGGTCTGCGCCCTGCTGGCAGGCGGGGGTTATGCCGAAACGGTGGTGTGTCATGCCGATCATGTTCTACCCATTCCGGCGGGATTCGATTTCATTCAGGCCACTGCCCTGCCGGAAGTATTCGCCACCGCCTGGATGAACCTGTTTATGCTGGCGGAACTGCAACCGGGACAAAAAGCCATCCTCCATGCGGGGGCCAGCGGCGTGGGTACAGCCGCTATCCAGCTATGTAAAGCGCAGGGCAACCCGGTGTTCGTTACCGTGGGGGATCAGGCCAAACTGGATAGCTGCATGGCGTTGGGGGCCGATGGTGGTCATGTGCGCACTGAAGGCGATTTTGAGACCGCAGTAAAAGAGTGGGCCGGCAAGACCGGTGTTGCCGCAATACTTGATCCAGTTGGCGGCAATTATCTGGAGCAGAACATAAGATGCCTGGACACCGATGGCAGCCTGGTGATCATCGGGCTGATGGGAGGGCGCACCGGCTCGCTGGATTTGGGCCGTCTGCTGGTGAAACGCATTCGTGTCATTGGTTCCACCCTGCGCAGCCGCAGCGATGCCGCCAAGGCAGCCGTGATTGCGCAAATGCGGGAACAGGTGTGGCCCCGGTTTGAACAAGGCATACTCAAACCCATCGTCCACAGCACCTTCCCCATTGACCAAGCCAGCCAGGCCTTTGACCTGGTGGCCAGTAACCAGACCACAGGCAAAGTGATACTGGAGCTTCCGAGTTAAGTGGCCACTGCCTGAACAAAATGAATCCTGTATAAATCAGGTCTGGCTGTTAGAATTATTAATAGAATAAATAGAACACGAGGGGAAAGGCTGTGGAAGCGCCTAAACTGGATCAACCGGACCTGATCATCGAAATTGACGATCTGGCGATATTTTCTGATCAGGATGATCTGTTTCACGCCGGTAATACCCAGACCTTTAACACGTCCAGACTGAATCAAACCATCACCGACTCCGCCCACCGGGCGTTACAGGTCTGCAATGCCCAGGCACAGCTGATGCTGGCGAAGTACCAGAGCGAGCACGCAGAAGACACCAAGGTGGCCCAGTTAAAGGCCGAACACATTGCCTATGACCTGGGGGATTCCGAATACGATCCCAGCATGGAACGGGTTAATCCCTTCGAGGAAACGGTCCTGGCCCAGGCCTGGCAGGAAGGCTATAACGCCGCCCGCGATGCCAAACGCTTCCGCCCCATGCTACAGATTGAACAGAAATACTGGGAAGACGGCGTTGATACTGAAGACGCCCGTTCCCAATACGAACTCTGTGCCCTGCAGCTGTTCCGCATCGCCTCCCAACTGGAAAACGCTGACCAGGCCGAACGGGCCAAGCGCCTGGCCATGGAAATGTGCCGTTATCACGAAGGGGAAACCCCCTCCAACAATCGTCAGGCGGAAATAGACCGCTTTATGGCCAAACAGGCGGAACGCATTGCCCAGGCCATCGACTTCTGAAGATCTGGTTTTTGCCATCGATTACTCCCGCATTCTGGCGGGGGTGCTGAATCTTTCCAACGACCAGCTGCCGTCCCTGTTGGCGGGCAGCCAACTCAGTCCGCAACAGTTTCTGGAGAAAGAAGGCTATATTTGCTGGCCGGACCAGCACCAGATCATCACCAATGCCCTGGCACTCTATGGCGATGCCGGTCTGGGCCTGCGGGCGGGGGAACGCTACTCCCTGATGACCCACGGCCTGGTGGGTGTCGCCACCATGGCCTGCCCCACCGTGCTGGAAGGCCTGCAGGTGCTGTCCCGCTACCATCCCACCCGGGCCCAGTTCATTGAGCAAACCCTGGACGCCGATGCCCGGCATCTGATTGTCTGTTTTGAACTGCGGGTGGAGCGGGATGCCGTGGGCCAGTTCCTGCTGGATGCACTGCTGGTATCCCAGGTCTCCACCCTGAGCTTCCTGTTGGGGGACCGGGTGGCCGACATCACCATTGAGTTGGGCTTTCCGGAACCGGAATACGGCGCACTCTACCATGAGATCCTGCCCGGCCGCTTGTCTTTTGGTCACAGGGTGAATCGCATGATTCTGCCCCGGGAAGTGGGTGATTTAGCCGTGGCCACCCACGATGCCAGCCTGCAACAGTGGGCCGTACAGCAATGTGAGCAACAGTTTGAGAAATTGCACAAGCAGGCCTCGTTTACCGCCCGCACCCTGACCATCCTGCGCCAGGCACCGGGCCGTACGCTGGGTCAGGATCAGGTGGCTTTCATGCTGAACGTTTCACCCCGCACCCTACTAAGAAGGCTCAGGGAGGAAGGAAGTACTTACAAACAACTGGTGGACCAGGAACAGAAGCGGCTGGCCCAGTACTATCTGGAACACACCCATCACACCATTGAGTCCATCGCCGAGCAGCTGGGTTATCACGACCAATCCAGTTTCCGGCGCGCGTTCAAACGCTGGTTTGGCTTGCTGCCCTCTGAATACCGACGCTGATCAACACTCCTTCATGTTGGCGGCAAATGTCCCCCTCAGCGTCCGCACCGGTCCTCCTGTAAACAGTCCGTGTATGCCATTCTCAGGCACGATAAAAGAACAATAGGAGCCTTCCCGATGACATCGAATGCGATGCCCCATATCCAGCCCAACGCCAAGCCCCAAGCTAAGATGAGCGCAGCGGAGAAAGCAGCCATTGCCACCCTGCGCAAGAAACCGGTGGTTGCGTGGCCCACCGTGCTGTTGCTGCTGGCCTCCCAAGCCATCGTCGCAGGCGTGTGGTATCTGGCCCTCACCGATCAGATCAACCTGTGGTTGGGCTGCCTGGTGAACACGGTCGCTTACTATGCCCTGTTCACACCGGCCCACGACGCCATGCACAAGTCGGTGTCCAGCAAATCCTGGATCAACGAATGGGCGCTGTATCAAACCGCCTTCGGCTACCTGCCCCTCACCAGCGGCAAGCTGTTGGGATTAATGCACATGCAGCATCACCGCTTCACCAACGACACCCTGGACCCGGATCACGATCTGGTCCAGGACTGGAAGAACGTGCTCTTTTTATGGTTTTTCTGGGATTTTCGCTACATTTGGGTCTATAACAAATACCGTGACCAATACCCCGACATCAATCTGGCCCGCATCTACACCGAACTGGCCGTGGGCCTGTCCATTGTCGGGGCCGTGGCCATATTCTTCCCAATGGAAGTACTGATTCTATGGTTCATCCCCACCCGCCTGATGGTCTGGCTCATCTGCCTGGTATTTATGTATTTGCCCCATGTGCCGCACACATATAAGGACAAGGACGCGCCGTTCCAGGCCACCCTGATCCGGGAAGGCTGGGAGTGGCTGCTGACGCCCCTGATGATGTACCAGAACTACCATCTGGCCCACCACCTGTATCCCACGGTGCCGTTCTATCGCTATAAAAAGGTGTGGCAAGCGGCCCAGTCGTATCACGATCAACAACAACCCGCCAAGGTGAAGGCTTTCGGCTTGCATCCCTATAATCTGGGTGCCTGATTCCCCTTGATTCCATCCCCACAGCCGTTGCCTCACCCAAGGCAACGGCTGGCGCCACGCGGTAAAGCTCCTACACTTATAGGATGAGCATTAGTCAAAGGACTGTGGCGCGGTAGATGGCGTTAGATCTGATTCCCTATCACAAGAAGAGCGTGCTGATCATTGAGGATCTGGCGGAGATGCGTTCTTCCATGAAGTCCATGCTGTCCAATATGGGTGTGCAGCAGATGGAGACCGTGAACAATGGCGAAGAGGCCCTGGCCAAGATGGCCCTGAACCGCTATGACATCATCTTCTCCGACTATGAACTGGGGCGCGGCAAAGACGGGCAACAGATTCTGGAGGAAGTACGTTACTCCGGACTGATTCCCGCTGCCACGGTGTACATCATGGTCACCGCCGCCCAGACCGTCGAAATGGTCATGGGGGCTTTGGAATACGAACCGGATGGATATATCACCAAGCCGGTCACCCTGGAGATTCTGCGCACCCGGCTGAACCGCATCATCCGCACCAAGGATGTCTATCGGGAGATCAACCGCGCCATTGATAAGAAAGACATCAACGGTGCCCTGGAAGCCTGCAATCGACTGGCGGTTGAGAAGCCCAAGTTTGCACTACCGGCTTACCGTATCAAAGGTAAGTTGCTGCTGAATGAAAAGCGTTATGAAGAGGCCCGCGATATCTTCGATACCGTGTTGGGCATTAAGCGCGTCGCCTGGGCCGTGTTGGGTATGGGCAAGGTGGAATATTTTCAGGGTAACTATAAAGAAGCGCAAACTCTGCTGGAAAGCCTGGCTAAAACCAAATCCAAATACGTGGAAGCCTTCGACTGGTTATCCAAGGTGTTGGAAGCCCAGGGTAAATTCAAGTCCGCCCAGACGGTACTGCAGCAAGCCGTGGAAGAATCGCCGAAAGCCGTGGTGCGGCAACAGGAGCTGGCGCGACTGGCGGAACTGAACGGTGACATGGATACCATGTATAAAGCCTGCCGCAAAGCCACCGGCCTTTCCAAGAATTCGGTGTTCCGTAACGCAGAAAATTATATTCGTTATGCAAAATCCCTGCAGTCCAAAGTCAAACACGGCAGTATGCGCGACCAGAAGATCGCCACCAGCGAGGCGTTCAATCTGATAGAGTTGGCTAAAACCGAATTTCATCTGAATTTATCGCAGATGGTGAAATGCGGATTGGTAGAGGCACAAACCCTGTTTAACTCCGGCAAACAGATTGAAGGCAAGATGGCCTATCGCGCCGTCCGCACCATGCTCAAAGACGACGCAACGCTGTCGCTGGACGATCAACTGGATGTGTTGGTGGCCAAGCTGCAGTTTGAAGATGAAGCGGATTCCACTGCCTACGCCACCGAACTGCTGCAAAAGATCGGCACTGACCGGCGCCTGCAAACCAAGTACTACAACATTATGGATTTCCACCTTTCCAAGGTTCCGGAAGCGCGTCTGGAGCTGTTGAAAAAACGCGGTAATGAATTACTGGGAATCAAGGATTATGAGGAAGCCTGGGATGTACTGTACAAGGCCACGCGCTTGCCCTGCGCCGATGTGGATTGTCAGTTGGATGCCTTAAAAGCCGTGGTTAATCTATACAAGCAGGGTGATCGCACCAAGGAACGACTCAACCAGGCCAATGAACTGTTCGGCCTGCTACAGAATATGGACAGCGGTGATCCCCGTTATCCCACGCTGGAAAAACTTCGACTGCAATGGGCGGAACAATCCTCCGATGACGCACAAACCGCAACTGGCTGATCAACTGCTCGCAGCCTCCATCCACGAAATCAAGAACCGCTTCGGGCTGATGTTCTCGCAACTGGATCAACTGTTGGCGGCACTGCCTCTGGACGAAACCACCTCCCATAACGCTGAACAGATCAAATCAGAAGCCGAATTTATTGGTGCTGAATTGGTAAGAGTGTTGGCCAGTTATAAAACCCTGGAAGGGGACAACCTGGTCAATCAGGATCAACAGTTCCTGCTGGATTTTCTGGAAGAGAAAGTCGCCCGCCACGCCAATACCGTGCGCGCTCACCATCTGAACCTGGACTTTGACTGCGACGAAGAACTGGATGGCTTTTTTGATGCCGGTATCGTCAACATTGTATTAGATACCGCCATATACAACGCGGTCAAAGAGGGTGCTAAAACCATTCTGTTGAGCGCCGATATGGTGGATGATTTTTTCCTACGCATCCAGATTCACGACAACGGCCCGGGGTTTCCTGCCGCGCTGCTGAATGCCGACATTGCCCAAAGTGGCGTAAAAGCCGATGGTCAATCAACGGGCTTGGGACTGTACTTTGCTCAGCGGCTGATTGGCCAACATACCGAAGGGGACAAGGTCGGCCGCGTCGAACTGGGCGCCAGCGATCGGCTTACCGGCGCCTGTGTAAGTTTATTCTTGCCTCAGTAAGCCATCTTCAGACAGCGCTTACCCCAACCACCTGATAATCAAGAATATTTACACTATTCCTCTGCTAACCCCACACAACTCCACACAAACCCATCCAAGTATCGAAGCCGTTGCGGTTATCAGGCTATAATAGGCGCCTTTTTGAATTCGAGCGCTTCACGATCAAGGTTTTCCATGAGCGAACAGACACCCGGCCAAAGTAAGTCCCTGACTTTTCAGGAATTAATTCTTACGCTTCAGAACTTCTGGGCTTCCCAGGGCTGTGTGGTGATCCAGCCCTATGACATGGAAATGGGAGCGGGCACCTTTCATACCGCCACCTTCCTGCGGGCCATTGGACCGGAAACCTGGAATGCCGCTTATGTTCAGCCCAGCCGCCGTCCTACGGATGGCCGCTATGGGGAAAACCCCAACCGTCTGCAACACTACTATCAGTTCCAGGTGGTGCTGAAGCCCAGCCCCGCCAATATTCAGGAGCTGTATCTGGAATCCCTGCGCTTGCTGGGCATCGACACCAATGCCCACGATGTGCGCTTTGTGGAAGATAATTGGGAATCCCCCACCCTGGGTGCCTGGGGTCTGGGTTGGGAAGTGTGGCTGAACGGGATGGAAGTCACCCAGTTCACCTACTTCCAACAAGTAGGCGGTGTGGAGTGCTATCCGGTCACCGGCGAGATCACCTATGGACTAGAGCGCCTGTGCATGTACCTGCAGGGTGTGGATTCCGTCTATGACCTGGTGTGGACCGACGGCCCCTTCGGCAAGGTCACCTACGGCGACGTGTTCCACCAGAACGAAGTGGAGATGTCCACCTACAACTTCGAGCACGCCAATGTTCCCAAGCTGTTCGAGCTGTTTGATTACTACGAAGCGGAATCCAACAAACTGATGGAACAGGAATTGCCGTTGCCCGCCTATGAAATGGTGGTGAAAGCGTCCCATACCTTTAACCTGCTGGATGCCCGTCGCGCCATCTCCGTCACCGAGCGTCAGCGTTTTATCCTGCGCGTGCGCACCCTGGCCCGCAACATTGCCAAGAGCTACCTGAAAGCCCGCGCCAAACTGGGCTTCCCCATGGCGGAGGCCGACCTGCGCGATGAAGTCCTGGCGAAACTGGCACAGGAGGACGCAGCATGAGTAATGCAGATTTCCTGGTGGAACTGGGCACCGAAGAACTGCCACCGAAAGCCCTGAAGAAATTAGCCCAAAGTTTCAGCGACGGAATTGTAAAAGGTCTGGAAGCCGCCGGTTTACCGCACGGTGAAGTGAAAACCTATGCCGCACCCCGACGCCTGGCGGTGTTGGTGAAAGCCCTGGCAAAACAACAACCGGATCGCGTGCAGAACATCGATGGTCCACCGCTGCAAGCCGCCTTTGATGCCGACGGCAATCCTACGAAAGCGGCGTTGGGTTTTGCCAAAAAGAACGGCGTTTCTGTGGAAGACCTGGACCGCAGCGGACCCAAGCTGCGTTTCGTACAGGAAGTAAAAGGCAATCCGGCGGAACAATTGTTGCCGGAGATCGTTGCCCAATCCCTGAATGATTTACCCATTCCCAAGCGTATGCGTTGGGGTGCGTCCCGAGTGGAGTTTGTGCGCCCAACGCAATGGCTGGTCATGCTGTTGGGTGATCAGGTGGTGGAGTGCAATATCCTCGCGCAAACCGCCGGCCACGAATCTAAAGGTCATCGCTTCCATCATCCGGAGAAAGTGCGCATCAGTGCGCCCGCCAATTATCTGGAAGACCTGCGCGCCGCCTGGGTAATCGCGGATTTTGCCGAGCGCCGTGAGATTATTAAATCCAAAGTGCATGAACTGGCCGCCAAAGAAAACGGCAGCGCCATTGTGCCGGAAGATTTGCTGGACGAAGTGACCGCATTGGTGGAATGGCCGGTACCCCTGGTGTGTTCCTTCGAAGAGCGGTTCCTGGAAGTTCCCCAGGAAGCCCTGATCTCCACCATGCAGGATAACCAGAAATATTTCTGCCTGCTGGACAGCGACGGCAAGTTGCTGCCGCGCTTTATTACCGTGGCCAATCTGGAAAGTACCAACCCCGAATTCATTGTGGAAGGCAATGAGAAAGTGGTGCGACCGCGATTGAACGACGCCGAATTCTTTTTCAATCAGGACAAGAAAAACAAACTGGAATCCCATAACGAGCGCTTGAAAAACGTGGTGTTCCAGAATGAATTGGGCAGTGTCTATGACAAGGCCGAGCGGGTTTCAAAACTGGCGGGTTATATTGCCAAAACCCTGGGCGCCGACGTAGTGATGGCAGAACGGGCGGGCCTGCTTTCAAAGTGCGATCTATCCACCGAGATGGTGGGTGAGTTTCCGGAGCTGCAGGGCATCATGGGCACCTATTATGCCCGTCATGATGGCGAAGCCAATGAAGTGGCGTTGGCATTGAACGAACAATACCAACCCCGATTCTCCGGCGACGAGCTGCCAAGCACCGCTACCGGTCAGGCCGTTGCCATTGCCGATAAAGTGGATACGCTGGTGGGTATTCTGGGCATCGGCAAGCACCCCACCGGTGACAAAGATCCGTTTGCATTGCGTCGCGCCGCATTGGGAGCACTGCGCATTATTGTTGGCAAAGAACTGGCGCTGGATTTATTGGAGCTGGGTAAACAGGCAGCGGCCTTATATGGTTCCAAACTGACCAATGAAAATGCCGTAGCCGATTTTATGGCGTTTATGAACGGCCGCTATCAGACCTGGTTTGTGGAAGAGGGTATCAGCGTTGATATCGTGAAGGCCGTGTTGGCGGTGAACCCCACGCAACCGCTGGATTTTTACCAACGGGCCAAAGCGGTACAGGCGTTCAAGCAATTGCCACAGGCGGAAGCTTTGGCCGCCGCCAACAAACGGGTTGGCAATATCCTTTCCAAGCGGGATCAGAATGCCGCGCTGCCACCCCTGAATGAATCTCTGTTACAAGATTCGGAAGAGCAGACCCTTGCCAGCGCCATCGCTTTACACCAAAGTGATAGCAAGATGGATTATCCGTCGCGGCTGGAGTCATTGGCTGCATTGCGTGAACCGGTGGATGCGTTTTTCGATAAGGTGATGGTGAACGTGGACGATGATGCGCTACGCAACAATCGCCTTTCCCTGTTGAGCCAGTTGCACCAACTGTTTTTGGATATTGCTGATATTGCCGAGCTGCAATAAATTCGTTTGCGATTTTTCCGGGGGCGCCTGGCCCCCAATTGAGGGTTACACAATTTATCCATGAATATCATTCGCGGTCTGATCTTCAATCTGTTCTATAGCATGAGTGTGATTCTGATCAGTGTGCCTGTGGTATTGATCGGTCCCTTTATCGGCTTTCGTGGCCGTACCCGGTTTTTCGTGATCTGGACGCAAAGCATTCTATGGTACCTGCGCATTATCTGCGGTATTCGCGTGCGGGTGATCGGACAGGAAAACATCCCCACCAAGCCTTTAGTAATCGTTTCCAATCATCAAAGTACCTGGGAAACCTACGCGCTCTATCATTTGCTGTATCCAGTGTGCACCGTGCTCAAGAAAGAGCTTACCTACATTCCGATCTTTGGCTGGCTGCTGCGTTGGTCGCGCCCCATCGTCATCGACCGGAAAAAGAAGGCCACCGCCATGAAGGAAATCCTGCGCCAGGGGCAGAACCGGTTGAGTGATGGATTATCCGTGCTGATCTTCCCAGAGGGTACTCGGGTCCCCACCACCGACACCCGCAGCCATATGCCCGGTGGTGCCATGTTGGCGGTGAAAAGCGGAGTAGAGGTACTGCCGGTGGTACACAATGCCGGGCAACATTGGCCTGCTCATAAGTTAGCCAAAATACCCGGGGAGATTGTGGTGAAAATCGGTGAGCCGGTGTCACCCGTCGGTAAATCCGCGAAGGAACTGAACGCTCAACTGGAGCAGTGGTTGAATACAGAAAAACAGCTTTTGCTCACTAATGAATCATGAGTGTTCCCGAATTTCACGGGGTCCGTTTCCTTAAGTAACACAGTTATCCACAGCTGCAGAATTTACTAAATCTAGTTTATTTCTTTCCAGGTTGGTGTAAGCCTTCACTTACTCCAGATTCACCACAACGTGGCGTAAAACATATTAAGTCACTGTTTTAATTAAGCTTTCTTTGTTTTGAGCAAGTAGCTTGTACTTTCCGGCTAGCGGGCACTCACAGGCTTCCCTGCATTGGACACCCTTGAGAGCCCTTTTCCTTATTCACATTTTTATCCACAGGTTTGTCAGAAAGAGCGGGTTTGAGGATATCTGGTTAATCCGTGGACTTGAACTTGCGCTGTTCTTCCAGAATCGGCAAATCATTGATGCTGGCGATACGACGTTGCATCAAGCCGTTCTCCGCAAACTCCCACAATTCATTGCCATAGGATCGGGTCCAGTTGTAGTCGTCATCGTGCCATTCATACTCAAAGGTCACGGCAATTCGATTCGCCGTAAATGCCCAGAGTTCTTTGCGCAACCGGTAATCCAACTCCTTCTCCCATTTTCGGGTCAGGAATGCTTCGATCTGCTCCCGCCCCACCAGGAATTCACTGCGGTTACGCCATTGGGAGTCCAGCGTATAAGCCAGGGCGACACGCTTGGGGTCCCGGGTATTCCAGGCATCTTCGGCCGCCTGGACTTTTATGCGGGCGGTTTGTTCAGTAAACGGTGGCAGCGGGGGTCTTTGAGTTTCAGGTTTTGGGGTTTCAGGTTTTGCTGTCATGATCTTACTCCAGTTGAGGGGGGATTTGAGAATTCAGGCAATTGCTCCAGTGCGTTTGGGTTTTCCCTGCCACCACTTTTCAATGACGGCATCCAGCGAAAACAGCCCGCCGCCATAGATTGCCAGCTGCAGCAAAAGCACTCCCCAGATGACATGGAGATAAAGCGCTGCAACAGGAATATCGGTGAGACTGATTACCGCCACCACATTCACCACCGATAAAGCGATGGCCGAAAACCGAGTCAGGAATCCCAGCACCAGCAACAGCGGAAACACCAGCTCGCCGAAGGTACCGAGATAAGCGGCCAGCTCGTATGGCAACAAAGGAACGTTGTACTCCTCCTCAAACAGAAACAACGTGCTGTCCCAATCTCTCAGTTTGGTCAGGCCAGCGCTGAAAAAGACGTTGGCCAGATACAGGCGGGCCAGCAAACTGGCAGGGGAATGAATTTTCGGCAGACTGGTGTCTACCTGTCGTACCAGGGATTGAACAAGTTGCGTAGGCTTTGTCATGGGGGTTCTCCTTGTTTCATTTCTCTATGAGTTCGAGGTCACTGGGACCGGTTAAAAAAAGTGTTTACTTAAATGGGTAATCAACCGATGGGCTATGGCGTCTGAAAGCCATTGCGCAAAATCCATCTGCGGGTGGCGATCCAAAAGTTCAGCCACACTAAGCCCCCGCTGAATATCGATGAACCATTGATTCTCCAGTGCCGATAACGGTCGGATTCGGGGAACAGCGCTCTGCTGGTAGATGAGCAGATGAGATTCACCCTGATGATCGGCAACGGCCTCGGCCAATCCGCGATGATCCAATGACTCGCTGTGAGCAAGGTGCCGATGTGCCCGCCAGATCGCTTCAAGCGGATAGTCACTGCTGATACGGGCAATGGCAGGGGAGACATGAATCCGCACCCGATTCAGAGGAATCTGCTCCAGGTGCTGCAATGTGGTCACGTCAATCGGCGCAGGTGATGCGCGGCCAACCTGGTGTAAAACCCATTCCAGTCGTGCTACATCCTGCAGGAAACCCATCTCGGCAAGTGCCTGGGTTTGACGAACCAGATCCGAAAGTTCCCCGCCCCATTCAGCCCAGTCACCTGAGTGTGGTGGATGGTTCAGCAGTAATTCCCGGGCCAGTATCGTCATGGCTTGCTCGCCGATCAGTTGGGTCATGACCGGATAGGTCAGGCTAAGTGCGCGAGCTGCATTCATCAGCAGGCTGTTGCGATATACCATCAGTCCGTTCGCCGCTGGCTTACGTTGATCAAACAGGTTATTGACCAACTGTCGTTGCCGGTTCTGCAACGCCTTACGTTCCAAATCAGTGAGCATTCGTGTGCACCTCATGGATAATGGCGCGGGCACGTTCTGCCTGCTGCACCAGTTCCGGCCATGTCGGCAATTGGTTATCCCACTCAATAAGGGTAGGCCTGGGGCCGGCCAGTTCAGTGGCGAATCTGAATAACGACCAGCCGGAATCGGTAACCGGTTGGGCATGGTCGTCCACCAGGATTTCCGATGCCGGCACCGGCGTACTGCCTGCCAGATGAAATTCACCAATGCTGTGGGGCGGAATCTCACGGAGCCATGCTTTAGCGTAAGACAACGGGTCATCGCAACCAGCGTTGTGGGCATTCACCAACAGATTATTCAGGTCCACCAACAAACCGCATTGAGTGCGCTCCACCAATGACACCAGAAATTCCGTCTCACTCAACGTAGCGGGATGGAATGTTACGTATTGAGATATATTTTCCACCAGGATTTTTTGACCGAGACGTTGTTGAACCCGATCTACGTTTTCCGCCATCACAGTCATGGCTTGATGGGAAAACTCCAGTGGCAGTAAGTCTCCGGCGTGAACGTCTTGGTGATTAAAGCGACTCCAGGTAAAGGCTGCATGATCCGATAGCAGCCAGGGATCACTGCGTTCAACCAAATGTTTTAGGCGTTCAAGATAGTGCTCATTGACACCCATTGCCGATCCCAAACCCAACGCCGTACCATGCAGGCTGAGTTTGTAGTGACTGCGGATATCATCAAGCAGTACTGCCGTGATACCGCCTTCTGCAAAAAAATTTTCAGCATGTACTTCAACGAAATCTATGGACGATGACCCATTCAACGCCATCTCATAATGTGGATAACGTAATCCCACACCGACTACAGAATTCTTTGAACAGGTCATCGTTTTTCACCTAAGGTAGATCATTAACAGAGAGATTAACGCTGGCTTTCCTGATAGCGTTTCTTGGCTTCGGCTTTCAACATTCCACCAATACTTTCGCAAGTGCCTTTGGCTACTAATTTCCATTCACCGGGGTCGTAATCCACTTTCGACGCTCCGGCACAGGAGTGAGTACCGGCCAGGTTGCCGCAGTCATTTTGTCCGGCCGCGGCAACGCCATAACACTTCTCTTTGCCCTCGGCATAAACCGGTGCTGTGGCGATGGTGGTGATAGCCAATGCCAAAGCAGCACTGGCGATACGTTGCTTGGTGTTCATGATGTTCTCCTTGTAACTGTGACGATCAGTCGTCTGCGTTGACAACCTCAACCGGCAGATCTTCAATACCGTTCCAGATGCGCACACCTGTCTTCACATGACCGTTTACATCCGTTAACCACTTCTTCTGAACGTCTTTGTTGAGGTTCAGATAGAGTTTGTTATCTGCGATATGAAAGGCCTGTGGATCCACATCGAGCTTTTTGTTCAGCACCACACCCATGGCGCAGTAGCCACCAAACTGGGGTGCGTAATGATCGGCGTCGGATTTGAACAGGTCGCGGTTTTTTTCGCTGGCAAAGCGATAGATCGCACCCTCGTAGGTGGCGGTGTATTTGGCTGAGCCTTCCACAGCCTTGCTTTGGGTGAAGTACGCCACCGGGTCATAACCATGGATGGCCAGGTCGTTATCAGCGATGTTGATCGCCGAAGCGAAGCTCATGCTGCTGATCAGTAACGCGCCTGCTGCGGTAGCCAGTTTCAACGTGTTGGATAGTTTCATTGGTGTTCTCCTTTTTTCGACTTTGGTTTTGTGTGTTAAGGGTTGGTTAAAAGGTGTGATTTACTGACGCGTAGCCAGCAGTGGTGGGTGAGGGGGCAAAAGACGCCTCACAATAACGGTTCTGGTAAACCGAAATTCGCTTTTCAAACCGGTGTACCCAGACGCAGGTATTACGGCGGCTATGTTCAGTAGCCACGGTGGGGGCCTGGCGCTCCCCGGTCTTGATATGGAAATAGGCCAATTGCAGAGGGCGTTCTGCGGTAAGCTGTGCGCCGGAATCCGTAATGGCGGCAGTGGCAAAGCCGGTCAGTAGCAGGGCGCCGGCCAATCCTGTTAATTTCAGTGTGGTTTTGAGTTTCATGATGTTCTCTCCTGGTATATTGTGAATTTGGTTATTGTTGATCACTCCTCTTACATATCAGCAATCGTGCCAACTAAAAAAACCATTGAAATCAAATAGATAGGTTACAGCTAAAGTCTCGAATATTTGAGAATCACAATTATTTGAGGATTTACTCTCAGATATTTGTTATTTTTCAGCGCCTAAACCTTTTCGAAAGCGGCGAATCAACCATGACTGAATGCTCTACTCTGCAAAACGAACCGAGCCTGCACCGCCTCCATCAATTGATCTTGAAAGCAGCAGGAGAAGGCATCTATGGACTGGATTGCCAGGGCAAGGCCACCTTTGTGAATGAGGCCGCGGTTCGGATTCTCGGTTGGAAGGAACAGGAAGTAATCGGTGTTTCACTACACGATCTGCACCACCATACCCACCTGGATGGAACCCACTATCCCACCGAGGAATGTCCGATTTACGCGGCGCTCAAGGATGGGGAAGTGCACCAAGTGGATGATGAGGTGTTTTGGCATTCAGATGGCTATGCGGTACCGGTGGAATACACCAGTACTCCGATCTGGGAGAACGGCAAGCTAAGTGGGGCCGTCGTGATATTCAAAGACATCTCCGAACGGGTCAGGATGGAGGAAGAAAGGGAAAAGGCCTTCAAAGAGATCAAACAACTCAAGGAGCAGTTGGAACAAGAGCGGGATTATCTGCGTGATGAAATCAACGTCACCGCCAATTTCGGTGAGATAATTGGTGAGAGCCAGGCGCTTAAACGCACCCTGTCGCAGATTGAGGCCGTAGCCCGGACACCCACCAGCGTGCTGATTCTTGGTGAGTCCGGCGTTGGTAAAGAAATGATTGCCCGAGCAATTCATCTCAACAGTGATCGCGCCCAGCAGCCTCTGGTCAAAGTTAATTGCGCTTCCATTCCCAAGGAATTGTTCGAAAGTGAATTTTTCGGTCATGTCCGAGGCGCCTTCACCGGAGCTCACCGGCATCGGGTGGGCAAGATGCAGCTGGCGAACAACGGTACGTTGTTTCTGGATGAAGTGGGTGAAATTCCCCTGGATTTACAGGGTAAACTGCTACGGGCTCTGCAAGAAAGCGAATTTGAAAAGGTGGGCGATGAGCGCACCCAGAAGGTCAATGTACGGATTATTGCCGCCACCAATCGGGACCTGGAGGAGGAAGTGAAACAGGGGCGCTTTCGTGAGGATCTTTATTACCGGCTTTCAGTTTTTCCCGTGGAAGTACCGCCATTGAAAAACCGCAGCGACGACATCCATCCCATTGCCCAGCATTTTATTGATTGCTATTGTCGACAGCTGGGCCGGAAGTCCTTTGCATTAACCCGCGCTCAAGTCGCAAAATTAAAAGCGCATAGCTGGCCCGGAAATATTCGCGAACTAAAGAACGTGGTGGAGCGTGCCGTGATTCTTTCGGCCGGAACTAATCGCCTTAACCTGGAGACGGCGTTGCCAAGCCCCGATCATTCAGCACCGTTGAATACAGATAGCGTTGTGGGTCAGGCAGACATATTGACGGACATCGAACTTCGACAATTAGAGAAACAAAATCTACTGAATGCAATGCATCACACCAATTGGAAAATTTCAGGTGCAGATGGAGCCGCAGAGTTGCTGGGATTGAAACCTTCTACACTGGCCTATCGTTTATCGCAATTTGGTATTAAACGTCCTTAGCAAACACTAAGGACGTTTGTTTACAGGGCTAAAGCGCTTATATCAGCAAGATGGTATCTCACCAACCCGCCCAAACCAAGAATGTGTGTAAGTGCTTACTCACACATCCAGGTTCGATACATTCAACGCATTGGTTTCAATGAAGTCACGTCTTGGTTCTACCTGATCTCCCATCAGAGTGGTAAAGATCTGATCTGCCGCGATAGCGTCTTCAATCGTCACCTGCAGCATACGGCGGGTCTCAGGGTCCATGGTGGTTTCCCACAATTGATCCGGATTCATCTCACCCAGTCCTTTGTAGCGCTGTATGGTGTGGCCTTTTTTCGATTCAGTCATTAGCCAGTCCAACGCTTCTGCAAAACTATCCACAGGACGCACTTTCTCGCCTCGCTTAATGTAGGCTCCGACTTCCAACAGGGAAATGAGCTTTTCACCCAGGGTGGCGATGGCCCGGTAATCATCAGAAACCAGGAATTCGCGTGAGATTATGTATTCAGTGGGCACACCATGAGCGGTTTGCAGCACTCTCGGCAGGAAGATATGGCGCTCTTTATCTTCAAAAACGCTCACTTCATAGCGTTCTGTGGCTGCGGCCTTACCTACCAGATGGGCTGCCAGCTGGTCACACCAGGCCTGCAGGGACTCTGCAGAGGATAGAGCCTCTTCCTTCAGGGTGGGACAATAAATCAGCTGCTCCAATACAAAACTGGGGTAAACACGGGAAAGTCGATCGATTCGCTTGTAAACGGTTCGATACTCTGTCACCAGGGCTTCCAGTGCCGAACCACCGATTCCAGGTGCATCCGCATTCACATGGAGCGAAGCGTCATCCAATGCGGCTTGAGTCAGGTAGTTTTCAAGCGCGGCGTCATCCTTCAGATACTGCTCCTGCTTACCTTTTTTGATTTTGTACAGAGGAGGCTGGGCGATGTAGACATAGCCCCGCTCAATCACCTCCGGCATCTGCCGGAAGAAGAAGGTCAAGAGTAGGGTACGAATGTGAGAACCATCCACGTCCGCATCCGTCATGATAATAATTGAGTGGTAGCGGCATTTGTCTGGATCGTATTCATCCTTTCCAATTCCGCAACCCATGGCTGTGATCAATGTGCCCACTTCCGCCGAGGACAGCATTTTGTCAAAGCGCGCTTTCTCAACGTTCAGAATCTTACCTTTCAAAGGCAGAATCGCCTGGGTCTTACGATTGCGCCCCTGTTTGGCTGAACCTCCCGCAGAATCACCCTCCACCAGGTACAGTTCGGAGAGGGCCGGGTCTTTTTCCTGACAGTCCGCCAACTTACCCGGTAAACCCGCAATATCCAGCACCCCTTTGCGCCGCGTCATCTCCCGCGCACGGCGGGCGGCATCACGCGCCCGTGCCGCATCGATAATCTTGTTGCAGATAACCTTGGCATCGTTGGGATTCTCCAGCAAGTAATCCTGGAGCCGCTCCATCATGTGCTGTTCAACCACCGCTTTCACTTCGGAAGACACCAGTTTGTCCTTGGTTTGGGAGGAAAACTTGGGATCAGGCACTTTCACGGACACTATGGCCGTTAAACCTTCCCGGGCATCATCGCCACTGGTACTGACTTTGGCTTTCTTCTGCAGCCCTTCTTTTTCGATATAGGAATTCAGACAGCGGGTGAGGGCGGCGCGGAATCCCGCCAAGTGGGTGCCCCCATCCCTCTGGGGGATATTGTTGGTATAACAGTAGATGTTTTCCTGATAGGAATCATTCCACTGCAGCGCTACTTCCACCGAGATTCCTTCTTCTTCCCGGTGTCCATCAAAGTAGAACACCTGGTTCAAAGGAGTCTTGTTCTGGTTCAGGTAGCTGACAAAGGCCGACAACCCACCTTCATATTGGAATACATCTTCCGATCCAGTGCGTTCATCCACCAAAACGATGCGGACACCCGAGTTCAGGAACGACAGTTCCCGCAGGCGCTTCGCGAGAATGTCATGTGAGAATTTAATATTGGTAAAGGTTTCAGCTGAAGGCCAGAAATGCAATTCAGTGCCGGTAGAGTCGCTATCGCCCACCGGAGACAGTGGTGCTTCGGGTACGCCATCTTTGTAGATCTGCTCCCATATTTTGCCTTCCCGTCGAATTGTGAGTTTCAGTTTGGTGGAGAGGGCGTTAACAACGGAAACCCCTACACCATGCAGGCCTCCGGACACTTTATAAGAGTTATCATCGAATTTTCCGCCTGCATGAAGAACCGTCATGATCACCTCTGCAGCTGATCGACCTTCTTCGGGGTGGATATCTACGGGGATACCGCGGCCGTTATCGGATACCGAAATGGATTCGTCCGGATGGATTACCACCCTTACTTCAGAGCAATGACCTGCCAAGGCTTCATCTATGGAGTTATCGACAACTTCGAACACCATGTGGTGCAAGCCAGTGCCGTCATCCGTATCACCAATATACATACCCGGGCGCTTGCGGACAGCGTCCAGGCCTTTCAGTACTTTGATGTTAGAGGAGTCATAGGTCTTGTTTGAATCATCAGACATAGGTGCAGTTTGCTCCGTTTGCGGGTTCAGGGTGTTTCTTTAAAGGTTCCATGTTCCACGTGGAACATCTTGTGTTCCTCAAAAGCGGACAACATCTCTTGAGTAATAGACTGATCATTAATGGCGGTAATGAAGGTCTGGCAAGGAAACGCTTTCAAAAAACGAATCACATTCTTAATGTTCTTATCATCCAACTCGGCTGGTAAATCATCCAGAAGCAGAATGGGCGATCCCCCCAGTCGCTCAATCATGAGCGCGATCTGGGCTAGCCGAATCCCATATAATACCAGCTTTTTCTGCCCTCTGGAGCAAATATCTTTGGCTAACGTACCCTCCCACAGGATATCCAATTCCGCCCTGTGAGGGCCGTATAGACAGCTACAGCGAGCGACCTCCATCTCTAACCTGTCGTTCAAGCACTCCAATAAAGTAGGATATTTCCCCTTATCCCAACCGGAGCGATATTTAAAACCAACGCCTGTCAGCGCCTGGGAGAAATACTGTGTTGATATCTTTGAAAAGCATGCTTCGAAGGAAGTCGTGTAGCGGGCCCGCTCCGTGTCCAGGCGATCTCCATAGCGCGCAATAACCGTGTTCCAATGATGTACATCCGCTGGGCTGACCTTCTTCCCGGATTTGAGCAACGCATTTTTCTGCTTAAGTGCATTACGGTAATGGTTCCAGGTTTCGAGAAAGCTATGTTCCACGTGGAACATCCCCCAATCAAGAATGCCTCGACGCAGGGAAGGGCCACCTTCAATCAACTCCAGGGAGTTCGTTTCAATGGAAAGAACGGGAAACACTTTTGCCAGTGCAGAGACCTTATGCTGCAACTGACCGTCGAGCTTGGCTAGCGTTGTGCCACTGGTGTCCTTAGACATGCCGATTCGGACATTTCCAAGCTGCTCAGATTGACACAGCCCAAACACCACGAGCTTATCTGTGTCTTGTCGAATAAGTTTTTTTGCATCTGGTGTACGAAAAGAACGGCCATTGGAAAGTAATGATATCGCTTCCAAAAAGCTGGTCTTGCCGCTTCCATTGGGCCCGATAATAAAATTGATATTGGGGTGGGGAGATAATGAAACAGACTGGAGATTACGCAGATTGGTAATCTCCAGGGAATTTAAGCGCATACAGAGTTTACAAACGCATTGGCATTACAACGTACATCGCGGAATCGTCATTAGCATCTGTAATCAAAGCGCTACTGTTCGAGTCTGCGAGCAGAATCTTAACGCTCTCGCTTCGAATCACGTTCATAACGTCCAAAAGGTAATTAACGTTGAATCCGATCTCGAGTTCACCGCCACCATAATCGACATTGATGGTTTCCTCGGCTTCTTCCTGCTCCGGGTTATTGGCAACCGTCGTTAGACTACCGTTTTCGAACCGTAAGCGGACACCGCGGTATTTCTCGTTGGACAGGATCGAAACCCGGGAGAAACACTGTTTCATCTCGTTCTTGTCACTTAACACAGTCTTGTCGCTGTTCTTTGGCAATACCCGTTCATAGTCCGGGAACTTGCCGTCGATCAATTTTGAAGTAAAGCGAAGATCGGAATTTTCAACCCGAATATGATTGGCACTGAGGGATACGGACACATCAGCATCCATATCAGAAAACAACTTGGACAGCTCCAAAACACCTTTACGAGGAACAATGGCCTGGACCGGTGCTTCCACTTCTACCTGAATCTCGGCGTTACACAATGCCAGACGATGGCCGTCAGTAGAAACCGCGCGCAACAGATTAGTGGACACCTCAAACAACATACCGTTCAGATAGAACCGAACGTCCTGCTGAGCCATCGCAAAACCGGTGCGATCGATAACAGACTTCAAATACCCCTGGTTAATGGAGAAGGTCACGTTCCCGGTGGCTTCTTCCAGGTTTGGGAATTCATTGGAGGGAAGCGTGGCCAGGCTGAATCGGCTGCGGCCGGCCTTCACCAGCAATTTCTGCTCTTCCGTAACAAATTGAATAACGCTTTCATCGGGCAAGGATTTACAGATATCGAGCAGCTTTTTTGCCGGCACGGTAATTTCCGCGTGCTCGTACTCAGTCTCCAGCGGGACATGAGCCACCAGCTCCACTTCGAGATCCGTGCCGGTAAGGGAAAGCGTATCGCCGTCCACCACCATTAATACATTGGACAATACCGGCAAGGTTTGCCGACGCTCCACTACACCGGCTACCTGTTGCAAGGGTCGTAATAGTTTTTCCCGCTCTATGGTAAAGTTCATATCCAATCCTAAAGTTAGTTAGCGCTAACTTATGAAGTCAACAACCTCAATAAATTCGTATAATCTTCACGCACATCGGAACTGGTTTCACGCAGCTCCTTAATCTTGCGACAGGCGTGTAAAACAGTGGTGTGGTCCCGACCGCCGAAGGCATCACCAATCTCCGGCAAACTGTGATTGGTCAGCTCTTTGGCTAAGGCCATCGCGATTTGGCGGGGACGGGCAACGGACCGACTGCGGCGTTTGGATAATATATCCGCTATTTTGATCTTGAAGTACTCTGCCACTGTTTTCTGGATATTATCAATACTGACTTGCTTCTCCTGCAACGCCAGCAGGTCTTTTAATGATTCTTTTACAAAATCCAGGGTAATCGGCTTACCGGTGAAGTGTGCATTAGCCACCACCCGCTTCAATGCACCTTCCAATTCACGCACATTGGAGCGCACCCGTTGCGCAACGAAGAAAGCCGCCTCATCCGGAAGAATAATCTTGGCCTCTTCCGCTTTCTTCATCAGGATGGCAACCCGGGTTTCCAGTTCCGGTGGCTCTACGGCAACCGTGAGGCCCCAGCCAAACCGGCTCTTGAGACGCTCCTCCACACCGCTGATCTCTTTGGGATAGCGGTCACTGGTCAGGATCATCTGCTGACCACCTTCCAACAAGGCGTTAAACGTATGGAAAAATTCTTCCTGGGAGCGTTCCTTACCGGCGAAGAACTGGATGTCATCGATCAACAAGGCATCCACCGACCGATAGAAGCGTTTGAATTCGTTAATAGCATTAATCTGCAGCGCTTTCACCATGTCCGCCACAAAGCGCTCTGAATGCAAATAGACCACCTTGGCATTGGGGTTCTGGGCCATCATGAAATTGCCCACCGCGTGCATCAAGTGGGTCTTACCCAAACCCACGCCACCATAAAGGAAGAGCGGGTTATAGGCCTGGCCGGGATTCTCGGCCACCTGGGTTGCGGCAGCTCGGGCCAGCTGGTTCGATTTACCTTCCACAAAGCTGGTAAAGGTGAAAGCCGGATTCAGGTTGGTCTTGTGTTTGATGGTGCCGCCCATGTCCACTTCACGGGCTTTGCTTTCCTTTATAGGTGCTTTATTGGTCCCGGCATAGGACCCGGCTTCGTTGGCTGACCCATCGGGAACCGCGTGCTCGACCACCGTCACCGATCGACCGGAGCGCCCCGTTGAGGTATCCACGTTGGAAGGGGTGGGCTTGGACTGCCTGGAGCCGATGGCCAACACCACCGTAAGCGGCTCCTCATCCAGGGTCAGTTCTTTCATTAACTCAGATATGCGACCCAGAAACTTCTCATTCACCCAGTCCAGTACAAACCGGTTGGGTGCCAGCAAACGCAATTGGACACCATCCACTTCAGCTTGAAGCGGCCGTATCCACATATTGAATTGTTGCGAGGGTAATTCTTCTTGTAGTCGATCAAGGCATTGATGCCATAGCGAACTTACCACTTGGCCAGCCCCCAGTGATTTCTACGATTTGAAACGGATTGAACCAAGAATGATATACCCCGATAGGAGACTTATCCACAGAAGAAAGTGAGTTTTTTATACCTCAACTCCTTGACTGATCGAATGAATTTATCTTGTGGACAAAACCTGCATGAATACAGGGACAGACTGGGTACCAAATGGTGGATAATTACAGACTTCCACTTATCCACATTGATATCATCAATTTCCCAGCAGGTAATACCGTTTTATAACACACGGTTATTAACCATGTAAAATCATGATTTTTATCGATTTATATTACTTATCCACAAAAACTATCAACACTAGTAATAACAAACATAATCTTTTCTTTATATATTCTTTATTTATTATTACGACCTGTGGATTGTGTAAAACCCGCTTCAAATCTCGGATTGACAGTCATTCCCCTTAACCTTAGAATTGCGCCTCTTTTTCCCATGGTGGTTCAGGGTCTTAACGGACTTGCAAGGAATAAACCTGCAGCAACCTACCCTGGAACACTTGAAAACATCAGAGCGGTCGTACCATGAAAAGAACATTCCAACCTAGCAATCTGAAGCGTAAGCGCACCCACGGTTTTCGTGCCCGTATGGCTACCAAGAACGGCCGAAAAGTACTGGCCCGTCGTCGCGCCAAAGGCCGTCATCGTCTGAGCGCTTAATGAGCTGAATCGGTGGCGTGAGCCAACTTTCCTTTCAACGCCACCAGCGCCTACTGTCCCCGTCGCAATACAAAGCGGTATTCGACCAGACAGAAGGACGGGTCAGTCATTCCGCCTTCCTGCTTCTTGCACGCAAAACCCAGCCTGAGCAACCGGCTCGGCTGGGTTTGGTCGTTGCCAAGAAACACCTGAAACGCGCTGTTGATCGAAATCTATTCAAAAGAGTCGTGCGCACTCAGTTCCGTTTAGCTCAGCAGCAACTCATTGGTATCGACATTGTGGTCCTGGCCCGCCCCGGCACTCGGGAGATGGATTCCAGACAGCTGGCCGCAGAGCTGCAGAAATACTGGCCCAAGCTGGTGCGCCGGTGCCATAATCCCCCTGCCACATCCTAGCGGGAGGAGACCTTGAAACAGCTGGCCCTGTTCCTTCTCAAGATATACAAACTGGCCCTTAGCCCGTTGATGCCTCCCCATTGCCGCTTCGAACCCTCGTGCTCAACTTACGCCCAAGAAGCGATCCAACGCTATGGCTTTGCACGCGGCAGCCTGTTAACCTTGCGGCGGCTATCTAAATGTCATCCTTGGGGCCCTGGTGGTTACGATCCGGTGCCGGGAACTGAATGCTGCCAAGGCCATGACCAATCGAAAATTAATACGACAGACAGTAAGTGAAGATGGACTGGCAACGAACCCTATTGATCGCCGCCCTTGCGGTAGTGTCTTACATGATGATTCTGCAATGGCAGAAAGATTATGTAGAAGCCCCTCAAGCAGCACAGGCTCAATCTTATACACAAAGTTATCCACAGGACGAGGCTGGCGACGTTCCCACTGAGGTGGTTGAAGCTTCTGCCGATGTACCCGTTGATCCTTCCACTGTTGCAGATACCCCGGCGCTGGAAACATTGAAGCCGACCCAAGGCCTGATAAGTGTTGAGACGGATGTACTGACGGTAAAAATCAATCCGGTTGGTGGTGACATAGTTGCAGTGGGCTTAAAGGATTACCCGGCCTCCCTGTCTACCCCGAACGTTCCCTTTACTTTGTTGCAAAACAATAGTGAACAAACCTATATATCCCAGAGTGGTCTGATTGGACCAAATGGCCCGGACGGTAATCCGGCAGGTCGCCCCCAATACTCCAGTGACAAGACCCAATACTCCCTGGAGGGGCAAGAGTTATCGGTGACCTTGCGTTACCAGCAGGAAAACGGCGCCCTGATCAGCAAAGTGTTCACCTTCACCAAAGGCAGCCATGCCATCAAGGTGGATCACAATGTGATCAATAATGGATCCCAAAGCTGGCAGGGCTTGATGTATGGCCAGATCAAGCGGGACAGCAGTCCGGATCCGGGTTTGAACAGCATGGTAGGGTTCGGTCTGCCTACCTATTTAGGCGGCGCCTATTGGGATCAGGAAAAGACCTACAACAAGATCAGCTTTGAAGATATGGCGGAAACGCCTCTGAACAAGAAGATCCCCGGTGGCTGGCTGGCCATGATCCAGCACTATTTTATGAGTGCCTGGATACCGGATCAGGAACAGACCCATCACTACAGTACCCGTGTGGCCAAGGGTGACAACATCATTGGATTCACTACGCCCAAGGTAGTGGTCGAGCCGGGTCAATCCCATACCTTCAGCGCACAATTCTATGCAGGACCGAAAATCCAGAAAACCCTGAAGGCGCTTTTACCTGGCAAAGGTTTGGATCTGGCCATCGATTTCGGGCCATTGTTCTTTATTTCAGAAATTCTGTTCTGGTTCCTGGAGATGTTCCATTCCTGGACCGGCAACTGGGGCTTCGCCATTATCATGCTCACCATGTTGGTGAAACTGGTGTTCTTCTATCCTTCCGCACTCAGTTATAAGTCCATGGCCAAGATGCGCAAAGTGGCGCCGGAAATGACGCGCATGCGTGAGCAGTACGGTGATGACCGTCAGAAACTGTCCCAGGAAATGATGAATCTCTATAAGAAGGAGAAGATCAATCCTCTGGGCGGTTGCTTACCCATCCTGATTCAGATGCCGGTGTTCCTTGCGTTGTATTGGGCTCTTCTGGAAAGTGTGGAGCTGCGCCAGGCGCCATTCCTGTTCTGGATTCAGGATCTGGCGGTGATGGATCCCTATTTTGTTCTGCCGTTGATCATGGGGGGGAGCATGTTCGTGCAACAATTGTTAAACCCGGCACCACCAGATCCCATGCAGGCCAAGGTAATGAAGATGATGCCGATCCTGTTCACGGTGATGTTCCTGTGGTTCCCGGCGGGTCTGGTACTGTATTGGGTGACCAACAATCTACTGTCCATTGCTCAGCAATATGTGATTACCAAGCGCATCGAATCCGGCGCCAGCAGCTGATTCGGTAACCGGCTCTGATTATGAACGACAGCGTTCGCGCGTTGGACAACGACACCATTGCGGCCCAGGCAACTCCGCCTGGGCGCGGTGGAGTTGGCATTGTGCGAATTTCCGGGCCCAAAGCCAACGTCATTGCCCGCACTCTATGTAAACGCAACCTACCGTTTGAACCCCGCTATGCCCATTTCGCCCGTTTCCATGATGCTGAGGGCCGGGTTCTGGACGAAGGCCTGGTGCTGTTTTTCCCCGGCCCGAACTCCTTTACCGGCGAGGATGTGGTGGAGCTACAGGGCCATGGCGGTCCGGTGGTGATGGCGTCCCTGTTGAACCAGGTGGTGGATCTGGGTGCCAGGGTCGCCCGGCCCGGTGAATTCTCCGAGCGGGCTTTTCTCAACGACAAAATTGACCTGGCCCAGGCTGAAGCCATTGCGGATCTGATTGATTCTTCCTCTGAACAGGCAGCCCGCAGCGCATTGCGTTCCCTGCAAGGTGCATTCTCGGATCAGATCGGCACCCTGGTAGAGCAGGTTATCGCCCTCCGGATGTATGTGGAAGCCGCCATTGATTTCCCGGAGGAGGAGATTGATTTTCTGGCGGACGGCAAGGTGTTGACTGACCTGGACGCCATCATTGAACAGCTGGATCAGGTTTTCCAGGCCGCCAATCGCGGTGTGTTGATGAAGGAGGGCATGAAAGTCGTGTTGGCCGGGAAGCCGAATGCTGGTAAATCCAGTCTCCTGAATGCTCTTTCCGGACGGGATAGCGCCATCGTTACTTCAGTAGCCGGAACCACCCGGGATGTATTGCGGGAGCATATTCATCTGGATGGTATGCCACTTCATATTACAGACACCGCAGGTCTGCGGGAAAGCCCGGATGAGGTGGAACAGGAAGGTATCCGCAGAGCCTGGCAGGAAATAAACCAGGCGGATCGCGTGATTATGTTGGTGGACGCCACCAGCATCCAAGGGGACGATTATACCCCCCGGGTTTTATGGCCTGAATTCGTTGAGCAACTGCCCAAAGCGACCCCCCTGACTGTGGTGTTGAATAAAATCGACCTGGTGGATGGCGTGGGTGCCCTGGATCAGCGGGGAACCACCGTGATCCCCTTGTCTGCTAAAACCGGTGCCGGGGTGGACTTGCTGCGGGAGCATTTGAAGTCTGTGATGGGCTACCGTGGAGAGAGTCAGGGCAGTTTTACTGCACGCCAGCGTCACATTGAAGCATTGAAAAAGGCGCAACAGGCACTGCACCAGGGCCGTGATCAATTAGTGGGTGCCGGAGCGGGGGAGTTGCTGGCGGAAGACCTGCGTCTTACCCAGGAACACTTGGGTGAAATTACCGGGCGGTTTACCCCGGATGATCTCCTGGGAAGAATCTTCTCCAGCTTCTGTATTGGTAAATAAAACAACAAGTTAGTCTTCAATAACAACGTTCTGTTGAGCTGTCTCCAAGGTGTAAGGGATTCCGACACTGCAAAATCAGGTTAAACTGTAAACATTTCTTTACAGTAATGTTGCTCTGATTAAGTGTTAAAAATGAACAGTTTGGGGAACATGATCCCTAAATGAGTGCGACCGGTTTTGCTTGTTAATTTCCTTTAATTTTTAGAATTTTATCAATTAAAACAGTTGGTTATCGCCACAAGTAGGGTGCATTTTAGATTGTTTTTTGTTCAATTAATAGAAAACTTCTGTCGGTATTCTTAACACCAGAAGTACACATAATATAAAAGTCATTGATTTTAAAAGATATTTTTTTTGGCCTACTGTTTGCAAACTAAGTCGTACCGTAGCGAGTGACCCGTTCACAGGTGATATTGAAGGATTATTCACCGAACGTTTCGGAACAGAGATGGTTCTGTTTCAGGCAAAGGAGATTGACCCCTAAGGTCAGTCGTTATTGCTTTCGTGCTCCTTCCAGCTTGCTTTGAAACAGCCACTTTGTTTTGGCTCGGCAAGATTGGCCCTGAATTTTAAACCTGGGGCCGGTGAAGAAATTTTGGAATCATCCGGAGTTGAATTCCAGGCTTCGGCCAGGGACATTTTGCTTCATTTTTTAATGTGCATGGCTAACTCTTATTGATTTGGGCGACGTAGTATTATGAGTAACGATGGATTTGTGAGAAACAACGTAAATCAGTTTGCGTTTCTGTATCGATTAGTCGATCTCGTAATCATTCAGACAACGCTTTATGTAGGCACTTACTTTTATGGTGTTCAGTATGACTTCCAGCACTTCGTGTTGGCACTGATCGCCAATGTATCTTTCTCGTTTGTATCCGAGCTGTTGTGGCTCTATCGCTCCTGGCGCGCGGGTGCAATGAAGGAAATGCTGTTCTACAGCTTTCTGAGCTGGGCTATTGCTCTGCTGCCGGTGTTGCTGTTCGTGTTCTTTGCCCAGATCGCTGAGCATTTTTCCAGAGTGCTATTGGGTACTTGGATTTTGACCACTCTGGTGGCGCTCTGCGGGTGGAGAATCATGTTCCGGTATTTTCTTTTCCACATGCGACGTCATGGTCACAACACCCGTAAAGTAGGGATCATTGGCCTGTCTGATTCCGGCTGTAAACTGGCGAAAGAACTGAGAGATCATCCGGAAACCGGTTATGTATTAAAAGGTATTTTCGATGATCGCACATCGGATCGATTGGATTGTGAATTTGTGTCCAGTATCGAAGGCAATGTAGCGGAAGGTGTTCGACGTGCACAATCGGGCGAGTTTGACGAGTTGTTTATCGGACTGCCTTTCACAGCCAAGAATCGCATCGAACATATTCTGCGATTGTTGGGTGATACAACGGTAGACGTGCACCTGATTCCTGATTTCTTTATCTATAACCTGCTCCATGCCCGTATTGGCCAGGTTGGCGATTTGCAGACGGTCAGTGTCTACGACACGCCCATTCGTGGTGGCTGGTCTTTGTTGAAGCGGATGGAAGATTTGGTACTGTCCTTTGTCATCCTGACGGTGATCGCAATCCCCATGCTGTTTATCGCCATTGGGGTAAAGTTGTCATCTCGTGGTCCGGTAATCTTTGCTCAGGATCGCTACGGTCTGGATGGTCGCAAGATAAAGGTCTACAAGTTTCGCTCCATGCGGGTGACTGAAAACGGAAACAAGGTGGTCCAGGCTTCAAAAAATGATAACCGGATTACGCCTTTTGGAGCCTTCCTGCGACGTACCTCGCTGGATGAGTTACCGCAGTTCATCAATGTGTTGCAAGGGACCATGTCCATTGTGGGTCCACGTCCCCATGCGGTGGCTCACAATGAAGAATATAGAAAGCAAATCGAGTACTACATGCTGCGTCATAAGATGAAACCGGGTATTACCGGCTGGGCTCAGATTAATGGCTGGCGTGGAGAGACTGATACTCTGGATAAGATGAAGATGCGTATCCACTATGATTTGGAATACATTCGAAATTGGTCTTTGTGGATGGATTGCAGGATTATTCTGGCAACGTTTACAAAAGGGTTCGTTGGTCAGAACGCCTACTAAAAACCGCAGTCATAAAAAAAGCCATCGTATGATGGCTTTTTTTATGACTGATTATGAGAATTACTTGGGCAACAAAGGTTGCCACCATTCTTTATTATCCAGATACCAATCAACCGTTTCTGCCAGGCCTTGGTTAAAGTTGACACTGGGCTTATATCCCAATTCTGTGCGAATCTTGGTTGCGTCAATAGCGTAGCGACGATCGTGACCGGCACGGTCGGTTACGAAGGTAATCAGCTCCTTGCTGGATTGGCCGTTGGCCATCGGGCTATCGGGATAAAGTGCTTTTAGGTCGGGGCGCGCGTTGAATACGGTATCCATAGTCTCGCAAAGCAGGTTTACCAGGGAAAGATTGTCCCATTCATTGATTCCACCCACATTGTAAGTCTCACCTACTTTACCCTGTTCCAGTATTAAGCCGATGCCTACACAGTGGTCTTTTACAAACAACCAATCCCGAATATTTTTTCCGTCACCGTATATCGGGAGCGATTTGCCGCGCAGGACATTGGTAATGCAGAGTGGAATCAGCTTTTCCGGGAAATGATAGGGACCATAGTTATTTGAGCAGTTACTGGTGGTGGTGTTCAATCCATAGGTATGCTGGTAGGCTCGAACCAAATGGTCTGATGCGGCTTTTGATGCAGAATAGGGAGAGTTGGGTTCGTACTGATTTGATTCAGTGAAAGCTGGGTCACGACTGTCGAGGGAACCAAATACTTCGTCTGTGGATATATGATGAAAGCGATGAGTATCGAAATTCTGCTTTTGATTGAGCCATACTTCCCTTGCGGCTTTCAGTAAAGAGTGGGTACCCACAACATTGGTATCAATAAATGCATCGGGCCCCGTTATGGACCGATCAACATGACTTTCAGCAGCGAAATGAACGATCGTATCCAGGTTGTGCTTTTGCAGTAATTCAATCACCAGCTCCTGATTTCTGATGTCACCTTGAACAAACTCTACACGATTGCTTCGAAGAGCCTGATCAAGACTGGCACGGTTTCCAGCGTAAGTCAGTGCGTCCAACACCACAATTTGGCAATCCGGGTATCGTTCCAGGCAATAATAAACAAAGTTTACCCCGATAAAACCCGCGCCACCGGTGATCAAAAGCTTGCGCACTACGGTCTCCTTTCTATCAATCAAATTTCTGAATCAACTATTGTCCGCAAGGCGGTCCAACACTTGTCGCAATTCTTCGCGCCAATGAATCTTGGGTGCTTGAACCGCATCGTAGGTCCTGGATTTATCCAGCACACTAAAAGCCGGCCTGCTTGCGGGGGTAGGATACTCTGCTGTTGTGATCGGAGCAATTGACACACCAGGTGGTACCAGTCCCCGCACCAGCCCTTCTTCATAGATGGCCACGGCAAAATCATACCAACTGGCGACGCCGGCATCCGTCCAATGGTAGATCCCGTTGCCCCCTTGTTGCAGGAAGCGAACAATAATCCGCGCCAGGCTGTGGGCTGAAGTGGGAGTTCCGATTTGATCACTGACGATGCCCAACTTATCCCGCTGGTTCATCAGCCGCAGCATGGACAACATGAAGTTTGCGCCAACGTCCGAGTACAGCCATGCGGTCCGGATAATAATACTTCCCTGCGGTTTATAGCGTGCTATGGCCTGCTCACCGGCCCATTTGGATTTTCCATAGGCGCCAATGGGTTGACAGGCAGCGTCGACGGCATAAGGCTCGGATTTGTCTCCACCGAAAACGAAATCGGTTGAAACATGAAGCAGGGGGCAATCAATATCCCGACAAGCCTGAGCAATGGACGCAACAGCGTGCTCATTAATGGTATGTGCCAACTCAACTTCTGATTCAGCTTTGTCTACAGCGGTGTAAGCCGATAAATTAATGACGTATTGAGGGCTAATGTCCTTGATGTAAGGAACGATGTTAGTAACTTTGGAAAGATCAAGTTCAGACCGACTTGCAGCGACAACTTCGTAGCCATCCAGTCTCGGGATTAGACATTGTCCAAGTTGACCCTGTGCTCCGATTACAAGAACTTTCATTTAAGAGCGTCCTTGAATACATCCGCGTTCTTGAGTGACGAGCCTGCAGCGTCTTTTGCTGATAAAAGTGGTGTTTGGCCCGCTGACAGGGGCCACTCTATACCCACATCCGGATCGTCCCATGCCAGACTGCGTTCGTATTCCGGTGCATAGTATTCGGTACACTTGTACAGGAATTCAGCCGTGTCAGATAAAACCAAAAAACCGTGGGCAAATCCAGGTGGTACCCAGAACAATCGTTTATTCTCTGCAGACAATTCCACACCAACCCAACGTCCGAAATAGGGAGACTGCTCCCGCATATCGACAGCGACATCGAATACCCGCCCCTCGGTAACACGCACTAATTTGCCTTGGGGATTCTGAATCTGGTAATGGAGTCCACGAAGCGTCAGGTGCTTTGATTTACTATGGTTATCCTGAATAAAGCGCCCTTCGATACCGAGCTCTTCCGCCCAGCTGTCACGCCAACTTTCTAGAAAAAATCCCCGGTCATCACCGAAGACCTTCGGCTCAATAATTTTGACGTCTGGAATTGCGGTCTGAACGATATTCATATTTTGGAGGGCCCATACTTCTCGGTTAAAACTTTTTCCAAATACTGACCGTAACCACTCTTACGCAGCGGCTCAATCAACTTCAGCATTTGCTCTGAATCAATGTACTTCATGTTAAAGGCGATCTCTTCCGGACAACCGATTTTGAGACTCTGGCGATCTTCCACCAATTTCATGAAGTTGGCCGCGTCGAGCAACGAATCATGGGTGCCTGTATCGAGCCAGGCATACCCACGCCCCAATACCTCCACACTCAGCTGCTGTTGCTGCAGATAAACTTTATTGATGTCTGTGATTTCCAGCTCGCCGCGCTCGGATGGCTTGATCTGCTTGGCGATGTCTACCACTTGGTTGTCATAGAAATAAAGGCCAGTGACAGCTATCGAGGATTTCGGATGCTTGGGCTTTTCTTCAATGTCGGTAACCTGGCCATCGTCAGAATAACTTACAACACCATAGCGTTCGGGATCCTTTACATAGTATCCAAAGACGGTGGCGCCGTTTTCTTTGGCGGCTACTTTCTGTAATTTGGCGGACAAACCACCACCGTAAAAGAGGTTATCCCCAAGCACCAGGCTCACCCGGTCCTGCCCGATAAATTGCTCTCCGATAATAAAGGCCTGTGCCAAGCCATCCGGTGAAGGTTGTTGGGCATACTCAATAGAGATGCCCCATTGACTGCCATCGCCCAACAGGTGCTGAAAGGCTTCTGAATCGCGAGGGGTGGTTATGATCAAGATGTCCCTTATCCCGGCCAGCATCAGAGTGGATAAGGGATAGTAAATCATTGGCTTATCATAGACTGGCATGAGCTGCTTGCTGACGCTGTGTGTAAGCGGATGCAGTCGTGTACCACTGCCTCCGGCCAATATGATGCCTTTTATTCCCATTTTTTTACCCTTCCTGTTTTCAGCCGGTAACCAATACACCAAACCGGATAGATTTACTTAACTGAAGTTGACTGATATTGCCGAACTGCATTCAAAAATCGGACCACCCATGGCTTGTCAGCGAGCGGTATTAACAGGTCACCAGATGCTTGGCGCCTTATGGCAGTCGTAATTGTACAACTTGATTATGGTGAGAAAATTACGCTGACGGTAAGTAAGAATGACAGCTCGAATCGGTAAAAAGTCTGACTACGCCAATCAGTTTATAAGCTAGAATATACCATTTTATGGGATGTCAATGCGCGCTTCGCTCTCAGTAACTATCTGTTTACTTACAGAAATTTACGTATCGTTACCGTCACTATGAAGCGCTCAGTCATATTTTTACTATAGTTGAGCAGTAGCTTTACAGTCTACCCGTTGTAACCTGTATTGGGGCAGTACCGACTATGACTAGCGATGGATTTGTTAGAAATAACGTAAACCAATTTGCGTTTTTATATCGTTTGGCGGATCTGGTGATTATCCAGGTCGCGCTGTGGGTGGCTACTTACCTCTACGGAACAAAATACGATTTCCTCTATTTTGTGTTGGCGCTCATAGCCAACCTGTCCTACTCCTTTGTATCTGAGCTGCTGTGGCTTTACCGATCCTGGCGGGCCGGTGCCCTCAAAGAGATGTTGTTTTATACGTTGCTGAGCTGGACGATTGCTCTGTTGCCCGTTTTGATGTTCGTGTTTTTTGCCAAGACAGCAGAACATTACTCCAGAGTTATTTTAGGCGTGTGGATCATTTCAACCTTATGTTTGTTATCCGGCTGGCGAATCCTGTTTCGGCTTTTTCTATACAAGATGCGAAAAGAGGGCCGTAACACTCGTTCTGTGGGGATTATTGGTTTGTCTGAATCGGGTTGCAAGCTGGTCCAGGAGATCCTTAACCATCCTGAAACCGGTTATAAGCTGAAGGCGATCTTTGATGACCGTTCAAGGGAAAACTCTTCTGAACGGGTCAATAATCAGTTCGCCGGCATGATTGAGGGTGACGTGAATGAGGGAGTGCGTCGTGCGCAATCAGGTGAATTTGAAGTACTGTTTGTCGGTTTACCGTTTTCTGCCAAGAATCGAATAGAGCAAATTCTGAGGTTATTGGGTGACACCACGGTCGATGTACATTTGATACCCGACTTCTTCATTTATAACCTGCTTCATGCCCGTATAGGTCAAGTGGGGGGATTGCAGACGGTTAGTGTGTATGACACACCCATGCGCGGTGGTTGGTCTTTGTTAAAGCGAATGGAAGATCTGATACTGTCGCTGATCATCCTCACCGTTATTGCCATCCCCATGTTGATGATTGCCATTGGGGTGAAGTTGTCTTCCCGTGGACCTGTCATTTTCGCCCAAGACCGTTATGGACTGGATGGCCGTAAGATCAAAGTTTATAAATTCCGCTCCATGCGGGTGACGGAAAATGGGGAAAGCGTAAAACAAGCATCAAAGAACGATTCCCGCATTACGCCGTTCGGAGCCTTCCTGCGGCGTACCTCGCTGGATGAATTACCCCAGTTCATCAATGTGTTGCAGGGTACAATGTCCATTGTGGGCCCCCGCCCCCACGCGGTTGCGCACAACGAAGAGTACCGCAAGCAGATCGAGTACTATATGTTGCGCCATAAGATGAAGCCCGGCATTACCGGTTGGGCTCAGGTGAACGGTTGGCGCGGTGAAACGGATACCCTGGATAAAATGAAAATGCGCATCCACTATGATCTTGAATATATACGTCATTGGTCTTTGTGGATGGATTGCAAAATAATTTTTGCTACCTTCACCAAGGGCTTTGTTGGTAAAAACGCCTATTGATTACAGTAACGACCATTCACCGGTGTAGAGCACGTAGCCAAATAGCGCAGCATTGGTAACGCCGTGAGCAATAATAGCATCCATGATATTAGTGCTCCTGTAGCGCACCCAGGCATAGATTAACCCCGCAATGGTACCTTCCAACCAGGCGCCATGCAGTAACCCAAATGCCAGGGAACTGCCTATGAAGCCTAACGCCGAAAAAACAATAGGACCGCGATTTGCAACGGGTACAGCCGACAGCTTACACAGCAAATAGCTCCTGAAACCAAGCTCTTCCGCAATAGGAACGGTGATCGCTGAGCCAATAAACCGAAACAGCAACCATAAAACAACGAGCCAGCCGGCGGATTGTGCAAATGTGGCGGAATACAGTTGATCAAGCTCAGCATCTTTCTCAACCATGAAAATCCAGATAAGAGCCACTGCAATTCCGGCAACAATGGAAAAGTAATTCCATTGAATGGGGCTCAGATCAAGATAGCGCAAGCAGTACATAATCGTGCCCGCTACGACAATCACTCTTAATGGATAGAGCCAATCGAACTGGCCGGATAAGGCCTGGGTAATGAAAGTCATACCCAAAAGCGCGATCAAAGGCAGGAGCGTGGCGATGGGAAGGTTGATGGTGCGGGACGATGATGAATTGGGCTCGATGTTTTTGACGAAAAAAGCACTGTGGTGAGCCAGCCACATTATCCCCACCGAGGTCAGGATAAACGTAATCCAACCGGCTTGGGTATGGAAGCCCCACACTGCTACGTCCGGAGACCACAAGGCACCAATTAGAATCAGCACAACGATGCGTACGACGTTAAAGAGCCAAATGACGACGGCGCCGATTGGAAACAGCAATAACGCTCTGGGAAAGCGAAAATCCGCCCGAAAACTGTATAGGAACACAAACACAAATGCGGTGACGAGGCCAATGCCTTCGTATCCAGAACATTGCGTGTCTATGTTCACCAGAAAACGGTGGAAACCGATGATGCGACCCGCAGGATCCACATAGACATCATTGCTGAACCACTCCAGACAGCCGGCAACCAGATAGAAAGTCAAATCTGCAAAATGGGTCCAAAGCCCCTGGGTGGCGATACTCAGGGTCCATACCAATGTGCTGAGGGCCAAAGCCAATACGATTGACCACTTTTGTTCCTGCAGGATCCGATGCCAGAATCCGAGGCTGGCAAAGGCTGCCAGGGTCAGCAGTGCCAGCAGCAATCCGAAGATCACCCACAGGGTTTGGTAAACCGCCTGCCAGGGGGCGTCGCTGAAGGCGGGGGTGGTGCTCCAGTAAAACAGGCCGAATACACCTACCTGGGCCAGTAACATATATACGGATCGGGTGCTGTAGAGCGTTACATACAGTGTTCGGTATTGGTTTAACTGCTTTTGAATCAGAATCAGGAAAATAACGGCGGCTAGCACCAGGGAGCGGGATATGGCTTTCCCATGGCTGAAAAGCAGCTCCCCGAGAATAGTGTCATGGGAATTCTTGACCGCTGAATACACATGGGAGCCAATTGCAAACTTCTCAAGAACCAACACCAGAAAAATAAGTAAGACATTTCCAATGATAAGGGCTTGTGAAGCTGGTTTAGTCTGTAAAGAGCCCATTCAACCTGCTTGAACCACGGGTGGTATTTGAAAGTGGACAGTTATATTAGCCTGCAGACAGATGTAGCATAAAAGCATTCGCCCGGCACCTGGTTTCAACGGCCATTGCATGGGGTTAGAGCGATTGCTGAAAAGGTGCAAAAAAAACCGACACAGAAGCGAATCAATCCATCCACTAAAGCAGGCTTCTGATACTTCATTCGAAGTAATTCCGGATTGTCCTATCAGACAGTACACATACCGGTTAATTCTGGATCTGCAGGTAGTAAGTGTCAATGAATTCGACACAGGCTGAAAAGGCGATTTCCAGCGTTTGATTTGCAATCAAGACCGGAGCAGAGCATGCTTTGCAAGTCACGGGATCGCGGTAAATGGCGGTCCATTACTGACAGACTCTCGCATTCCAGTGGAAGCAGAATGTCTTCGAGCTTTCATTTATACTTTTGAATATCTTACAGGGACTTAGCAGTGTTTAGTATTGTTATTCCGGCACATAACGAAGCATCGGTCATTGGGCGGTGCCTTGCAGCCTTGCTTGAAGGATTGGAGGGCAGTCAGTTCGAAATTATCGTGGTTTGCAATGGGTGTGCAGACGATACTGCCGCCATCGCGCGGAGCTACTCCGGTGTCAAGGTGATCGAACTGGATGTTGCTTCAAAGGTGGCGGCATTAAATGCGGGCGATCAGGCAGCCTCAGGCTTTCCAAGGGCTTACATCGATGCGGACATCCAGCTCAGGGGGGGGGATCTGCTACGGGCCTTGCAGGAGTTTGAAACTCCCGGAGTTGAAATAGTGGCCCCCAGATTGCATGTGGATTTGTCCCGATCCAATGTGATGGTGAAAGCTTTTTACGGAATTTGGATGCGCCTTCCCTATTTCGCCGATGGTCAGATGGTGGGATCGGGGGTGTTTATACTGTCACAAGCGGGGCGCCAGCGTTTTGGAGAGTTCCCGCAGATCATTGCCGATGATGGCTATGTCAGATCTTTGTTCGGCGGACAGGAACGACGTACGGCCAACGGTTGTCGGTTCACCATTTTTGCCCCCCAAAACCTCTCGGATCTCATCAAGATCAAGAGCCGGGTTCGGTTCGGCAACATGGAGCTGAAAATGAAATATCCGGAGCTGTCGGTGGGTAGCGAGAACTCCCCCCAAGCCCTGGTGTCTCTAGTATTGAAGAAGCCGTGGTTGGTGCCTGCGGCGTTTGTCTATGCCTATGTGCAATGGCAAACCAAGCGTAATGCAGACCATCGCATGGCCATTGCGGATTTCAGTACCTGGGAGCGTGATAACTCATCCCGGGCATAGATGGATCGGAACTAAATAGCGGGATTAAAGCGACCGGGCGTTGAAATTACAAAGGAGTAGATTCATTCAATGAAGGCAAAGAAAAGAATACTGTTGATTTCATCCTGTGGCGGGCATTGGGTTCAGATGAACCGGCTGCGCCCGGCATTTGAGGATCATGACGTGTATTTTGCCTGTACTGAGCGAGCCTACGCGCAAAGTGCTCCCGAAGGACGGTTTTTCTATGTGCCGGACGCTTCATTGAAGAGCAACCCGTTTAAGATCCTTTGGCTTGCCTTAAATGTGCTGGCTATACTGATTAAAATAAGACCACACGTGGTGCTCAGTACCGGCGCGGCGCCGGGTTTTTTTGCGCTCACGCTTGCTAAGCTGATTAGGAGCAAGACGATTTGGGTGGACAGCATTGCCAATGTCAATGAATTATCAGTCAGCGGCCGGAAGGTGGGGCGTTTTGCAGACCTTTATATAACCCAGTGGGAGCATTTGGCACGGGAAGACGGGCCTCAGTATTTTGGATCAGTTGTATGATTTTCGTAACTGTTGGCACCCAGTTGCCGTTTGAAAGACTAATTGAAGCGGTGGATCTGTGGGCAGCTGAACACCCGGAAACCGAGGTATTTGCCCAGGTCGGGGAAACCCGGTATCAAGCTAAGCACATGACTTGTGTAGAGAAACTGGGCCCGGGAGAGTACACAGAAAAGTTTAATCAGGCTGACGTGGTGGTTTCCCATGTGGGTATGGGAACCATCATTTCCGGCCTCGAGCACGCAAAGCCCCTGGTGTTGATGCCGCGGCTTGCAGAGAAAGGTGAGCATCGTAACAATCACCAGCTGGGGACAGCGGAAAAGTTCTCCAAATACAAGCAGATACAGTTTGTAAATACGGCCCAGGAACTGAACACCGCCATATCGGCGTGCTTGGCCACTAAGCTCAGCCCCGAACAGGGTTGTCCGGAGACTTCAGTGAACTTGATCAAAAAACTGAAATCTTTTGTCAATGAAGAGTAGAATAGTTTACTTATGAATGATTCGGTGATTGCTAAATTATTAAAACCCGCCTTAGCGGATTTTGATGCCCAGGCAGGCGGTTTATTACTGCAGATCTGCTTTGGGGTGTTGGTCACCTTACCAGCTGATCCACGACGAAACCCAGCGATGAGTACCCGGAACGGGTAACGGAGCGCACGATGTACGAATCATATTTTGGACTCAAGAAAAAGCCGTTTACGCTTATATCAGATGCTGAGTTTCTGTATATGGGGAATACTCACAGTGCTGCGTTTGCGATGCTTGAGTATGGTGTGCTCAACCAAGCTGGTTTCACAGTCATTACCGGAGAGGTTGGAAGTGGAAAAACCACACTCATTCAACATCTGCTCAAGCAATTGCCGGGTAAGATCACTGTCGGTTTAATCACCAACACACGCAAGAACATGGGTGAATTGCTGCCCTGGGTATTGCACTCTTTCAAACTGGATTATCGCGAGCAGCACCCGGTGGCGCTGTATGAGAACTTCTCCAAATTTCTGCAGAAACAGTTTGAGTTGAAGAAACGAACGGTTTTGATCATCGATGAAGCCCAAAACCTGGGGGAAGATGTCTTGGAAGAGCTGCGCATGCTGTCCAACATCAATGCCACCAATGATCAGTTTCTTCAGGTCATTTTGGTGGGCCAACCAGAACTCAGGGATTTACTGAGCAAACCGCAACTGATGCAGTTTTCCCAGCGGGTAACCGTTGATTTCCATATTGCCCCTCTCACGCCACTGGAAACGGCCTCCTATATAAAATGGAGATTGGTGCAGGCAGGGGCTGAACGGGACTTGTTCACCAAAGCGGCTTATCAATTGATCTATGCAGCCAGTCGAGGAGTACCGCGTCTGATTAACGTACTTTGTGATACTGCGCTGTCCTTTGCCTTCGGCGACCGCATCAAAGTGATCGACGAGGAGTATCTCATGGGCGTGCTGAAAGAGCGTGCAGAAGGAGGCCTGCTGGCGTTGGGACAAAACCCCATACGACAGCTTGGTGACAAAGCCTATCAGGCACAGGACTTCGAACAACTTTTCAATAATGTTGTGACCAGTATAAAAAGCAGAAGGGGCTGAGCGCCAAAATGTGTCGATAAAATTGACACAGGTGTCGATAGGCCAATGGTAAGTTACTGATTTTTCAATTTTTAATTGGTTGTGGTTCGAATATTGCGTATGCATTGCAATGGCACCAAACCATGAATCATTAGCCGGTCAAATAATAGGTGTTTGATGCAATGGAGTGTGCAAGGGAGTGTTTGAGCACGGAGAGGTGCGCCACCTTAATCTCTATTTCAGCACTCTTTTAGTTTTCAAGCAAAAACGGTCGAGTCTTTACCCTCAGTCTGCCCGATGAGTTCGGCCAAGCAGCAATCTGTAATATGAAAAAGAACAATTGGATCGATAGTTGCGGGGTCTGCATGTGATATTTGTTCTGAACAGTATTCGCCCTCCAGCTACGCCGTGTTATTTTCATCAATATGAAAACTCATACCACCGAAAATGTGATAATTTTCAGGTGTAATATTTTTAAATGATTGAATAATAAGGCCATCTACGGTGCCTTTCGGGGAAATAGTCTGACGTTACCGGGCAAGTTTGGAGTTCTACCCGGACCAGAATTTTATTATCCCCCCAAGGTTGTGATACCAACGAACCTGATAGTATTTTCAGTGAGCAGTGAACCAGACATGCGCGAATCAAAATTGAAACGTTTTTTGCGAACAATTAAGTATCGGTTGATATTGAAACTAAAGCCTCGCAAAAATCGGGTTTACACCCAGTTCTACCGCTTCCCCAATCAATACGTGGCTATCGTAGACCGGGTTATTCCCGAGTTATTGCAGAGCTCGTCCTTCCACGATGATAACGTGATTGAAATCGTGATCTTTGCCTGCTGCAATGGCGCTGAGGCCTTCACGTTATCTCATTTATTGAAGTCGAAGTTTCCCAATTTGAAATTCAGAATTCGTGGCTTCGATATTGTTCCGGAAGTGATTAGTCAGGCTCAAACCCAAAAATACTCCCGTGATGAAGTGTATTGCGGGCCGTTTGTCACCGAAGAATTCGTCGCAGAAACTTTCGATAAGATCGACAATAACGAATACGTAATCAAGCCGGAGATTGCGGCGCCCGTTCAGTTCGCAGTGGGTGATATGCTGGATAAGCCGTTCATGAACTCGTTGGGAAAAGTTGACTTGTTGTTTGCCCAAAATGTTTTGTTCCATCTGCCACCAGCAAAATCAAAAGAAGCATTCGCCAACCTGGTGGATCTATTAAAGCCGGGCTCCACGTTGTTCATCAATGGAATGGATACGGACATGCGAATCAAGTTGACCAAACGCTACGGGTTGGCTCCACTTGAATACCTGATTGAGGAAATCCACAACGACGCACGCGTGGACCGCGGTGCTGGTTGGGCGGGTGCGTACTGGGGAAGGGAACCTTTCTCTCGCAGTACAAAAGAATGGGTGAGAAAGCATTGCACCATTTTTTCTTTGAGATGAACCCTGACTTTGAATGGATTGGTCATGAGCATGTATAACACTCACCTGAACGAGTTTTCCAGCTTTCCAAAGGTGGCAACGGAACAGTCGATCGCAACCCGGTTTGAACAGCAGGTAGAACTCTACAGTGACCATCTGGCGATGGAAGATGCCAAGTCAGCTCTCACCTACAACGAGCTTAATCGCCAGGCAAACAGAATCGCCCGAACGATCTGTGCCCGCCTGGACAATCAAACGTCCCAGCGAGTGGCTATCTACCTGGAGAAAGGTACGCTCAACATGGCGGCGATATTGGGTGTGTTGAAGTCCGGCAATACCTACGTCCCCGTTGACCCAGCGTTCCCTGAATCCAGAAACGAATACATATTCAATCATGCCCAGACATCGTTGATATTAACCAATACCGAACACCTGGGCTCAGCGCAATCCGTTTCAGGTGATGACTCCGTGTTGGTGAACCTTGACACCATTGATCCTGCCACGGATGACACCAACCTCAACCTCAGCATCGACCCTGACACCCTCGCCTACATCCTTTACACCTCAGGCTCAACCGGGAAGCCCAAAGGAGTCATGCAGAACCACCGGAATGTCCTGCACGGATGCATGCGGCGCAGCAACCTGCAGGGCGTCACACCCGAAGACCGCTTCACCCAGTTATATTCAACAAGCGTTATGGGAGCGGTGTATTGTATTTATGGCGCTTTACTGAATGGCGCCTCGTTATATTCCTATGACATCCGGGAACAGGGACTGGAAAACCTCTCAGCCTGGCTTGCAGAAAATAAAATCACTATCTATCACTCGGTCGCTTCTGTATTCCGTCAATTCGCTGCAGAAAATGAAACAACCGGCGCAGGCTATGCCATCAGGTTGGTAATATTCGGAGGCGAGCGGGTGCTGACTTCCGATGTGCAACTGGCCCGCAAAATATTTGGGCAGCACATCCATTTCTTCACCGGCTTGGGGTCGACAGAAACGGGCACCATTCGCCATTTCAAGATTGACCCCAATACCAAATTGGAAGGCAAGGTTGTGCCCATCGGATACCCGGTAGAGGATGTGGAAGTACGCCTATTGGGAGAAGATGGTGCCCCGGTGGCGGCGGGAGAAGTGGGTGAGATCACGGTGCGAAGCCCATATATCGCCTTGGGTTATTGGCACGACGAAGAGATAACCAATAAGGTATTTGAAACTGATCCAGACCACCCGGGTACCCGAGTGTACCGCACCGGTGATATGGGAATGATGCTGGAAAACGGCCTTTTGCTCCACAAAGGCAGAAAAGATTTTCAGGTTAAAATTCGAGGTTTCCGGATTGAAATCGGTGAAATTGAAACAGCATTGCTGGATCACCCCTGTGTGGAAGAGACCGTCGTCGTCGCGAAAGACATCGGCCAGGAAACCCAGTTGGTGGCTTACCTGGTACTGACCCCAACCGAAGCATCAGAATCCATCAATGTTAGGATGTTGCGCCAACATCTGGCGGAACGACTTCCTTATTACATGATACCCGCCATGTTCATCAAAATGGAGTCGTTACCAAAAACGCCCAACAACAAGATGGACCGCAACCGATTACCGGATCCCAGCCCTGAAATTGAAATAGTCACTGATAAATATGTAGCCCCCGCCAATGAAACAGAAAAGGTACTGGTAGAGCTGTGCGAGGCACTGCTGAAGAAAGAAAAACTCAGCACCAATCAGAGTTTCTTCGAGTATGGTGGGGATTCGTTGAAAGCCACTCAGCTGGTGTCCAGAATCAACAAACGCTTCGGCGTGAAGCTGTCAATGCGATCTGTGTTTGATGCGATCGATCTCAAGCAACTGGCAGAGAGCATCGACTCTGCAGCATCCGTAACCGAGGATGCAACCCCTGATCTGCTTCCAATACCCAGAGCTGAAAATCAAGAGCTGCCCACCAGCTATGCCCAAAGAAGAATGTGGCTGGTGAATCAGTTGCAAGGGGGCAGCTCATCCTACAATATTTCCAACACAGTCCGCTTGCGAGGCGAGCTGAACAAGAAGGCATTAGAAGCGGCGTTAACCGAAATAGTAGCGCGTCATGAAACCCTGAGAACCAATTTCCCCCATGACGACAATGGCCCCTACCAGGTCATCCGCCCTCCCTATCCTATCTCGCTCACCACCATGGATCTATCTGATCTAAACAGCGATGATCGTGAGAAAAAACTGGATGATTTGGTGCATCAATCCCTGTCGAGGGTGCATAACCTGGCATTGGATGCGTTGTTTGAGAGTTCGCTGATCAAGCTGGACAGCGAGGATCACGTACTGGTCCTGATATTCAATCACATTATTTACGATAACATTTGGTCTTCCGGCATATTCTTTCAAGAGCTAGGGTTGCTGTACGATGCGTTCTCCACCCAAATGGCGGCCAGCCAACCACTGAATTCGCCGTTGCAACCGCTGGCGATCCAGTTCGCGGATTTTGCCGCCTGGGAGCAACAGAACAGCCAAAACCATTCCTATCAGGAAGACCTTGAATACTGGAAAGAACAACTGGCCAATCCACCGGAGCCGCTTCAGTTGCCCAGTGACCACCGGCGCCCGGACAAGCCCACCCTCAAAGGCGGCCAGGTCAAATTTACCATTCCTGCCTCATTGCGAATTGCGTTGGAGTACTTTGCCCGGGATGAGTCCGCCACCATGTTCATGGTGCTGCTGGCAGGTTGGCAACTGCTATTGCATCGTTACACACAACAAAACGATATCCTGGTTGGAACACCCACCGGGCGCCGCAACCGAATGGAAACGGAAGGCCTCATCGGCCTGTTCATCAACAACCTGGTGATTCGCACCGATCTGTCGGGCAACCCCTCGTTCAAAACGCTGGTGTCCCGAGTGCGCAAAACCACCCTGGACGCCTTGTCCCACGATGAATTGCCGTTTGAACGCTTGGTGGAGGAGTTGCGCCCGGAACGCAAAGCCGGAATATCCCCTTATTTCCAGCACCTGTTTATTCACCGCAATGCCAAGCTTACCGAATGGAACATTCCCGGATTGACGTTGACTCCGATTGAAGCCCATCCGGGTGGTTCCAAGTTTGATCTGACTCTGTCGATGCTGGAAGAAGACGAGGCGCTCAGCGGCACACTGGAATACAGCACGGATCTTTTTAATCAGGATACCGTTGCCCGGATGGCCGACAACTATATCCAACTGCTGACCAGTGCAGTGGAAAATGCAGAACGCCCAACCTGGGATCTGGAACTGCTGTCTGCTACCGAGCATGATATGGTGTTCGAACAATGGAATCACACCGAACAGTCGTATCCTGACCGACAGTGTACTCATGAGCTGTTTCAACAGCAGGTTAAACGCAAACCGCAGGCAACCGCTCTCATATCCGAAGCCGGCCCACTGAGCTACCAAGAACTCAATGTGCGCTCCAATCAGCTTGCCCAACACCTGATTGAACTGGGTGTGGGGCCGGAAAAACTGGTCGCAGTCTGCTTAAACCGATCTGCTGAGCTGGTGATTGCACTGCTTGGAATTATGAAAGCCGGCGGTGCATATGTACCACTGGACCCGGATTTTCCCGCAGAACGCTTGGTTTACATGATCGACGACTCACAGGCGATGGTACTGATCACCCAGCCCGGAGTGGCAGAAAAGCTGCCTGCCTGTGATGCTACCCAGGTCATGCTTACACCGGATTCCGAACTCTTTGACTCACCTTATTCTGAAAATCCGCCGGTCAGTGTGCAGCCGGAAAACCTGGCTTACGTAATCTATACCTCCGGATCAACCGGCAAACCAAAAGGCGTGCAGCTGCAGCATCAATCTCTGGTGAATTTCCTCTGTTCGATGCAGGTAGAGCCCGGTATCACCGAGAGCGATATCCTTCATTCTATTACCACCATATGTTTTGATATTGCAGCACTGGAGATTTTCCTCCCCCTGATTACCGGTGCCCAATTGGTGATGAAGAGAAGGGAAGTCTCAATGTCGCCCACATTGCTTATGGAAAGCCTTAACCAACACAGTGCAACGATTCTGCAGGCCACCCCGGTGACCTGGCGTATGTTGCTGGAATTTGGTTGGACCGGTGTGCCGGGGATGAAAGCCCTTTGCGGCGGTGAAGCCATGGGAATTGACTTGGCGGAAAAGCTGATTGCCGTGGGTTGCGATGTTTGGAATCTGTACGGGCCAACTGAAACCACCATATGGTCTTCCGTTTGCAATGTGAAACGCAAAGAGGATGCACTGATACTTGGACATCCGATTGCCAATACGCAGCTGTATATTTGCAGCGATCATCAAACCCTGCAGCCTATTGGGGCTCCCGGTGAGTTGTTAATCGGTGGCGATGGTCTGGCACGGGGATACTTCAACCGGGAAGATATCACCCGTGAGAAATTCATACCCAATCCATTCCAACCGGGAACTCGATTGTATCGAACGGGTGATTTGGCCATTCGCCGGGCGAATGGAGACATCGAGTTTCTGGGGCGAATGGATAATCAAGTCAAGATCCGGGGTTTTCGAATCGAGCTGGGTGATATTGAATCCCATATCTCGGAGTACCCGGGCATTGCCCATAATGTCGTCATCGCGCGGGAGGATAGCCCGGGTGATGTTCGCCTGGTGGCCTATATGGTAGGCGCCGGAGGCACCAAAATTGAGGTGGATCGAGTTCGTGAGCATATCCGCAACAGCTTGCCGGATTACATGGTTCCATCGGCGTTTATTGAATTGGAGAGTTTTCCCTTAACACCTAATGGAAAAGTCGACCGCAAGAAATTGCCTGCGCCTCAGGAGCAAACCAATTCTGCGGCCGCCACGACTAACCTGACCCAGGATACGGTTACCACCCAATTGCTCAAACTCTTCCAGGATGTGTTAAAAACCCCTGTTACCTCATTGCAAGCGAACTTCTTTGATATGGGGGGGCATTCCCTCTCGGCGTTACATCTGGTAGCCAAAATCAACCGGCAGTTTGATCTTGAGCTCCCACCCACCATATTGTTTGAACTGCAATCGGTAGAGAAGCTTTCCAACGCAATTGTTTCCATCACCCAGGCCGGAGATCAGGCAGCGTATCAGGATTACTCAGTCCTGAGTGACGAAGAGCGTAAGAAGGTAGATGACATACTTGCGGTTTTTTCCGCATTGCCGAAGACTGAGCCTACGCACGCCAAAGGCAGTTTTGGCATGAGGGAGTCCTGGTTGTGTAAACAAATCCTCGCAAGGATATATGGCAGAAGCCCAGGAAAGATCAAGAATCTAATAGAAAAAGCAATTCTGAAATTGGAAGGTGGCTCCACATTCACAGTTACCTTAAGGAAGCTGTTTAAGAAACACTACAATATTGAAATTGGTGATTTCACAAGCGTGGGATTTAATGTACGAAATCTACGTAGGACGACTAAAATCGGTAAGTATTGTTCAGTTTTTCGAACATCGTTAATCCAGAATGCAGATCACCCGAGGAACACACTCTCCACCCACGGTATGTTCTATCATCCTCAGTTTGGCTTCACGCCGGGTTATGAACTGGATCGGGTACAGGTCGAAATCGGTAACGATGTATGGATCGGTGCGGACGCCAAGATACTTTATCCTACCAAGAAGATTGGTGACGGAGCGGTTATTGCGTCCGGTGCAGTGGTGGTGGGTGATGTGCCACCTTATGCGATTGTGGGGGGCTACCCGGCGCAGGTTATACGGTATCGTTTTTCTCAGGAAACCATTGAAAAACTGCTGAAAGTTCGATGGTGGGATTATTCAATAGAAGATTTGCAAAAGCTGCGGGATGAATTTATGAAACCACTTGAAGGGAATCAGATAAGGTAAAAGCCGTTTAGTTTTTATTCTGTTGAACAAGACTGCTACAATTTATAGAACGTTAAAACTACTGTTAAAAGTGTATTGATTATAGGATTGTGATGGCTTGGTCTTTATTCTGCTTTGATTGCAAAAGAGCTGTTGCTGAAGATACCCCACCAATCTTGACAGTTCCAAACTGGAAGTTTTATGCGATTTAGTCCCTATTTATTCTATGCGTTCTATTTCGCAATGTATCTGCCTACGTCCATATCAGTGAATCTAGGTTTTATGAGGTTGACGCCTTATAGAATCCTCCTTATCGTATTTTTTCTTGCGAACATACCTAAATTTGCGCAACAACTTAGATTCAGGGCGGATAATCCTGGATTTTTCATAATATTCTGTGGGATATGGTCCTTCTTCGCGCTCTGGGTTAATCATGATTTTGCGCTAGGGGTGGAAACAGGCGGTATAAATTTCATCGAACTGGCCGCACCTTTTTTCATCGTTCTTACCTACGTTAAAAGTGTTCGGGAGTTGGAAAAGCTGGTTAAAGTGATGATGATATCGGTAGCGTCACTATTGCTTATTTCAGTTCCTGAAAGCGTTACCGGTTTCAACTGGTTTAGAACTTTTACCGATGCCATATCTGGTGGGCACCATGTACACATTGACCCCCGGTTGGGTTTACAGAGAGCACTGGCGACATTTGACCACCCTATTCTGAATGGCGTGGTGTCCTCCTCTGTGATCGGCTTCTACTATTTTTGTACTCGATGGTGGTTGACAATGTTACCTGTAGTTGCAACAGCCACGTCGCTTTCTTCAGGCGCTATTGCATCAATATTGACACAGGCGCTATTAATCGGCTGGGAGAGGTTCATTAAAACCAAGAAAAGGTGGATGCTGCTGGCAGCAATAGTGTTCTTTATCTATATCGTTGCCGAGATGTTTTCAAACCGCTCAGGCTTCATGGCAATTCTTAGCGTCTTGGTATTCAGTGCGCATACTGCTTATAACAGATACTATATATGGATATTTGGAACTCAGAATGTTGCGGATAATCCATTTTTCGGTATTGGTCTCAATGACTGGGTCAGGCCAGAGTATATGGGGTCTAGCGTAGACAACTACTGGCTTGTGATTATGCTGAGGTATGGCCTCCCTGCACTTATTAGTTACTTGATAGCTATTTACCTTATTCTAAAGGGCTTGTTCAAATATAGAGTTAAAGACAAAAAGCTAACGGCAATTCGTCGTGGTTGGCTTTGTGGATTTGCAGGACTTTGTGTTTCGGCGGGGACAGTGCATTACTGGAACGCTGCATACATCTACTTTAATTTCTACCTGGGGTTAGGGTTTGCGATTGTATTGATCCTGAGATCAGCATTTAAAGAAGAAATCGAAAATTCAATTAAAACCAGAAAAAAAAGATATGATTTGGAGGGAAGTACCAATGCGTAGAGAACCTAAAATCATTCTTCCAACCTAAGCGAATACGACATGAAAGATCTAGCAATAGTTATCGTTAGCTGGAACACACTTGAAGTTACACGCGAGTGTTTAGAATCTGTTTATAAAGAAACTCAAGGGATCAATTACGAAGTTATTGTTGTTGACAATGCTTCGGAAGATGGCTCAGTTGAAATGATCAAAAGAGAGTTTCCAGATGTGAAGCTTATAGCCAATTCTGAGAACGTTGGGTTTGCTGCAGCTAATAATATAGGTTTCAAATATGCAGACTCTGAATATGTGTTGCTCTTAAATAGTGATACGATTGTGCTAGAAAACGCGTTATCAAAGACATTGGCTTACGCGAAACAGCATCCAGACTATGGGGTGATTTCCTGCAAAATTCTTAACAAAGATCTTTCATTGCAGCCCAATTGCTCAATGTTTCCATCTATTTTTAATTCACTGCTGTTTGTAACAGGCCTATATAGAGCACTCCCCAAAAGCAAGATATTTGGTCGTGCGGAAATGACATGGTGGGACTACTCTGACGAACGGGACGTCCAGGTTCTAAAAGGTTGTTTCATGCTGGTGAAGCGAGAAGCCCTATCTGATGTTGGTGACATGGATGAGCGTTTCTTTATGTATTCAGAGGAAGTTGATTGGTGCTATCGCTTTGTAAAAGCTGGCTGGAAGCTTGGGTTTTATCCCGATGCTAATATCATCCACTTGGGTGGTGCAAGCGCAGCACGTTTGGGCAGCAAGCGGGCACTTATTAAAGACCAATCAACAATTAGATACATGAAAAAGCATTGGAATAAACCATCGTTTGTTTTTGGTTATTTGATGATGATTGCGTTCTACGCTTCTCGTCTTCCCGTTGTCTACGTTTTTTCGCTTTTATCAAATAGCAACAAGTATGAGACTGTTATAGATAATCATAAATCTGGACTTAAGGGTTTGCTGCGATGCAGAAGCGAATGAAAGTTCTCATGTGTGCGTATGCAGTAGACAACAAGGATGTAGGTGAAGCGCATCTAACGTGGCACTGGATTAATAACATTTCTAAGTACGTCGATGTGACGTTGATTACAATGGGGAGTCGAATCAACACTACCTGTGGATTTGAAGATCACCCTAACGTTAAACTTTGCATCGTTAAGCCAAAAATCACATTCCGGTGGACAGGTGCGTTTGATCGTGTGATTAAACCAGATTATGTGGAGTTTTTTTTCAGAGCCCACAAACTGGCTAAACAGCTAGTTTCTCAGGAAACTTTTGACGTTGCTCATCATATTGCACCGCACTCTCCAAGATATCCAACGCCTTTGTACGGATTGGGACTAAAGCTGCTGGTTGGGCCATTACATGGGGGGTTGCAGATGCCCTCCATTTTCCAGTCGACACGTAAGGCCCACTTCTTACGCAGGCTGGTTACATTCATTGACAGAATTCGTCAAACTTACGACCCATTAATGTCGGCCCATTTTTCATCGACCAATAAACTATTGGTATCTGCACCATACGTTAAAGATGCTCTTCCTCCACAGGTTGCAGATAGGGTAGTGGTGATACCACCACAGCCCCCAGAGCAGCTGGAAGTGGCACCGGATAGAGTCGAAAGTGAAAATCTACGTTTGATTTTTGTTGGACGGCTTATTGAGAGTAAAGGTATTAGATTGGCGTTGGAAGCGTTGGCGAAGGTGAGCAGCTCCAACATTGAATTTAATATTTACGGACGTGGTCCGTTGGAAGATGAGTTACGTGAGTTTGTAAATAATAAGAATCTCAATAGTGTCGTAAATTTTCACGGTTTCGTAACTCATGACGACGTATTGAAAGCGTACTATTCGGCGGATGTACTACTGTTTCCAAGTTTGAAAGAAGCATGGGGTCTAGCTGTTTCCGAAGCGATGGCTGCAGGTCTGGCTACCATTTGCGTAGATCGCGGAGGTCCGGGCTATATGATTGATGAACAATGCGGTAAGAAAATTCCTATAATGGAAAAAGATGCGATGGTATCGTTAATTGCGGAAGCTATTGATGAACTCGCTGCTTCGCCTGAGAAAACGAAAGCAATGGGAATGGCAGCTCAGGCCAGGATTGCTAGAGAGTTCACATGGAATCGCCTCGTAGAGAAGCTTCTTAGTCTGTATAAGTCGTAATTACTTGAGAAGCTCGAACGTAATCGGCTTAACGTTGAAGAATCGAGTCGTTGGCGTTCAGATCTTCCAATGAAACGCAAAAGTCTTTGTTATGGTTCTTGATCTGTGAGAACGGCTTGTCCCACCAGCAGCTGGCTTGCAGGTCTTTTATCTTTTCCTCATCGAAACGATATCGAATGATTTTGGCAGGATTACCTGTGACTATTGCGTAGTCAGGTACATCTTTTGTGACAATAGAGCCTGCTCCGATGATAGAGCCGTTGCCCACATGTTTACAACCAGGCAACAGAATGGCGCCTTGCCCAATCCAGACATCGTGACCTATTACGGTTGTGGCTGGCTCAAGTTGATCGCTTTCGACAACNCCGAACCCTTTTTCGTAGAAATACGGGTGACTGCTAATCCTGTCTATGGGGTGGTTCTGCGTAAACACCCTGACGTCTTTTGCNATAGAAACGTANTTNCCTACTTTCACGCTGGGTGCAAAGGCACCGGGTACGAAACATTCACCNTAACTGTGCTCGTCGACCTCTACGAAGTAATCTCGNGCCAACANCTGGCGAACCGANGCAGAGCGGTATTGNCCACCCTCTAGTTTGAACAGTAGCTTGAATGCTATCTTCGCTACAGACCGTCTCCGACCGCCACCTAATACTTCATATATCCAAGCCAGTATGGGGGACAGAGGGTGTTTACGGAGATCAGACACGGAGAATTCCTTTAGATAGTAAGGTGATATACGCTTCAATTGCGCGCTGATGATTATAACAGCGCTTGTGAAGAAGCGAACGATTATGTATCGGCAGCTCCGGATCAAGGCTTTAAGTCAGTAAATTTGACAGGATTTCGGCGCGAACAGCCCGTAATACGTGCACAAATAACACCATGTATGATAACCAGTTACGATTACGGAAATAAGCTATAGACTGATTTGCAATTTGGTTGGTCTTTTTAGCGTGAGTTGCTGCTCATATTGGTGGTATCAGTATAGATTGATAATGTCAGGGTGCTAGACTCACATATACTGTATCAAGGTATGCAGTTTTTTACTTTTGATAACCCAGCTCAACGCTTTCTAGCCTGGTTAATAATTGTTCAGAATTACGAGTTCAATGAACGTATTGTATCCAGGCACATTATGCCAGTTAACAGGTATGCACATGAAACACACGGTAGTCTTATCAACCTTATTCCGATCAAAATTTATACGCTTACTTCCACTGCTTATGGTGGCAGGCGGTTTCAGTACCGTTGCCCAGGCTGCTTGTGATTGCGGATCGACGGATGAGTCAAAACCCTGTACGGGTAACAGTATAAATGTCAGTGTGAATGACTCAAGAACCGTATCGTTCAACTGGTCGTTTAACTCCGGCGGCAGCAATGCAATCTGTGGACAGTTTGCGAACGGTGACTATTGGATTGCCCCCGCCTCCGGCAAAAGCAGCGTGACCGTGAGTGCGCTCACGGCGAACGGCAGCGGGCCGGTTGCTCTGGATGTGAATCCGCAGCTTGAGGCCATGGGCTTGCTTGACAATTCGGATACATATGGCAACTACGTTGCTTCTGAAAACATTCTCGGTGACTTGCCGGAAACCTTTAGTAAGGCGGTGTCTTTGGTGGCTGCCACCGAGCGGAATGAAAGCGCGCACGGGGAATGTGGAACCAAGCAGATTGTTGGCAACTGCGCGGATGTATACAACGTCGTTACCGTCTTGACCGCACCGCCCAAAAACAATGGCGCCTATACTCTCCGTCCTAACATTGATGACGACGTCAAAGACTTGATTACTTTTGATGATATTGATTTCAGCCGTTTGCCGTCCAAGAGCTACTTGCAGGGTACTGATGCGAAAGGGCTGGAAGCGATTCGACAGCGCTGGTCCCATTCGACGGAAGTGTTGTCGGTCCGCGGCTTCGATGGTTCCCTTTACTCTGAGGGGGGCCGAGCGTTCCGGGCGAGCTTACTGGTACCCGACTATGCTGGTGGTGTTGCCAAGGTCTGGCACGACGATCTGATGAAGTTATTTTCCAGCGACAATACACTGGAAGAAAAGAAACCCGCTCTGGCTGCGATGCTGGTATATGGTAAAGACCTGTTCCACGCGATGTACGATGGCTCGACCAGAACCCGTAACTGGGGTGCAGGAGCAGGCCAAGCTTTAGGTAAATTTCCTACAGCTGTGTTTTTTGCTGCGATGGCCAAGGACGACTTTTATGCCCAAACCCTTTCTAAAACTTCAACCACTTTACTTGGCTATGACGACTTGCGTGGTCCTCATGAGCTGGAACAAGTAAACATAGGAAAAAATGGGCCAATCTGGGGTGATTACCCTGATGATATGACCCAGCTAGATGTGGGTGCGTATTGGGCCAGCTTACTCCAATCTCAATGTTTCGATGGCGCCCCGGGAAGTTGCAATGTGAGCATCGGTAAAAAGACTTCCCGTGACCCTTATGGATATATTGACGGCCCTCCCAATAAACCCGGCACCAGCTATATGTCTGTCTCATTGGGCCCTATGCGATCTTTGGTTGCCAGCATGTTTTTGATGCCGAAAATGTGTGACATCGTTAACTACCAGCCTCTGGTGGAGTATATTGACCGAGTACACAAAGACGGCATTAAGGCGGGCGACGATCCTTGTGCGCCGCCGGATCCGCGGGAAAGCGTTAGTGGATGTGATGCTTATCGTGGTGGCGACGGATGTCGATATTACGGAATAACTTGGGGCCCTGACCCGAGCAATCCCGGTATGTGTATCACCAATGGGGCTGGCCAGAATGGCCGATTCCCGGACCGCGATGGTGATCTGTTGAACCCTGGATACCCATCTTCACAAGTGGAGAACAATTGGGAACGTATTCGAGGTAGTCAGCCTACCTGCTTAAGTGCGAACTTGCCCATGCCCCCGAACTCCATCAGTGTTCAGCAAACCAACTAAAATACAATCTTAAAAAAACCGCCACCCCTCTGGGTTTGGCGGTTTTTTTTTGTCTAAACTCTTGTTTAGTCATCTTTGTAACACGACCTTGTGCTCTCTGGACTTACAACGAGCAACGCAGGAGTTGGATGGGGGAAAAGCAAGCAACCGGATCGGCCTTGCCTGCTTCCGTCAGCTCAGCAAAACCCTTTTCAATAACAAACGGTTACAAGATCCTCTATTGGCACAGTTAAGGTGTATCAATGTGTTTTATTAACTTTATTTTGGGCGGGAAACTACCTTAACATGCTACAATCAGTCGCTTTTTAATCAAACTGGCACCTAAAATCGGTCTTGCAAGGCAATATTCACAATGTACGAAGAAGATGAACAATCACCGTCCAATATTCTTCCGGCACTGAAACGCTACAAATGGCATTTAATTGTTTCAATTCCCCTGCTACTGATTATTGCTGTTGTGATTGTACTGGCGATACCGCCGGTGTACCGCTCAACCGGTACGGTGATGGTCGAAACGCAACAAATTCCGTCCAGTTTGGTGCAATCCACCGTGACCAATGCCGCCTCAGAACAGATCGAAATCATCACCCAGCGGGTAATGACCAGAGAGAAGCTGGCGAGCATCGTGGGGGCGCACGATTACTTTGGATATCATGAGGCCGACCAGTTCGGGCAAAGCCTCATACTCAGGGAGTTTCGCGACAATGTGGATATCCGCGTCACCAGCGCCAAATCCGGGCGTGAAACCGTAGCAATCGGCTTCAGCGTTTCCTATGACTCGGATAGTCCGGGTGTGGCTCAGGCAATGGCAAGAAGCTTGACCAAGCTGTTCCTGGATGAAAACGTCAAAGCCCGCACCGAGCGGGCGTCTGAAACCACCGATTTTCTCCGCACCGAAGCCGACAAAATCAAAATCCAGCTTGAAAAAACCGAAGCCGAAGTAGCGGAGTTCAAGCGCAAGAACAAGGACGCCCTTCCGGAACACTTGAATCTTTACATGGGAATGCGTGAAGACGCCAGACGCAATCTGAGCAGTATTAACGAATCGATTACCTCGGTTAAAGATCAAATCAATAATCTGCAGAATCAGCTTTCTCTATCCAAACAACAGGGTGTGGTGGTCGGGAGTGAGGCGCAATCAGAACTGGTTGCTTTGAAGCAGGAATATACCCGTCTGCTGCTCCAGTATCAGCCTGACCATCCGGACGTGGTCTTATTAAAAGAGAAAATCGCGCTGTTGGAAGGCAGTTCGGGGCAGGGTCAGAACAACGATCTGAATACAGAAGTGCAGCGAAATCTGCAGTCCCAAATCTCTTCCCTGCAGGCAAAACTTCGATATCTGGAAGAAGACAAGCAGGAAGCGAACGAAAAGCTGGCGGACCTGGAACAGCGCATCATCAAAATCCCCCAGGTTGAACGGGATTTCACTTCTATCAATCGAAACTATCAAACGATTCTGGATCAATACCAATCATTGCAGGCCAAAGCCCAAAGTGCCGCGATGGCCGAAAGCCTGGAGCATGAACAAAAAGCCGAACGCTTTACGCTGCTCGAGGCACCATTCCTGCCCACCCAACCCTTTAAGCCCGATCGCAAAAAACTCCTCATCGTTGCCGTTGGCGCTGCTATGGGGTTGCCGGTGGGGATTGTTTTTCTGCTGGGCTTTCTTGATCGCAGTATTCGAAGTGCAGAGGCACTGACGAAAGTCGTGGGTACCGGCCCGTTGGTGGAGATCCCTTATATAACCACCAGAGCTGAAGAGGCGGCAGCCCGTAAGCGATTGTTGTATGGAGTAGCCGCAGCGCTGGCGTTCGTTGTGGTCGGGGTGCTGATTATCCATTTAGCGGTGATGCCTCTCGACGTTTTTCTGGGTAAAGTCGTTACTCGCATTGGAATCTGATTTATGACCGATTTTAGGAGGTTGCTTGGATGAGTCGAATAAAATCGATTGTTGAGCATGGAAAGCAGGAGCTTGGAATCGGAACTCAAGCGGTAGAAAGTGCCAGCCCGGGAGATGATCGCTCCGGGAAACTCTACCCTCAGTATACCAACACCAGAACAGTGGAGGTTACCGCGGAGACGTTGCTCGCAAACCGCATAATCGCCCAAGGCAACCTTGATCCCCGCGCCAAGCGCTTCCAGGTACTGAGAACCAAGATTCTGCAGCAGATGCGCAAAAAAAACTGGAATACTTTGGCGATCACAGCACCGACCGAGGGAGCAGGCAAATCACTGGTTGCTGCCAATCTCGCGGTGAGTATGGCCATGGAAGGGAACCAGACAGTACTGCTGGTTGACATGGATCTCAGTAAGCCGAGCATTCATCGTTATTTCGGCCTGCATCCGGAGCATGGTATTCACGATTATTTTGATGGTTCGTCCGGGATCGAGGAAATCCTCGTGCATCCGGGCATCGAGCGTTTAGTACTGCTGCCGGGAAAAAGAGGAATCGTAAATTCATCGGAACAAATATCGTCGCCCATGGTTAAGCATTTGGTGCAGGAATTGAAAGCACGATATGAGTCGAGATTGGTTATATTCGATTTGCCACCCACGCTGGTGTCGGATGAGGTGTTGGTATTTTTGCCCTATGTGGACTGTTCCTTGCTTGTTGTTGAGGCAGGTAAGAATACGCCGAAGGAAGTGGAAAACGCTTTGGAGGCTGTAGGCACCAATCCTTTGTTGGGTACAGTGCTGAATAAATCAGATCAAGCGAAAGATCTGCCGATCTACAATTAATTTTTGGGGAAGGAAATGAGCGGGCTGGAACTCATCCTGGCTGGTGCTGCACCTGATACGGGAAACTTGGGCGTATCTGCACTATGTTATTCCACTGTAGCCAATATACTGAAACAGGGGGAAAACATTCACATCAGTATATTGGGACATGGAAGTCATAAAAAAACGGAGGAATTTACGGTAAACGGCAACCAAACCTGTGATGTGGTTGCTGCCAAACACACCCGCCGATTCTATGATCCCTCAGCGTTCATTAACATTCGATACTCCATAAAGCTGGGTCCCTTGGCATCCAAGACCGCCAAAATGTTCCGCAATGCCAATGCACTGATGGACATTAGCGGTGGTGATAGTTTTACGGACCTATACGGCAAGAGGCGTTTTGACGCGATTGTATTACCAAAAATAATCGCGTTGGAAAACAATATACCTTTGGTCTTGCTGCCACAAACCTATGGCCCCTTTGTGGAAGGCGGCAAACCGCGGGTAGTGGCGCAGGATTTAATTCGAAGATCCAGGCTGGCTTATGCCCGTGATCAGTACTCATTTGAGTATATGAAAGAATTGTTGGGTGGTGACTTTAACCCGGAAGTGCATAAGCAGGGAGTGGACGTTGCCTTCCTGCTACCCGCTGCCAGTAAAGAGCAGGTGGATGCGAAAGGTTTGACGCCCCCCAGAGAGCAGTCCACCGAAGTATTCGGTATCAATGTCAGTGGATTGATTTACAACGACCCTGAGAACGCAAAAACCCAGTATGGTATCAAAGTTGATTATCATGCATTGTTGAAAACGTTCATCGAGCATGTTCTCACTCAGTCAGATGGTGATGTCTGGTTAGTGCCCCACGTCCACGCTCCCTATGGGCATTATGAGTCAGACCTGTTTGCCTGTGAAAAGCTGAAATCCCATTTCAGTGAACCACAACAACAGCGCATCAAGGTAGTAAACGGTGACTATGATCAGTGCGAGATCAAAGGCGTCATTGGCCAATGCGACTGGTTTACCGGTACGCGTATGCATTCCACCGTCGGCTCTCTTTCTCAGGCAGTACCCACAGCGGCGATTGCCTACAGCGGAAAAACCCGAGGGGTGTTTGCCACTGCAGGCCAGGAAGCCATGGTGTTTGATGCCCGCCATGAAACGACGGATAACCTGTTACAGAAGCTGATAGGATCCTGGGAGTTGAGATCACAAACCAAAGAAGAGTTGGAGCGAGATATTCCGTTGTTGAAGCAGCGCGCCCACCGCCAGTTCGAAGAAATCGTATCCAGTATTTCCCAATAGATTCATTCACTTCTTTTTTCTCAAGAGTGCATCATGATCAAGGTTAAAAACATTGATGACGTTGTTGAATGGCAGTTGTGCACAGGTTGTGGAATGTGTGCCGCAATGGAGCCGCAACGATTTTACATGGATGATATCCCTCACTTGGGTATGCGGCCAAAGCTTAAGGCCTCGCCAGAGCCTGAATCTGGCACAGCATTCAAGCATTGCCCGGGTCATCAATTGGAACATCGTTTTTCCCCGAATGATCCGCAGCTGGTGCAAAGTCTGGTGGCGGGTTGGGGCCCGATTCTGGGGGTGTGGGAGGCACACGCCAGCGATCCGGACATTCGGTTCAGGGGCTCCAGTGGCGGAGCTGCTACGGCGTTGGCTCTCTATGGGATTGAGCAAGGTGGCGCCAGCAAAGTACTGCATGTGGCGAGCAAAGCCGATAAGCCTTACCTTAATGAGACCGTCTTCAGTTCCAACAAACAGGAGTTGTTGATGCGCGAGGGGTCGCGCTATGCCCCTGCCAGCCCTTGCGAAAAAATCAATGAGGTTGCGGCAGACAGTGAACGTACGGTGTTCATCGGTAAGCCCTGCGATGTGGCTGCAGTAGCCAGTTGGGAGGCAGAATCCAAAGCCAATGAGATGGCCATTAAAATCGGCTTTTTCTGTGCTGGTGCGCCTTCAACCAACGGCAACCTTGAACTGATCAAGCGGCAAAAAATCGAACAGCAGAATCTGGTGCGATTAAAGTACCGCGGTGAAGGTTGGCCCGGCATGTGGAGAGCAGAAGAAGACTCCGGAAAATCCAGTGAACTCACTTATGCGGAATCCTGGGGGTTTTTGCAGAGCTTTAGACAGTGGCGCTGCTATATCTGCCCAGACCATACGGCGGAATTTGCCGACATAGCGGTGGGCGATCCCTGGTATCGCGACATAAAAGAGGGGGAGCACGGCAGCTCACTGATTATCGCCCGGACGGAAAAAGGCCTGCGCTACCTGAAAGCGGCCGAAGCAGCCGGATACATCAATGTCGTCGGTGAAGACCCGAGCCTGTTGCCGCGGTCACAACCCAACCTGATGCGCACCCGTGGCATGTTGTGGGCGCGATTGATTGTGCTGGCTGTGCTGGGGGGGGCGGTACCCAAGTTTAAAGGGTTCCCCTTATTTCAGTTCTGGTGGAAGGAACTACCAATGAAGGAAAAAATTCAGTCCTTCACTGGAACCGTCAAACGGGTGTTCCGTAAATCGTTGAATAAAAGAATCAACGTCTCTCGTGGATAAGCGATCGTAACGCCGGCATTATCACGGCACGATCCACTCTGGAAACTCTGGGCATGGCATTCAAAAAATTGGTAAAAGGCGCATCGCTGTTAACCACAAGTCAGTTGTTGGTGGCGTTGTGCACCTTTTTCCGTAATATCATCGTTGCTCGACTCATCAGTGTTGAAGATTATGGTATCGCAACGATCTTTGCCTTAACCGTCTCGCTGATTGAAATGAGCGGGAACATGGCATTCGACAGAATCCTGGTGCAAGACAAGAAAGGGTCCTCTGACGATATGCTGGCATCAGCGCATCTGCTGCAGTGGTCCAAGTCATTCGTGATGGCGCTGATACTCTTTCTGTTGGCCTCTCCGGTAGCCAATCTGTTTGAGCTACCTGAGCTGATCTGGGCGTTTCAGATTCTGGCGCTGATCCCGTTTATCAAGGGCTTTACCCATTTTGACAGTGTCACCCAGCAACGGGATTTGAAATTCACCGCCACTGCCTATATCGACTCCATTCCACAGATTGTGGTGATTGCTGCGGCCTACCCGTTGGCCCGTTGGTTGGGTGACTATCGCGTTATGCTGGTGATCGTGATTGCCCAGACAGCGGTAAGCGTGCTGCTGTCGCACTTGTTGGCGACCCGCCCTTACCGCTGGACTATCAACAAAGAATTGATCTACAAGAAGCTGAATTTCGGCTGGCCATTGTTAATCAATGGTCTGTTGATGTTCGCCATATTCCAAGGCGATAAAGCCATCATCGGTGCTCAGTACAGTATGGAAATACTGGGGTGGTATGGTGCTGCTTTTGCGCTCACCATGATGCCCACGTTGTTGTTTGCCAAGGTGAGTGGGTTTCTGTTGCTGCCTGTGCTGTCAAAAAGTCGCGATGATGAAAGCAAGTTCATTTCGCTTGGTATGCTGTCGATAGTGTTCTGTACTTCGGTCGCGGTATTTTGTGCTATTTTTTTCACCATCGGCGGGGCGGCCTTTATCAACCTCAGTTACGGTGAAAAATACCTTGCCGGTGGTACGGTGATTGCCATATTGGGGCTGATGCAAGGCTTGCGGATTATCCGGATTGCGCCCACCGTCATGGCAACGTCACAGGCAGACACAAAGAACCCCATGTATTCCAATATAGTACGAACTGTAGCACTGATTCTGGCGTTGATTTTCGCTTACTATAAGCTTTCTGTTGAGTGGATCGCACTGAGCGGATTGATCGGCGAGGTTTTTGCGTTGATAGCGGCATTGTATCTGTTGAAGCTGCCAAGCAGTAAATCGAAGTATATAAACTGTATGTTGATCCAGCTTTTCGTCAGTTCCGCAATCTGTGCTTTTGTATACTTCGCCGTGCCGGTGCCCGATTTAAGCAGTTTGTCCTCAACCCTCATTCGCCTGGTGGAAGCGGTTATGGCGAGCCTGGTGTTGGGTATTTTTGTGGCAATGGTTGATAACACAACTCGACAGTTTGTAATCCAGCAGTATCGACGCTTGTTGAATAGGGCATCTTGATGACTGAGCGAAACTCAGAGAAAGTAAGGGAGCTCGCGTGGGCGAAAGCAAAGCAGGGCGTAGCCGAATCCAGGTTCAGCCATTGCCTTTATCTGCTGTATGCCAATCGAAGGCTGAGACCTTACATCACGCGTATAGTCAAGCGGCTGGAGGCCGGCGAATTTTTCTCGAAAACCTTAAGAAAGATTTTTAAGGATTATCACCAAATCACTGTGGGAAGATACAGCTACGGCTGTTTCCGGCGTTCGTTCCCACCGGGCACCACCATTGGTTCCTATGTCTCTGTTGCGGAAGATGTCACGATACTGCGACGCAATCACCCATATACCCGTTTAACCCAGCACCCGTTCTTCTATAACCATGAACTCGGCCTTGTTGAACGCGACACGATTGAATTGGATAGCGATAACCCCTTAACCGTCGGCAGCGATGTATGGATCGGGCGTGGTACCCTGATATTACCGGGCTGCAGAACGATAGGTAATGGCGCTATTATTGGTGCCAACTCGGTCGTGACCAGGGATGTGCCGGCTTTCGCCATAGTGGGCGGAAATCCGGCTAAAAAAATTCGGGATCGGTTCGATCCTGAGGTGGTTGCTGAACTCAATAAACTGAAATGGTGGGAACGCAGTATCGAGGAATTAATAGCAGGGGACTTTCCTTACTTGGATGACTGCAACATCAAACTGCTCAAGAGCTTCACATTGTCTTAACTCTCTCTCCTTTGTGCAAATAACCATTCGAAAAGCTCTTTGGTGTAGACTAGGTCCCTGATATCGTGCCCGGCGTTGGGTAGTTCGGTATAGACCGCGTTGTTTGGAAAGTTTCGCAGTGCCTGGTTCAGAGCCCGGCTATTCTCAACCGGTGTAATGGTATCGGCACTGCCGTGAAAGAAGCGAATCGGCATGCGCTCGATTCTTGGTAGGGCCTCCGGGTCACCGGCACCGTTAAGTGGAATGGCCGCTGCGAATAGTTCGGGGTAGTAAGTCAGAGCGTCCCAGGTGCCTTCACCACCCATGGATATTCCAGTGATATAGACCCGTTCCCGGTCGATCCCATAGCTATCAATAATATGCCGGAGCAATTGGATTGCGGTTTTCAGGTTGTCGCTCTGGGGGATTTCCTGCTGGCTGAAATTCAGGAAGGGAGGGGAGAAGGAGTCATAGTCGACCCAGTGGGTCCACTCATCTGCCTGCGGAGCGAGCACATAGGCGGGCTCGATATCCTGGACGAGGCCTGAGATGAGGATTTCGATGGTATGATCAATCTGCTTTATGTTGTCGTTTGCCCGACCGCGCCCACTGTGGAGAGCCAGGATAATAGGGTAAGTCTGATCCGTTGCGGTGGCAGCGCGCTCCGGTACAAACAACCGGTAGGGCATCTGCAGATCCAGCTCGGCGTTGTAGTAGTGTCCCGCCACCATTCTTTCCGCAACAGTGTGCTGCATCTGTCGATATGCTTTACGCTCCTGTTGCTTGCTATAGGATTTGTGGGCCTTGATGGCGACAAAGATACCCAAAATCACTACCAGAACGAGTATGGATACCTTCAGGCTTGCCTGGAACATGTTGCGTGTTACCCCTATGTACCAACTGGTCGATGCAAAACTACCACTACGGGCGCTAGGTTAGCTAGGTTGGCATAATATCTGCGTAGATTAAATAGGCAGTTAACCAAAGATGGGTTCGGTTGATGCCTTGAGCGTATATGTTTGTGAAGTTGAATCCCAGATATCAACTATACTCAAAAATATCAATCACCTGAACTAGGTCAATGAGAGTTGAAGTTGGGAGTGCGTATCGGCATTTCTTCCATTTAGTTAGAGGACACAGCCTGTGTGTGGGGTATTCGGAATCTACGCTCCCGACTTGTCGCGGGAGCAGATACGGGAACAACTCTATCTCGGAGTAGCTCAATTGGATCATCGTGGGCCGGATGCCTGGGGTTGCTATTTTAGCGACGGCTTGGCCCTGGGTCACACCCGGCTTTCTATCTTCGATCCGGCAGATGGCCACCAGCCAATGGTCACGGAATCCTCTGCATTGGTGTACAACGGGGAAGTATACAACCACTACGAATTGCGCAGGGAGCTTGAGCGCGAAGGTGTGGTTTTCCGCAGCAAGTGTGATACGGAAGTGATTCAGCGCCTCTATGAGCGGGAGGGGCCAGCCTGCCTTGCCAAAATGAATGGTCAGTTCGCGATAATACTGTGGGACAAACGCAGCCAAACGCTGTTCCTGGCGCGGGACCGCCTGGGGATGCGGCCGCTTTATGTGCTGGAGCGTAATGGCGCACTGTATTTCAGTTCAGAGATGAAGGCATTCGACGCCATTTTTCCAGGCGAGCGATCTATTAATCCAGCGCGGCTGCTGGACCATGCCCTGCTTTGGAATACCCTGGGCCGGGACACTATCTACAATAACGTAAGTACGGTCGCCTCCGGTACCTACGAGTGCTATCAGGGTGGCCGCCTCACCGAGCGCAAGCGTTACTATGAGATTGGAGAGCAGACCCGCGACGGCTTCAGCTCGCTGTCTTTTGATGAGGCCATGGAGGCATTTAAGTCCAAACTGGATGAGAGTGTGCAGTTGCGGCTGAGGAGCGATGTCCCGGTTGGTGCCTATCTTAGTGGTGGTATTGATTCCACAGTCATCTCCAGCCTGGTAAAACAGCGCAAGCAGGATCTGTTCAAAACCTTTTCTGTGGAATTTGAGCAGTCTCAATTTGATGAAAGCCAGTATCAACGCCTGGTGAGCGAAGCGATCCAGTCACAACATCACCCGGTTACTATCAGCAGTGAAACCTTAAGCGAAAACTTTCTCAATACGATTTACCATTGCGAGCGTCCGATCTTCAGAACCGCGCCGATACCTATGCTTCAGCTTTCGAAAAAGGTGCGGGAAACGGATATCAAAGTGGTATTAACCGGTGAGGGCGCGGATGAGATTCTGTTCGGCTACGACACTTTCAAAGAGCTGAAAATACTGGAAAGGTGGTCCCAGGGCGAGAGTGCGGCGGAGATAGACAGCGCCATTTCCAATCTTTACCCCCATCTGAATCACTATGCCGATCCCAAGCAGTTCGGTTTAATCAAGATGTACTATGAAGGGTTTCTCAATTCTTTTGGTAATAATTTTGTTGGCCTGAACATCAGGATGAATAACAATAAAATTATACAGAATTATCTGAACAAGGATTGGGGTCTGAAATCGGACCCGGCGGATCTTGGCTCCAGACTGGACGCGACACTGCCGAATAATTTTACAGATTGGAGCCTGCTGCAAAAGAACTCCTTTCTGGAAATCAAAACCCTGCTGCAGGGGTATTTGTTGTCTTCCCAGGGCGATCGGATGGCCCTGGGCAATAGCGTCGAAGGGCGCTATCCCTTTTTGGATCACAACCTAATTGAGTTTGTTTTCTCCCTGCCGGATGAATACAAGCTACAGGGCTTCACCGAAAAACATTTGCTCAAACAAGCATTTGCCGAGCAAATACCACAGGATATTATAGACCGCCCCAAAAGGCCTTATATGGCACCGGATATCGCGGCATTTTATCGTGGCGGAGAGTTGGTGGAAGTCGCCGAAGAACTCCTGAATCCAGGGAAGGTCGCTGAATATGGCTGTTTTGACGAAAAGATGGTGACCCGGTTTCTGCGAAAGTTCAAGAACGGTGTTCCAGATCATGTTGGTTACCGTGACAACATGATATTCACTTTCCTTATGTCAACGCAGGCATGTCAGTACTGGATCGACCATCCAAGGCAGAAGCCATTGGATCTGAATAAGTGCACAGTGGAAGTATTCGAGTACCACTAAAAGTTTAAATATTGGATGAGCTAATGAGTTTTAATGCAGAGCAAGCGAGATCTCAGCTGTTGGAGTTTATCGTTAACAGTTACATGGTGGATCTAGAGGAAATTCCTCTCGACGAATCTCTTATCGACGAGGGCATCATTGATTCGTTTGGCTTAGTGGAGATCGCCACATTTCTGGAGAAGGCGTTCAAAATCAAGGTTAACGAGGAAGACATGATTCGTGAGAATTTCGGCTCTGTTAACAAATTGATTGCGTTTGCCGAGAGGAAACAAAACTCATGAGTGATCACACCGGCTTTGAACGCTGTACCAAATGCGTGTTATCCAAACACTTCCCTCGAATCAAGTTCGATGAAGAGGGTGTCTGCAACTATTGTCGGCAGCCGAATACCATCATCAAAACGGAAGATGTCATAGCCGAGGCACGGGACCAGATTGAATCCCTGTTCAAGAATCGGGGTCAAACCACGGAGTATGATGCCATCGTGTGCTACAGTGGTGGTAAAGACAGTACCTATACGTTGCAGCTGGCAGTACAGAAATACAACCTCAGAGTGTTGGCGTTTACCCTGGACAATGGTTTCATTTCCAAGTCGGCCTGGAAGAATATCGAGCGGGTGGTGGATAAACTGGGGGTGGATCATTGGGTTTTTCGCCCTAATTCCAAACACTATGCTGCCATCGCCAAAGCCAGTGCCGAGCATGACATCTATAACAAGAAAACCTTGACGAGAATTTCGTCGATCTGTAATTCGTGTATCTCGATTGTGAATACCACGGCGTTAAAACTGGCGTTGGAAAAAGACATTCCTTTTATTCTGGCCGGCTTTACGCTTGGACAGATTCCCATAAACTCCATCATTTACAAGAACCACCAGAAGTTCCTGGCGGAGTCCAGAGCCGCTTCAATGGAGAAACTCAGAAAGCACGCCGGTGATTTTGTGGATCAGTACCTGGCTGTACCCGACAACCTGTTGCGGGATATTGAAGATTATCCCTACAACATCAATATCCTCTGTGTTGAGAACGTCACCGAAGAAGAGATCATCGAACAGGTCAAGACTCTGGACTGGAAAAGCCCTGGCGATGTGGATGGTTGTTCTTCTAACTGCATGCTGAACACTTTCAACAACTATGTGCATGAACGTGTTTTTGATTACAACCCCTATGAGATGGAACTGAGCCACTTGATCAGGGAGGGCTTG
>PAPM01000001.1 GCA_002708905.1 Pseudomonadales bacterium | reverse complement strand
CCAATCAGAGCCAAAATAGGGATATGGAAAAAGTAATACCCCTCTGGAGGCCATAGATGGCGGGGCTTCCAGAGCACTTTGTCGTTTTTGGACGGAAAATCCCTAGAACCCCACCTTGGAGGAACGGGATATTCCTTCTGTAGCCGGTGGCAATAAAAGCAAAATTGTTATTCCTTTAATTGCCATGGCATTGGGCGCGGGTGTGAAACAAAAAAGGGCCGGAAATCGCCTCTCTTAGCAGAACTGAATCCAACACTCTGTTCCTGCGTTTCCATGGTTTATGCCTCCCTTTACGTAGTGTCGAATATATGATTTCATATATTCGGAATATATGTCCACATATATTGGCGTTACTTCACAAGGAGGCATTAAATGGCGAAGCCAAAGAAGACACTCTTTAAAACCCAGGAAGAAGAAAAGAAAACCTACGGTATGAAAATACCGGTGAGCTGGTCGCGACGAATTTCTGCAATTGAGGCTGCTTTGTCGGATATGAATCCACCGGTAGTATTTGATCATCAGGGATTAATGCGGGACAGCTTGCTGGCGTTGATCGAGCAGGCCGAGTCCGAGCTAGGTAAAACGCACGGCGAGGAGGATTCCGATAACCCAGTGTCTGAAAGTGTCAGAGGTAAAGGTGGGATCAGCGAAGCTGATTCAATGGTGGCAACCACAAGTTAACGAAACGTTAACCAGAAAGAGGCCCGCAGGGCCTCTTTTTTTTGTGAGGTGAAAAAGTGCCTTAGTTGTGAATGCTCCAGGATTTCAGAATGCCACTCCTCCAGATCTCGCTCTTATCAGTATTGAGCGTTGCGCGTGGGTTACCGATTACGAGCTGGCACACCAGTTTGTCCAGTACGTTGTCGCCAATGAGGTTTTCGAAAAAGCGCTTGCTGTTCTTACTTAGCACAATGCAGCGGTAGTTTTCATAAGCCCATTGGTCAGCATCCGGCTTCATGCCGGATCGTATCGCCAGATTCACGTAAATGTTGTCACCGGTCTTGGTAACAGAGTTAATGAAACCGAGTCCAGAAAGTTCACTGCCGCCAGCTTCCCGCAGTTTGTCTCCCTGAGCCAGGTTGCGAAGTCGCTCCGCCATGAATTCAGATTTATTCTTGGCCTCGGCGTCATCATTACCGATTCCAACGAAGAGATCGTTCAGCATGCGCTGCAGTAACACCATTTCTTCTTGGTTGTTGAGCATCATAGTATTTCTCCTTCGATAACGTGGCGATAGTTACGCAGCTTGAACCAGTTCCCAGACTTGCGCTTTGCGCTTTTCCCCTGGTCCCATCATGGCACTGTTGAAACGGGACGCGTCTGAGGTCTTGCTGTTACCATACAAATGATCTTCGTAAAGTGTAACAGCGTTAACCACACCCCAAGCGGTTTTTTGTGTGGATCGTAACTGTTGGGTAGGATGGTATTTGTAAAGCTCCATCATCCGCGTGGTTTTCTTGTCGATGGTGGCGTCGCTGTCGTCTTTGTTAACGTACATCTGATAGAAGATCTCGAACGCTTTTTTATCGTCGATAGTTTGGTCCGCCAACACATTTGCAGCAGCTTCGAAGTTGGACCAGATTCCCGGCAATTCTGAAAACCGTTTGGTGATCCCATCGAAATCCACAGTGGTGCTATGGGGGATAACAATTTTCCAGCGACCAGGTTCTCCGAGCGTTGCATCCAGTTGGTTATTGCATACACGACGTCGGGAGATGATCTTCACCTGGGTTGCTGCAGAACCATCGTTGCCCGTAGCAAAAAATAGATAAGGCTCAACAACATCTTGTCCCTGAATGCGGAACTCAGTGGTGCCTTTGGCCAGTCCCCAGATTTTAGAGCCACCACCCACACAACCCAGTGCATCCAATTGGTAGTGCCCGGCTCGAGAAAGGTTCAGATAGAAATCCACCAGTTCTTTCGGTTGAACTGGTTTAAATCGGTTGCTCACGGTTGCTACCGGATCCAGGTTATCGGATCGATACAGCACAACAGACTTGTCGTTAACCCGCTCACCCTGAGCGGTGTCGTATTTAACCGGGGAACTGAGATATTCCCAATCCAGCTGAGCAGATCGAAGTAATGCTTCGGTCGTATCACCTGCCAAAGTGTGGGTGGAGAAATAGGCTTTTTGGTCTTCGGATCGGTTCAGAGCTAGTGTGTCCATGATTCACCTTTTTTGGTAATGGGCCAGTGGCCCTTGATTCAGTCTGTATATAGTATCAATTCGCGCTCATGATGTCAACTGGTTACACCACATATTTCAGGCTATTATTCCTTATTTTTACGTGCTGATTGTTTTCTGGCCATGCTTGGGAGCCCTGGATCCCGGAGCGGTTTTCAACATCGTTATGGAGTGCTCCGCACTCAGACTTTCCCTCGATGGAGACCTTGCTCGGTCACCCCTTCACCCGTCGCGTGATCCGATAGAAGGAAGCGTTAGCTGGTGTAAAGGTCGCGTAGCGCCGCAGGGTAACCTTTATGCCAGGTGGCGATTCATTCAGGATCATATAAGCGATGGGTGTTGGGGTATCCGAGCAAGGTCGGTAGGGATTACTACTCTCGATTTATCGAGGCCTCACCCAGTTCCACGTAGTGGATCTGGGTTGGTAACGCCACGTCGTTTACGAGGTGGCTAATAAACAGTAGCACAGCGAACAACAGACCAGTCGATTTCATCGACGCATTAAGCGCCTGGAAGGCGCAAGCATGAGTGGTCTGCAGGCCTTGTCCTGCCGCAGGCAGGATGAGCGATCAGCGAAGCCGGAAGGGCACGTCCCGCAGGGCATGCCCGATTCAGATTCGACTCCACTCAATCTGCGTTCAGTAAGGACAACCCCTTGACGATCCAATAGACGCAATGGACCTGCCCCTTATCCGATACCAACTCGATGAATTCAAGAAACTCATCAATACTCATCATACCACCACGCGACAGCAGCGCCTCAAAACGTTCTCTGCTCGCGCCATCAGCGATCTGCCATTCATAATCCTGAAACACCGACAGACAGTCATTCACTTCGGTCTCCAGATCGAGAAGACTCGAACTTAAGAGGCCTTCTAACACCCGCAGAGCTTCCGAAGCTTGCTCAATAAATCTATCTATTCTCATTTGCATATCCCTAGCTGTTAATGGGTGGTAAACCTTGGTTGTCACATCTGAAAACACAACTGTTCTGCTCCTTGAACCGATGTGTTCGGGAGGTTTGCCCACTCTTCAATACTCAATGCCCGCCCAGCATGCTTAGCCACAAACAATCTTTGTCCTTCGGCCCAAGAATTTCGACGCCACATGCCCACAGGTGCCCTGTCACCTTTGTTGAGCGGCATTCCAGCATCTATCCATGCCTGGTGTTTTTCGGCTGAAGTGTTTTTGAAGCGCTTTTCCACCTTTTGAACTAACGATTTGGCATTAGGATCAGCAATCGTTTCCTTGATTTCCGCCGGCGACATAAATGGGCAAAACATGCAGCTCGATTTTCTGACCTTGAACCCGTAGCTTTTCAGCAGGTCTTCACAAGCTGCCCGTTTCATACCCATCTCTACCAATGGATACTCATATCGGGACACGCTCTCCTTTGGTGGACTGAATCGACGCAATCTATGACCTTCATCCGCTTCTATACCGATCAGGTACACAGGGTTTTCAAATTTATTGAGCTTGGCCCACGCCTGGATCACGTCGCCTTTGAATTTCTGTGAGCATACATGCGCTCCTCCGGCCATAACCGGCACAATACCCAAACGCAGGCACCACTCAAGAATGGTTTCACCTCCCTTCTTGACGATGTGAAACGGTATTCCCGCGTCTTCACAGAGTGTTTTGATCAACTCTACATTATCGTAGGTTTCAGGAAACTCCGCTCCCGCATCAGCGAAGACAACGTGATCGATATCGAGCGACCGGACATACAGATGGTATACAATGATAGCGGTGCTATCGACTCCAGCTCCAAACGACAGAATTCTGGTAACAGTTTCGGGTTCCTGCATCGAAAACTACCCCTTTTGGTTGTGGGCAATTGCCCTGAGTCGTATCAGTGTTCTGTCAGGTTCTTGGTGAGCGCTTTTACGTTATGAGCCACCAATGATTCCAGGTAGTTCGCAAACGTTTTGAAGGCATGTCGCTCATATTGGCTTATAGAAAAGTTACGGCAGTAGTAAGCGGAAGCCCCCACTATCTCAGCAAAGCGCATTGAATAGTCCAGAAACCCTGCAGGGTTACCCCGTTCCACTGCGATCTCTGAAAGCCGTTTCTCTATGGGCGCCAGCGTGTTTACAATCTCACTGGCTTTGGAAAGCGGCAACTCTTCACACATATAGTCCCGAACCACCAGACCATAGGAAAGCGGCGCCTCTTGGTACGAGTCCATATAGGAAACGATCGTTACCCCTTTAAAGTGGTTCTTCTCACTGGGGTGATTGGTGTAGAAACCAATGGAGTCATTGTATCGACACGCGCTATCAGCAACGTAAACCACATCAATAAGGATTGATGAAATTCCTTGGTCTGGCTCGCAACAGTTCATAACACGCAGCGCCACTTTCTCAGTCCCAAGCCTGAGTTGATTTTCTATTGTTAACATAGTATTTACCCCGGAGATTGATTGGCTGGGGTAGAGCGCACTCTACCCCTTATTGCTAGGCTACTTGCGGTCCTTACGGAAACAAAGGGGAGTCCAGGCCTTGGCTTCTTCGCGCTCGGCAATGACTTCAACCAGTTTACCCTTTGCCATACCCTTGTAGTCATCGACCCATTGTTCTCCGAACAACTGAAGTCCAATTCCGAGCAATGGTCCTTTCTGCAAACGGGAATAGTAGTTATCTGCGTTCGGCGCCCAATACTCCGAAACATCAAACCCTATTGCTTGCGCGATACAATTCGCTAGGCTGTCTTCACCGCTGGTCAGGGGATTGGAGATTGAGAGGGCAACGAAGTAGGCAAGTATTTCAGACTTCTCGGTCTTGGAGAGCGCTCTGAAGGATTCGAATTGCTCGCACTCCTTTTCTTTATCCAGGAACCCCAAAGATAGGTTTTCTCTGGCTTGTTCCAACTTGGAGGCAGCTTTCGTTTCCATTGCATCTTCGCCTTCAAACGTGTAGAGCTGTGTTCTGATATTGGTACTGAAGTAAGACTGCTTGCAAGCAGTCACCGCGATAGACATTACCATTACGTCATACATCAGGTCAGCAAATGGTAACGCATCAGCTTGGAAAGCCTGTTGGAATATCAACCCGAGATCGCCCTTTAAGGCGGCGCTCTCTGAGATTCCATTCTCTTCTATCTCAGTGGCGCTCTGTTCAGACGCGCTCTTGGCTTTTGCTTCATCACTTCTTTTAACGATACCCTTGACGGTCTTCGCTTTTCCATCGTGCCCAATATATACGGCAACACCGGACATCGCTTTCTGTGCTTCGGTGAAGCCCCGGTATTTCTTCTTTTGCTTTCCCAGTTCTGCCAACTCAGCTGACAGATCCTGAAAACGTTCACTTTCTTTCTCGTCAAGAGCTTCCTTCCGGTTCAACTCCTCGTATTCACTCTCTACGCTGGCGATTCGCTGCGTCAGCTCCTCAGGAACACCGACAAAGTCTGGGGAAGCAATTCGGCCTAGCTGGTTGGCCTGGTACTGACCTTCAACGATTTTCCCCCATTTCCATCCCTTGGATTGGCGTTTAAGATGGCGCTCCAATTTATCGTCGGCCAGTTTTTGAATGAGGTCCACGTTCACGATATAGGTCCGTTCGCCGAGCAGGTCGCCTTGCAGTTCGCCGCCCGCTTCTTCATATGCAGGCAGTCCCACATAACGCGCAACAGTTGAGTCCGAATCCATAAAAGAGTCAGTAAGGAATCGCCTGACTTTCCACCCCTGGACATCAGGCTCCAATGCCTTGTAGCAGGTAACCTGTTTCTTGTGATCGTCGGTAAGTGCGAATTGTTCGACCGCGGAAAGCCCGATTTTGCCCGCACGAAATTCATTGATAATCATCGGGGCAAGGTTAGCCAACTTCAAGTACTGGCTAACGCGTACATCTTTTAGATGCAGCTCTTTCGCAATCTGTCCAATGGACTTACCTGATTCTGCGAGGCGTTTTACCGCGATAATCTGGTCCGCAGGATGTGTAGCTTCTCGCCCGTGGTTTTCACCAAGTGACGCTTCAATAAGATTGTCAGCCGACACCTCAACACACAGCAATTCGTGATCGCGCGGGAAAACGCCTTCTTTGATCAACTCCCCAACCAAGCGCCAGCGGCGACCACCGCCACCCACTTCATATTTGTCCGTGCCGTCAATTGCTGCCACCACGAGGTTTTGCAGGACGCCATGAGCCCGTATATTTGCTTTCAGCTCCTCGTCGGTTTCCTTTTGCGGTTTAGCCTTGCGGACATTCTTCTTGCTGAGAATCAGCTTGCTGTAGGGGATGTAAAATGCGGGCTTGACTATATGTCCAGTTTCCATGTTGTCACCTTTGTTGGCAATGGGCCAGTGGCCCTGAGCGGGGGCAGCAATCGCCCCCTGTTTGGGTTAAATCAATCCGAAAATCACAAGAGGGGATTTCACAGTGCTGGTGCCGCACACTTCACAATGGCCACCGTCGCAATCGGGTTCCACATCGGTCGTATAGTCACAGCCCGCGTTCATGCAGACACCGAGAACAACACTATCCGACGCCGAGACAGACAGCATTTCTTCCGTTGATCCACAACAGAGTTCTTCGAGGAGGATTTTTTCTTTGCTTTCTAGCAGTTCCATGATTCACCTTTTTGGTCAGTGGCCTACGGCCCGTTTAGTAAAGATTATCGATAAGCTATTGTGGTTGGTTTAGACAGGGGGGCTGCACAGCTTTCCTCCACCCATCGGGATCAAATGTATAACGCAATCTATTTGTTATACAGAGTTGATAAGGTCTCGTTGGTATTGTTCGATCCCGGCCGATCGGTGTTCATTTTCTGCATCCTGGAAGCCCGCAATGAAATCGTCACAATACGCAATACAATCAGCCCGAGAAGATATTTCATCGTCAAATAGATCGAACCATCTGAAGCGAATCTCTCCGGAATCGGATTGAGCACGTTGAATGCAGCCAGGTCTATACTTCCCTTTGATCAAGCGTATCTCGATCCGCTTACACACCACGTTCCTTGGAGTTCTAAATGAGCCAAAATCTTTGCTTTCGTAAACAAGCTCATGAACACAGAAATTACGGTATTGGGATTCTCTTTCTTCGCGCAAAGTTTCCACGCTTACACCCTCTTTGGCTATGGGCCAGTGGCCCTTGATTCAGTCTGTATATAGTATCAATTCGCGCTCATGGTGTCAACCAGTTACACCACCTATTCAGGCAATTATTCCCTATTTATACGTGCTGATTGTTTTCTGACCATGCTTGGGAGCCCTTGATCCCGGAGCGGTTTTTAACATCGCTATGGAGTGCTCCGCACTCAGACCTTCCCCCGATGGAGACCTTGCTCGGTCACCCCTTCACCCGTCGCGTGATCCGACAGAAGGAAGCGTTAGCTGGTGTAAAGGTCGCGTAGCGCCGCAGGGTAACCTTTACACCAGCTGGCGATTCATTCAGGATCATATAAGCGATGGGTGTTGGGGTATCCGAGCAAGGTCGGTAGGGATTACGACTCTCGATTTATCGACGCATTAAGCGCCCGGAGGGCGCAAGCATGAGTGGTCTGCAGGCCTTGTCCTGCCGCAGGCAGGATGAGCGATCAGCGAAGCCGGAAGGGCACGTCCCGCAGGGCAGGCCCAGGAAAATTATGACATCTGATAAAACTATCCTTCACGGTCTCAGTATTCGACAGCCTATTCTATATACTTTAATTTTAAACCAAATATTGCTTAATTAGGTGTTAACCAATGACACCAGTTGGTTTGTGTATAGAGAGTCTTAGAAGAGAGAGACGAATCACACACGTTGCCCTTTCAGAAAAACTCGGCGTCACTGCAGGCTACTTGTGTTCTATCGAATCGGGGCGCAAAGTACCCAGCTCTAATAACTTTATCTCGCAATTAGCCGAGCATCTCAATCTTGATAGTTCAGAATATCAAACCTTATTACTTGCTAACGAACAATCAAAAAAGACCTGGCGGGTACCAAAGACTATGAATCCCGATGAATATCGTTTGGTGTCAGCAGTATGGGATCAACTGGGCACCATGAGTCCCGAAAAAATCCAGGCTCTCTTAATGATGTTACGCATGGAGCAAAACTGAGATCAAAACCAGTCTCGCTGAGTTCTCCATTTTGGTGAGAAGCTGCGCCCCAGGATCAAGTCCAACATTCTGGATCCGCTCACAATGTCTACTTCCCCAGATTTTTTTCGATAGCTCCCTTTCCCTGTCTTGCCCGTATGGATAAACAACCCCAAAAGACCATTTTTTCACACAGCCTTGAGAACACATCGATATCTTTATTATCGATATAACCACTATATCGTTTCGCTTGAATCAGAACGTAACGGCCGTGGATCTTAACCTTACCATCGATTCCACCATCACCAGTGTATCGACGGTTTCTTTCGATCTTTAAGCCCCCCCCATGAAAAGCTTCCAGGATCAATTCTTCAAACACAAAGGGATCAATCTTACGTAGGTAAGCAAACTGAGCAGATGGAGTTTCAATAGCTTGTAGTTTCTTCAATACTCGCCTGGCAGTTTTGATACGTCTGGTATGGGAAAGCTTCCCCCTGGCAAACATCACACCGACAGCGAAACACAGTATCAAAACAAGATATGCGATCACGTCTCCAAATGGGTTCTCCACCATTCGACCTCCATTGTCTTATCACTAATGAGAATGGTCTAAGGTTACGCCTTAGACTCGTGTGCTACGACTACGGGTTGAACTTCATTATCAATAATCAGTTCCCCATCGCGTTGTCTGGCAAAGTCCTCAAACTTCGAATGCGCAAAGTAAGCCTCATAAGCCTTTTGCTGCACCTCCCCTTTAATCTCACTCTCGAAAACGGGCTCCCACTCGCCGAGAATAAAGTCCGTTCTGTGCTCCAGGATCCACCTGCCCTTTGAGGAACCCGTCCCCAGTACGATCCGGTATGGATTCTGTTTCATTCGATATATGCCAACCGTAACCGAGAGCGCCACCAGCAACCAGACTCCAAGTAACAGCAATTCAATCCATGTAAAACCAAAAGCCAACGTCATATCCATGTCGTTCAATCCTATTTCAATATGCTGCGTATATTCTCGATTCAAGATAGCCCGATATCACGCAACTCACTCGTCCCTTGATTCATTCCAGGCGGTACCAAGTCGCTGCCAAAATGGTGTGTGGTCTTCCTTGAAATCCTCTGGGCTCATCAACCAAAACATATCCAGAACGTATACAAACAAGTACTTGTACCAATACAACATGGCACCCAGAGGTATCAAACCAAATAATGGGCCTAGATAGTGAATGAAAGCGATCATTGTAGTGATTAGTAGTAAAACTAACACGATTAACCCGAGCAGAGCGGCGGTTAGCCTGGTTAAATAGTTCATGTTTCACCTTCCATGCGTAAGCCTCGTTTACCTATTTCCTAGTGCATATACTTTACGGTCAAACCACAGCGCGGGCATCAATAATATTAGATACCAAGCTCAGCTGGTATGTCGGTAGCCAGCAGGTCTTCCCCCCGGGCCAAGTGACAAACGTCGTGTTGCCGTCTTCACTATACCCCAGCACACGGTGCCAGGTCGAAGATTGCTTGCAATATACATGCCACCCAAATCTGAACGGAACATAGTCCGATCGAGCGTACAACAATGCGAGATCATATCGTTCAAATGTTCGGCAGGGAAAACCCACAAATAACCGCTTAAATCGATGGTTAGTGAGAATCTGAACTAACTGGCCGGTTCCGTCAATTATTTCGTATTTGTCGTCCAATGATAGATATCTAAGCAGATCAGGAGCAGACTCTGTATTAGAGATTCTGACTGCAGCGCCCACAGTTATGTGTTCTGTACTCATGATATTTACCTTTTTGGTTAAGGGCCTTAGGCCACAATGGGTTTGTTGTGTCATATCCACATCTCACAGCCAGTAGACGCGCAGCCTGTGTTTTGATGCAAACAAAAGCAGATTACTCACTGAAATGAGTTTTTGCTTGATGCTCTCAACAGTCACCTTTCCCAGCGCAAAATTGCCGTGTTCCAGATACTGTTGCGTATGCTGACTGAGGATACTCTCTGTATTTAGCGCCAGTATGCAATTGTGGAGCACGATCCTGACCATTTGTGGATCCAGCTCGCCATACGGCTTTTCGCATTGGACCCCGATCAGCCTACAAATCGTTGACCAGTTGAAGATCCCAACATCAACGCCCGGATACGAAAGCAGGCCTGGATGTGCATCTTTTACATCAACGTGTAGCTTGATTCCCATTGTGTTCACCTCTTTGGTAATGGGTTAATAACCCGTGCTTGAGACTTTCCTTACAGCTCCCTGTCTTGATAGGGAGATGCTTTGGAGTGATCCACCAGCTCCTTTTCCAGGGACAAGGATTTGTCCGAAAGACCATTGTGGATCATTTTCTCCAACCTGGTGTTGTCACCGTAAAACGATTCGATAGACGCTTGGATCATGCGGTCTCTCGGTATCCCAGCCCATGACAACTTGTAGCCAGCGTTATCCGCCAGCATTGACATAAACACCCTTTGGGTACGGCCGTTTCCTTCCCGAAACGGATGCAGTGCGTTGACTTCACCCAGGTAGTGCGCGGCTCTAGCGCTGAACTGTTCCGGTTTGAGGCCCTTCAAATGATTCTCGTTCGCCAGCTGCTTAAACAACTTATCGCCGGCGCCATCAATCATCGAAGCTCTAGCAAATGTCGTGTTGCCTTTCCAGATATCCACTGTCCGGGTTTCTCCGGCCCACTTATAAACCCCACCAAACAATCCTTTGTGTACAGCCTTCAGATGGTCCATATCGAAGTTTCCTTTGGGTGGGTTGTTCATCAGCGCAACCTGGGCCCCGGCTACCGTGTGGTACTCGTACTCTCGTAGCTTCTCTGCGTCGGTAATTCCTGCCTTGTTAAACAGGACCCCGTTCTTATCGGAATAAGGATCCTGCACCATTACCCCTGCAGTGCTTGCTGTTGCAGTTTCTGTACAGTCTGGTCAAGACTCTGCTCACCATTAATGTACAGATTCCATTGATCAAGATGGGCCTGAGTTGGAACGAACCCTTCAAGCTTCGCGTTGGCAATAGCCTCTTTCACTATTGCCTTGCGTCGCTCTTTTTCTTCTAAAGTCAGCGCTTCCATCACAGGCCTCCCTGGTTTACGCGGCCCCCAGCAACAGCATCTTAGCCGTTGCAATGCCGATTTTCATATTGGTGCCGAAGTGTAAATTTACTTGCTCGATCGTCACATCCAATTCTTCTGCTGCCTGGGAGCGGTCCTTCAACCAACCCTTCAGCTTGCCAAATAAGACATTCAACCTCAGGTTAAACGCCTGGTTAAGTTTAATATGTAGATTGCCATTTTTATAGGCCTTCACGTCCATCAGCTGTTGTGTGCTGTTGGTGACATGGTCATAGTAGTAAATGGTTTGGGATTTTCCCCGCTCCCACTGCATCTCTTTGGGTCTTTCACTCTCAGTGGTATCAAAACCAATATTGGTGGCCACCGTCATGATGTCGCCAAGCAATTCCGCTGCACGATCGGTCAGGCCATGTTCGGTTCTTTCAAAAGCGTATTCGCTGACTGAAATCCCACCGCAGCGCTCCAGCACGATACGATAGTCCAGCGAATAGCGATTGAGATCCTCCGGGGTTCTGCAATACCGCCAGTCATCATCTCTGTAAGTCCTTTGATTGGATTTATAGAGTGCGACATTCGCCTTCTCGGTCATCGTCTCCACCAAACCAATAAGCTGCGAATCAAAGTAGCTATTGGAATTCTTGATCACCCAAATCATGATGGCATAGGCATTGGCTGCCGAGAAGTCCACATGGGTATGGCTGTTCAGCTTATCCAGCATTTTACGACGACTTCCATGGCATAGCTTGTCAGTGATCTTACGAAAGTTGTTAAACAGCTCCTGCCAGTATGCATCCTTCAAAGAAGTGATTTTCAGATACAGTGCCTGTTTCACATCCTTCAGGTTCACGTTCAGCTCCGACAGTATAAGCGGCGCGATTTCTTCCAGTTTTTTATACGTGCCGATTAATTCCTCCATGTCCCGTTGATACAGCTTTTCCAGCACCTGGATCAGGTCACCACCATTTACCAGCTCGCTGGACACCTTGCTCTTCACATCAGATGAAATTGAGGATTTCCATTCAAACTCCGATTTGGAATCGTGCCCCGCCTGGATCGCAAAATGCTGATCGAACCAAATGTCAAAGGGATCCGAGTAGGAACCACCCCAGCGTCGACTACCGGGTGACAGGTCAATTCGAATCAAATGCACGTTAACCCGAGCCTTTCGGTCGGCGTCCAGAAAATCAAATTCACCAACGATCTCCGCCTGGGCACGATTCCTCAATTCCAACGCCTGGCTGATACCGTCATTGTCTTGCCAGCGCTCCGGTAGGACCAGATAGATCGCCCTGCAGTTGGCTTCCAGAATAATCTTACGTGCCCATTCTGCATAGTGACTGTACGGCGGATTTGCGAATACCAGTTCAGTTTTTTTATCAATCAATGTTTGGTGTTCAAACTCAGTCCCCACTACAAAAATGCTAGGGTCCATCAGGTCTATCAGGGGCTGTGATTTTTCAATTGCGTAGCGGGCCCCTTTGGTGAGTGCCTGTAGCACCCGGCCGTCGCCAGCACCACAGTCCAGGACCGACGGAGCACTGAAGAAGAATTCCTCTTCCATATCGGCCTTAATGGCCCGAATAATCTCATCAGTGGTTGGGTACCATTGAAAATCCGCGTTGTCACTCTTTAACGTTGCGACGATGGAACTTGTGCTGCGACTGGATCGCTGTTCAGTGTGATTCATTGATGCACCTTTTTGGTAATGAGCCTGTGGCCCTGGTTTGATCAAATGTTTCCTACACGATCAATTTCTTTTCGTTGAGATCACTTAGCCTTTTTCTGCCTTTGCGCTTCCTTAGCACTTTGAATGACTTCTCGTCGATCCTCCTCCGACAGTAGACTCATGACTGCTTCGTTTACATTTTTCTTGCCGGTCACCTTCAGCAAGCGCCTTGCGAGATGCTGAGAGAGCTCGGTGGGCACGCGCTCTTTGCTGCGCTTATAGCGGATATTGCGTTCAGCTGCCCAGAATTTACGGATCCCATCATCGGTCAGTGCTTCCCGGAACCAGCTATTGATCTTCTCTATATCTCCGGAATCAATCAGCCGATTAAACCGCTTCTCCTCCTTGTCGATTTCCAGCGGGCTAGAGAAGAAATCCGGGTGCGTACTCGGGTCGATAAACTTCTTCCGGATATAGGTGGTAAAGTAGTCGAGGTCTTCCGGGATCAACTCTCTTTTAACATCGTTCATCTTTCGTCTGGACTCAATCAAGTACGATTCCAGATTGTAAACGTTTAGACTGTCCATGTCTCACCCCAGTGGTTGGTTCACGCTACATACGATTTCGACTTCTTCTTCAGGCGTAAATGGATCCGGACGGCACAGGCGATGCCCGCTATCGTGAGTCCCAGGGTCAGCCACCCGAAGAGCCCCTGCTTACCGTATTCTTCAATGGCCGGCAGAAACCGGCCGATCAGAATGAGATAAGCAGCTACCAGTGTACAAACGATAACATCAAACCAGTACAGTCGAGCTTTCATGTTTCAATCTCCGTTTCCTGTTTATTCCAACCCAGTTCTATATATTCCTTCTTATTAATATAGAATCCCCTGCCGTGATTAACAAAGTCCTTCAGCTCACTGTCCAGGATAGCGGCTTCTACCTCGCTCACCCCACCAGGCTGGAACTCCACGATACGTAGATCGGCGAAACACAGAAAGGCGAAGGCCTTGTAGCAACCCTCCTTATAGCGTTTCGAGTAGAGGACCCCGGAAGGTACAATGTGTGACACTATATCGCTCATAATAACACCTATTGTTGGGCACCGCCCAAACGCGGGTCGTAACCCCGATACATTCAGAGTCAGTTGATGGTCACTTGTATTAGGTCGCTTTCCTCCAGGAAGGGGACATAGTCATAGAGGGCGAAGTAATGATCCAGTAGCTGCGCGCTGTCCGTCTTCGTTACCATTGCCCCCAAGGCAAATAGCGAGGTGGTCACCCCTATAGCCCGACAACTCATCACATTGGTGAAACTATGCCCACGAGCGACAAAGCGATGGAATTTCCCATGTTTGGCCGAAGGCGCCATGTAGTATCCGTTGTTGCTCAAAGTATAGAAATCCCAGTTCACCGGGTCTGTGGACTCTGTCAGCTGTCTGAATATGGCATTCACTGTACTTTCAGCGACGAAATAGCATCCGGGAAACATTTTGGGTAAGAACTCAAACCGCTCTCTATCGGGAACAAGCGATTCACTGATGGTTATAGGATTAAGTGTGGTATCCATGTTTCACCTACTTTGGCTATGGGCCGTTGGCCCGTTCATACAGTCTGAATATAGTACCAATATCTTCTTTATATGTCAACAGGTGACGCCAGTTAGTTAAGATGGCAATCCATTTTTTTCTGATTGATGCCAATCAGAAAATGCGGTTTAGGAGGGCCTTCCCCCCGCTTTCCCTTGATCAAACCAGCGTCGAAAGCGGTACTCTGCTGCGTTATGGTTTTTGCGTACCCGGGATTTGTTGTGCTGCCACATCGAACGTGTAGACGCCCTCCAACTCAGTAGCAGTTTCATCAGCCACATACCGGGCCTTATTGACGATCAGAGCGTCCGGGAAGTCGGCCTCTTTTCGTTTACCACCCGATTTTATCGACTTCGCATTTTTGAAGTCATTCACCGATCGCCATATTGTTTGTCCATTTTCGAAGACGATATTGGGCTCTTCAAAGAGCGAATGCACAACCCTGATAATGGCCTCCTTATCCAGGTTATAGCGCTTCCCCTTCAGGGTCCAGATTGTCTCGACTAACACGACATCGGTAACGAGCACCTGGGTATCACCGAGAACCAGCTCAGTTGCCCGCTTGGACTGGGCTTTATCGTCATCAAGCAAATACCGCAACAATACGTTGGTATCGATGGCAATCATGGTGCGAGACTGCTGTGCAGTGATTGTTCATCGCTGTATCGCTTGTCTGCTGCCACTTTTTTCAACAAGCCCTTCGCTGCGCCGGCCACTTTTTTCACGATAGTAATGTGGCCATCATTGTCCACATAGCTATCGTACTCATCTCCAGGCTCAATTCCGGCTGCCTTACATTGCTCTATCGGCAGGGTGATCTGTCTTTTTGAACTGACCTTTGGCATACGTCACCTCTTTACTATTATCTATAAAGTAAAGATAGCATATTCTTTACTATTGGTCTACCGGTAAAGATACTGATTAGACGAGACTCGGCCCAAACAACCCGCTAATTCTGCCTCAGGATTTAACTCTCACCTGTTTACCTGAAGTTGTTATATGACCATGCTTGGGAGCCCTGGATCCCGGAGCGGTTTTCAACATCGCTATGGAGTGCTCCGCACTCAGACTTTCCCTCGATGGAGACCTTGCTCGGTCACCCCTTCACCCGTCGCGTGATCCGGACGAAGGAAGCGGTAGCTGGGGTAAAGGTCGCGCAGCGCCGTTAGGGTAACCTTTACCCCAGGTATCGATTCCTTCAGGATCATAGAAGCGGTGGGTGTTGGGGTGACCGAGCAAGGTCGGTAGGGTTGACCTACTCGATTCATCGAGGCATTACACAGTTCCACGTAGTGGATCTGTATTGATCAAGCCACTTCGTTCACGAGGTGGCCTATAAGCAGCAGCGCAGCGAACCAAAGCCATTCGATTTATCGACCCATTCAGTGCCCAGAGGGCACAAGCATGAGTGGTCTGCAGGCCTTGTCCTGCCGCAGGCAGGATGAGCGATCAGCGAAGCCGGAAGGGCACGTCCCGCAGGGCATGCCCTATCCTGACCCTAACCAATAGGAAACTTTCCAGGTGCGTTGTTATCGCTATCTAGCCTATTAGCCAGATTCCTGCGGTATGCAATCACCGACAAACCAAAGCCAATCAAGCTTCCCAATCCTACGGTCAGAGCGGAGTGAACATAGTATTTTGCAGGGATTTCCCAACCATGGTTCACGCCATAAACCACAAAAAACACCATTCAGACAAAAGCCGCACCGACCATCACCCAGCCGAATCGTGGTCGTACTTCATCCCGTGCAGTCGTGGTGGCTGAATACAAAAACTGACTCGCGACATCCTCATCCAGCTCCACAGTCCAGCCATCTTTCCTCATGGCCTCGGCCAGCTCCACTGCTGTGCGATCACGAGCGATGTCACTAAACACAAGTCTTTGCCAGGAGGTCAACGTAGCAACTTGGTCAACCGTATCGAATTCCTCGACCGACAGTTCTTGAGTTACCACCACACCCTCACAAAGTTGCAGCCGCGTCTTGATACTCTCCGAATAAATGCCGTCGGGCAGCACCATCCGTTTTTCCAGTTTCATAAGCGGTTTCAGATTATGATTTATTTCGAGCTTAATTAAACTGTCCATACCCACACTCCTATTTCCCTAATACTCGCAGCTGGTAATCCCAACCAACAAATTCAAACCCGTCATCGTCCCGAACCACCACTTTTCCATCGGTGTCTTCCGCTACAACAATTGCCTCAATCCAGGTACCACGATCCAGCGCGATTTCCACATGCTCACCCAAAAGAGAACTCTCCTGGGAAAGCTTTACTGCCTCCAACCCAACTTCCTTGTCGTTCATCCATACCTCCCGCCCTACTCAACGTGCTGTACGATCAATTATATGAAGCCTTCTTCGAATCGATCGCCAGCTGCAGCACTTCATCATCCACAGCGCAACCCGATACAAGTGTCCGGAGTCCGGACACTTCAGTAATGTCATACCCTTCCGCCAACATCAGCAACAGTGACCACAACTCTTCCTGACTACGGGGCGAATAGTCTTCCCGCTTCCTCAACAAACTGGCCACAGCGCGGGCCGCCCAGGCCGGGATCTTGCCTGATTTCACCCAGGAATCGTACAGTCCCCCTTTCGGTGTCTTCACCTCAGCAGCGAACCCTTCCTTATAGGCTTCCTGACCCACTTCATACGCTGTGCCCGCTGAACCGGTACCCTGTTGCCGGTTCAGAAATGAGAGTGATTTCAGCAACTCACCCCGTCCCGCCATGGCTTTTTCCCTAAATTCTTTACTATCGATCGTCATTTACTCACCCAAATCCAATATCCAATGTTTCGCGCGAAACATTCCACCTACGCATCTTCCCAATCAGAGCCCAGAAAACGCTCTATTAACCCCTGCACTTCATCCAGGTTGGTAAAGTTAAAGGTGAGCTTCCCAGAACGATTGCGTTCATTAAAGGTGATCTCTACCGGCGAGCAGGTTTTGGCCGATAGGGTCCGCTCCAGAAAGCTGAGATCCGGACAGGGCTTTTCCTCCAGCTTCTGCCCCTCCCCCTTCAAATTGGCCACAATATCCTTCACCTGTTTCTCCAGCTTCTTCGAATTCCAGGCCCTATGCATCGCCATTTTTGCGGTCGGAAACTGCATCGCCGTGGGCAGTGCCAGTAACGCCCGGGCATGAGCAACACTGAACAACCCGGCGTGGACCAGGTCCTGTACCGCCGGATCCAGCTCCAACAGGCGAATCAAGTTGGTGATATAGGACCGGGAACGCTTAAAGGTATCCCCAATCTGCTCATGAGTTAGCTTGAAGTGCTCGCCGATGTGCTTATAGTGGCGCGCCTCCTCGATGGAGGAGAGATCTTCCCGCGCCAGGTTCTCTTCCAATGCCATGGTCGCGGACTGCATGTCTGAAATGTCAGTGCGAACGACGCACGGGATAGCGCTGTAATGGAGCTTTTTGCACGCCAGATAACGACGCTCACCCACCACAATCTCATAACGAGACCCCCGCGGCCGAACCACGATGGGTTGGATGACGCCCCCAGCCAGAGAAATGGATTCGGCCAGGGAATCAATATCGGAACCCTCCACATTCATCCGTGGCTGGAATCGATTGGGCCCAATCATCTCCAGAGGAATATGGTCAAGCCGTTCTTCTGTCATGCGATCGCCCCCCCGCTGTCCCTGAACAGTCGGAATGTAATGGCCGCCCTGATGATCTGGGACCGCGAAATATCGCTGGTACCGCAGGCCTCATAGCAGCCCTGCTCCACTTTTTTCAAACTGCTCACATACGCGCCCGGCAAGTTAAGCGGGATGTGCACTACCTTGCCTCGCCCATCGAGAAAGTTTTCATGCACAATCTCGATATAGCCTTCTGCCTCCAGCAACATTTCAATGGCTTCGCCAATCCACTTGCTTCGGCTTTTCTGGCCGTAGCCTGCTTCTGACATGTTGCTCTGCAGATTGGACAACAACCGCTCCGGCAACCAGACCGTGGTCCGTACCGGGGCTGATAACTTCGCACCAAGAGGTTTCATATTCAGACAAACTTGTCCTCGATGTAGTGGACAATCTCCTCCAGCGCTTCCGACAGCTCATCGGTTTTGGACATATCATAGTGGCCGATACGTTCCTCTAACTCTTTGGAATCCAGTCCTTTTAGAACCGCACTGACCATATAGCCAAGGGCAGCCTTGTTAGCTTTCTTGGTGACCTTGAAACTGGAGGGAAACTTGGCAGGCTTCTTCGGAGCCGGTTTCTTAGCCGGTGATTCACCCTTTGATTCTGCAGCTGGGGCAACGAGCATCGCCACGGCATTGTTCAGGCTTTCATCATCCATCGAGCTGAGTTCGTAACCCTGCTCAATACTGGTGATGAGATTGTTGTTCAAGGCATGGTTGAAGGCTTCCCGCTGATCCTTGGCAATCTTCAGCAGCTGCGCGGCCTTACTTTTACCAATCGACTTCAAGGCAGCAAATTTCCGAACTGATATTTTGGTATCGTGCTGTTTTTCCCATTCGCGAATAGTTCGCCGGTGATTAACGATGGTGCCCTTGAATCGGATATCGCTGCGGTCATGGTTTTCGCCATACTGGAACAGTGAAATCTTTACGTCATCCGGCTTTGGATCCAAGATATTGGCGGAGATGTGAGTAGCACCCAATAATAGATGCGCCAGATAGCGACGTTCACCGGCAATCAAATGAAACCGGGTTTCTTCACGCCAGACCAGAACAGGGTTAATCAGGTTTTCCGGGGAACCCAGTTTGAACGCAAACTCCGCCACATCCATCAGATCAACCAGCGTTAAACCATTAAACAGCTTGGCCGCCTTCACTTCGTAGGCCTGCTTCCAGTCATCAAAGTCCGTGTCCTGTTTGTTGATTTTCAACAGGTCAATATTTTCGCGGATTTGTTCTGGTTTGATTTCCAGTCCCCTGGCATTTTCCGGGTCCACTACCACGAGGTCCGTCAAAATCTGGCGGATATCCATGTCTTCAGGGCTATCCAGTTCCATAGAGCTGGAGGACTGTACCCAGCGATTGGCTGTGGTCTGCGTTGGTTCTTGAGGCTTCGCCTCTTTAAGTTCTTCTACCGGCTGGGCTTCTGCTGCTTTGGAGCGCCCTATTCCGATGACCTTTGGCTTTTTCATAGTTTCTGCCCCTAACTGTCCGGAGTCCGGACAGTTTTATCTTCCATTATTCTTTACTGTCCGGAGTCCGGACACTTCATACTTCCGCAGCCCTTATCGGCTCATCTGTCCGGAGTCCGGACACCTCGAATATGGCGCCAAACACATGCTCAGCTACCCGCAAGGCATGCTTACGCGCGTTATCGCTCTTCTTCACATCAAAGATGGATTTGGGGTTGGCCCCCTTTACATCCCGCTTGGGGAACGCGATAGATAGCGGCAGAAAAACATCTTCGGGCATGGCTAGCTTGGGGAGATTGGTGGAAACCGTATCAATGTTGTCTTTGTGCAAAGCAAGCCCCACCCGCACCTTATTCGGGAGCAAACCAATCACTTTAACCGGTGGTTCGTTCTTTTTCCGGGAGTAGTTTTCTGAGTTCAGCGCCTGGGCCATGGAGTTGATACCCTGCAAACTCTTTTCTTCCGGCTCGTAAGGAATCAACACATGGGTAGCTGCTCGCAGCGCTGCCCGAAAGATGGGGTTTCGTGTGGGACCGGTATCGAGAATAATCAAATCATAACTCTCGGCTACTTCTTCTGAATGCAAAACCTCTCCCAACCGGTTCACAACATTGGTATCAACCTCNCCCTTNTCGTTGCTGAACTTCTCATTGATNTCTTCCAGNCGNCGCGGGTGCCCNAGCAAAACATCCANGGTGCCACCGGACAATTCAACCGTGTGAGGCAACACCATTTGCCCATAGAAAATATCGGCAATAGTGCTGCGCTCTGACACTTCATCGGAACCCATGAATTCNGGGTAGGTGTGTTTTGGGGGNAACTGCCCTCCCCGTTCCTGNGGCGCCGGCTCCATACCAACNAAGTAATCNCTGGTATTGCACTGCATATCGAGATCCACCACCAGAATTCGGCAGGGNNCTCCATTNACCTTTTGAATCATNGCTCCGTATTCAGANAGCATGGTCACTGTGGTTGTCTTACCAACGCCCCCTTTCTGATTGAGTACCGCGAGCACCTTCGAGCGATATTTGAACATTAGCTTCTCCCAGCTAACCATATGACACACAAACAATAACACATATAGAAAAACACACAACCNAAAACACACANAGAATGCACATGACCACTGTCCGGAGTCCGGACACTTGCGGCTCACNGANAANGANTGGAGGGACCACTAGCGTGANGGGGGGATATATAGAGCAACACCTAATGAANTCCAACGTCGACCAGATGCCGTCTCAATGTGCTGAATGATAAGCCGGTNGAACTGTGGAGATTCGCTAACGTGATCAATGAGCGTGTCTTCGTCAGCGAGGCAATAGCAGNTTGAATCAGGCCTAGTGTCTTGGTGCGCTTGGTTAGCGCCGTGGTCAGTGCCGCCTGTCGTTGACGCCGAGCAACCTCGGATCGTGGTAGAGCAGGGGGCTTNTCNGGTGTTNCCAGAAAGCGGGTATCCATATTCAGATTGCACTTTAGATACTGAATCAGAGTCTTCTTTCTATAGCGGTAGCGAACTTTCATGGCGCTACTGAGATATTGNGTCACTCTGTGCTCATCCAGCTTTAGGTAGCGGTGGTTGATTGCATGGATACGCAGTAGTGCTTTGCTGTTGTCGCCCTTGATATGCTGCAGGGCAACAAACAGAATAAAGAGATAGTGGTCGCGTCTGCCGACCGGGTCATGTTCTTGCCTTAGATTAGCCAGCACCTCGCTATAGGTTTTGAACCACCACTGTTTAATGGTGTGGCGATTTGCGTTTTTGCGCCTGTTTTTTTCCGGCCTACTCATTGCTGAAGAGGGTAGGGGACTTACCGCGACCAGGCGGGACAGATCCCTAAAGCAGGTTTTGTCAGCGTCCGACTGAAAGGAGACCACTCTTCCGGATTTTCCGTGCAAGCTCCCCGGCAGTCGCATCACCCGTGTGGGATCTGTTGAGGCCGCGTAGTCTACTTGCCAAAGAGAATAGCCACGTTGCTCTCGTATACGTGCAATATGGTCACACAGCATGCGACCGATATCACGCCATTTACGGACGGCAGAAGGGAAGGCGTCGACGGGATCATAAAACCAATACAGGTGCAGGCCTCCGCTACCAGTATGGGTAATGCCAGTAGGGGAGGGCAGACCGCTTTCAGACAGGCAGGCTTCCACTTCTGCAACTATGCGTTGAGCCTGTTGGGGCGTAACACTCCCGTGTCCTGCTGTATCGATGTCGATCCAATTGCAGTGAAGCCTGGCTAGGTTTTTGGTATTGCGCCAAGCAAAAAATTCATTGGGTGTGACATAAATATCATTGCGACCTGTTGAGAACAACGTTTCGGCAACGGCTGCATCCTGGCTATCTATTCGATGCCAGCGTTGTACACTGTCGTTTGGCGTCCAGGTAAACCGATTAAAACCGGATCCATCCCCAACGCCAATCAGATCGAAGAATGCTCTATTATCAATATTGAGGCGTAGCGTATCCTGCATGTCCCTGCATCGTTAAAAAACGAAATAACAGAGCTACGCGTCAATTAACTATTGGCAATAGAAAACCAGTAAGCTAATATTCACTTGTCCAGAGCGAATGCGTAGCTCGCATAATCTTGGTTTGTGCTCCAACACAAACCAAAAGAAAACCCGGTCCAATCCGGGTTTTTTTGTGCCTTCAGTTAAAGAATCTCTATACGCAGTTCCCCTTTGTACAATTGATAGCGATATATGTGCGCATATATTCGTAAATTAATTAAGAATTTACAAGAACTGAATGCTCAGAGTGGCGAGGTAGCGGTTCTTTAAACTCTCTGTATAAAAAAATATACTCACCAGACCACCTAGATTGACGCAGAGCCGAATACTCCATGGGAGCCAAAAAGAAAACCAGCAAAGAAAAAAAAGACAGCGTGCTGAGGTTTCCCCAAGTTGAAGAGAAAACACTGCGACAAGTGAAACTTCCATTGAATGTCAGAGATGCCGTTGAAGCTTATGCAACGGATGAATCCGTGCTCATCCAGGACGTTTACAATTCGGCAATTGAATGGTTTCTTAAGCTCGTCGCCAAGAAGAAGCCGGGGTCTTACTATTACCTCATGTCACCCAAGGATGCTGACAACCTGTCCATCTGGGTGAAAACCAAAACACTCAATAGAATAAAGATCCTCGCAGAACGGGACAGTACCTGGGAAACCAGAATCATCTTTACTGCGGTTGTGTACTATCTCAATCTCCACGGCTACCTCCAGGATTTCGACCATTTAAAATAGTTCAATAAAAAATTGACTTAATTAATTTTCGGTATTTAGAATATATGCGAACATATATTCTAAGGATCGGAAAAACATGTCGAACGTCTTGCACCAAATAAAGACGTCTGAGTCCGAGCAAACCCGGTTGCTGGAGCTTGCTCAGTTAAACAGGCTGAATCCTCACGAGATTGCGAACGTCGCGCTGGACCACTTCCTGGCTTCCTTAGCCAGCGTCACTGCTGCAAAGCCCTATTTCTATGCCTCACCCTGTTCAGCCACGCTAAAGCCCTACTGGATCAGCAAAGGCAACAACAGCAAGGTGGAGTCCCTGGCGAAGAGATACGATATGGCTCCTCATCGAATCATCTACACCGCATTAATTCTGATGTTTGATCCCACCGAACAAGGGGCTTTTTAATGCGCGTTAAATATATGTCTACATATATTATTGTTTTGGCCAGCCTGGCAAGCAACGCGTTCGCGGACGTGGATAATACCTATGAAATCCAGGCAGGCGATACCTTCTGGACCATCGCTGAAAGCTACTATGGCGATCCAAATCGTTGGACGGACATTGCCCGGGCGAATCAGCACGTGGACCCACGACAGCTCGGAATTGGCCAAGTGATCTCCTTACCAGAAGCAACCGGTGGATCTGGACCTTCNGGGCGGCAAGACATTATGCCACCCGCCACGGCGGCCACCGTTGACTTAGCTCCCCAGTCACCACCCATCGACTATTGGCTTGATCCAACTGTTACCGACACCGTGCATTTCGATGGCTCCAAGTGGACCTATGTACCAGTTCCGGTCTTTGTGGAGCTATCCAAGAAGCGGATGTCGTTAGTCCCATTCAAAGGTGAGCAGATCGACTCCGCAATATTTCAGGATCTGATGCCAAAAGATCCCAGGGTGAACCCATGAAGACTGCGCTTCTTATCATTCTGACCGTGCTGGTGACCGTTGCTAAAGCGGACGACCTGGAGTCCATGACCTGGCTATTGAAAACACAGGTCATGCCGAACACCCAAATTGATAGTGTTTCGTATTCCACCATCAAGGGGATCTATTCGGTACGGGCCGGCAACAACCAGTTCTACTTCCATCCGGAAACCTGGACGCTGATCTTTGGAGAAATGCTGAATATGCGGGAGGGGAGAATCGTCTCCGAGCATCAACTGCAACAGGATGTGAAAGCTGAATTGGCCGAAGCGTCTTTGTCGGCATTGATTATTAACCCTGCCGCGCAGGGAATGGAGGTAGTGGAATTCATGAGTTTGAACTGCCCCTACTGCGGCAAGTACCACAACTACATAACACAACAACAAGACATCAAACGAATTGTTTTTTTTGTGGATGACGGAAACCCCATCAGTCACAAAAAAATCAATCATGTCCTGTGCTCACAGCAACCCGAGCTGGACATGTCGGCTATCTATGCCGGAAAAAAGATGGACTACAGCACCTGTGAGTCAGCCGAAAAGCGGCGTTTATCACAGGCGATGTTTGCCCGTCAGAACGGTGTAATGGCCACCCCTTTAGTCGTATTCGGTGATACGCGAGTAGAGGGATTTCAACCCCAAACGATCGAAAAGATCATAAAAAGCCAAAAGGAAGCGTTATGAAAAAACTGATGACTAAAGTCCGTGCTCTACCGGCGGTGCTGTTGACCCTGGTGCTGTCTGCCATGTTTTCCAGCCAAGCAATGGCGGTCACCGCACCATCTGAAGATTTGTCCGACACCATCGGGTACCAGATCTACGATATCGTTTTCAACAACATCTACAACTCAGGTCTGCAGTATGTGATCGCCGGTTGTTTGCTGTTGTGGGCCGGTATGCAGGTAAAGCAAAACTGGAAAGAAGCCGTGGGTTGGGGCATTGGCGCCATGGTAATTGCTGCGCTGACCACCATTCTGACCGGACTGGGAGCGGTAGCCTAAGATGAGTGAAGACGTACGACTCTCCAAGTACCTGCACAAGCCCTGGATGTTGATATTTTTTGAAATGCAGGAGTGGGCGATCATTGTGGTTTCCATCTTCATTGCGATGATCGGTCAGCATCTGGTTTGGTACCTGGGGATCGTCGTCTTCCCCTACGTTTTCATTCCCATTCTGCGCAAAGCGGAAAGAGGGGTGTTAGCGCACACCCTATCAATGGGCAAGTTCGTCAAGTTCACCGGTTATCCACCTTTATTTGTTAGAGAGTTTCACGAATGACACCACATCATGAGAGGGACATTCCCCAGGACTCTGGCTACCTTAGCCGAAGCTCAAGGGTTTTCGCATACAACAAAATGCTGATCGGCATCTTGGNTGTGCTCTTGATTCTAAAGATCTGGGATAGCTATACNCTCTCTAAGCTTTCTGAAGGCTGGGAACAAACGATTATTCCTCCCGCAGCAGCAGAGCGTCAGTGGGTCGTGGGCAGAAGTCATGTCAACGAGTTCTACCTCATAGACATGGTGCACTACATTGTCAATCTGTGGGGTAACGTCACACCAATANCGGTGAATGAGAAGTACAACATTCTCCTGTCCCTGTTCCATGAGAAACAGTATCCCTTATACAAAGAGAGACTGGCAGAGATCCAAAGCGAGATAGCCCGGTTTTCCACCATCAGTCACTTCATGGATCTGAAGCCCGGAAACGCTATCAAAATCAAAGAGAACACCATCACCGTGAGCGCCCGACGCTACAAGGTGACCGGGAGTACGGTTCAGCCTCCCATAGACGTCACCCTGGTCATCGATTTTGTGATTGAAGGCGGCCGCTTCAAAATTGTCAATCTGGAAGAAAACTAATGAAAGCCATCGTCCGCATGAAATCCATTGGGTTATTGATCGCGTTATTGCTTCCATCCTCCCTGTGGGCCCAAACCACAGAGTACATTGCGTCGCCCGATAACTATCTGGCTATCATTACTTCAACCGCCAACCCAAATCGCTTTCACTGCGAGAACGGAAATATTGAAGATATTATCTTCCCTCTGACCGTGCCGCTGGACGCACCGTCCAAGGGTCCGGACGCATTCATATCCTACAAAGCCATCAAGTCAGCGCTTGGTAATATCACGCAATATCAAGGCAGCCACGATCTACACATCATCTGTGGAGGCCAGATTTACTCCTTCAATGTCATACCAAAGAAAGATCTGACGGGTCCCTTGATCAGAATGGGTGACCCCAATCGCAAACACATTGAAGCAAATCTGGAGCTNCGCAAAGAAAAGGATATCGAGCAAATCTATGTCGAGTTCATCACNGCCGCNAACAACAATGATTTCCTCGGCGATGTNAATATCACCGAATCGTTTGATACCTACCCAGGGCTGGTACAAGGGGTGTCNATTCAACAGGTGAGAGTGATGACCATGATGGGGCTCGGGTTGCGATTGAAAGAGTTCGTGCTGACCGCCAAGCCNGGAACTCGGGTCCCGGCAGACAGCTTCATGTTGGGTCAGCTGTCTGATTCTATTTTAGCCATAGCCACCCACCCCAAGATCACCAATGAACGGGGTGAATCCCGCCTATTTATTGTGGAGCCAAAACTATGAGTGATGAACTGGGCAGGGATGAGGATCTACTNGGGAAGAAGTCTGTCTTCAATATTAAAGAGAAATCCTGGGTCTTCAAAGTGGGAGCCATCGCTATCGTCGCGACGATTATGTGGGTATTTGTGAAGATACTAAACCCACCCACNACCCTGGANCAAAAGGTCGAACTGAAGCCTCTGACTNTGAAATCCAACCTATTGGCNGAAGATGAGTTTGAGAAATTCAAGGCGGGGCTGGACGAAGTCGACGAATCGGTAAGCAGTCAGAACCAAAGATTGGANAGCCTGGAATCGGCACTCAATAACACCCTGGAGAAACTGAAAACAGACGGCCTGAAGGGTGAAGAACTTAAGACGTTTATCAGTGAGCAGCTGGAGAAACAGAAGCCCTCAGCAGCCACCATTCCGGACCCTCGTCCGGTCGATGATCGCAATTTACCTTTTGGTTATCCGCCATCGCCTACCGGAAAGTCGGGGTCAACACCGCGCGTGGCAAATATAACAGACGGNCCTAAGTTCGCGGATACTCGGGTTGACACCTTTGTAGGAGGCACCGGATGGACTGCGGCCAGCTCTACCACANTGGAGACAAAAAAAAAGACGAAGAGATACCTATTACCCCCCTCTATGATGCCAGCCAAGCTGCTCACNGGCATTGATGCGATGACCAATAAGCAGGGCAAGGAGAATATGGAGCAGGTGTTCTTCCGGATCGATGCCCCTGCCGTCCTGCCCAACCATATCCGTCGCGATTTGACTGGCTGTTTCGTGGTAGCAAATGCCTACGGAAATCTTGCCAAAGAACGGGTAAGCATGCAGGCGGTAACCCTGAGCTGCATGTCCAGAGACGGAAAGTTTGCCATCGATGAAGATATCCTGGGCTTCGTCACCGATCATAGTGACGGCAAAAGGGATCTTACCGGGCATGTCGTTTCCAAGGACAGTTCAAAGATGGCCTGGCTAGTGGCGGCGTCNGTTGCCGGCGAGATCGGCAATGCNGTTACTCTCGATACCTTCCAACAAAANCAGAATGTATTNGGGACCTCCACCATATTGGACGCCGATAAAGCGGTTCAGAACAGCATAGGATCCAGCATTACTTCCGCGTCCGGCTCTTATAAAGAAATCATATTGGAGTACATAAAGCAGTCTGGGCCGGTGGTCGAGGCAGCGCCGCTCAAAGAGGCCACGATCTGTATTCAAGAGGCCGTCTGGCTGAACATCATCCCAACGGAAGGGGAGGGCAACACCGATGCGTAAAGTAATATTAAGGAAAGCTGTATTGCTTATTACCTTGAACATTTCAATCCAGGGGTGCGCATGGATGTTCCCCTATGACCAGGAATTCAATTGCCCACGCGGGGAAAATGCGGGCGAGTGTGTGAACTCAATGGAAGCCTATGAACGTGCATCCACCGGTGTAAACAAATACAAACGGAAAAGCCCGGATCCGGAGCTGGAGGCTGAAGCGGGAGAGGAGCCCGTTGTTGCTGCTCATGACACGGGATACCGCAACTATGTCGATGCCAATTATGAACAGGTAGCCCGACTTCTGACCAGCCCGACCACGCCGATGGTGACCATGCCCGAGATCATGGAAATCCTGATACTGAATCGCCAAGCCGACAACAACAAGACGATCTACGGCGGACGATGGGTCCATGTCATCGTAGAAGATTCCAAGTTTGTGATCGGTGATTACCTTAAACCCAAGCGCGTACCCCTCAATTCATACTTCTAGGAATCCCATGTTTCAGACCGTCAGAGATCTCATATACAAAAAGGCGCTCGGCAAAGAGGGTGGTGCTACCCATGGCGAAGTGGTGTCCCTATCACAACGCACAGCTTTGTCAAACTATCTTCCCTATGCCTTTTATGACAGGGGCGAGCAGGCCTATCACAACACAGACGACACCACGGGCTACTTGTGGGAGCTATTGCCTCTTTATTTCACCAGCCCCAAGAACGTGAAGCGGTTACAAAAGCTCCTGGAGATGAATCTGCCGAAGGATGTCGTGATCAGTTTTCATTTGTACGCCGATGAGCATGTTTTGCCAATGCTGGAAGCCTATCGCAACAAGAAGGTTCGGCAAGACAAAGTACTCATGAAAGCAGCAGAGGAGTACACCAAATTCCTGCTCGAAGGCACTAAAGGCATCGACAAGGTAAACGGCATCCCGGTCAGAAACTTTCGGTGCTTCTTCTCTATAAAGTGCGCTGGTGGGCTGCCTTTGGATGTGCAAAACACCATCGAAGAGGCATTGGAAAGTGCCAAACTATGTCCGGTCAGGCTTCATGATCAGCACTTAAAAGAGTTTTTATATCGTTTCTTTAACTCGAAGGAAAATCAGCAGATTGACACCCGGGTTGATCCCAGGATTCCTATCAGGAAACAGTTGATCAGTTCTGAAACGCAGGTCGCTTTTCCGAAATCGACCGGCAGGGTCAGAATAGGGGATAAGTATGGTTATTGCTTAACCCATTTTGCTGTTCCAGAAACGACGAATACCCTGAAAGAGAACAGCCTTCTAGGGGGCTATATGGGCTTCGTTGACGATGCCAATCAGATTCTGTCGCCCTTTCTTTACAGCGTCGTTATTTCGTTTCGAGGTGCTGAAGATGAAACCATCTCTAAATTCAAGGTGATGAATGGACAGTCATTTGCCGGAGAGAAGGCCAGGGAACTGAATAAGCGGCTTAGAGAGTATGACTGGATCACGAGCCTGCCAGAAGGAGAAAAGGTAGCCTACGTGCACCAAACTCTGTGGATTTTTGATAGAGACACCCAGAAATTGGAAAAGTCCGTGGCCCGAGCTCGCCGTATGGCAACGGATCAGGACTATGAGTATCAGCAAGAGAAGGTGCTTACCCCAACGCTTCTATTGATGAGCCTTCCATTCGGCTTCTACAACATCCCCGGCAACATCGAAGTCATCGAAAGATATCGGCTACTGCCCACCAGTTCCATTGCTGCGATCCTCCCTGTCCAGTCTGATTTCGCCGGTACTTCCCGAGTCATTGCGGGCCAAGTCCCCAATGGAAAGGCGCCGGTAATTGTCCTTATAGGCCGCAAGGGCCAGTTACAAGGTTTCGATGTGTTTGATGAAGACGTCGACAACCATAACTTTTATGTGACAGCGGGTTCGGGCGCGGGGAAAAGTATGATGCTGAACAACCTGGTCAGCAACTATTACAACGCGGGCTCGATGATACGGGTGCTGGATATTGGTTACAGCCTGCAAAAAAGCTGCCTGATCAATAAAGGCCGTTTCCTGGACATCGGCGAACAGTACATTATTTTTAATCCCTTCTATTCACAAGGTAAGGATAGAGAGGATCAGCGTGGCGACGAAGCCATGTGCGTCAACGTAATGGGTGAAATGGTATACAGTGCATCCGGTGGTTCGCTTGCGGAAACGGAATGGTCACTGCTGAAAAATGCAGCCCGCTTTGTTATGAAGCGCGGCGACATTGACGATGGCATTGATGTCACTCAGGAATACCTGAGAAACCTGAAGCAATACGAGAAGGACGATCCCATTGTNGAAGTTGAGTCCGTCCTGGAGACGGCCAAAAAAATGGCCTACAACCTCAGTGATTTTTCCAGGGGAGGGGTTTACGGCAAGTACTTCAACGGACCTTCCAATTTCAACATCGCCGACGATGAATTCGTAGTATTGGAGCTTCAGCAACTTAAAGAAAAGCCTGAATTATTCTCGGTAATTGTAATGCAGGTGGTGAACAGTGTTACCCAGGACCTGTATCTGGGGGATCGCTCTCGCCAACGGTTTGTACTGTTCGAGGAGGCAGCACACTACTTGAAACAGCAGGGACACAAAGATTTGTCCCGCTTGGCCAGGACTATTGANGAAGGCTACCGCCGAGCAAGAAAACACGGAGGCTCGTTTGGAACGGTTTTGCAGTCTCTGTTGGACCTCGAATCGTTTGGCAGTATCGGACGGGTAATCAAGGCCAATGCGGCTTTCAAATTGTACCTCGCTTCCGAGGACTATGATCAGGCGGTTGATTTGAAACTGCTGGATAAGAAAGGCCTCGCCTTCGANCTGATTGACAGCATNAAGAATCAAAAACCGCGCTATTCCGAGATCTTTTGGGAAACCCCCCATGGCCAGGGAGCGGGTCGACTGGTGGTAGACCCATGGAACTACTGGACCGCGACCTCTGCGGCCAAAGAATTCCAGGCGTACATGAATCTCATTAATAAAGGCTATTCGGTAGAACAGGCCCTGTCAGAGCTATCGGGTGTTCCCCTATGACCAAAGCGGTGTTGTATGCTCTGGCTTTGCTGGCGTTGATCGCTGCGAACACATCTCCGGCCGGCGAGGCAGAAAATAGGGCGGCTGGCGCATTTGATATTATCGCTCCCAGTGTCAGCTCAGAAGGGGCGCTCAANCAGATGCAACAACCCCTGCTGAACCCCACAGCATCAATGTCCACACTAAACGGAGAGAGAGAATTCAGCCCGAGTCTCATCTGTTCCGCAAATGTACCATTTCTGACAGTAGAAGGGAGTGTGACCGAAGAAGCGGAGACCGCTTTGACTGTGTCCATTGATTCGAACCTGGATGGTACNCCCGAACAGCAAATGGAGGTTCCCCAGATATCGGGTTATTGTGCCAATGGCTTTGTGGTGTGTGAACCCGGAACCTGGGATANCTGCTCATACCAAAGTTGGGTTTACTCAGAAACCGGGCTGTCGACAGAAACCGTCGTCGACACTAACGAAATGAGGAACTGTGGTTGTGCCAACGGCCACTGTCTTGATGATCCTGCCGCCAATTTGCCCGACACCCTGTCGTATTTGGCCGCCGGGATAGTCACATCCATACAGACCTACAACCCAGCCTTTATTTCATCCCATGTAGTCAAACAGGAGAATATCTACTCCTATTACGGGCAGTCAACAGAGAGCTGCTATGACGGTGAGGTCGCAGCAGCCGCCACGTACGATGGGAGTACGAATAATTCGTTCACTGAATCACTGATCGCCAATGATGTGTACCAACTGGTTTCCTCGGTGAACAGCTCTCAATATGGTGGACAATCTGATGGCACTTGCAACATTACTCGCTCTGTCAATATCGATGAAGATGCGAGTACCACGGGAAATGTGGTTGTGCAGATGTATTCACAGGGTCGTGATTACATTACGTGCGAGTTTGACCTGAAGTCAGGTGAGATTAATTGTAATACCGATGGCTCTTGGCACCGAGCTCAGGTACAAGGCACGATCGACTACGAAACTACCTGTAACTCGGACCAAACCAACGTGGACGTGACCAACGTGTCTCGATGGTACATGCCGGGCAGGCAGGGTCCCTATGATAGCAGTATCTATTTTGATTACCTCCAAATGCCGAGCTGCAGCAATGATCTGATTGGTAGGTTCAGAATCAGGGACAGGACGGGTTCATCCAGCACCGAATACCACATGTCCAACCAATTCACCATCACTTATGGAACCTGCCCTATACAAGAAGTGATTACGGACACCTGCACCGAATACGAGAATGATGATCGTTGTGAGTTGGTCACTGAAAGAAAGGATGGCATCTTGACTGTTCTAAACGGTATACCAACCAGTAATACGTTGCCCGGGACCACCATGTATCTCGATTCCGATGTGTGCTCCCTGACCGTTACCAGGCCTTTCATGCAATCCGAACGGCGGTACAGTTGTGAGCGTAGCGATTATGTTCTGGATACCTCCCGGTTTGTAGAGCCAACTGAAAACGGGGGCGTGGGCAATATCCAGATAGGCGAATCTACTATTGAGCTGGCAATACCCCAAGCACCGGTACAGCAATGCACACGATCCTGTAAGGTGCAGGCCAGCTCACTCGATACTTCTGTTAATGATCAGGGAATCGCAAGCGAGACCAGGTCGAGCAGCCAGCGGGGAGACGTTATTCTTAAACAATGCATTAACGATGCCTGTCCGGCCGAACCAGGAGAAGTTGTGCTGGAAGATTGTGCCTGTACCAATTCTTTCACGGACGCCATTCAGGCGTTGCAACTATTACGATTGGCCGGAAAGGACATGGAGTGCTCAGATCCGAATCAGTCCCTGGAGGATTGCCTGGGCCAGATCGAAATATTTAAGGGCAGGAGTGCTTCCTGCCGCACCGCTGGCACCCAGACTGCGTTCAAAGGGTGTTGCGACCTCGGGGGTAAGATTTTCGAGGATCAATATGGAAATCCAATCGAATCCCAAGTAGAGGCCACTGAGCAAATGCTAACGATGTTCGACCAAGTAGTAGGGTCAAATGCCGCAGAACTGGTGCAGATCATAGATTTTTACAATGATATTCATGGGCTCAATGTAGCTGGGGATGGCTACGCAACGTTGATGAACTGGCTATTCTCTCCCTGTTCGGAGGACTCCGGGCCAGCCGCGCTTATCAGTTCGAATATGTGCATCAAGCTTGGTGAGCATTGCATCGAGGAATGGGACCTGGTGGGCTGCGTGCAGGAAGAAGAAGTCCACTGCTGCTTCAAGTCTCTGTTGGCAAAAGTGCTGCACGAACAAGCCAGACCTCAGTTTCCAGGGTTCGACAATGGATCTCTTGATGAGCCCAACTGCCGAGGGTTTACCCTGGAAGAGTTTCAAGCTATCGATTTCAGCAAGGTCGATCTATCGGAGTTGCAAAGCGCGATCAAAGCGAAAAGTCAACAGACCATAGAGCAGGAAATTCAATCCACTTCCTCACAGTTTATTAACTCACTATGAAATACCGAGCAGCCTTAAGTCTCATTCTTATAGCTTTATTGCCTGGTGTGTGTGTTGCTGCCCAGCGCATAGGACAAACCTACGAGGTTATAGAAGTGGACCCAGTGGCTTACATCAAAAAGCGAAGCGTCGATTTTGACTATGCCGCCTATCAAAAACAGAAGGTTGCACAATCAATCAACGCGTTACGTGCTCAACCATTACCTAGAACTCAAGCATCCGAGATCAATTATCATCGGGTAATGCACACCGTTGAAAGAGACGTTATAGATGCAAATGGCAATGTGATCTACCCAACGGGGTATGAATACAATGCCCTGGATTACGTTACCTGGTCCTTCAGAGTATTTGTGTTGGATGAGGAGGATATCGCCAGATTCTCCAGTGAGATTCAACCCCACGATGTGGTTCTGATCAATCAAGGACGGATCTTTGAAGCGCAAAAAGCGCTCAACATGCCCGTCTACGTCATCGATACCAAGACCCAAGCAGCGCTTAAGGTGAGCACTGTGCCATCAATTGTGTCTCAGTCCGGTAACCAGTTAAAGATTGAGGCAATTCATTATGAATAGGGTTCTGCTTTTCGTAGCGGCAATGCTGTCGGTCAATGTTGGATATGGTATTTGCGTCACCAACATGATCAACCCCATCAGTGACATTGAATGGGATTGTATGTTCCCGATGACCATAGGGGGCTTAGTCAGCATAGGCGGAGAAGAGGAACTCGCACCCTCCGGTCAGTCTGGATCGTTCTGCAACTGTTTCGAAGATGGCAGTAACTCAGTGGGGATCCCGTTTGGATTCTGGGAACCCAAAGCCTTCATCGACGTAGTGCAGGATGCCTGGTGCTTTCCCGCAATGGGTTTTGAGTTAGAGGGTATGGAAGGTGCTTACATGAATGATGGCAGTCGGGCATCAGCCGACCGAAGCTACACCTTTGCACAGTCCCATTACACGCTCTTTCCTGCCTTAGCCATTCTCGATATGTACTACGATATTCCCTGCCTCAAATATGGTGACTCTGAGGGGGAAATGGACATCGCTTTGGTAACCGAGCTATTACCAACGTGGAACAACGACGTACTTGCTGCGACGGTCTATCCGGAGACTGTTTTGTATGCAAATCCTGCTGCTCAACTTGCTTGCATTGCCGATGCGATTCCCTCTAATGGGTTTTCACCCATTAATGAGCTCTATTGGTGTATGGGTGCTTGGGGTACAACCTATCCAATGACAGGAACCATAAGCGGTTCAGATCAAATGGAGGCGCAGGCAGCCATTGCTGGCCGGAGCATATTCCAAATGGGGAGAATGGGACTACTCAAGGAATACGACAAGAATGGTTGTTACCAGCGATACGTTTCCATTTGGACGAAGAATCGATACAAGCTACAGCTCATGCGGCCAACTAAATCCAGTCAATGCATTAACTTCGGCCGCTCAGCGTTGATCTGGGCCACTGGGCTTAACACTCTCGACAATCACTCGTACTTTATGTTCAGAAAGGTGGATTGTTGTGGCTACTAGAATATTTCTATTGTTGTTAATCCTGCTGTGTTCTAACACCACTTTGGCTATCGATAAGGATCTTCATGAGCGGGTAGTGGAGCTTAAAAAGGCGCAGCCAAGTACTCAACAGCAAGGGCTGTCCAGACTGGTGAACGCGCGGTCAGAACAGGAAATGCGACAACGTACCAAGCGTGTTGAGTCGTTACTGAGAAGCGAGCAGTTTCAGACATCCGTCGATGCTCACAAGAGTTGGCTACTAGACGTTAAAGGCATTGACTCAAAATCCATAGCTGAGGCCGANGCCTCGGAAACCGCCATTCTTTTNATTTCGGCGAGTATTCCAATGTCCACTTTNCGTAACTATGCCNGTGTTGCTCGTAAGCATAATNCAGTGATGGTTATAAAGGGGATGGTTGGCAGTGATCCTAGCAAACTGGCCCCNACCNTNGAGTTCTTCAGAAAGGTTTTGGTTGAGGATCTGGACTGCGATACCTCAGGGTGCCCCATTCTTAATGTAAAGATCGCTGTGGATCCNGGACGGTTTAATTTTTACAACGTCCACCAAGTACCCGCTCTGGTTGTAGAAGCCCATTCGGATTTTATACCCNTTTGTCAGGGTGGATCNCAATATAATCCCGTTGGGCAGGTGGTGTACGGAGATGCAGCACTCACGGATCTGATTAAGCTTTCCAAAAAAGGAGGAAGTGATGACAAGGAGTAGACGTATNTTATTTGTGGTGGTGCTTGCCTGTGTTTATCTCGCNCTGAGAACGTTCTTTTCNCANATTGCAATCGCCCAAACTCCCTCTGTTCCCTATACCGTATATTGGGCTGATGCTAGTCAAGCGATAGGGCTGAATGATTACGTGCGGTTTCCCTGTGCGCATNAATTGATCGACAGTAGAGTTCCCCATTGTATAAAGCAGGTCAAATGTCTGCCTGGCATGAAGCTGGAAAGACGGCAGGAAGGATTTTACTGCGAGGGTCAGTTCATCGACAGTTTCCGTCTGAAAATGAAAAACGGAGACGACCTTCCTCANTTCGCTTATTCAGGAACAGTACCNAAGGGGATGGCGTTTATGTATGGCAGTGGAGCGAACAGCCTGGACAGNCGCTACCTTGGATTGTTTTCCCTGGACGAAGCAATGCATTTAGAGCCTTGGTACTAGTGATGATCAGGCTACTATTTTTACTGATGGCNTTCGCGGTGCCCTGTCANGCAGACGACGCTAAAAATGGGTTTTGGTGGGGTAAAGGCTGGGGNGAAGACCAGACNAAAGAAGATGANAAATACCCCNNACCTCCACCACTTCCAAGCGTCGAAGAGATGGTTCAAATGCATCCCGAAGAACTGCGTAGACTTGAAAATGAACGCCTGGATTACGCCCTGTATAAACAAACTGAAGAAACTGTGGCTGATTATTATCGGGTCGTCTCGGCTATTCGGCAAAAGAGTAAGAGGTTTGCAAGTATTTCCAGCTTTAACGCGCAAACTCATCCGGACCTCAATTTGAAGAAAGATATACCCATCACAAACTCAGGTCGAAAGTCCAAACAGGAACAACGTAGTCAGGAAATGGCCTCGCGACTGTCGAGAGAGAAGCAAAACTATGCCTTGATACTGTTTACTCAGGATTCCTGCCCTGCCTGTAAACCGGCAAGAGCCGTCGCACAGCGATTTTCGGATAAACACCAATGGACCGTGAAGGAAATCGACATTGCTCGGGATCCAACTATTGGGGAGCGCTATGGCATCCGCTACACACCTACGACCATGCTCATCAAACGAGGCACCAAAGATTATCTTCCCATAGCTTATGGCGTTGATTCTGTCAGCTCTCTGGAGAGTCTTACTTTCAGATCAATTCAGTACCTGGCAGGAGAACTCTCCGCTGACCAGTTTGGGACCTATTCAGATTCTGACTTATAGATGGACGTTCTATGATATTCCGCATTTTAACGGTTTGTGTTTTGATCCTGCCCGGTTTGGCCGTAGCCGATGACTGGGTCACAGATTGGATTGATGACTCGATGACCGGTTCCGGCCCGTCCTATTATGAAGGGGCAACAAGAGGATATTTTAGCGCCGGCAACCTGTCTCTTCGCAGTAGGGTATCTTCGGAACGACCGCTGACGATTTCACCACCCAGACTCAAAATGGGGGGTTGCGGAGGAATCGACATGTTCATGGGCGGAATCTCCTATATGGATCTGGATATGTTGGTAGAGAAATTCGAACTCATGATTCAGAACGGTGAAGTCGTCGCCTTTCAGATTGCCATCAAAGCGCTGTCTGAAAAGCTTGGCACCACTGTAGAACAAGTAGAAGCGATATTAAATAAAATTAACGGTATCCAGCTGGACTCGTGCTCGATGGCGAAGTCCGCGGTCACCACGGTGGTGGAAGCCTTTGACAGCGAAAATCCGAGTGTTCAGGATGCCATGGGCAATATCTATGAGGAAGTCTCACAACAACAGGATATGCTGGCTGACGAATATAAGAATACCTGGGAGCGTGCGCGAGAACTAGCAGCACAAAACCAACAACCTTCTTCATCAACTCGCATTAGTGACGAAATCAGTGCCTGTCCCACTGAGATAAAAAGGGCTTTAACCGTTGAAGGCAGCGTCTTAGGATCCCTGGCGGGGGATTATGGTCTCAGCGATTATTCCGAAGTCATTCGGGGTTACATGGGAGATATGCTGCTCTACCACTCGGAAGAGGGGGGGATACCGGTAGCCACTATGATTCCTCCTTGCCCACAGAACAGCCTTGGCTCACCTGATGATTTTGTTTTGGGTAGATCCTACGTGCTGGACGAAATCACCCTGGAAGATACAACCAGAGAATGTAGATTGAACGAAGACGCCAATTTGATAGGAATCATCGAGCTACACCTGGATAACTTGGCCACAGCTCTAGCAGACCCCGAAACGCCCATTGAGGACTATGACAACTTGGATGAATTTCTTACAACCGCACCATTACCGGTATACAGTATCATGCAGTTTGCTGTGAACGCGGGCGTACAGGATTACGTTATCGAAGAACTCAAAGTTTTACTGGCCTACGCGTATTCCTACCAAATATTCGATGATCTGTATAGCAATACGTCCAGTATGCTGCGGGAGCTTTCTTATGTATTGTCCACAAATGCATACGATTCAGACGAAGCGGACGATAGTGGCGTTGATGCGCCGAGATGCAATCTTCGTCCGTATACCCATGTGATTGCAAACTACAATCTGTTTGGAAACAGCCTCAAAGACCAACATGCTGCGGTCAAGGAACAATACAGTTTGCATCTCCAAAAGGTAGCCAATACCACGAAGTTGGTTAGACGATACGAAGAACAGAAGCGGGCACTTGAGTTAAAGGTCATAGGAGGGCAATAACATGCTGAGAAACTGCGGAATAGTGGTCGTCGGTTGCTTATTGTCGTTCAATGTGTTTGCCGATGTCGATTATTATACCTACGGTGGCCTTCAAAATATCGTTGAGGGCTTCATATTTGTTGCCAATGTTTTCAATACAAGCGAATACCTAATCTACGCTTTTTCATTTTCGTTATTGGGTATCTCTGCTGGGGTCGCAATCAAATCTGGCTTAGCAATGCTGGGGAAGGCGAAGAGCAGTGATCTACTAAGCATTATCTTTTTTAGCCTGTTGGGTACTGGAATCTTTGGTGGCCTTTTCGCTGCCAAGACCACGGTACATATATACGATCCGGTGGTGAATGGCTATGAATCTGTGGGTGATGTTCCGCTTCTCTTGGCAACTATCGCCCATATTTCCAATTCCATGGAACGTACTGGTACGGACCTACTTTCAGACGCAACTTTGTTTGGGAGGGACCGTCACGCAAATGCAAAATCCCTGGAATTAATATTCAACCTGCTAAATAGTGACCCTATCAGGGGGGATATGGCGTTATCGAAATCGGTGACCAGCTATATGAATACTTGCCTTACACCAGCGGTCCAGTACCCCGAGAGCTATGATGATTTTGACTATAACTCCTTGCTCTCGGGCACTACAGCCTTTTGGGAGGAACTTGAAAAAACAGCGAACCCATCCCAAAAACTACTGTGGATGGGGACCAGTACAGATTGTGCCGCAGCGTTTACATTATTGGAGAATACGCTCACTGCCCCGGAAACCTATACGCAATATATAGCATCACTATGCGAAAAAACTGGATTCGATCCTTTAGTCCTTGAGAGCATACAGTCCTGTGAAGATCTGATCTCAGAGATTGCTCCAATGGTATTTTCCTCGAATGTGCTGATTGAGCCCGAAAACCTCACGGCCATGGCTGCTGTCAGTGATTCGGTCTTCTCTATACTTGCCGAGAGTCCAGGTACATCAGTCAGGAAAATAGGTGACATCAGACAAGTCTCTCAAGGTTTCGGGTCATTAATTGTGACGGAAGGATGGTTGCCATCTATTCGAGTATCAACTTTGGTATTAATCCTGTCGCTAACTCCAATTATCGTACTATTTTGCTTTACCCCCTTTCTTTTTAAATCTCTACATATGCTAGTGTCCCTATTCTTCTTCCTGTTTATATGGGGACTATGCGACACAGCGATGCACTCAATCGCGGTAGCTTCTATTTCAAATATGTTTACAGATATAAAGTCTTTTGAAGGTGGGCTTTGGGCATTTATGACTGCGCCTACTGAACTGCAAAAAGCGATTGCATCTTATGGCAGAATGCAAGGATTAGGAGTAACAATCGCGTCATTATTCACTGTGGTGTTTTTCAAGTTTTCCCCGTATGCCTTCTCACAGGTTGGTGAGCGAATCGCAAATGATGTTGATTCTATCGGGCAAAGAACTGGAAGCGATGTACTGGATCCGGTTTCACGGACACAAACCATGGATTCAGCGGCAGTTTCTGCAGCCAAGCTCAATCAATTAGAGGTCCATGGTAGCGAACTCTATGGTACAGCAACTGGTGCAACAGGAACTTATCAGCTGCGAGAGAACGCCGGGTATCTCAGTACGATGGAAGCGAATGGTGTTGGCAACCGTGAAGCCTTGGCTGCCCAGGGGCAGATGAACGGTGCAGGCAGTGCCGGCAGCGTTCTTTCGAGGTTGGATAGAGCCGAAGCTAGGGATTCTTCAGTGTCTGGACTGTCTCAAGACATTGGATACACCAATCAAACCATGAATGACGCTCAAACGAACTATAATGCCGAACAGATAAATAAGTTTCCGAACGATGTTCAATCCAATGCGGATAACCTAACTGCCATCAAAAATGCAGACCTTACTGGTAAAACGGAAACAACAAGAGATCCAAAGCGATGGGAAGCTGTTGCGAAAACGGACGCTACCAGAGCACTTGGTGAATCAGACGCGATAAGGGAGAAGTTTCCAGGAGCTGGCTCACAGATGAGTTTTGCAGAGCAGCAAAAGACAACACATATTGAGGATTCTCTAGGGGAAATCGCGTCGCGTAACTCATTAGTGAAAAGCGGTGTTGTGAGCGAAACGCAGGATATCCCAAATATGAGAGCACAAGTTAGCAATGAGTCTCTAGTAGGTGACTATAGCGCCAAACAGGAAGCTATAGAGGAAGGTAACATTAGTAGTATTATCGATGCTTCCTACCGGGCTAGCAAAGTAAGCACCCGAGAAAGTATTGCTGAAGACAACGCTGTCGATACGGTTTCAGGCAAACTAGGTGTCAGTGGTCAAGACTTGATTAATAGAAATAGAGAGATTGTGACAGAGAATAAGTCTGTGGAGAGTGCTCAACGAGAGATCTTGTCAAATGCTCTGGGTGAAGACACTCTAGATGTAGCCTTCAGACAAAGTCCAAATCAATCTATAACTGTTGGGCAAGAAGACGCAGAGAAGTTAGAGTCTCTAGATTCGGGAGCGTTTCCAGAGATTGTGGGTGATGGTAGGGTTACATTTGGTTTGACACCGAACCAGGGTGTGACTAATGCCAACTTTGAATCCGGGTCTTCTGCATATATAAGAGGGGGAGCAGCTGTCTTTGACAATCCCGCGCATATGATTGAAGAAGGCACCGATGATCAAGTTCTAAGTATGCTTACAGTAACCGACACTAATGCAGAGACTTTGAGGCTATCTGAGGATCTTGGGAACAAACTACCCATCAATAGAACACTCTCTGAATCTGAAACTTCTGGTGTTAGCACTAGTCTGGATGGCCAAGTATATGGAGTTGCTCAAGTTGATTTGGGGATAGGTAAGATCATTTCTAAGATCGAAGGCTTGATGTCTACCGGAAAAGGGAGCGCTGAGACAAGGGATTTCGCTGGTGTCCCAGTGAAACCTTCACCTTCTGCTGGAAACAGAATAGATGGTAAGAGCGTCTTGAGTAAACTGGGTCCTTCTGTAAGTTTGGGTGGCAAAATAGTCGGCTCAGTGTCAGGTAATAGTTCTGATACCACCAGCCAGCAAGCGTCAATTAGTGGGAATCAAGCCGTGGTTCTTGGGCTACTGGCTGGCGCGAAGGAAGCATTGTTATCTGCAAACAACGAAGAAGAGAAACTAGCGGTTGCCCAAGCTTTCCGTCAGTCGTACAAGGAACTATTGGAAAATGATTTAGGAATGAGTGGAGAAGCAAAGGACGATATTGAGCAAGAGTTACTTGAGGATGCCTATAAATCTGATGTTGAGCAACTAGTAGAAGGCGCCGAGCAATTGCTCGGCGAGATGGACGAACTGGACTTTATGTGTATTAGTTCAGACCCAATCTGACACTTCCTCTTGAAATAGAGAGGGTTACCGGTTTTGATGGAAGGTGACCAAACCTGAAATCAAAACAACCTAAAGGTAACCCTCATGCATCATAGTAACGAACGTATCATCAAACACAAGATCGGTTTATTAAATCTGGCCGAAGAACTTGGTAACGTAGCCAAAGCCTGCAAAATGATGGGCGTGTCCCGTGACACATTCTACCGTTACAAAGAAGCCGTAGACCAAGGTGGCGTTGAAGCACTGATTGATAAGCCCCGCCGGACTCCAAACCTCAAAAACCGCGTAGAATCAGGCATAGAGACCGCGGTGGTTGATTACGCTATAGAAGAGCCTGCCCACGGACAAGTCCGGGTTTCGAATGAGCTACGAAAACGAGGCGTATTTATCTCACCCAGCGGTGTGCGCAGTATCTGGTTGAGACACAACCTGGCCAACTTCAAATTGCGTTTAAGGGCTTTGGAAGCGAAGGTGGCTCAAGATGGCATTGTACTTACAGAGTCACAAGTGCAGGCCTTGGAACGCAAGCAAGATGATGACGTGGCCTGTGGCGAGATTGAAACGGCGCATCCAGGTTATTTGGGATCACAGGACACATTTTACGTTGGTACATTCAAGGGTGTTGGCCGGGTATACCAGCAAACCTATGTAGATACTTACAGTAAAGTTGCCCACTGCAAGCTGTATACTACTAAAACGCCGATTACAGCAGCAGACACCCTGAATGACCGTGTATTACCGTTTTATGAGGCCCATGGCGTCAGCGTGTTGCGAATCCTGACAGATCGAGGAACGGAGTACTGTGGTAAAGCGGAAAGCCATGATTACCAGCTTTATCTGGCGGTCAACGGCATTGAACACACCAAAACCAAAGCACGGCACCCACAAACAAATGGTATATGTGAGCGCTTCCATAAAACGGTTCTGAATGAGTTCTACCAATCAGCTTTGCGGCGAAAGATCTACAAAACCGTAGATGAATTGCAGGCAGATCTGGACGATTGGATTGAATACTATAATAATGATCGAACTCACCAAGGTAAAATGTGCTGCGGCAGGACGCCAATGGAAACATTTACCGATGGTAAAAAGATCTGGCAGGAAAAGTTAATCGCTTGAATTTGACCTGACAGACACCTTCTGAAAAACCGGTAACTGTCAGATCAGGTCTGGATTACTACACTTTATGGGTTCCATACACGATGTATTTAGGTAAATCTATCTTTTCCAGTACCAATCATTGCCCTCTCCTAGAGCAGGGCCGAACTGAGTGATCCGGTCTTTTGGTCTCTCATTCTGATCTAATGGCATTTTGATGAAAAGAATTATTATTAAAACAAAAAATGCTGTTACAGCTATCCATAGTTGCTCTGTCAGCCAGGCAACAAGCATGATTAAACCAATAACAAATATCGGGATTCTTACGTTACCATTCCGTTGGAACATATCTATTTCTCCTGAGAAAGGGTTTCTCACTATGTATCGTATCTATCTTTTATTTACACTTACTTTATATTCAAACTCGGTTCTATCGGACTCCGTTTACCTGGAGTGCAATTGGAGTATCGTGTCTGAAGTCTTGACCGTAGGGCAGATCTATGGCTCTAACGACAACAGCAAAGCGGTACCCGGATCCTTCGTTTCCTTACGTAAGAAGGTGCACCATATGTCTCCATCAAATTGTGTATCCTTTTCAAAACCTAGTACCATTTCACTAGAGGATTATCAGGAGTCTGTGGATGCGTATCTTAAACCTGATCAGGTAAACCTTTCTTGTCCACAAGGATACTCTCCCTTCGGAAGCCCTACCTGGAATAACATAAACTCTACCGAACGTACGCATGGTTCGATACGCTACTACCTAGATTCTTACGTTGCAAAGCTCACATGCTTAAAATAATTGCCTTAGTAATTTCGCTAGTGCTGTCTGCGTCCGCAATATGTTCCGACCGCTTTGATAACTGCTTTCTGTATGCTGGTGAACAATACAATGTCGAACCAATACTCCTTAAAGCAATTGCCATCCAAGAAAGCTCCTTTGACTCACGAGCAACGAACAGTGCCGGCGATGTTGGCCTCATGCAAATAAACTCCCAGTGGTTTCCTAAGCTGGAAGCTCACGGTATCTCTCGGCAATTACTGTTGGACAGTCCCTGTACTAATGTACTGGTATCAGCTTGGATTCTCGCGCACAACTTCTCGCAGTACGGTAGAACCTGGCGTGCGGTCGGAATCTATCACGCTGGCACCAGTAATAAACCTGAGGTACTTCAGCGTTCTCAGAGCTATATAAAAAAAATACAACTGCACTATTCTAAGCTGATCCGAAACAGCCGCTGATCTGTTACTTTCGGCTATCACGAGCGATCAGTGATGCTTTGATACTTGCCATTTGTGCCGCATAAGCTGCTGGGCCAGAGTTACCAACATAGGGATGATTGACATCCCTTGCGATCCTCAGTTTCCATTTTGCCCTTTTTCGTTGCTTGCCGCCTGGGACATAGGTTTCAAAGAGATAACCGTGGAGTGAAATTACTTGTGTTTCTCCGGCTTGGGGCTTCCAGATTTCACCTGCTTTAGCTAACTCTGATTTGAATACCTTCTCCATCCCCTGGAAGACAAGCTTTTGGTTTTCCTGCAGTGGCTGTATCTCTTCAGCGATATCTCCCCAGTTTGCCTCGAAAGGGCGATCCCTGAATTTACCAATTATGCGTTGAGCCAAGTAAACCAAGTGCCTTGCAATCGGACGGTCCTCTTCCAAAATAGAGGGAGGTTGTTTGTGTATCTGACCCAGCGCATCATTAAGACATTCTTTAAACACTAAGTGGTGAAAGCTCACTCTGTAAAAGCGAAACAACTTGCCTGTAGCGTCATAGTACAGATCCTTGTCATCAATCGAGAAGGTGTTATGTTGCTTGGTGCTTTTCTCTTCTCCGAATTCCAAAGCTTTTTGGTTTTCTGCCCAAACAATTTCATCTCGAATGGGCTCCAATCTACCTAGAAAGTACTGATCAATCCTTTCATTAGTCAAAGAGTGCAGAGTATTCTCAGTCTCGTCGTGATAGACCGCATTTAACTTATCTGCAGCCAAAAAGTTAAAGGCCTTGGCTGCTTGCCCATCCGGATCGAAATGTATTTCAAATGTATTATATCGAAGTTGATACAATTTTTTTGCTTGAACCAGAATGTTGCCGCTACTGGGAACAAGCTTCATTGAACGGCAGACTTCTCTCATGTCTATTAGCCATTCATTTTCTATTTGCGAAGCATCAATATCCGGCCGCTGGGTTCTGAACTTTGCGAGATGTTCTTTAAACATCGTGAGCAAAACCTGCTGAAGCCGATCCTGGCTACCGTCCATTGGAGGTATTCCACTGGCTGTACGCTGAATAACATGTACAGTCTCGCCCATGCCTGGTAGCACTATGGGTATTTTCTTGCCCAGGTGAGTTGGATCCCCGCTGCACCGTCGCATAATTATATGGTTTACTTTCCTGGAGTACGCATGTTCGTGATCATCATTACCCTCCAGCAGTACAGCATCTTCTGGAATAATAGTTCTACCATCAAATGCCGGTTTTGGTTTGGTTAGCTCACTTTCTCTTTGATGGAGAGTGTCACTTTGCACCAGTTCAGCGATATCTCTGAGTTTATAAACGACTGCTGGTCGGGTCTTTGGACGTGGTACCTCATATCGTTCGAACACACCACTTTCAAACAGGGAAATCACTTTCAGCTTGATTGTTGCGTCAGCCAAGGGGCGATCGTTCCCCTGGAGATACTTCTTCAACGATTTCTGATCAGTCCTATTTTCATCAGAGGTTGCACTAAGGTTGATCATTCCAAGGATCATATAGTATTCGATCTCAGACAAACCCTTTACGTGTCTGAGTAAGGGAATTTGTTCTGCACGTTCCCTTGGAACCTCGTATACCTGGCCTGTGTAGGGCCAAACATTTCCGAATATATCGTTCATAGGACGATTTCATGCCTTAATTATAACTATGCAAACGTATAGCATCTAAAAACACAACTAGCAAGACGAAATGTAGCTGAAAAGACAACTAAGTGAAAGATGCTTTCAACTAAGGACGAATTAATTCCAGAAAAGTAACTAGCCTACGGGTCTTATTATCTTGATAACCAGCTGTTTTTTAGACATCAGGTGATTGTTGCTGGTGTTTGATCGTTCTGTTTGGGGACCAAAGATGGGTAATTTTATTGTTATTTGTTTATTGTAATTGTAGACGCGAAAACATCATTAAAAACAGCACGTTATGGGGACGTTTAGCTTGGTTACGTCTTTGTTTGACTTCGTTGCGTCGATTTAGAGCTTGGTTTAGTTCGATTTCAGCATGGTTACGTTATTACATTGGCTTGGTTGCGTTTCATTTGGCTCTTAAGCGTCCAGCCCAACTATTATCTGGCCTGGTTACGTTCAAACTGGGTTGGTTACGTTGGGCTGATGCCGGCAAACCACTTGGAACAGTTACGTCTGTGGATAACTAAAGCTAGATAACCAGAGAAAAGGACGTAACCGTGCCGAAAATGTAACTATCATGCAAATTCGTTGTATTCAAGCCAGTAGATTATCTCTGATATTGGAATTCTGCCACCTTCCGAGGGCATGCTCGTAATGATATCGGCCGTAAACTGCTTGGCGATTTGCCAAATTTGATCAGGATCTGTATTGGATTCGAGGACCTTCGAAAGCGCTAAGTAACTGAGATTTATAGACGAACGGGTGCCGTTTCCCCAACTAACCCGCATTCTCAAAGGATTGTCTAGATTGCAGACGTATTCTCCAGCAAGAGTTCGGCGACAAAGCAGACCGTAATCCTCAAAAGAACAATTAGGGAGATCCTCTGAGGTAAGGTTCTCCGAGTTATAAGCATGTCTATTTCCCAATAACACGCATTCCATTGCCGCCCCCTTATGCAAGATACTTGTATTTAGATTATGCCGAGCATTGTTAACATAAATGCTATGAACGTCAATATAGTTAGTCATATAATGCTAGTTATGCCTAAAAATATTGCATTAGCTCCATTAGGAGGCATAATGTCCGGGTTAAGTCCGCGGGAAGTGGCAGATAGGCAAGTAGATTAGTGATTGGATCAGGGTCATTGAGACATGAGTGTTGTTGAAGAGAAAGTCGTGGTCGATTCGTCGGCGGATGAATCTGGTCGTCTTAATATAATGCTAGATCACGCAGGCTTCAGGTCGGGTCGAGGGCGAGTTGCTGAGTTCCACAGTTATTTGGTGGACACCGTACCGGACATGGCAGACCTCCCCTATGGTACAGCAAGGTCATGGTTGTCGGGACATACCCCCCCGGTCCATAAGATGGAAACAATCGTGAAATCACTTCAAACCAAAATCTCTAATTGTCCCCAAGCAGATAGTTTGGTGCGGTGGTGGAAAATGGGAGGAACCAACCCATTCACCGGCACCTTGCCTTCCGGAGTAGAAAAAGATGGAATTGCACTCAGATACAATAGTCATGCTTTTCGGGATCTGGATATCGTTTCTCAAGCTAAATTGATCTCTGTGCTTCATTCACAAGCTAAAGAAAATGACTTCCAGATACCCAGCCAAAATGCGACTCTTGAAAGCCTTTTGGATCTGTTAGCTTTCACAAAAAAAGAACAAGGATTGGAATTGGCAGACCCAAAATTTATGAAGTTAATTGACGCGCTACTCACGCTAATGAAAAACGAAGTGATTTCGTAAACACAACTAAGCCTACATCACTTGTTTTTTCTCAAGCGGCTACTATTTTTATTTGCTCTTGTTACTGTGAGCGCTGGAACGGCAAAGGCCGATTGGCTCCTGTTGCAACCCGCTAATAAGCAACCCGACGATATTAAAAAAGCCTTAGCCACCTCATTCCCATCTATTCAAATTATTGACGACATTTCTGCCGTTAAACCAAGCGATTCGATTATCACGCTCGGAAACAGTGATTATCTGTCCACCAGGAATATCCGATGTAAATCTCAAGTTGGGCTATTCGTTTCGAATGTTGTTGCGACTGAAAGCCCAAAGGGTTGCGGCGCTACAACATTGGTTTCTTCTGAACCTGAGCCTCTTGCGGTCGGAGCAGAAATCCAGAGAAGGTTAAATGTAAAGACCACTGGTTACTTGCTCCCGTCTGACTCTGATTCGGACATTCGGAAAGGAATAAAAGACGTATATCCCTTTTTCGAGTATATCGATCCAGGTAAGGACTCAATATTCAGGACTCTCAGGACCATCTACCTGAAGAACGATATTGACTCGATTTTTATCCCGAGCACTCATTCGGCATTCGACTCAAGAAACGTTATCACGGCGCTTGAGTCGATATATCGTAATCGGTTGCCGGCGGCTAGCAATTCCAGAAGTTTGATTGGTAAAGGAGCGGTCCTGGTCATTTACATCGAGTTCAATGAAGTGTTCAAAAAGCTGAATGAACTGCTTGATGAAAATGGTGGTACTGCCCCGGTGGGTCTTTATCATGCGAGTTATAGGGTGTTCTATGACGTCAAGCTGGCCAAAGTGCTAGGGCTGGAGGGTGTCAATGAATAGATATCGCTTCAAGTTCAGAACAGTGCTAACGATTTTTGCGGTAGTTGTGCTTTTGTCGATAGTGGCAAGTCAGTTCTATATACACTATCGGACATCAAAGAATATTAGTGTTGAATTCCAAAACGATACCATCAGTCTATTCGAGCGAAATATAGTATCCATGCTTTCGTTTCCCGTGGCGATCAGCGATCGAGCCAGGGTAGACCAAATTATAAGGGATGTTTCAAAGATTGATTTTGTTTACTACGTAGAAGTGTTTGACAGGGATGGTGAATTGCTGGCTAGAGCGGTCAACGGAAGTGTTCCCGTAGAAAAAGGGATCCCCATTATAACCAGGACAATTCCTTTGACACAGGAGGTGCTCAACGATTTTGAACAGTTCACTAAACCCAATGAACAGCATACCTTCATCGGGGAAGTCATATTAGCCACCACCACTTATCAATCAACCACTAAGTTTTCTCAAGCCATGTATCAGAGTGCATTGGTGACTCTGGCTATCTGTTTGTTGGCATTCACCGTAGTATTCTATTTTGTGCTCCGTATTGAAAAATATGTGAAAACCATACTCGGATCATTAGCAGATATCTCCAACCAAAAGTATGAAAAAGTGTCTTTCAACTCAAAAACGAAGGAGTTTGACGATATCGCGCAAGGAATTAACCATTTATCTGAGAAGCTATCAGTGACCCTTAACAATCTTCACGCTTCTGACAAATACAAGAAAATGATACTCGATGTGATTTCACACGAATTAAGGCAACCGATTAACGCGATAGACCCCATACTTAAGCTATTAACCAATTCTGAAGGTATTAAGGAACTGCCATCTAATGCCAGAGAGCATTTGCGAATTTGTGCAGCAGCCAGCGATCAGCTGATTAAAGTTTTGGATAGGGTGGTGGACTTTAGCCTGATAAATGAAGGCAATATCCCAGTCAAAGATAAGAGGATTAACCCGGAAGCCTTATTTGATAATATTAAAAACAGCAACTTAGCTGCTATTCCCAAGGATGTCGATTTCCGAGTTAGTTATTTAGGTACAGACCAGCCGAATGAAATTATCTCCGACGAAGGGCGCTTGATTGGCGTGGTCTCGAACCTAGTAAACAATGCGCTGAAATTTACTAATCAAGGAGCGGTTATTGTAACCTGGGATATTGTTGGTGAACTTGAGTCATGCAGTCTGGTCATTGAAGTGACAGACACTGGCATAGGTATATCACAGGATAATATTGATCACATTTTTTCAGATTACTACAGGGGCAATTCGAGAAAAGAGGGCTTGGGTATCGGGCTTTCCCTTGTAAGGGCCTTTGTAGATGACCTTGGTGGTGAAGTGGATGTCGATTCAAAACCAGGAATCGGGACCAGATTTAAAGTTGTGATTCCTGTTACGGTATGTGATCTGACGGATAATCGAGCCCACGAGAGCTACGATTTCACTGGGATGAAAGCAGTGGTTATCGATGACAACTGGAGTAACTGTTATTCATTGAGAAGTGTTCTAGAGAAATTGGGTGTCCATGCAGAGGCCTTCATAGATCCCTTCGAGGCCATTGATGAAATCTATACCAATGATTATGATGTCGTTTTTGTCGATTATTGGATGCCACAGATGACCGGAGTGCAATTCTCGAAAAAACTTGCAGCCAGGGACCTGTTCATAGTTGTTGTAACTGCTCACGTTGAAAATAACGCCCTGATTGAGATTGAGCAATCGATACGAGATGGAGCGGTAAATGGCTATATACGAAAACCAATATCGGAACCGTATATTGTTGATGTTCTAAATAAAGTTGCTGCTAACAATGATGTTGTGAGAAGGATCATTGAAGACATGAAAGCACCCTCTGCAAAGGAATAAATTTGTCTCTTGACTGATACAGATCAGCTCTGATGAAGTGGGTGTATCCTCGTCGAGAGAATCCGTTATTGTTTTGTGGTGACCCAAGCTGCAACGCTTTAGCAATTAACCGTTATTAGATCGTACTCTTCCTCAACACCATCAGATCTAACCGCTACATCTGTTCGGTAGTTGCCTGTTTCATCATAGATCCTTCTATAGTTTGATTCTAAGCTAAATAGCCCCCTATACGAAACCGCCTTTACAACCTACTTTGCCTTCCATGAGAAGCGCCTGACCAGCACCTGAGGACAGCACCGGCCAGGGGTAGTTTACTTGCCTTTGGGTTGGGCATTACCTCGTCCACCGCCAGAGGGTCGACCGGTGGTGGAGGGCCAGTTGCCTCCGGGTCGGCTTGGGGTAGCGGCCGGTCTTGAGGCTGATTTTGAATGAGGCATGTTTATCTCCGGTTAAGAGGCTCTGATATCGAGCCTGTGACGGAATCTTGCCAAATTGAACAGGCGGTGCGTAGGGATAGGTTTTTTAATAATGCAGATGGTCAGGAATAAGACGCGGCAGATCCACGTAACATCTAGCGCCGTATTGGTTGATGGGCGTTGTCTGTTATTTGATCGACAAGCGAGCAGGCCTATAATGCTGGCTTTCAGCAAAATGTACTCAGACTTATCCACTGAAACAGTGGATAACTTCTCCATTCACAGACAGGGTAGGTGCAGAAATAAGGTACTGCCGGCGTGATCCAAGTTCGTTCGAACTCACCAATGGGCCTGGTCCTTGAGATCCTTGGCCGGTTTACGGTGCTCATCGGTGGGGTGGTGTGGAAACACTAGGCCGATGGTCACCGCCGGCATGTCTTCCCGCACGCGTTTTAGGGCCGGTACAATGTCCGTGTCGTTGGTGCAAATCACCAGTTGCTCGGCTTCCTGTCTCAAGGCATCGCGATACAGGTCCAAGGCGAGGTTCACATCGGTCTGCTTCTCTTCCAGTTTCCAGGCTTCCACCTTGTCGCTCTTGTCCGGAGGGGATAGGTAGCGCAAGGGCGTGGCCCGGGTGGGAGAGTAGTACCCTTTGGTGATTTCCACTGGAGGCGTCAATGGGGAGAGGAGGGCACGATGGTAGCTTTGCTGAGCGTGACTGGCGGCCTCACCATGGGTCGCGAACTTGGCTTTAATGTCGGCAGTATAATATTTGACGCACAACAGATCGGATGCCGGATTCTGGGGATGTAGGATGTGGCGCTGGAACAGGGTGAACAGATCCAGCCATTTATAGGGCGTGTATTTGAGGCGGCTGAAATACGTAGACGATGGTTTTCAAAAAAGGGGTCCCCAGACATGAAAAAACCGCCACGAGGACGGTTTTCTCGCCTCCAGTTGGTGAGCTAACTGAATAGCGCCAACAGGAGGTAAGTAGTGATTCTTATTATAGGGAGTCCCGTAGCGAGGATCAAGGTGGTTTGTCCCGATCAGTCTTGGTGTATACATAATATATCCATCGCGTTCACGACACACCAAACACACTTAGATTAATATACCGTTTATCAATAAGTTAGCATGCTATTGCAGATCGAAAGGGGGGTTGCTCTAGGGGGCGAAATGATTGACAGAATCTCCCAAATCCGGAGATCTTGTCTACATTAAACTATTAAGTGCTCGAATTTTTCGGGGCAGCTGACTACCCGTCGGTAGCGCACATTGAATACGGATCCAATGAGCAACAAGCTAAAGCGTACGTTCTTAGGGTTCTGGGGAATAGGGCTGGTCTATCACATGCTGTGTTATATGGCCCGTTCCTCTGGACACTGGGACAATGATTACAATATTCCAGGCTTTTTCATTGCGGCCGGGTCCATGCCCTGGAGCTTGCCCCTGTTCGAATATATGGTTCAGGTGTTTCTAAAGGATATGTTTGGTCCCGTCGTTTCGGGTCGATTATTTATAGTGGTGGCCACCCTCGGGTTCGCCGTCAACGCCACGGTCGTCAGGGCATTAATGATCCTTTTATTTGAGCGAATCAGCGCTTTTGTGAGTGCGGGAAAGGGCTAATACGCCGCCCCTCGTAAGGCAGCCATAACGGCTATAACCCCTATTAGAGACCAGAAGATGGAATGGATCGTTGTATTTTTCGTGGTAGCCGTCGTTATCGCGGTGTTGTTTGTCAAAGGAAGCAATAAGTACAGCTACAGAATCAAGGGACCCTTGTTTAGCCCTGCAGAGCGCTCGTTTCTGGGCGTCATCGATGCGGCGGTAGCGGATACCTACCGAGTGTTTGGTAAGGTGCGAGTGGCCGACGTGTTAACCCCCCAAAAAGGGATGAGCCGTAAACACTGGCAAATTGCGTTTAACAAGATATCCGCCAAACATTTTGATTATGTGCTGTGTTGTAAAGACACGCTCAAGATCATTGCGGTGATCGAGCTCGACGACAAGAGCCATAACAAGGCCGCCTCCAAAAACAGGGATAAGTTATTAAAGGAAGCCTGTGAATCGGCAAGCTTGACGCTGGTCAGGTTTCCTGCGAAGGCGAGTTATTCGATCGCCGAGGTCAGGCAGAGTGTTGCAGATGCGCTCAATCCGCCGATCGAAGAGACCCGCTAATCGAATGAACTTGAAACAACAGATCAGGGCAACCCGATTGTACAGGGTTATCGGCTGCATCTTACTGGGTCCGTCGATGGCGTGTGCTACCGACACAACCCCAAGGGTTGGGGCCATTTCGGGCAGGGTGCTCCCGGAGGATGCTACGGTACGAATTATTGCCAAGCTCTCTGGAACAAACCACCAGAAGCCAGGCAATCTAAAAGCGGAGGTGACCCTTACCAGGGGAGGCAACTTCCACTTCAATGACCTGCCTCCGGGTAATTATGACTTACTTTTTTTGCTCCAAGGGGAGTCTAAAGCGCGTTATATCGCTTTTCGATGGAGTGAGGTTATCGTGGAAGCGGGTAAGATAACCGAGGGAATTCATTACCGCCTTACCCCTGTCGAGTCGGACTTTCTGATCGACGAAATCTTGGTGACCTTTGTCGATACAACGGACAGTGATGCCCGCAAGGCGATTCGAAAAAAGGGATTTATTGTCAAAGATAAACCTTTCAAGGTGTGGGACAACGAACTCTACTACACCATCGATATCCCTGATGACATGACGGTCGATGAAGCCATCCAGATATTCAGGAGGGTAAAAGGGGTGAGTTCAGCAACGCCCAATCATCTTAGTGTATGGGAACTGTGAGTAACCCGGTCATTGACGCGGTGGACCTCCCGGTAAAGACACCGCCTCTATGATGCTACCCACGATATCGTCCGATACAGTCCGTTGATCCAGCCGCGCTTCTGCGGGGTACACAAGGTTGTCCAATTCTTCACATACACCGTCGATAGGATCAGGAGCCCATCCCCAGAGAGTGGGCCGATCCTGGCTTGATGTGCTGTCAGTGTCCTGCCCCGACCGTCACAGGGTCAGGGCGACCACCGTAATGGTGACCGCCATGGCCATACCCAGCAGGGTGATGCATTGCAGCGGGGTGCAGGCCTGGAAAGTAATGAGCAGTTGTGTCAGGGCGTCGATACGTTTCTTCATGGAGACTCCAAATCGTCAGGTTGTGTGATCCTGGTGTTATTTAGCCGTGGCGCTGACGCAAAGTAATTTTGACGCGTCAAAAACTTCACCAGGGGTTCCCGGCAAATTAGGATTGCCAGGGCTCCACCTCCTGATTTTTGAAAATTTTTTATTTATTCTTTGTTTTCCGCAAAACCCCATAGAATGCATAACATGTTAAATATCAATATCCTAGGCTATTTTGATAGGTCGAAAAGGGGCTGTTTTAGGGGTGAAATTATCGTCTGAATTCTACAAAATCCCCCCTAACCCCGGGATTTTGTGTAAATTGATGTGAAGAATGCTCATATTTTTCTGGGCAGCTGACTACTCATCGGTCGCGCACATGAAATATTGATCAAATGGGCAAGAAACTAACGCGTACTTTCTTATTGTTCTTTGGATTAGGGCTGGCTTATCAGGCACTGTGTTACTTTGCCCGTTCATATGGACATTGGGACAATGACTACAATATTCCGGGCTTTTTCATTGCAGCTGGATCGATGCCGTGGAGTTTACCTCTGTTTGAGCACGTAGTTCAGGTGTTTCTAAAGGATATGCTCGGTCCAGCAGTATCAGGTCGAATTATCAGAGTTTTAGTTGCTGTAGGATTCGCTATAAATGCCACAAGCATCAGGGCTTTAATGATCCGTGTATTTGAGAGAGTCAGTGAGCACAGGAAGGAACTAGGTTGATAGCCAGTTCGCATTCCCTGCTTCTGTGGGTATACCCTTGTTAGTGAGTTGAATATTCGAGCAGAAGATCAGGTAAGTTTGGGGCGATGCCGAGACCTTAAAGGCAGGCGTGGCTAGTTTGTGTCAGGATAATGCAGATGGATAAGTTTGACAGGTTCCAGTTACTCCACCGTCTTTTTCGATCCCATCGACGGCCAATTCCTCTTTCGATCCTGGCTGAAAAGCTGGAATGCTCCCAAAAGACAGTAAAGCGTGCCATTGATGCAATGAGGGACTACCTTGATGCACCTCTCACATACTATCCAGAGCAGAATGGCTGGCAATACGATGAAAATGCTGGCTTATACGAATTACCTGGATTGTGGCTAACAAGCAGCGAGCTCCAATCTTTGGCTCTACTTCTACAGGTTCTTGACACGATAGGTGAGGGCCTACTGGGGGAGGAGTTGGCATTAGTGGAACGCCATATCACTAAGCTGCTGGAGGCCCGTGGAATTGCTCGGAACGACTTTGACAACCACATCAAAATACTACCTCTAAACAAACGTTCGATGCCTGGCCCCGTTTTCAGTGCCGTATGCGAATCGTTGATTCAGCGTCAATGCATCAAGATTGACTACATTAGCTATGCAAAACGTAGAACTAACCGGACCATCAGTCCCCAAACACTTGTGTACTATCGGGAGAATTGGTACCTCGATGCTTGGTGTCATATGCGAAATGCATTGCGGACCTTCTCTCTCTCCCGCATTCATTCAGTAACACATGCCGACGAAACCTTTGCGACCATCAGTCCCGGCGAACTCTACGCACACTTCGCCGAAGGATACGGCATATTCGCAGGCAAAGCACCCCACATTGCGATATTGCGGTTTCATCCTGAGATTGCCAGAGACATTTCTACCCAGCAGTGGCACCCAAGCCAGGTTGCTGAATGGGATGGGGACTATTATGTCCTGCATGTGCCCTACTCGAGTGATCAGGAGTTGATTCAGGATATCTTGCGTTATACTCCAAACGTTTCAGTCGAAGCACCAGCCAGCCTTCGACAAGCAGTGGAAGCGAGGCTTTCCGCTGGACTCAAATTATACAAATAGAATACGATGACCCAGAAAAGGCGCTGTATGTTTATCCAGGACAGGTTTTGGCCTGCCTGACACTGATAATGGTCCCTACTCTCACGGGCATACGTACAAGCACAGGCTATCCGATGGAACAGTTGACCGATCTTAAGGCGATTTTGCATTCGAAAAGAGCCAATATCTATTACCTGGAAAAATGCCGGGTCATGCAGAAAGACGGCAGGGTACTGTATCTGTCTGAAGCCAAAAATGTACACCAGTACTGGAATATCCCAATCGCCAATACCACGTGTTTGTTGCTCGGTACAGGCACCTCCGTTACGCAGGCAGCTATGCGGATGCTGGCGCAGGCTGGCGTCATGGTGGGGTTCTGCGGTGGTGGGGGAACCCCTTTGCTGATGGCGACTGAAATTGAATGGTTAAGTCCCCAAAGCGAATACCGGCCAACTGAGTATTTACAGGGCTGGATGAGCTTTTGGTTTGAGGAAGAAAAGCGCCTACAAGTGGCCAAGAAACTTCAGCTTGCCCGAATCGATTATCTGGAAAATACCTGGAATAAGGACAGAGATCTGAGCGCGGAAGGCTTTTCGCCGGATTCATCCATTATGCAATCCGCACTACAAAACTGTAGAGCGAAAATTCTGGCAGCACCCAAGGTCAGTAACCTTCTGCAGGCAGAGGCTGAGCTAACGAAGCAGCTGTACAAGCATGCCGCGCAAACTACGCGCTATGGTGACTTTACCCGTGAACGGGCTGCCGTGGACACAGCGAACGCGTTTCTGAATCACGGAAACTATTTGGCATATGGATTGGCAGCTAGCACGCTATGGGTGTTGGGTATCCCCCATGGTTTTGCTGTAATGCATGGCAAGACGCGGCGAGGAGCACTGATATTTGATATAGCAGACCTGATTAAGGACGCCATTATTTTGCCCTGGGCCTTTATCTGCGCGAAAGAAAACGCATCCGAACAGGAATTCCGCCAGCAGTGTCTGCAGGCGTTCACTGATCACAAAGCCATGGACTTCATGTTTGATCAAGCCAAGCAGGCTGCAATGAAAACAGACTGGAAGCCGGTGCAGCCATGATGGTGACCTTTGTATCCCAATGCGAAAAGAAAGCCTTGGCGCGTACACGGCGGGTGCTGGACGCCTTTGCCGACCGCATCGGCGACAACACCTGGCAAACCGTCATTACCGATGAGGGTTTACGGGCTGTTAAAAAATTGTTGCGGAAGACCGCTACCAAGAGCACGGCTGTTAGCTGTCATTGGATTCGAAGTCGATCACGAAGTGAATTGATCTGGGTAATCGGTAATCGCAGAAAATTTGATGCCCAGGGCAGGGTGCCCGTTAACAGCACACAGAATTCTTCACCCGTTAGCTCGGCTGAAAATCATTGGATGCATGGGCATTCCATTCAGATTGTGGCGGTGCTTGCCGCTCTCTTGCACGACATTGGCAAGGCAACCTTTGGATTTCAGAACAAGTTGTTCGACAAGGGAAAACAAACATCGGGTGACCCCTACCGCCATGAGTGGATTTCTCTGCGGCTATTCCAGGCCATGATTGCTGACTGTCAGACTGATGAGGCGTGGCTGAACCGCCTGATGGAATTCAGGCGGTATATGCAGGAAAACCCAGCATGGCTGAATGCATGGTATCGAGATGATCAAGGAAAAAAGCCACCCCGTCTGAACCATTTGCCGCCATTGGCACAGCTTGTTGCTTGGTTGATTGTCACCCATCACCGGTTGCCTACCTTTGAGCCTAACCTCTACACACGAAAGGCGCGGGAAAACCAGCAGTCTAACGATTATTGGTGGGGTCCTGAGATGAACATGACTGAGTTTTACGCCTGGGTTGAGCCCTATGAAGGTTGGGTAAAAAATGAGGCCGAAGATTCCAACGCATTCTGGCAGATGAAAGCCGTGATTATGGAAAGCAAAAGCTGGCAGCGGGCGTTGACGCGCTGGGCGCGTAAAGCCCGCGATCACGTGCCGTTACGTGAAGTGGCAAAGCACACCATTTCGGACCCGCTGTTAATGCACCTTTCCCGGCTTAGCTTGATGCTCGCCGATCACAACTATTCTAGTCTTGACGAAGATGACACATCGCGGGAGAAGGGCGACAAAGAGCTTGCTGACAAGTTGGCAGCTAACACCAATAAGGAACGCAAGGCCAAGCAGGCATTGGATGAGCATCTAATCGGGGTTGGTGCATTTACAAAGCGTGTTGCGCAGGAATTGCCACGCTTATCGGAAAGGCTGCACGATCTGTTTGGCCTGCCTGAAAACCACGAACCATTCCTGCGCCAGACACAACACAAGCGTTACCAATGGCAAAACGGTGCATTCAATCTTGCCAAGAATCTCCAGGCGCAATCCCAGGAACAAGGTTTTTTTGGTATCAACATGGCTTCGACGGGGATGGGCAAAACGCTGGCCAATGCCCGCATCATGTATGCGCTTGGCAAGCCAGACACAGGCGGTCGCTTCACTATCGCGCTGGGGTTGAGAGTACTGACGCTGCAAACCGGGCGAGCTCTGCGTGAACGGCTTTCTCTCACAGAAGAGGATCTGGCAATACTGGTGGGTGGTTCAGCGAATCGGCAGTTGTTTGAATTGGCTCAGAATGACAGGGCAGCGCAGGACTATGAAACCAATGGCAGTGAGTCACAGGAACCACTGCTGGATCACCTGGATCAAGTGGTTGGCAGCGTTTTGCCACAAGAATTCAATACCCTGCTGACCGATCCAAAGGCAAGGCAACTGATAACAGCACCTGTGGTTTCCTGCACCGTTGATCACATTATGCAGGCATCGGAATGCGCTCGGGGGGGGCGTTACATAGCCCCCGTTCTGCGCCTGCTCACCAGCGATTTGATACTGGATGAGCCCGACGACTTCGATCAGTCGGATCTACCCGCACTTGCCCGGTTGGTACATTTGGCAGGTCTTTACGGCAGCAAGGTGCTGCTGTCATCCGCAACCTTGACGCCGGATATGGTGACCGGCCTTTACCAAGCCTATGCAGCAGGCAGAAAAACTTGGAATTCCCACATGGGAGTGAAGCCAGCGCAGCCCGTTCCGTGTGCGTGGTTTGATGAATATCAGCAAGAAAGCGAGCTCTGCGTAGAGTCCCAGGCGTTTATGGAAAGCCACCAGCGTTTTGTCACGAAGCGAGCGGCAAGGCTTGGCAAGGAGAGCGTCAGACGGAAAGCCAGTTTGGTGCCGCTAAACCTGCCACCCGGACAGGAAAATGAAGCCCTGAAAATAAATGCGATGGCATTGAGCAGTTCCATATTGCAGGGTGCGGTAGAACTACATCAAGCCCATGCGCAAACGTGCCCTCAATCATCAAAACAGGTCAGTATCGGATTGGTTCGTTTTGCCAATGTGAAACCCATCATTCATATTGCGCGCAGCATGCTGAATGTTGCTGACATTCCAGGGGACACACAGGTCTATCTGTGTTGCTACCACGCCAAGCAGCTACTGATCCTGCGGGATTCTCTGGAGCAAAAGCTGGATCGCATTCTGAGCCGGGGCGCGCCTGACCCTTTGTTGACTCAACCTGAAATTCTAGCAGCGGTGAACGGCAGTGAAAGCAAACACCATGTTTTTATCGTGCTCGCCAGCCCGGTGGCGGAAGTTGGCCGGGATCATGATTACGACTGGGCCATCGTTGAACCGTCTTCCATGCGGTCACTGGTGCAACTTGCGGGCCGTGTATGGCGGCACCGGCCAGACAAGGTTGCGATAGCACCAAACCTGTTAATCCTGGAGCAAAACATCAAAGCGCTGAAAGGAGAGGCTATTTGCTTTAACCACCCTGGGTTTGAGCAAGAGCCAAGGTTCAAACTATCGAGTCATCATTGCACTGATCTGATAGCAGAAGGCCAGCTCAATCGGGTGGACTCTATGCCAAGGATTATTCGCGGGGCCGAACTGCACCCTCAATCCAGCCTTGCGGATCTTGAGCACGCTGTCATGCAGGATCTGCTTAATAATCCCGAGAATTTCGTCAGCGCATTCTGGCGACCAAATAATGGGAACATCGCCAGCGTTCACCTTCAGAAAATTAGTCCTTTTCGTTACCAAGACAGGCCTGACGATGACTATGTATGTATTCCAACGCCAGACGATGACGCGCCGTTTGGCTTTACCCTAGCAGAGTCTGCCTGGGAAGACCTTGAAACCTGCAACTTCCAGAACAGCAAGATCCATTTCGACAATATGTACTTTGATGACAACAGTCAGGTGAAGCCTTGGTTGGCCTTTAATCTGGATGGAGCTTTGCGGGCCTTGGCTGACAAAATCGATGAACCGGATATAGCCATAGCTGCTCTAAAGTTTGCAACCGTGAGCCTGGATCGAAACGATGGGCGATGGCTGTTTCATCCGTGGCTAGGGTTCTGGCAGTAGTTCGCTAATGAAAATGCAATGTAATAGAATGTCCACTCACCACTGTGTAAGTGGCTTAGAAATATACATTATTGTTCTATATTGTTTCTTTTTCCGCCGAATAGGCGGTCATCACATGCCGGCCTTTATGGCGGCATTGACTACCCATTATGTCTCCTATACATTATTTTTCTATTTAAAGCAGTAAGGAGAAATGCCAATGTTTATTAGGCGGTTTGACCGATCCATTTTGCATATACCTCATTTACCGGGAACCTTTTGGGTTCGTGCGCGCGATTCGGAAGGCCGAACTGTCACAGTTGCAAGTGGCCATTCAGTGAACGTCTGGTGGTCGCTGATGGCTGCCGATAGGCGAACGTGGTTCCTACCGGATGTGGGCAATTATTGGGTCGAAGTTTTGTTGGATAGAGACATCGCAGTGAGCGCATAAGGAGCGTCCATGAGTGCCGTTATGAACAATCAGCTAAAGGAAGCTATTTCCAAGTTCTTGCTGGATCAATATGAAAAGAAGGCGACACCGGAGCTAAAGACTCTGGAAAAGCTGGACAGCGAAAAAGATGCAGCTAAGGTTGCCGATATAAATGCCAGTATCCAAAAGCTTAAAGAAAAGTATCAGCTGGAAACCTGGATGAAGGACGCGGCATTGCGTATGGCTAAACAGCTGCGATTTGGTACTCATATCTCCAAGGGAGTGCATCCAGATTCCAAAGGCGACAACATCAGTTTCAGCAGCATGAGCGAACTGCCTGAAGGCTTAGTGGCATCGCAGACTCTGTTGAAGTTGGACATGGATGCCAATGGCAATGCGGCAGCACTACCACTTGCAGCATTCTTCGATACGCCTATCGATGAGTTTGGTAGCATCCGAATAAGGGACCTGATACAGCGCCAGGACCCTTCGCTTCAAGGTGCGTTTAGCGCGGATGAACAACTGTCTGCCCAGTATGCCCAGCATTTTAAGGCCGCCTTGGATAATGCGCTGGAAAACCCCCGCACGGATGAACTTAACAAGCAGTTACTGTGGCCGTTGGTTAGTGCTGTAAGCGAGGATCGCTATATCACATTAGTGCCGCTTCACCCTGCTGCTCTGACCCATCAGGTCTACCAGAAGTTGAATGAAATCCGCTTCGGTGAAGCCAATAAGCAAGCGAAAGAAAACAACAAAAAGCAAGTTAACGAAAAAGCACCATATGTTTCCCTTCATGATTTGTCAGTGATTCAGCTCGGTGGTACAAAACCCCAAAACATCAGCCAATTAACCAGTAAACAGAGGGGAAGGACTTATCTGATCCCTTCTTTGCCGCCGACTTTCGAAAGCAGACAAAACTACCGCCTCTCTCTTTCTCAAACAACCATCTTTGACAGCAAGCTGGCACAAGCCTGCTGGATGGGACTTTCGCAACTGTATGAAGTCATCCTTGAAGAGAAAAGCACCGTAGATGTGCGTGATGTCAGAGCAATAGCTGTTGATATTTTATTGGCCGATATATTCAGTCTGGCGGAGCAGATCCAGAAAGCATCGTCACCTGGGTGGAGCAAGGATTACAGTTTGTCTATTTCCGAAAAATGCTGGCTTGACCCAGGCAGGGCAGCCCTTGATGGGCAAGAAGACTTTGCCAAGCAACGCAGCGCTAATGATTGGAAAAAGCAGATAGCTGAAGTCTTTGCGCTTTGGCTCAACGATCGGCTAAAAGCCAGATTTAAAAATATTGCCTCGCAATTCGGTGATGCAGAATTTTATGAGTGGAAGAAAGAATTTGAGGACGCGATAGGTGCCAGCGTTCGCGCCGGCCAGGAGGTGTTTGCATGAAAAGGCTGAGTCACTATCTCCTGCTGAATAAACTGGAAATCGAAAATGCGAATGCTGTTTCCAGCCCACTGACGTACGGTTTTCCGGCCATATCGGGCTTTATGGGGGCAGTGCACGCACTGAATCGAAAGCTTTCTGAGGCCGGGTTTGATTTGGATCTGTCAGGAGTGCTGATCGCCTGTCACAGCATTGATGTTCAGCGCTATCGTCCGCACCTCTACTCGGATTACACGTTCAATCAAAGTCGCAACCCTATTAAAAAAGATGGTGGTACGGCGGCTATCATCGAAGAAGGAAAAGCCCATCTATCGGTAAGTCTTGTAGTGGAAGTTGCTACAACCCGTTCGGGCGCCCGGGACTTGGCTGACACTCAGGATGATTTTCTCAAATATTGCAAGGAAATCGTATTCCGTCAGCGAATGGCAGGTGGAAGCGTTCACGCCATTGGGAATATACAGCTGCTGAACACCGCGAGCGCAGATGCAATCAAGAAACTACTGCTACCGGCCTTTGTTCTGATGGACGCCAAGGATGATTTGATTGAAATCACCCATCAGTTGCAGAAAACAGAGCCGTCTGCAACAGCTCTCGATGCCCTTGTCGAGGTGGTCACTTTGCATCACGAGCCAGTGGATAGCGCGGTCAGTCCAAATGGCTGGCAATCGCGGAGCGTCAAAACTGGGCGAGGCTGGCTGGTTCCCATACCTGTTGGGTTTCAGGCGATCTCGCGACTTTTTGAACCCGGCCATATGGAAAATTGCCGTACCGATACGTATCCCAGCCGATATGTCGAGGCCGTTTATAGCTTGGGCAAGTGGGTATTTCCACATCGCCTGCCCATTGAATTTACAAACTGCTTTTGGCGATACAGCCAGAATCAAGATCTTTATTTTTTTTCTCAAACCCAACCAAATCTGCAAGGAGCTTAAGATGACTCTTAAAACTGCGAGCGTATTAGCGTTTGAACGTAACCTGGATGTTTCCGATGCATTTTTCTGGCAATTTGACGGAAACGCCGAAACCCCCGGCATTCGTCCAGTTGGCCTGCAGACGAAGTCCGTGCGTGGCACTATCAGTAACCGATTGAAAGCGGCTATTGCCAACGATCCCACGAAACTGGATGCTGAGATCGCAAAGCCGAATCTGCAAACGGTTGAGGTTGCATCATTAGATCATGACTGCGATACATTACTGGTGAAATGGAGCTGCAAAGTGCTTCCGTTCACAGGTAAGCCGAGTGTCTGCAACAATCAGGATTATCAAGCCAAGTTGGTTGAGGTAGTTAAAGGGTATTTGTCCGAGCATGGCGCCAAGGAACTATCACAGCGGTATGCGGCAAATATTGCAAATGCACGCTGGCTGTGGCGAAACAGATTGGGCGCCGAATCGATTCAAGTCACTGTATCTCTTTCACCAGACGGTGACCCCATCACTACAATCAACAATGCAAAAATGCTGTCGTTGACAGAATTTGACTCAAGCAATGGTGTGGTGGCAGAGCTGGCCCAATACATCGAACGCGGTTTGATTGGTGATGAATTTGTTATTTTATATGTGAGAGCAGAAGTCAAGGTAGGCTATGGTCAGGAGGTCTATCCTTCGCAAGAATTGATTCTTGATACCGGCAAGAGCAAAAGCAAAGTGCTTTATCAGAAGCACGATATTGCCGGTATGCACTCGCAGAAAGTCAGCAATGCTATCCGCACCATCGACAACTGGTATCCCGATGCACAATTTCCCGTGGCCGCAGAGCCCTATGGTGCGGTTACGACGCTAGGTACTGCTTTTCGCCAACCCAAACAGAAACAGGACTTTTACAGCCTTTTTGATGGTTGGGTGTTGAGCGACAAGATTCCAAGCACAGAGCAACAACACTATGTGATGTCTGTCCTGATTCGGGGTGGAGTATTCGGTGCAAGCGGTAAGGAATGATCATGGACAGCTACTTTGAAATCAGGGCAATCCCTGACCCGGAGTTATTGCAGTCCGCTATAGTTGCAAACCTGATGCAGAAAATTCATGGTCTGCTGCCAGCGTATCAAGGCCGCGTGGGGCTAAGTTTTCCTGGCTACGGTCAAGCTCGCACACTCGGCGGGATAGTTCGTTTACATGGCTGCGCCCCTGATCTTGAGCGGCTCAATTTTGAGGTACGAAATAATCCAGATGTGCGGAGTTATGGATTAATTTCTGATGTTTCTTCAGTTCCTGGCAGCGTAAAAGGTTATGCAAAATTCCAACGATTGCACGCAAAAGGAAACAGCCATTTGAGGCGTCTTCAACAGCGCCACCGGGCCCGAGGAACGTGGACGAAAGAATTGGAGGAATCTATATCCAAAAAGTACACTCTTAAGGTGTCATGTCCACATGTGGTCCTTAAAAGTGCCTCGACGGGTCAATCTCGATTTTTACTCTTTATTGAGAGGTGCGGCTCGGATAGTTCAGCCGATGGGGAATTCAATGCCTACGGACTGTCTAAGACTGCGACCGTGCCTTTGTTTTAGTTAGCCAACCCTATGTTCGCCCACAACAGCATATCGGCTACTGTTAGAAGTGGTCGGTATGCTGCTGTCTGAGAATATGATATCACCCCTAGTTGTGGCGCCAATCTGTAAGCAGTCTGGCGTGCGTCCTTTCTGCCGGTACCCAAATTTATTGCTCTTTAACAATTTGTATTAAATACAGTAAGTTAGAAACAACCCCGCAAAATTGGGTTTGACCTCAAAGGCACGCCTAAGTTGTTGTTTTTTAATTTTTTTTGGTTTAATGTCTTCAGTTCACTGCCGTATAGGCAGCTTAGAAAACCGGAGCTCGCGGGGCAGCATCGTCCACCGGGTTCACTGCCGTATAGGCAGCTTAGAAATTATCGGGAATTCGAGGTTCGTCACATCGTTAGTTCACTGCCGTATAGGCAGCTTAGAAAACTTTGATCGGTGGCGAGCTGGTGGAAGGCCAGTTCACTGCCGTATAGGCAGCTTAGAAAAGAGCACCAGTTTTGAGATCAGCCAGCGCATTGTTCACTGCCGTATAGGCAGCTTAGAAAATGCATTGCAGCGCCACTTTTCCGATTTACTCGTTCACTGCCGTATAGGCAGCTTAGAAATTCCGCTTGCGCGTTACCAGGGCAATGGTCTTGTTCACTGCCGTATAGGCAGCTTAGAAAACCAGCGCCAGAAAGGCAACCAGTGACGGGGCTTTCACTGCCGTATGGGCAGCTTAGAAATGTGATCGGTGAAAAGATCCTGTGCTACTTCGGTTCACTGCCGTATAGGCAGCTTTTAGAATTTCGGACGATTACGCATACTAAGGGTCACCAACAATATAGGGAGGGAGGAGCGTCACGTGTTGGAGCAAGATAGAAATGTCACCCCTATTCAAGATACTTCAGCTGCTGATAGGCCCAGATCAGGGCGGCGCTGAGGCTGTTGCTTTGGGAGAGTGATTTCAGTTTCTTCAATGCGTGATGGGCTTCTTTCGATAGAGTGGCCTGCACATCCTCACAGTCATTAGCCTGATAACGGCGCTTCCGGATACTGGTTTTGAGCCGGCGCCATTGATCCGAGTTTAGACAGGTTTCACACCAGGTATTGAAGATCCTAGCATCAGCTTCGGGATCATCATCCATCGATTTCGCCAACTGTTCCAGGTAGCGTACAAAGTCTTTTCGCCCAGGTGCTTTTACAGGGTAATTGGGATCCTCCAAAGCATTGTGAAGATACGCTAACGCATGGGGAATATCGGCGGGTTGTATTTGGTACTTTGGACGGGACATTGAACAAATACCAACGTGGTCAGTTCTTTATACGTTACCATGTAACGCAATAAATGACGATGTCCTAATTATGGGACGGAAACTCCCTAGAATCGCCAAGTTTGGCTAGTATAAACAGGTCATATTTGACCTGTTTTGAGAAATCTAGTATCCTGTCTGTCATGTATTTAGGTGATTCCTGTTTCTCCAGCTTCGGTTTGCTCCTCCCACAGGATGAGCCGTACGAGATGACGCTATCGGAAATCGAAGCGTGTTTTGGCACATCGAATCATGCTCGGCGCAATATTTTTGCTGGTTTGGTGCGTGCCGTGGAGAACCTGACCCATGCGGGTGTCCCCCGTATCGTATTGGGCGGGAGCTTTATTTCAAAGAAGCCCGAACCCGGTGACGCCGATATCGCGTGGTGGTACCACGAGGCGATACGCTGGGAATTGATCGATCCCGTGTTTCTGAGCCCAGAGCGGCGCCAGGTGCGAGGCAAGTACGGAATCGACCACAAATTGGATGGGTTGAAGGATGTCCCTTACGAGGACACGTTTGAAGCGTTCCTCCGGACCAATACCCGTATGCCGTTTGGCTTCCAGGATGTCGGTATCGTTCTGATCAAGTGTTGAGGTGTTGCATGATTACGTCATTACAGCAAAAGAACAAAGCGCTGGAGAAGTTAAAGCGATTGCAGGCACAGATTGATGCGCCGGCCAAACCCGGTGTGCCTGAGCATCTGCTCACACTGAACGCTGCACAACTTGACGATACAATGGCCGCCTTGCAAGCCGATATTGATGCCTATGATGCGGCCTGCGAAGCGGATCTGAACACGCTCGAGTTTGCCAGCTATGACGATTTTTGTAGGCTGCCCATTGTGGTGCGACTGGCCAGCAACCTGACATTACCGGACTTCGCTAACGCCATCGGCATCAGCGAGAGCCAACTCAAACGCTACGAAGCCAACGAGTACCACAATGCGCCGAGCCAAGTGTTCAACGCCGTACTGACGGCGTTCAATATCACTCTGAATGGCCGCATCCAGTGCAGTGCTTAAGGAGATCATCCATGCGTCATTTCGTTATTGGAGACATTCATGGCCATGCCCAGGCGCTGCAATCCATCCTGATGCACATTCAGCCCGGTCCGGCAGATCGCATTACCTTTCTCGGAGATTACATTGATCGGGGCCCGGACAGCCGAAGGGTGTTAGATCTGATTCTGGATTTGTCTTGCCAGGTTGATACCCTTGCCGGAAACCACGAAGCGCTGCTGCTGGCCAGCTTGGAGGATCCGGACGTCGAACGTCATTGGCTCCAGTATGGCGGCGATACCACGTTATCCTCGTTTGGCGTAACGGAGGTGCATGGCATTCCGGACCACTATATTGATTGGATCGCTCAGTGCCCATTCTATGTGGAAACCGATACCGCGATCTTTATTCACGCCTCGCTCGACCCAGAATTGGCGCTCGACCAACAAAGCTCAGAGCAACTGTTGTGGTGCCACAACCGTACACCGCTTCTACACTGCTCCAACAAACGGATCTACTGTGGTCATACCTCGAATGCGATACCCATAATCACACCACACTGGGTCAGTCTGGATACCGGAATCGCCAGAGGTGGTTACCTGAGTTGCCTGGAAATAGGCAGGGATATTCTTGTCCAAGCCGACCGATTTGGGTTGCGAGTGCCTGCGGCTGCATAAGGGGTTGTTCTGGAACACAAAAGAGCCCTGACTGTCTTTTACCTGAATCCGTGAAGCCGGCGCCGACACTTTCCCTATCACCGCCAGCGAGCACTTTTTGATCATTCGCCCCGTGCAAGTTGGCTTTCGCAAGCCCGTT